>JAJDCQ010000223.1 GCA_029260755.1 Planctomycetota bacterium | reverse complement strand
AGGGGAGCGGCGAACGTCGGTGGCGTTCGCATGGGACGGCGCTCCAACGTCTCGTCGCCCTGCGTTCAAGAAGAAGGCGAGCATCACCGGCGGAACCGATGACGCCCGTTGGTGTTTCGCATTTCCGGACGGGAACTAGCTCTATAGCTCTAGCGAGCGCCCGGCGCCGCGGCGGCGGTCAGCGCCGCTCGAGATCCTCGTCGTCGTCGCCGTCAGAGTCGTCATCGACCTCCGGCGAGTCGCCGCCCTCGTTCTCGATCTGCTCGGCGGCGAGCTTCGCCAGCCGCTCGGACTCCTTGATGATGGGCTTGCGCCCGAGCGACTCGAGGCGATGGACGTCGTCCGAGGTCGCGAAGAGCCAGCCGGTGAGGTCGTTCTTGTCGGTCGAGGTGTCGCCGTCCGAGTCGGTCTTGGTCTCGACGGTCTGGACCCGGTAGGTCGCCGTCTCGTGGCAGCTCAGGCACTCCTTGAGCTCGAGCTCGAGGTGGAAGATCGATCCGACCGAGACGCGGTCGAGCGCCTCGAGGGTGGCGACGTCCCCCTCGGTGATGCGCTCGACGGCCGCCTCGTCGAGCTCGCCGTCGGCGATCGGGACGCCGAGGGCGATCGTCTCGGCCGTCTTGCACCAGACGCCACAGCGCTCGCAGTAGACCTCTTCGAGGATCCCGGTCATCGCCACGAGGGGGATCCCGATCATGAAGATGAGCGCCTCGATGACCCAGAGGATCCAGAGGAGGATCCCGCTCGGACCCGTCGCCGAGTCGCCCGACCCGAGGGTGTACCAGCCGTTCTCGGCCACGCCGCCCGCGCGCTCCCACATGCCGACGGGGTTGATCAGGATGTCGAAGAGGCCGACGTCGATGTCGTCGCGCGCGGCGAGGGCGGCGAAGAACGCGGCCCAGGCGAAGTAGAGGGTGACGAAGCTCATCCCGAAGCCGGCGAGCGCGAGGAAGGCGGGATTGCGGCAGCCCGACGCCTTTCCGGCCCAGGCCATCGGGAAGCCGACGCCGAGGACCGGCACGATCAGGAGGAGGAACGAGACGATGCTGATGCACGGGTTGAACACGTTCGCGAACGAGTAGGCCGTGGCGACGATCGCGGCGCTCACGAGCCCGACGACGGGCACGACGATCGGGGCGAGGCCGAGCCCGCCGGAGTGCTCGTACTTCTCGGTGTCGACGGCCATGGGGGATCCTCCTCTGGATGGCGAGCCCGGAGGATAATCGCCCCGGCCAGGTCCACGCAAACCGGGGCCGGGTCTCGGCTCCGTGCTTCTCGAAGGTCCGTCCAAAGTCCCATGGTCGAAAAGCCGAAGGGGGGATGAGGCCCGACCCCTTCGTCGGGCCCGGGGCTGGTTCCGGGAGCGTGAGCAATGAGTCGTCTGAAGGTCGGGGTCCTCCTCGGTGGGTTCTCGCGAGAGCGCGAGGTCAGCTTGAAGAGCGGCGCCGCGATCGCCGCCGCCCTCGAGCGACGCGGCCACGAGGCCGTGCCGATCGACGTCCTGGCCCCCGAGGGGCCTTGGCGGGAGCGGATCCTCGAGGTCGACGCGGCGTTCCTCGCGCTCCACGGCGGCTTCGGCGAGGGCGGCCGGATGCAGCGCGTCCTCGAGCGGTGCGGCGTCCCGTTCACCGGGAGCGGGTCGCGGGCGAGCGCGCTGTGTCTCGACAAGGCCGTCAGCAAGATGATCCTTCGCAGCCGGGGCATCCCCGTCCCCCGAGGCATCCTGATCGACTACCCCTGGCGGCCGGCCGCCGTCGTGCGCCAGTGCAAGCGCGCCCACCTCGGATGGCCGGTCGTCTGCAAGCCTCGGCGCGAGGGCAGCAGCATCGGCGTGCGCATCGTCCGCAGCGAGGACGACCTGCCCGCGGTGCTCGAGGAGTCGGCCGAGTTCGATGAGGGGCTGCTCATCGAGGAATACCTCGACGGCCGGGAGCTGACCGTCGGGGTCCTCGGCGACGAGGCGCTCCCGATCGTGGAGCTCCAGCCGAAGAACGAGTTCTTCGACTACGAGGCGAAGTACGTCAGCGACGCGGGGACCGAGTACCTCATCGACCCGGTCCTCCCGGCGGCCACGGCCGCGGCGGTCCGGGAGCTCGCCCGCTCCTCGCACGAGCTGCTGGGATGCCAGCACCTGAGCCGGGTCGACATTCGCCTCGACGCCCAGGGCCGGCCCTACGTCCTCGAGGTGAACACCCTGCCGGGCTTCACCGAGACGAGCCTGCTGCCGAAGGCCGCGAGCGCGGTCGGGCTCGGCTTCGACGCCCTCTGCGAGCGCCTGGTCCACATGGCGCGGAGCGAGATGCGCCTTCACGGCTCGGCGGCCTGGCACCGGACGGCCTCGGGGAGCTGGCAGACTCCCAGCGGCACCTACGGGATGCCGTTTGCCGAGATCGCCTAGCCGAAGCCACCGACGACTCCGGGAGACGCGCCGAGCACCATGGCCCGCGCCACGAGACGCACGAGCAAGAGACGAGCGCCCAAGGGCCGCGACGAGGCGGGGACCGCCCGCCGCGCCGGAGCAGCCGCCTGGCGCGGCTTCATCGCCGCCGACCGGGCGGTGATCGCCGGGATCGTCTCGGGGGCGCGCACCCTCGTCGGCTTCGGGGCGACCGCCGGCCGTCACGACGCGACCCGGCGAGGGATCCTCTCGGCGTGCGTCCTCATCGCGTTCGGGATCGCGAGCCTCTCGGTCCGCGGCGTCGTCCAGGGATGGCCGGAGCTGCGACCCGGCCAGGTCCGGCTCGAGCTCGGCGAGCTCCCGCCCTGGCTCTCGGAACGGGCGACCGCCGATCTCGGCGGGGTGCTCGGTCGGGCCGGGGCGCAGGGCGAGCCGGCCTCGCTCTGGGATCCCGAGCGGGTTCCGCGGGTGGCCGTCGCGATCCGGACGCTGCCGTGGGTGAAGTCGCTCGACGAGGTCCGGGCCGACTGGCCGGCCGCCGTCCGGCTCCGGCTCCGGGTGCGTCGCCCCGCCCTCGTCGTGCCGTTCGCGGGTCGGGACTTCCTCCTCGATGAGACCGGTCACCCGCTCCCGGGCGACCGCTACCGCTGGAGCGTTCCGGGCGACGTGGGTCCCGACGCGAGCGGCGACGAGGCTGACAGCGCCGCGCTCGCCCTTCCGCGGGTGGTCGGCTCCCCCGGCGCCGCGTTCGGACCCGGGCGAGGGCAGGGGACGAGCGTGCGCGAGCGGGCGCTCGAGCACGTCCTGACCGTCTCGCGGGAGCTGCGCGAGGTCGGCCTCCTCGATCGCCTTCGGCTGGCCGAGATCGACATCGGGAACCTCGACGGGGTCGGCGTTCCCGGCGAGAGCGAGGTCGTGCTGGTGACCGAGCGCGGCGTCCGGATCGAGTGGGGCCGGGCGAGCTGCTGCGCGGAGCTCGGTCGGCCGACCGCCGCGAAGATTGCGGACCTCGAGGCGGTCCTCGCGCGGAGCCCCGCGCTCGAGGGGATCGCCCGGCTCAGCCTGCGCTGGGACGAGCCGGTCTTCGTGCCGGCCGCCCCCGTCGAGACGGCGGAGGGCGCCGAGGCCGGCGATGAGCACGCATCGGCGTCGCGTCCCGATGGCGGGCGCGGCTGAGCTCGACTCAGCTCGACTCAGCTCGACTCAGCTCGGCTCGCCGGCCGTCAGGTGGAGGTAGAGCCGCGGCCCGTCCGGCACGCGCGCCATCCCGCACTTCACCATCAGGACCTGCTCCGCGTAGGGATCGAGGTCGCCGCAGCCCGAGTCGTGGTGCTCGCGCCAGGCCGCCCCGACGGGACGCAGCCGCGCCGGCTCGGTGGCGACGCGGAGGGTGCGGGCGCGGACCTCGGCGTCCTCGTCGGTCAGCGCGCGGAGGGCGACCGCGGCGATCACGACGTCGCGGCGCTCGGTCAGGAGCGCCTCGGCGCGCTCCCGAGCCTCGAAGTCGTCGGAGCCGAGGTGGGCGAGGGCGTCGGTCACGCGCTCGCGCTCATCGGGCGCGAGGCGCGCGAGCTGGGTCCGCGCTCGGGCTCGGAGCGGGGCGAGGTCGGCGCCGACGAACCGCTCGTCGAGGAGCTGCGCGAGGCGGTCGCCGGCGAGCTCCTGGTCGCCGTCGAAGCGAGGCTCGAGCGGCTCGACCTTGCTGGCCGCCTTCGGGTCGTCGGCGGGCGTGACGAGGAGGAGCCCCGCGTCGCGATGCCTGGTGAGGAGGGCGACCGCGGCGAGGTCGTCCTCCGCCGCGACGACGACCACGACCTGCGCGAGGACGAGCCGCCGCCTCACGTCCCGGTCGGCGAGGAGGTCGGCGAGGCGGCGCGCCGTGCGCTGGCGCCGGGCGTACTCGGGCGTCTGTCCGGAGGTGTAGCGATCGCCGGCGAGGCGCGGGACCGAGACGATCACGGCCGGCCGCGCGGCGGCGGACGCCGCGGCGAGGACCGCGGCGATGCCGTCCGGCCCGTCGGGTCCGGAGGCTCCGTCGGCACCTCCCTCGGAGGCGGGCCCGTCGCCCGCGAACGCGGCGGCCGGGCCGAGACCGAGGACGAGGGGGACGCCGGCGAGGATGCGGAGGGCGTCCCGGCGGGAGAGCGGCGTCATCGGTGCCTACTTTCCGTTCATCGCGAGGATCTGGAGGTAGATCTTGGGCCCGTCGGGCAGCCGCGCCATGCCGCAGCCGACCATCGCCGGGCTCTCCTCGTAGGGGTCGGTCTGGCCGCAGCCGCCGTGGAACTCGCCCCAGCGGGTGCCGAGCGGGACGGGGCGCTCCTCGAGCACCGCGATCTCGGCGGAGCGGATGCGGACCTCGGCGTCGTCGGCGTGGAGCGCCTGCCAGGCGAGGGTCGCGGCGAGCTCGGGTCGCCGCTCGGTGAGGAACGCACTCGCCTTCTCTCGGGCCCCGAACTCCGACGCTCCGAGGGCGGCGAGCGCCGCGTCGACCTGTCGGCGGTCGCCGGCGGCGAGGCGGGCGAGCTCGGCGTCGCGGGTCGCGCGGAGGCGCTCCTTGCCATCGCCGAAGAGGCGCGCGCGGAGCGTCTCGAGGAGGGCGTCGACGTCCTCGACGGCGCCGTCGAGGACCGCGTCGAGGCGCTCGATCGCGCCGGCTTCGTCGGGCGCGGCGCCGGGCGCCACCAGCGCGATCGCGCTCTCCGCGGCGACGCCGGCCTCGAGCATCTGCGCGCGCGTCTTCTCGTCGAGCTTCTCCCGGAGCGCCGCCTCGAGCCGCGGCGCGACCGCGTCCGCGAGGCGCGGGTCGGCGCGGACGAACGCCTCGGGCGGCGCGACGATCATCGTGAGCTGGGCGAGGAGCAGCCGCGTCTCGAGGTCCTTGCGCTCGAGGACGCCGGCCAGCCGGCGGGCGGTCCGCTGGCGGCGGGCGTAGCCGTGGCCGAAGTCCTGGCCGCCGGGGACGGTGATCAGGAGGACGTGGCGTCCGAGGCGGCGGGCGGTGGCCAGGGCGGCGGCGACGGGGTCGGCGCCCTCTCCGCGCGCGCCGTCCCCGGCTCCGGCTCCGGCGCCGTCTTGGGGCGCGGCGAGGAGCGAGCCGCCGGGCAGGCCGATCAGGATCGGCACGCCGGCGAGCACCTTCAGGAAGTCGCGTCGGTCGAGGGTCATCGCTTCTCTTCTCCCAGCAGTCCCGAGGCGGCCCACTCCTCGAAAAGGGCGGCCTCCTCGGACGGAAAGACGGCCGTCGGGGCGACCCGACGGCAGTAGTCGCCGAACACCTTCGCGAACTCCTCGGGGCGCTCGGAGAACCAGAAGCCGGCCTCACGGCTCCCCTGGAGGAGTCGTTCGAACCGGAGCTTCCGGACGAGCAGGCTCGTCAGCTCGAGGGCGTCGCCGTCGATCGCGCCCAGCACGGACTGGAGCTCGGGACGCTCCTCGCGGAACCGCTCGAGGTCGGCCCGCGCCTGATCGGACGTCGCCAGGGCCATGAAGGCCTCCTCGACCTCCCGGAGATCCCCGCCCGCGAGCGGCGGAACGGTCCGCCCCGGCGGCGTGGGCGGCGCGGGCGCGGCCGGCGGGCCGTCGGCGAAGGCGGCCTCCACCGTCGCGATCGCACGCTCGAGCTCGGCCTCGTAGCCGCGGGCGCGCTCGGGGTCGAGGGTGCCGGTCATCCGCTCGACGATCACCGCGCCGAGGTTTCGGCAGCGCGGCAGGACGTGCTCGAAGAGCTGCCAGACGGGGTCGGGCACCGGACCGTCGTGACTGTCGAGGCGGAAGGTCCGGGCGGTGCGGAGCCAGGCGGCCTCGCTCATCGACCCGCCGGCGAGGTGGATCTCGATGACCCGGTCGAGCGCAATCGCGTCGACGTAGGCGATCGGGTCGATTCCCTCGTTGACGCACTCGGTGTAGACGTTGTGCAGGTCGAGGAGGATGTGGAGATCGTCGCCGGCGACCGCGTTCAGGAAGATCGGCTCGTGTTCCACCGAGCCGAGAAACGCGTAGTTCGCCGAGTTCTCGAATCCGACCTTCGGGACGATCTCGCGGACGAGGGCCAGGCGGTCGCGGCACGCGTCGACCGCCTCGACCGCGAACGGGAGCGGCAGGGGCAGCGCGCAGTGGAGGTCGCCGACCGCGCTGTAGCCGAGGTGCTCGGTGTACCACTCGAAGTGGAACGTCTCGTGGTCGCGCCGGATCTGGTCGAGCCATCGCCCGGTGCGGCTCGTGACGTTGCCGCCTTCGACCGAGCCGGGCGAGAGCTCGACGCCGTGCGCGACGAACGGGATCCCGCGCCGCTGCTGGAGGTCGGCGAAGCGGGCGTGGTAGTCGTTCTCGCGGATGCCCGCGCCGTCGTCGGTCGGTCGCCACAGCGTCTCGGGCGTCACCTCGAGGACCTCCGCCCGCTCGATCATCGGAGCGGCGTGCTCGAGGAACTCGAGGTCGGAGTGGAGCGAGATGCCGACGCGAGGGCGCGCGGTCACGGGCCGAGGAGGCGGAGGTAGATGCGCGCCGGCTGGCTGATCCGGCCGCGGCCGCAGCGGATCGAGATCTGCTCCTCCGCGTAGGGCTGCATCCGGCCGCAGCCGCCGTGGAACTCGCCCCAGGCGGCGCCGATCGGCGTGATCCGGTCGCTCGATCGGGCGAGATGGCCGGCGCGGATGCGCACCTCGGCGTCGGGCGAGGTCATCGCGAGAAGGGCGAGGGTGGCGAGGAGGTCGTCCCGCCGGTCGGCGAGCGCCTTCGACGCCGCCTCGCGGGTCTCGAACGAGTCGGCGCCGAGGTTCGCGAGGTGACTCCGGACCTCCTTGGGGGCGCGGGCGCGGTGCATCTCGGCATCCGCGCGGCGCCGCAGGATGGAGAGCTCGGGACCGAAGAGGGCGGCGCGAAGGGCGCCCGGCAGCGCCGCGGCGGCGTCGTCGTCGGCGTCGAGGGCGGCGGCGATCCGGCGGGGCTGGCTCGGATCGAGGCTGGTGCCGCGTCCGGTCGTGTCTCCGGGGGCGCCGATGAGGTGAATCGGGGAGCCGGCGTGGCCGACCGGGCGGGGCTCGGCCCGGGCGGCGCCGGCCTCTTCGAGGACGTCGAGCGGCGCGACGACGATCACGAGCTGCGCGAGGATGAGCTGGAGCTCGACGTCGTCGGTGCCGAGGAGCGCGGCGAGGCGGCGGGCGGTCCGCTGGCGCCGGGCGTAGGCGTCGGGATCGCGGCTCGCGGGTGGCGTCGCGATCGCCAGGACGGGGCGCTGGCGGTCGGCGGCGAGGTCGATGACCTGCCGGACCGACTCGGGCGTCGCCTTCCCGCCGACCGGGATCGGCGGCTCGGCCTCGCAGCCGGCCGCCTCGTCGCCGGCGAAGGCGCGGCCGACGACGGCCGGGAGGCCGAAGGCGAGCGGGACGCCCGCCAGGACCTTCAGGAAGTGGCGCCGGGGAAGGGAGTTACTGTTCTTGAGGGTCATGTTCGGTCTCCGGCCTCCTCGCCAGGAGATTGGACCCGGCTCGGGGGGCGCGGGTTCCGAGTCGTTCGCTCCCGGCGCGGCGTCGGCTACCTCTCGGCGAGGAGCCAGAGGAAGGGGGTCCCCTCGTTGGTCGGGAGGGCACGCCCGCAGGGCATGGGGACGTTCGCCTCGTAGGGGTCGCTCCTGCCGCAGGACGGACGGAACTCGCGCCACTCGGTCCCGATCGGCATCGGTCGGCGGGCCGGCCGAAGCGTCTCGGCGCATCGGGCGCGCACCTCGGGGTCCGCGTCGGTCAGCGCCCGCAGCGCGAGGGTCGCGACGATGCAGTCGCGGAGCTCGTCCACGATGTCGCTCGCCGTCTCTCGGACGCCGAAGACCGGGTCGGCGAGCGCGGCGAGTGCGCGCTCGACGCGCTCGCGGGTCGCGGCGTCGAGCCGGGCGAGCTCGCCCGCGCTCCGGCGGGCGAGGTGGTCGGTCGCCTCGCCCTCGCCGACGAGGCGGTCGGAGAGGACGCCGACGAAGGCGGCCGCGGCCGTAGCATCGGCGCCGAGGGTGGCGTCGGTCGCGTCGATCCGGCGCGGGTCACTCGCGCCGTCGGCGAGCCAGCTCGCGACCTCGTCGGGGCTCGCGGCGGGGCCGTCGGCGTGGTCGAGCGCCGCGCGGATCTCCGCGTCGCCGGCGACGACGATCACGATCTGCGCCAGCACGACGCGCGTCGTCAGGGCGTCCTCGCCGAGCAGGTCGGCCAGGTTGCGCGCCAGGCGCTTCCGGCTCTCCCAGCCCGGCTCGCCGTGGCCGCCCGCGGGGACGCCGATCAGCAGCAGCGGCCGCTCCTCGCGTCGGGCGCGCGCGAGGGTGGCGCGGACGGTCTCCGCCGTTGCCTGCTCGCCGATGCGGGCGGCGGCGGTCGGATCCTCGGGCCCCGCGCAGCCGGGCAGGTTGCCGGGGGCGTCGCGGTGGCGGGTCAGCGGCTCGTCGGCGCCGTCGTCACCGAACGCCACCCGCCAGTCGGCCGGCAGGCCGAGGGCGAGCGGGACGCCGGCGAGGATCTTGAGGAGGTCGCGGCGCGGGAGGCCGGGCTCGTTCGGCCTGGTCACGGGGCCTTGCTCCCTCCGCCCTGGCCGGCGATCAGCTTGAGGTAGTCCTTCTCGCGCGGCGCCAGCACCGCCATCCCGCACGGCGGGCAGGGGTCGATCTCGACGTCGGGCGCCGCGGGGTGGACCCACTCGGTCCCGAGCGGCTCGATCCGCCCGTCCGGCCGGGCGAGGAGCCCGCAGCGCGCGCGGACGGGCGCCGGCAGCGCCTCGTCGAGGGTGCGGACGGCGAACGCGGCCCGGAGCTTCTCGCGGTGCGCGGCGAGCGCGGCGCTGGCGGCCTCGCGGTCGGCCTCGTCCGCGCCGCCGAGGCGCGCGAGGGCGTCCTCGACCTCACGGCGAGTGGCGTCCGGGAGGGCGGCGAGCTCGGCGGCGGCTCGCTCGCGCAGGCGGCGGCGCTCGGGGCCGAAGACGGCGTCGCGAACGTGGCGGGCGAGGCGCGTCGAGAGGTCGGGAGCGTTCGTCGCGAAGTCGACGTCGTCGAGCTTGCGAGCGCGGGCCTCCGGAGCAGCCAGGTCGATGACGTAGACGCCTTCGGCGACCGGCGGCTCGCGGCTCGGGGTGAGCTCGAGGAGGCTCGGCAGGGCGGCCTCGAGCTGGCCCGACGGCGCGGCGACGACGAGCGCCTGGCCGAGGGCCAGCTGGGTCTCCTGGTCGGGGCTCTCGGCGAGCTCGGTCAGGGTGCGCGCGATCGTCTCCCGCAGGGCGATGATCGTCGGGTCGCAGCCCGCCTTCGCGACCGGAACGGCGACGAGGACGGCCACCCGACCGAGGCGGCGCGCGCTCTGCACGGCGCGCCCGATGTCGCCGCCCGATCCGGAGCCCGCTCCTGCGCCGCCGTCTCCGTCGTCGTCGGCGCCGGCGCGCAGCCAGTAGGCCGCGGGCAGCCCGATCGCGATCGGGACGCCGGCGAGGATCTTGAGGAAGTGACGGCGACCGAGCGACGGACGGTCGCCGGTGGGCCCGTCGGCGTCGCCGGTCATCGGGGGTCTGTCGGTCATCGGGGCTGGCTCTCCGGGATCATCGTAGCTCGCGCGACCATCTGAGACACGCGACCGGGGGGGATGGTTCCGCGCGTCGGCGTTGATCTCCTGACGCGGTGCGCCTATCGTCGGCGCCGTGAGAAAGATCGCGATTCACCGCGCGGGCGGCCACGACCGGCTCGAGCTGGAGGAGCACCCCGATCCCGAGCCCGGCCCCGGCGAGGTCGCCGTCGACGTCGCCGCCGCCGGGATCAACTACGCCGACCTCGCCGTCCGGATGGGGCTCTACGAGAGCGCCAAGAGGTACGTCGGCTGGCCGATCACCCCGGGCTTCGAGGTCGCCGGACCGGTCGCCGCGGTCGGCGCGGACGTCGATGACCTCCGGGTCGGCGAGGACGTCATCGCCATCACCCGGTTCGGCGGCTACGCGAGCCGGATCGTCGTACCGCGGCACCAGGTCTTCGCGCGACCCGATGGCTGGAGCGCCGAGGAGGCGGCCGGCTTCCCGGCCGTCTTCCTGACCGCCTGGTACGCCCTCTTCGAGCTGGCCCATCCCCGACCCGCCCGCACCGCGCTCGTCCACTCGGCCGCCGGCGGCGTCGGCGGCGCGCTCGTTCAGTTACTGAAGGACCACGGCTGCCGCGTGATCGGCGTCGTCGGCGCGGGGCACAAGGTCGAGCCGGTGCGCGCGCTCGGCGCCGACGCGGTGATCGACAAGAGCGCCGAGGCGCTCTGGCCCGCGGTCGCGCGCCACGCGAAGGACGGGTGCGACCTCATCCTGGACGCGAACGGAGCCTCGACCCTCGGCGACGGCTACCGGAACCTCGCCGCCGGAGGGCGGCTCGTCACCTACGGCTTCGCGTCGATGCTCCCGCGAGGACGAGCGCGCCCGAGCTGGATCAAGCTCGCCCGCGAGTGGCTCCGCACCCCGGCGTTCCACCCGCTCGACATGGTCACGAACAACAAGAGCGTCCTCGCCTTCAACCTGTCGTTCCTCTTCCACGAGACGACGATTCTCGCCGAAGGGATGGCCGACCTGCTGGCGCGAGCGGAACGCGGCGCGATCCGACCGGCGAAGGTGACGACCTACCCGCTCGCCGAGGTGGCGCGGGCGCACGCGGACCTGGAGAGCGGGGAGACGGTGGGCAAGCTGGTGTTGATCCCTTGATGGGAACGCCGAAGGCATGGACAACGGCTGAGCGCCGTCGGAACGAGTTCGCCTGGTCCGCGGTTCGGTTTCTCTCGGCATCGACGAAAGGGAACCGCGGATGACGCGGATTCACGCGGATTGCAGTTGCCGCCTCCCAAGTCCATGCCGTCGCGTGCGTCCGGAACAGGTTCACGAGAAGGGGTCAGGTCTCGGATGTTCGCAATAGCGAGGCTAAATCGAACAACCGAGTCCAGACCCCGTCGGTCCACAGGGGAGCTTCCAGACGATCACGGTCGTAAGCC
>JAJDCQ010000222.1 GCA_029260755.1 Planctomycetota bacterium | reverse complement strand
GACGTCGCCCTGCGCGGAGGGTCGTTTCACGCCAACATCAGCCAGGTCCGCTCGGCGAGCCGCGACGGCCCGCCGGCGCACTACGCCCACCTGATCGGAACCCGGATCGTCGCGGAGGAGGAGCCGCCGTGAGCGGGAGCCCGGCGCGGCGATCGTGCGCGATCGTGCGCCGAGCCCCCGGAACGAAAGACGCCCCGTCACCGCGAGGGCGACGGGGCGCTAACATTCGTGGAGCCAGGCGATACGGCTCGATACGCCCGGAGAGATTCGAACTCCCGACCTACTGCTCCGGAGGCAGTCGCTCTATCCAGCTGAGCTACGGGCGCGTGTCGGAGGGTATTGTAGTCCGCCCGGGGCCGACATCAAGCCCCCTCCCCTGGGGGTTTACGGCCGTAAGCCCCTTCGCGGGCTCGGTTCGGCTCGATTGAAAGGCTTCTTCTTCTTGCCTATAATCCGCGCCGATTCCGCCCTCGGTCCCTTCCGGTTCGGGGCCTCGGTTGGCTCGTTCGATTTGGTTCGCACGGCGCCCCTCGCGCGCCGGCCGGAGGCACCATGGCCAAGTACGAGACGACAGACATCCGCAACATTGCATTGTTCGGCCACTCCGGTGCGGGCAAGACCACGCTCGCCGAGCGGATCCTCTTCACCGCCAAGGTGACGACCCGCCCCGGCAACGTGATGGACGGCAGCTCGCTCTTCGACAGCGAGCCGGACGAGAAGGAGCGCCAGTGCTCCATCAACTCCGCCATCGCGAGCGCCAACTGGAACGGCACCGAGTACAACATCATCGACACGCCCGGCATGGCGGACTTCGTCTCCGACTCGCTCAACGCCCTCGGCGCGTGCGACCTCGCCCTGATCTGCGTCGACGCGAACTCCGGCGTCAAGGTCAACACCCGCCGGATGTGGGCCGCCGCCGAGAAGTTCCGGATCCCGTGCTTCGTCGTCGTCACTCGCATGGACGGCGAGCACGCCGACTTCGAGAAGACGCTCGGCCAGGTCCAGAGCATCCTCGGCGCGAACTGCCTCCCCCTTCACATCGCCAAGGCGGGCGGCGCCAACTTCAAGAGCCTCGAGCCCGTCCTCGGCAACGAGACCGACGACGCCGCCAAGGCCGCCGCCGAGAAGCTCACCGAGAGCGTCGTCGAGATCGACGAGGAGCTCACGATGCGCTACCTCGAGGGCGAGGCGATCTCCGCGGACGAGATCAAGGCCGCCTTCCGCAAGGCCGTCCTCGCCCGCACCGTCGTCCCCGTGATCCCGCTCGCGTCCGACGCCGAGGTCGGCATCACCGAGCTCCTCGACGCGATCCGCGACTTCGGCCCGAGCCCCGTCGACGAGAAGCGGCAGAGCGCCCCGCTCGGCGACGAGCCCGAGTGGTCCGACATCGACTTCGGCGGCAGCTTCGTCGCGCGCGTCTTCAAGTCGGTCTGGACCCCGTTCGGCCGGATGGGCGTCTTCCGGATCCTCGCCGGCGGCATCAAGGCCGGCGACTCGATCAAGAACGTCCACAAGGAGAAGACCGAGAAGCTCGGCCACATCTTCCGCCCCCACGGCAAGGAGCTGAAGGAGGTCGAGTCGGCCGTCACCGGCGAGATCATCGCCGTCACCAAGATCGAGAGCCTCGAGATCGGTGACTCGCTCGTCGGGGCGAGCAGCGCCCCGGTGCAGCTCCGCGCCGTCGAGCTCCCCGTCCCCATGGTCAGCCTCGCCGTCGAGCCCAAGACCCGCGGCGACGAGCAGAAGATCTCCGGCGCGCTGAACCGCCTCGCCGATGAGGACCGCACCTTCAAGATCACCCGCGACGCCCAGACCTCCGAGATGGTCGTCCACGGGATGTCGACGCTCCACCTCGAGACGACGCTCGCGCGCCTCAAGGCCCGCAGCGGCGTCGAGGTCGACACCAAGCTGCCGAAGATCCCCTACCGGGAGACGATCGGCGGCAACGGCGACGCCAAGTACCGCCACAAGAAGCAGACCGGCGGCGCCGGCGAGTTCGGCGAGGTCCACCTCCGCGTCTCCCCCGTCGAGCGCGGCGCCGGCTTCCAGTTCAAGAGCTCGGTCGTCGGCGGCAACATCCCGCACCAGTTCATCTCGAGCATCGAGAAGGGCATCCGCCAGACCCTCGGCCGCGGGCTCCTCGCCGGCTGCGAGATCGTCGACGTCTGCGTCGATGTCTACGACGGCAAGCATCACCCGGTCGACAGCAAGGACGTCGCCTTCCAGAAGGCGGGCCGAGGCGCGTTCAAGCAGGCCTTCCTCGACGCCAAGCCGCAGCTCCTCGAGCCGGTCGTCAAGGCGGAGATCAACGCGCCCAACGACTACATGGGCGCGATCATGTCCGACCTCAACAGCCGCCGCGCCCGGATCCAGAACACCGAGCAGGAGGGCGGCTACTGCATCGTCACCGCCGAGGCGCCCCTCAAGGAGCTCCAGACCTACAGCACCGAGCTCAAGTCGATCACCGCCGGCGAGGGCTCGTACCTGGTCGAGTTCAGCCATTACGAGGCCGTCCCCCAGCACGTCGCCAAGGACGTGATGGCGCAGTACAAGACGGACGACGAGGAGGACTAGGTCGCCGCCCCCGCTCGCCCGCGAGACGCCGTCCTCTCCTGCGCGCCCGACCGTCGGTCGGGCGCGCTTCTCATTGGTCCGGGCGCCTCCCCGACTTGTGACGATCGGTCCGAGCCGCGACCATACGGGCATCGGCCATGTCCAAGGACCTCGGCGATCTCCGCCGGGCGCTCGTCGGCGAGGAGGACCTCGTCGGGCGCTCGGTCGGCTCGTGGCGCGTCCTCCGCCCTCTCGGGCGCGGAGGGATGGGGACGGTCTACGCCGCGAGCCACGTCCGCCTCGGCCGGGAAGGCGCCCTCAAGCTCCTCACGCTCCACGAGGGCGGGAGCGAGGCCGGACGCGAGCGCTTCCTCCGCGGCTCGCGCCTCGCGGCGAAGCTGAGCCACGGCAACCTCGTCCACGTCCTCGACGCGGGCTTCCTCGGCGACCGCCCGTTCATCGTCCAGGAGCTCGTCGACGGCTCCGACCTTCGCGACGTCATCGCCGCCCGCGCCCCGCTGCCGCCCGAGGAGACGCGCCGGGTCGTGGGCGCGATCGCCCGCGCCCTCGCCTACCTCCACGAGCGGGGCGTCTTCCATCGCGACGTGAAGCCCGAGAACGTCCTCTGCCCCACCGAGGGTGAGCCGCAGCTGGCCGACTTCGACCTCGTTCGCCCCGTCGAGGAGTCCGACGCCGGGCGGCTGACCCTCGAGGGGACCTCCGTCGGCACGGCCGGCTACATGGCGCCCGAGCAGGTCCGGGGAAGAAACGTCGACCACCGCGCCGACCTCTTCGCCCTCGGCGCGATCTGGTTCGAGCTGCTGACCGGCGCCCCGCCCTACGGGCGCGAGGCCTGGCTCGACTACGCCCGCCGCCTCCTCGACGGACCCGCCGTCACGACCGCCGAGCACCTTCCGCAGCTCGACGCCGGCGACGCCGAGCTCCTCGCCGCCCTCATCGAGCGCGACCCCGATCGACGCCCCGGATCGGCCGGCGAGGTGCTCGAGCGCCTCGGAGCCGGGGCGACGCCGGTCGCGTTGCGGACGACGCCGCCTCCGCGCCCGCCGGCGAC
Source organism: Planctomycetota bacterium (assembly GCA_029260755.1). GTDB lineage: Bacteria > Planctomycetota > J058 > J058 > JAJDCQ01 > JAJDCQ01. Next base: position 69,657 of record JAJDCQ010000222.1, on the reverse strand, counting down.
GAAGGACGCTCCGCCGCGCGCCGCCCCCGCGACGCGAGCGCCGACCGGGAGCGCGCCGGCCCCCTTCCCGCTCGGAACGCTCGTCCTCGGCGGCGCGGCGCTCCTCGTCCCGGCGGCGATCCTGCTGGGCGTCGTCCTCGCCGTCCTCTCGCGCGACGAGCCCCTCGCGCCCGCCGGCCCCGACCGGCCCGCGGCCGCGACCGACGACGGCGGACCGAGGAGCGATCCCGGCCCCGGGCCGCCATCCGAACCGCCATCCGAGCCCGGGACGTCACCGGCGCCCGCCCCCGTGACCGATGCGTCGCGGCCCCCACCACCTGCGCTCCCGTCGATCGATCCGGACCGCCCCTCGGTCGACGAGGTGGCCGCCGCGCTCCGCGCGTATCGCGACCTCGACGTCCGCGATGACATGGCCGCCGCCGAGCAGCTCGCGCGTGATCGTGCGCCGGCGGACGCGGCCGGACTCTGGCTTCTCTGCGGCCTCGACCGCGCGAGTGTCGGCGACCGGGCGGGCGTCAATGCCGTCCTCGAACGCCTCACCCCGCTCATCGCGCGCGACCCGGACGCTGCCTCCGCAAAGGGGTCCTTGGCCGTCGCCAGGACGTTGCCCGCGGTCGCCGCCCACGTGCACGCGATCCAGCTCGGCGACCCGACGCGCGAGCCGTCGCCGGAGCTCTCCGACTGGGAGGGGGCCGTCGCGGCGCTCGCGCTCGGCGCCGACGGGCTCGCCGTCCTCGACGCCATCCGCCGCGCGCGCCGGATCCTCGCCGAGTCGATCCGGGGTGATGTCGAGCCGCTCGCCGCGATCGCGGCCTTCACCCGGCTCGTCGAGGGCAGCCGAGACGCGGCCGAACGGCTCCTCGTCACCCAGCCCGAGCTCCGTGCCTCGGTCAAGCACCAGAACGAGAGCTTCGCCCGTCAGCTCGGCGTCCCGGGGGGCGGCGGCCTGCGCCCGGCGAACCTGCGCGGTCGGCCGATCGTCCTCGACCTCGACGACGGCCTCGCCCTCGCCGCCCTCGACGCGACGCCGCGCGAGGCGTTCACCCTCGAGGGCGGCGCGCTCCGCCTGCGCCGGACGACGCGGGCGGCCTCCCCGGACGACCTCGAGTACCTGTCGATCGGCCGACCCGAGCGCTTCGCGGCGGTGACCATCCGCGTGCGCGCGAGAGGCACCCGCGTCCTGGCGGTTCGCGGGAGCCTCGACGCCCGCGGGGCCTCGGTCGACTGCGGGAGGGAACGGCTCCGCACGCGCGGCCGCTTGGGGGTCAACCGGGAACGCGACGGGATGATCGAGGGCACGATCCGGATCGCGATCACGGTCGACCGGGCGCGCAAGGTCGCCCTGGTCGACGCCGGCGACGGGGCGGGCGTGGAGATTCACCTCGGTCGCTGGATCCGGCTCTACCCGACCTGGACCACCGAGATCACCGGCGTCCGCCTCGAGCGTCGCTGACCCCCGACTCGACCGGGCGGGCGACGGCGCTCACCGCCCGCAGGCGAGGAGGCGCTCGCCATCCTCGAAGAGGACGAGCGCCTGGCGCTCGCCCTTCACCTCGAGGACGAGCCCGGCGCCGAACGACGGATGCCGGAGCCAGTCCCCCGGGCGCGGGCGGTGGGTCGTCGAGTAGGCGGGGGCGTCGTCGAGGCCGGCTCCCGCGACGGCGCGCGCCTCGCCCCACGAGGCCGGCGAGGCGACCGACGGCGGGCCGCTCGATCCCTCGTCGCTCACGGCGACGACGGGCGCGGCGTCGACCTCGAAGAACTCGGGCTCGAGCTCGCCGGCCTCCGCGTCGATTGATCGAACGACCCGGACGTCGACGTGGCCTCGGTCGAGCGGCGCGGCGAGGCAGAACCGGGGCGCCCAGCCGGGCACGATCGCCCCGATCGGCTCGCCCCAGTCGCGCTCGGGGTCGGCGCCGACCTCGACCGTCCGCCCGACGCGGCGCCCTTCGCCATCGAAGGCCGTCGCGAGGAGGGCGCGTCGACGCTCCGCCTCGCCCGGCGTCGTGAGCTCGACCGAGCCGAAGACGACGATGCCGCGCTCGCGACCTCGCGCGGCGGCGGCGGGGAACGCGAGGGTGTCGACCGGCGGCTCGATCGCGCGGGCCGGTCCGAGCGGACGACCGGTCGCCGCGGCGATCACCGTCGCCCGCGCGCGTCCCGCGCGCTCGGCGCCGGCCTGCGCGTCGACCTCGAAGAGGACGCAGCGATCGCTCCCGAGCGGCGCCAGCCGGAAGAGGGCCGCGTCCGAGTCGAGGATGACCGGCTCCTCGCGTGCGCCGAGCTCGGCGTCGAGGGCGAGGACGCGCGGCGGCTCGCCCGGCGCGTCGACGCCGAAGACGGCCAGGTAGCCGTCGCCGACCGCGGCGAACGCCTCGACGCGGGCCGCGCTCGGGAGGCCGCCGAGGTCGAGGCCGAGGCCGGCGACGGCGGCCGTCGTCGTCCCGCGCGGCTCGAGGATCCGTCCGCCGGGCGCGCCGGCGCCGTCGATCCAGATGAACGCCGGCCCGGCGGCCGCCGCCGAGCGCACCCACCCCGGAGCGCCCGAGATGCCGCGGACCCCCTCGCCCGCCTCGCCGAGGACGGCCAGGGCCACCCGCTCGCTCGGCCCGGCCGAGCAGAGGGCCGCGACCGCGTCGCCGGCGGTCGCGAGGTGAACCCAGTGGACCGGCGACTCGCCGGGCGGAGGGAGGAGGTACGGCCCCTTCTCGACGACGAGCTCGCGTCCGAGGACCAGGAGCACCGCGCTCTGGCGACGGCCCTCGTCGGCGCCCTCGGGCTCGTCGTCGTCATCGTAGTAGTCCTCGCCGAGCTCCTCCTCGTCGTCGAGCGCCTGGTCGGGATCGTCGTCGAGCCGCACCGCGAGGGCGACCCCGCTCGCGAGCGGCGCGAGGGCGATCGGCCGGTGAAGTCGGCCGGCCCGATCCTCTCCCTCGGGCGAGAGGTCCCGGGGACCGAGGGTGGCCTGGCCGTCGAGCTCGAGGCTGGCGCTCTCGGCGATCGTCTCGGTGCGTCGCAGCCTCATCGACGGAGCGGGGGCGGCGCGCAGCGGGGCAGCTTCTTCGAGGGATGGCGCGGCATGGGACGGGTCCTTCTACCCGTCCCGAGGCCCCGAATCAAGCGCGAAGGGCGTCCGGGAGGCGACGACGGAGCCGCCGCGCCGGCCTCGGGGCTCGCCAGCGCGCCGCCCCATTGCATAATGGTGACGCAGCCCCGCTCTCCTGGGGGCCTCATCGACTCGAGCCGGAGCGTCTCCATGAGCCCTCGACGTGCCCCCCTCGTCCTCGCCGCCATCCTCGTCGCGTGCGCGGCGATCGCCGGTTGCAGCAGCGGTCCCGAGACCCGGGCGGAGGATCCTCCGCTCGACGGATCCCAGCAGGGACAGTCGACGATCCCGACGCGCGACCGCGTCGAGTTCGCCGACGGCACGTTCGACACCTCGTCGTTCGCGACGGCGGGCGAGGTCGTCGCGACCGTCATCTACGCGGGACGCCAGCGCCTGCGGGACGGGCGAATCGGGCCGATGGTGACGATCTTCACGAGCGACGAGACGAGCCCCTACATCGCGCCGACGAACGCGAACCCGCGGTACCTGAGGAACGCGCGCACCGGCGCGGCGCCGATCTCGAAGATCGTGAAGTATCTCGGTCCGAAGGAGATGAGCCAGCTCGTCGGGCTGCTCCGGGACGAGCGGTTCTTCGAGCTCCCGCTCGAGGACTGGACCACCCGCGCCTACGACGGCCAGCCGGCCACCGGCGCGGACGGGGTCCGCGTCCGGCCGCTCCTGCCGCTCGACACGCCCGCGATCTTCTTCATCCGAGACGGCAAGATCCATGGCGTCGTGAAGAAGGGCCTGACCGACGACGTCGCGAGCCTCAAGCGCTTCGCCGCGTCGGCGCGCGTCCTGGTGCGCGTCTCGCGCTGGAGCTGATCGGCCGGGGCCTCGGGAATCGCGGTTCCTTTTCCCGACGCTCTCCCGCATCCTGACGCCCGTGCTTCCCGGCGTCGTCACCCTCGTGGCCGCGGTCCTCGTGATCGCCCTCTACCGCCCGGCTCCCGCCGACGCCCTCCCGGCGGACGGGCGCGCCTGGTCGGTCCTGGTCGCCGCGATCCTCTACCCGCTCGTCGTGGCGGCGGCGGCCTGGCTCGTCGTGATCGGCGTCGCCGCGATCCGGCGGCTCGTCCTCTGGCAGGCGGCCCGGCGGAGAGCCCGACCGGCGCGCCCCGGCGGCGGCGGCCTGCTCGAGCGCGCCCTCGGACGGTGGCGGAGCTGGCCGATCGCGCTCGTCCTGCTCTATCAGGGATTCTCGTGGCTCGTCCTGATGGGCGGGCACGCGGCGCTGACCTGGGTCTTCGAGTGGCCGGCCCTCGCCGCCAGCGTGATCGCCGGGCCCGAGCCGCCCGATGCCCTCGTGCGCGTCCTCGCCCTCCCGCCGTTCCTCGTCGCCGCGCTCGCCGACGCGGTCATCAAGCGCCGCCTCCTCGTTCCCTCGGGCGCGACGCTCCCGCCGCGGCGCGAGGCGATCGGCGGACGCCTGCGCCAGCTCACCGTTCCCCTCGCGCCGGTCGCCGTCCTCTACGGCGCGCACCAGATCGCGAACGGCGTCGACCCGATCCGCGACGCCTTCATGCTCCACCCGAGCCTCGCCTTCGTCGGCGTGGTCGTGGCGATGCCGCTCCTCGTGACGCTCGCGCCGATCGCGCTCCTGTTCGTCTTCCCGAGGGAGCGGCTGCCCGAGGGCGACCGGCGCCGTCGGTTCGAGGCGCTCGCCGCCCGGGCGGGGACCGGCTGCCGCGACTTCGTCGTCTGGCGCGTCGGCCGCTCGGCGATGCCGACCGCGGCGATGGTCGGGCTGTTCGGGTGGCTCCGGTTCGTGTTCGTGACCGACGCCCTCATCGGGCTCCTCTCGCCGGCCCAGCTCGACGGCGTCGTCGCGCACGAGCTCGCCCACGCGCGGCGCGGGCACATGGCGATCTACCTGAGCGTGGCGGCCTTGTTCGTCGCGCTCCTCGGGCTGCTCGTCGCGACGAGCATCACCCCGGACGCGGCCGTCGCCTCGCTCGCCGGGCTCGCCGACGCCGCGCCGGTCCCGACCGAGCCGCCGCCGCCCGCGGCGAACGCGACCGCGAGCTCCGGGGACGGCGGCGCGACGATCGGTGTCGCGATCTCGACGGCCGACCTCCTCCCCCTCGCGTTTCTCGGCGGGCTCGCGGCGGTCTACTGGCTCGGCTTCTTCGGGTGGATCAGCCGGCGGGTCGAGATCGACGCCGACCGCGACGGGGCGCGCCTCGTCGGGACGCCCGAGCCCCTTTGCGAGGCGCTCGAACGGATCGTCGGCAACGTCGGCGTGCGTCGCAACCGGCGGTCGTGGCGACACCCGAGCGTTGCGACGCGGGTCGAGGCGATGCGGCGGTTCTTCGTCGAGCCCGCCGCCGAGCGACGCTTCACCCGGCAGCTCTCGCTCGTGCGGTGGGGCGTCGCGGCCGCGTTCGCCGTCGCGTTCGGGGCGCTCGTCGCCGCGTTCGCCGGCGAGGTCGCCCGGCCGCCGGAGGACAAGCACCTCGTCGCCGCCCTCTCGCTCCGCGAGACCGACCCCGACCTGGCCGAGCGCCACATCGAGCGCAGCCTGGCCATGCGCGAGTCGGCCGCCGCCCACCTCTTCGCGGCGGACGCGGCGCGCCGCGCCGGGGAGCTGCCGCGCCTCGTCGCGGAGCTGGCGGCGGCCGAACGGCTCCTCGTCGAGCCGGATGCGCCGATCGATCGACGCAACGTTCAGTGGCTTCGGGATCTCTGCGCCCGGACCCGCCTCGCGCCCGAGGACTGAGGCGTCCAGCGCGACCCCGGGTCGTCGTCCGGCGAGCGGTCCGGTCGGCCCCTTGGCCGTTGTCCCAACGTGGCTATAATGCGAGGGTTCGAGCGCGGGCGGCGCCTCCAGGGGGCGGACGCCGTCCCGACCTCGCCGGCGAAGGCCCGGGGCTCCCCGCGGGCGCCTTCCTTCGGGTTCTGGCCAGCATGCTCAACCGCAAGGACAGCTTGATCGCCACGCTCGCCAAGGATCAGGGGCTCGTCGACGAGTCATCCCTGAACCAGGTGCTGAAGCTCCTCATCACCGAGGAGACCGGCGGGCGCGGGCTCGAGAAGATCCTCCTCGACGAGGGGGTGATCGACCGCCAGGGCTACAACCAGCTCATCCAGGCGTTCAACGCGGAGGTCCGCCGGCGCCGGTTCGAGAAGAGCAAGAAGATCGACGCCGCTCAGCTCGAGGCCGCCCGCGCGCCGGCGCCCACGCCCGAGAGCGACGCCGGCGACGCGTCGGGCCCGGTCCTGACGTTCACCCCGCGCGGCGCCACGCCGGAGCCGGCCGCGCCCGCGGAGCCCGAGGAGTCCGGCGAGGAGTCCGAGCCGTCCTCGAGCGGGGTGAGCTTCACCGACATAGGCCTCAAGCCGGTCGACGACGAGGACATCGTCCCCGACGAGTCGTCCCCGCCGGCGACCGCGGCGGACTCGGCATCGGAGTCCGAGCCCGGGACGAGCTCCGCGTTCGGGGCGCTCGCCCTCAACGACGACAGCGACGAGCTCGCCGCCGAGCAGGCGCGCCAGCAGCTCGAGAAGGCGGATCGGTACGCCCGGGAGGACGACGACGACGCCGACGTCCCCGATCCGGACCCCGTCGTTCCCGCGGCGTCGACCCCGTCCGGCGGCTCGCCGTCGTCGCTCGCGGACGCGCTCGAGAGCGACTTCAAGCTCGACCTCGTCGACGACGACCCGGGCACCGCCGCGCAGCGCCACTACGAGCCGGCCGAGGAGGTCGTCGAGGAGGAGTCCGAGCCCGACCTCGAGATGCCCGACGACGTCTCGGACCTCGAGGTTCCCGACGACGACGACGACGGCGGCCTCGATCTCCCCGACGACGAGGACGAGGACGAGCCGCCCCCGACCGCCGCGCCCAAGAAGAAGAAGTTCAAGCTCGGGAAGGGCGCCCTCACGGTCAAGGGCAACGCCCCCGCGGCCGATCCGGCCGCCGACGATGACGACGACGACGACGAAGGCGGCGTCGACCTCGCCCCCGACCCCGAGGAGAAGAAGGGGAAGAAGGGATCGTCGGTCAGCCAGCCGATCCAGATGGCGACCGGCGAGCCGAGCAGCGACGACGGCGGCGCCCGGCCGCTCACCCATCAGGATCTCCGCAACGGCCTCCGCGACGGCGCGGCCTTCGTCGGGACGAAGGTGGGCGACTACCTCGTCGACGGCGAGGTGGCCCGGGGCGGGATGGGCGTCGTCCTCCGCGCGCTCCCGCAAGGGCTCGCCGAGATCATGGCCCGCGAGCGTGGCTTCGAGGGGCCGATCTGCGTCAAGGCGATGCTCCCGCTGAAGGAGAAGCCCGATCCGGCGGAGACCGAGCGCTTCAGCCAAGAGGTGAAGACGCTCATCAACCTCCACCATCCCCACATCGTCCGGATCTTCGACTCGGGGATGGAGAACGGGCTCTACTACTACTCGATGGAGCTGATCCACGGCGTCAACGCGCGGCAGCTCGTGACGGAGGCGGGCAAGCCGCCGCCGCTCCTGCTGACCCTGCGGATCATCAAGGAGTGCGCCTCCGCGTTCTCCGCGATCCACGACCGCAACGTCTTCCATCGCGACATCAAGCCGACGAACGTGCTGATCGACAAGACGACCTCGCCGTTCCGGAGCGTCCTGATCGACTTCGGTCTGGTGAAGAACGTCGGCGGCGCGGGCGAGAAGGGGCTGATCGTCGGGACGCCGAGCTACATGCCGCCCGAGCAGGCGCGGCCGAGGAAGAACTACGGCGAGATCAACGCGACGAGCGACATCTACAGCCTCGGTGCGACGTTCTTCTTCCTCCTCACCGGGCGACCGCCGTTCGAGCACCGGGACCCCCGCAAGATCATCAAGATGCTCTGCAAGCAGCCGCCGCCCGACCCCTGCGAGCTCGTCCCCGGCCTGCCGCGCAATGTGGCCGACATCTGCCTGAAGTGCCTCGAGAAGAAGCAGAAGGCCCGCTACCGGAGCGGCGCGGAGCTGATCAAGGACCTCGAGGCGCTCGAGAAGAAGGGTCAGCGGACGCTCAAGATGCGGTCGTTCGTCGACCGCCTCTTCCGCCGGCGGAAGAGGTAGCCCATGAAACGCGCCGTCGTCGAGGCTCCTCGCGAGCTCGCGATCTACGACCTCCCCGACCCCGAGCCCGGTCCGGACGACGTCCTCATCCGGGTCGCGGTGGCCCTGACCTGCGGCACCGACCTCAAGCTCTTCCGGCGTGGCCATCCGAAGTTTCCGTTCCCGCGTCCGCTCGGGCACGAGTTCGTCGGCGTCGTCGAGGCGGTCGGCGACACCGCGCGCGACGCCGCGGCCGAGCGCGGGATCGTCCCGGGCGCCAAGATCGTGAGCGCCCCGACCGGGCCGTGCGACGCGTGCGTCTACTGCGAGCTCGGCCACCCGAACCTGTGCGTCGACATCTCCGAGACCATGGTCTGGGGCGCGTTCGGCGGGAAGCTGCTCCTGCCGCGGCGGGTCTGGAGCCACAACGCCTATCCGGTCCCGGACGGCCTGCAGGACGCGGAGGCGGCGTTCCTCGAGCCGCTCTCGTGCTGCGTCTACGGGGCGAGCCAGCTCCAGATCGGCGGCGGCGTCCGGACGGCCGTCGTGATCGGCGCCGGACCGATCGGGCTGCTCTTCGCGCGCGTCCTCGCGATCGAGGGGCTCGAGGTGATCGTCCTCGGCCGACACGGCAGCCGGCTCGATGCCGCCCGCGCGATGGGGATCACCGAGGTCGTCGACGTCGACGCGGCCGACCCCGTCGCGGCCGTCCGCGAGCGGACCGACGGGCTCGGCGCGTGCATCGTCGTCGAGTGCACCGGCCGCAAGGACGTCTGGGAGATGGCGCCCGACCTCGTCCGGAAGGCCGGCCAGGTGCTGCTGTTCGGCGGGTGCCCCGGCGGGACGAAGGTCGAGTTCGACGCGACGAGGATCCACTACGACGACCTCGTCCTCCGCGGCGCGTTCCACTACACGCCCGCCGCGGTGAAGCGGAGCCTGGAGCTCCTCGCGAGCGGCAAGGTGCGGACCGAGCCGCTCCTGTCGGGACGGCGAACGCTGGCCCAGCTCGGCGAGACGCTCGCGGCGCTCGAGCGCGGCGAGGGCGTCAAGTACGCCATCACCCCGGACTGATCGATCCGGCTCGCCCCGGAACGACGGGGGAGACCGGAGGAGAGAAGCTCGTCATGCGGGTCGCCCGGACCTACGCGATCGACCGAACCGTCGTCGAGGAGGAGGACCGCCCCGAGCCCGCCGAGGGCGAGGCGATCGTCCGCGTCCGCGCGTGTGGCGTGTGCGCGAGCGACGCGGCCGACTGGTACGTCGCCCGGAAGGCGCCGACGGTGCTCGGCCACGAGCCGGTCGGCGACGTGGTCTCGGTCGGCGCCGGCGTCGACGGCGTCGCGGAGGGGGACCGCGTCTTCTTCCACCACCACGTCCCCTGCGGTGAGTGCGCCCACTGCCGCCGGGGCGTCACGACGAGCTGCCGGATGTTCCGCGAGACCAAGCTCGACCCGGGCGGCTTCGCCGAGTTCGTCCGCGTCCCGCGCGAGAACCTCGCCCGCGACACCCTCCGCGTCCCCGACGGCGTGAGCGACGAGGCGGCCACCTTCATCGAGCCGCTCGCGTGCAGCCTGCGGGCGTTCAAGAAGGCGCCGCCCGGCCCCGACGATGCGGTCCTGGTGATCGGCCTCGGCGTGATGGGGCTGCTGAACGTGCAGGTCGCGCGACACCTCGGCGCGCGGCACGTCTTCGCGACCGACTTCGTCGAGAGCCGGCGGCGGATGGCCCAGCGCCTCGGCGCGAACGCGTGCTGGGACCCGCGCGAGACCGACCCGGCGGCGCAGATCCGCGAGCGGACCGACGGGCGCGGCGCCGACGTCGTCATCGTCGGCCCGCCGATGCGCGCGGCGATGGACGCCGGCTACGAGGCGGCCGCGCCCGGGGCGACGATCGTCCTCTTCGCGCCGTATCCCGACGACGCCGTCTGGGAGCTCGCGCCGGCCCGCTTCTACTTCGGAGAGATGAAGCTCACGGCCAGCTACAGCTGCGACGACCGCGACACCCGCGAGGCGCTCACCCTGATCGAGACGAACGCGATCCGGGTCGAGGACCTCGTCACCCACCGGTTCGGGCTCGAGGAGACGGGGCGCGCGATCGAGCTCACCGCCGGGAAGAGCGACGCCCTCAAGTCGATCGTCTACCCGCACGGCGTCCCCGCGGAGCACGCGTCATGAGGCGCTCCCCGAGACTGCTCGCCGCCCTCGCGCTCGCTTCGGCGATCGGCTTCCTCGCCATCGTGGCGACGCCGACCTCGCCCCTCGACGCGACCGAGGACCCGCCGGCGACCGAGGCGCAGAAGGGCAAGCCGAGCTTCGACTGGGTGCCGGCCATCCATCTCACGCGCCGCGAGGGCGAGCGCGAGATCACCTCGATCATCATCCACACGATCGAGGGGACGGCGCGGGGCTGCGTCTCCTGGTTTCGCAACCCGAAGTCGAAGGTCAGCGCCCACTACGTGATCGACTTCGACGGCAACATCACGCAGATGGTCCGCGACCGCGACGTCGCGTGGCACGCCGGCACCCGCGAGCACAACCAGCACGGGATCGGGATCGAGCACGAGGGCTACGCGAAGAAGGACGGGTGGACCCCCGAGCAGATGAAGGCGAGCGCCGATCTGTCGCGCTGGCTCTGCAAGCGCTACGGGATCCCGATCGACCGCAAGCACATCCTGGGGCACAACGAGATCGCCCCGAAGCGCAAGAGCGACCCCGGGCCGCACTTCGACTGGGACGGCTACATCGAGGCGATCGAACGCCCCGGCGGCCGGAGGCAGAGCCGGCGGCCCGCCGGCGGCTCGAGCGCGGACGGCGAGCAGGCGGCCCTCGATGCCGCCCGCGAGCGCGGCGAGCGCGCCCTCGCCGACGCGCGCGAGCGGCGCGGTCGCGGCGAGTGGGCGGCGGCCCACCGGAGCCTCCGGCGAGCGATCCGGCTCCTCGACGGGACCGAGGCCGCCGCCGGCGCGCGCGCGACGCTCGCCGAGCTGCGCGCCCACCCGAAGGCCCGCGCGGCGATCGACGCGGCCGCCGACCGCGACGAGGCGCGAAACTGGCTCGGCCTCGCCCGCGGCTACCTCGCCAACGGCTACCCCCGCCGGGCGAGCGGCATCCTCGAGCGCCTCATCGAGCTCCACCCCGACCTCGAGCGCGAGATCGCGGTCGCGCGCGAGCTCATCGACGAGGCCGCAGCGATGCCGCCGTCGGACGAGGAGCTCGACGAGGAGCTGGACGCCAAGCCCGGGCGATAGCGGCGAGCGTCGTCGGCTTCGCCTTCGGCGAGGAGGATGTCACCACGGAGACACGGAGGATCCACGGTCTGGCGCCATCCTCGACGGGCTCGAGGCGACCACGATCCGACGAGGGGGAGACGTGGTCGGACCGAAGCCTCTCCGTGTCTCCGTGCCTCCGTGGTTCCATCCTCGTCGCGAAGCGACACCGATCCGGTAGGCGCCCGAGCTTCTCCGCGATCCTCCGTGTTCTCCGTGTCTCCGTGGTGACATCCCTCGCCGGAGGCGAACCCGCCCGGCGCGATCCCTCCTGAATCTCAGCCGCCGGCCTCGAGCTCGGCGACCAGACGCCGGATCGCCGCGGCGATCGGATGCTCGGGCGCGTGCTCGAGGAACCGCCGCAGGTCGGCGAGCGCCCCCTCGCGATCGCCGGCCGTCGAGCGGGCCCAACCGCGGGCCGCCCACGCGTCGGGGAACTCGTAGCGCTCGGCGAAGAAGGCGAGCCACGTCTCGATCGCCGCGTCGAGGCGCGCCGCGTCGACGGCCGACGGCGGCGGCGTGGGCGGGATCGAGGGGTCATCGGAGACGGCGCGGAGGCCCGCGTCGGCCGCGGCCTCGAGGTCGCCCCCGGCCCGCCGGATCAGGCAGGCGTAGAGCCACGCGTTCCGGTAGCTCGGGAGGAGCTCCACGGCCCGGTCGACGTCGGCGCGGGCGCCGGCGAGGTCGCCTTCGATCCACCGGACCTCGCTCCGGTCGTACCAGGCGACGGCGCTCCCGGGGTTGGCGGCGATCGCCTCCGCGTAGTCCTCGCGCGCGCCGGCGGGATCGCCGCTCCAGAAGCGAATCACGCCGCGCGCGACGTAGGCGCCGGTGGACTCGACCCCGCGGCGGACCGCGAGCTCGATGCTTCGCTCCGCGTCATCCAGGGCGCCGGCGAGGTCGCCGATCCGGGCCCGGACGAAGGCGCGCGACTCCAGGTCGTGGAGGCGTTCCCCGTCGAGCTCGATCGCCCGGTCGAGGTCGGCCCGGGCGAGGCCCTGGCGGCCGGCCGCCTTGAAGAGCTTCGCCCGGAGGGCGTAGGCGTCGGGCCGCTCGGGGGCGAGGGCGACGGCGATGTCGAGGTCCCCCCGCGCGCCGTCGCCGAGGCCGTCCGCGAGGAAGTGCGCCGCGCGGCGAAGGCGGAGACCGACGTCGGCCGGCGCCGCGGCGATCGCCGCGTCGAGGCGCGCACGATCGTCGATCTTGTCGGTCGCCGAGAGCTCGCGGACCGCGCGGACGAGCCCGTCGATGTCCTCGACGACCTCGTCGTCGACCTCGACCTCGACCTCGACCTCGGCGCCCTCGATCATCTGGGGCGCGGACTCCGGGGCCGCCGTCGGAGACGAGATCGACGCCGGGGTCGTCGGCGTGGACGGGGCCGCCGCGGACGCACGATCAGGAGGCGGATCATCGCCGGGCGCGCCCCCCGAGCGAGAGAGGACGACGGCGCCGACCGTGGTCGCGGTCGCGACGACGGCCGCGGCGATGGCGCCCAGCGCGACGAGCGGGCGACGCTCGGTCGGTCGCGCCACGCGTCCCCGCGGCGAGCCACCGCCCGACCCGCGGCCGCCCGCCTCGAGAACGGCGGCGAGCTCGTCCATCCCGGCGAACCGTCTCGTCGGGTCGCTCTCGAGGGCGCGCGCGCAGACGGCGTCGATCCAAGCCGGCACCTCCGGCCGACGCTGGCTCGGCGCCGGGGCGCGCTCGCGAACGAGCCGGGTGACGACCTCGTAGAGCGAGGTCCCGTCGAACGGCGGCCGGCCCGTCAGCATGGCGAACAGCGTCGCGCCGAGGCCGTAGACGTCGGCCGTCGGTCCGATCTGGTCGAGCCGGCCGAGCGCCTGCTCGGGCGCGCAGAAGCCGGGCGTGCCGAGGAACTCGCCGTCGGCGGAGAGCCCCAGGTTGCTGTTCTCGAGGTGGTCGGGGCGGCGCTCGGTCGCCCAGCCCGCGAGGCCGAAGTCGACCAGGACGGGGTGACCGTCATCGGCGCGGACGAGCACGTTGGAGGGCTTCACGTCGCGATGGAGGACTCCGATCGCATGCGCCGCGGCGAGCGCCCCGGCGAGGCGGGAGGTGAGCTCGACGGCCCGATCGACCGGAAGCGGCCCGAAGCGCTCGATCTCGTCGGCGAGGGTGACGCCGCGGACGAGCTCCATCACGAGGAACGGCGCGCCGCGGTCCTCGCCGACGTCGAGGACGCGAACGACGCCGGGGTGCCGGACGTTCCCGAGGACGCGCGCCTCGCGCTGGTGCCGCGCCCGCCCCCGCGTATCGAGGACGCCGGGCGCGAGCCGCTTCACCGCGACGTCCCGATCGAGAGTGACGTCCCGCGCCCGCAGGACCGAGCTCGTCCCGCCATGGGCGATCGTCCCGAGAACCTCGTAGCGACCGGCGATCTTCACCCCCCGAGGATGGCGCCCCGAGCGTCGGCGCGCATCCCACCGGATCGGCCGACCCCTCCGAGCGACGAGCCCAAAGGACCGCGAGGAGCAAGCAGCAACCGTAGGCCTGACCTCTGTCGACTCGCGGGCTGGCCTCGCAGCGAAACGATCCGACGTTCGGGCGTGAGGCCGACCGCCGATCGGACCTTCCCGGCTCGCCTATCGTGATTCCAGGGGTCAGGTCCAGGATTCACACCAGAGGAGCGGGTCACACGAGCTGCTGCGACAGATTCGCTCGTGTGATTCCTGGACCTGACCCCTCGATTCACACCAGAGGCTCGGTGCGAAGGTCGTTGCGCCGCGCAACGGAGACGGCGGCGGGCCGCGGGCGACCGTGAGTGGATAGCATTCCGGACGCCACGCCCGCGGGAGAGACTCGTACTCTTGCCCCCGCGGGCTGGCTCGCAGCGATGGGATCCGAGGTTCGGTCGAGAGTGCCGACCGCGGATCGAACCTGACCGGCTCGATGCGAGGCAGGGGGCCGCGACGGCTCTAGGATGAGGCGACCTGCTCCCGAGCTGATCTCGAGCCACGCACCCGAGGGTCGAGGTAGCGGGCCCTGTAGTAGGTCAGCCCCGGTTCGCATGTCGCGCCGTGACTCCGGGCCGCCACTCGCGTTTTCATCGGCGAGCTCACGGTGCGGATTCTTCGGGGGTCCGGGCGACGGGGTCGTTGCCGGCGGTTTCGTCCGGTGGGCTCGCCCATCGTGCGACGATCGCGCGCAGTCCGGCCGCGATGACGAGGATCGGGGCGAGTCCGACGGTCGCGACGTGGATCAGGACGTAGAAGAGGCCGAGGATCTGGGCTCCGGCGGTCGCCGGGCTCGTTCCCGACAGGGCGCTCACCTGCTCGCGGCCTCCGACGATGCGGAGGCCGATCCAGGTGATCGCGAGGGTGGCGGCCAGCAAGAGGTGGAACCGACCGACCCGGTCGAGCGCTTTCATCGACTCCGCTCTCCATCGCGCGGTTCTTGGCGCCGTCGCGCCGCCTCGTCCCAGAGGGGGCCGAGGGTGAGGGCGTAGAGGAGCACCGCGTCGCCGACCTGGTTGCCCGCGAGGTAGCGACGGCTGCCGTCGGCCTCGTCCTCGGGGAAGCCGAGCGCCTCGAGCGATGCGAGGAGCGCCAGCAGGGTCGCCTCGTCCTCGAACGCGGCCGCTCCGACCATCGCGAGCCCGCTGCTCGCGGCGCTCGCGTCGACGATCGGGACGATCGGCCCGGAGTCGATGTCCATCGACCCTTCGGCGCTGACCGGCCACTCCCTCGCGTAGCCGAAGCCGAGGAGCGTCCCGGTGAGCTCCGCCGCCGCGCGGCGGTACTGATCGGCGGCCAGCTCCTGGTCGACCGTCTGGAGCATGTGGGCGCCGATGAAGATCGACGTCCCTTCGGGTCCGGGCCCCGCCGGGTGCGGGCTTCCGTCGACCTGGTAGGTCGCGATGAGCAGCCCGGTCTCCTCGTGGATCAGCGTCTTCTTCGCCGCGGCGATCCAGTCGCGGGCGAGCGGGGTCGCCCGGTCGGTCCCCTCGAGGGCGTCGGTCAGCGCGACCGCCGCGAGCGCGACCGAGTTGCAGAAGAGCCAGCACTCGTCGGGGTAGCTCTCGGCGCTCACGACCGGTGAGGCGCGCATCTGCTCGATCATGATCGCGACGCGCGCGTCCATCGGCTCGCGCCAGTCGTCCCGCTCGGCGACCAGCCGCCGCGCGGCCATCATGAGCGTGATCTCGCCGTCGACGAAGATGCTCCGCGCCGGATCGCTCACCCACCCGGCGGTTCCGTGGCCGTACGGCAGGAGGAAGTGACGGAAGCCCTCCTCGCGCTCGAGGCGGACCGTCTCGGCGACGATCAGGTCGATCACCGCGAGCGCCTCGTCCCGCCGCTCCGGCTCGCGCAGCGCCGCGTTCGCTAGGGCGAGGACGAGGAACGTCCGCCCCATGAAGTCCCACTCGGCGTTGCCGGCCCGCATCCGGGCGACCTCGCCCGCCCGGCGCTCGGGGTCGTTCCACAGCGCGAGCTGGCGCGTCAGGAGGCGCTCCGCGAGCGGTCCGAGCTCGCCGTCCGCTCCCCGGGCCGTCTCGGCGCTCGGCCGATGCAGTAACGGCAGCGCTGGCAGCCAGATGGCGGCCGCCAGCGCGACGCACAGGAGCTCGAGGAGGATCCGGGTCGAGACGCGCACGGGAACACGATAGCAGATGACGGCAACTCGCTGTCGTCAGTTTCTTTAGGTGTGGCGGTCCCCGAACGCTCCCGCTAGGATGCGCCGCTTCGGAGGTCGCAAGGACGTGCAGAGAGACGCTGGGGGCGAGACCGGCTCGGGCTCGAGTCGCCTCGCTCCTCCCCCGCCATCGGGCCGGCCCCCTCGCCGACCGCCCGGGCCGGCCGTCCCGCCCCCGGCTCCGCTCCGGGCGGCGCCGCGCTCCGCGCCGCCCCCGTCCTCGCCTCCGTCGGGGCCGACGAGCGATCCCGAGGACGGTTCGAGCGGTCGCAACACGATCGTCTCGCTCGTCCCCGGCGCCGTCCTCGGCAACTACCGCCTCATCTCCGAGCTCGGCCGCGGCGGCATGGGGATCGTCTTCCGCGCGCACGACCGCAAGCTCGACCGCGAGGTCGCCCTCAAGACGATCTCGGGGATCGCCGACGACGAGACGATTCATCGCTTCATCCGCGAGGCGCGCGCCGCCGCGCGGCTTCGCCACCCCGGAATCGTCGCCGTCTACGACGTCCAGAACGTCGCGGGCGTGCTCCTCATGGCGCTCGAGCTCGTCGAGGGCGAGAGCCTCGAGGACCGCCTCGACCGCAAGGGCCCGCTGTCGGCCCAGAAGGCGGCCTCGCTCCTTCGCGACCTGGCCCGCGCCGTCGAGACGGCGCACGAGGGCGGCGTCATCCACCGCGACCTCAAGCCGGCGAACGTGCTCCTCGAGCACGACGGCCGCCCCCGGCTGACCGACTTCGGCCTCGCCCGCGACCGCAAGGCCGCGGCCCTCGGCCTGACGGCCAGCGGCGAGGCGCTCGGCACCCCGTGCTACATGGCGCCCGAGCAGGCGCTCGCCGGGACCGATCAGCCGATCGGGCCGCGCACCGACGTCTACGGCCTGGGCGCGATCCTCTACGAGAGCCTGACGGGCCGCCCGCCGTTCGACGGCGGGACGGCGCTCGACGTCCTCCGTCAGGTGATCGACGATCCGCCCGAGCGCCCCTCGGTGCGCCGCGCCCGCAAGCGGCTCCCGCCGCTACCCGCCGACCTCGAGACGATCTGTCTCCAGTGCCTCGAGAAGGAGCCGCGCCGACGCTACGCCAGCGCGGCCGCCCTGGCCGCCGACCTCGACGGCTTCCTCGCGGGTCGCTCGGTCGCGGCGCGCCGCGCCAGCGTCGGCGAACGCGCGCGACGGTGGATCGGGCGAAACCGCGCCCTCACCGGGTCGCTCCTCGGCATGGCCGTCCTGGCCGCGAGCACGATCTCGCTCCTCCTCGCGCGGACCGCGCCCGGCGCCGGCAGCGACGCGGGCGCGTCCGCGGATGCCGCCGCCGCGACCCTCGACGCCGAGGCCTCGGTGCGCGCCGCCCGGCTCGCCGAGGAGCGGGCCGTCGTCGAGCGCGCCTTCGCCCTCGCGCGCGCCGGCGAGCTCGGAGACGAGGCGCAGCGGCAGCGTGAGGTCGATCGGATCGCCGCGGTCCGCTCGCCAGACGCGCTCGCTCCGCTCGGCGACACGCTCGCCGGCTCCGCCGACGCCCTCGAGCGAGCCTGGCTCGCCGCGCTCGGCGAGGTGGGCCTCGACGCCGTCGCGATCGACGCCATCCGCGAGGCCGGCCGGGTCGACGCCCTGCCGGCGACCCATCGCAGGAGTCACTCGCGCGCCATCCTCGCCTTCGAGGGACGGGCGCTCGAGAGGATCGCCGCGCGTCAGCGGGAAGCGCTCGGCGAACCGGGCCGGCGCGCCCTCGGCCTCGCCCTGGACGTCTGCTCTCGCGCGGCCGCCGGGCCGCAGCCGCTGCCGGGCGTCGGGGCGGCGCTGCGCCGCGCGCTCGCCGCCGCGCACGACGAGAGCCTCGCCGCGCGCCTCGCATCGCTCCTCCTCGACGACCCCGACGCGCGCGAGGACATCCTAGCTGCCGTGCCGCGCTTCGGCGCCGACGGCGCCTACGCCGAGGCGATCCTCGCGGTGGCCGATCGCATCGACCCCGTCGGCGCGAGCGCCGGAGCGCTGCACGCGCGCGCGCTCCTGCGTCGCGCGGCCGACGACGCGGCCGGCGCGATCACCGACTGGGACGCCGCCCTCGACCGCGACCCGAGCTTCGTTCCGGCGCTCCGCGAGCGCTGCCGGCTCCACGCCGACGAGGGGCGCTTCGACGACGCGCGCCGCGACGTGACCCGCGCCATCGAGCTCGATCCGGCCGACCTCGAGGCGCTCCTCCTCCTCGGGCGACTCGAGCGGGTGGCGCGCGCGAGCGATGCGGCCGAGCGGGTCCACGACGGGATCATCGAGCTCGCGCCGTGGGAGGCGCGCGGCTGGGTCGGGCGGGCGCACGCGCGCCTCGAGCTGCACCGGCCGGCCGACGCCCTCGAGGACACCTCGAAGGCGCTCGGGCTCGACGATGCGCTCATCTGGACGCGCATCGTTCGGGGGGAGGCGCTCCTGCGCCTCGGCCGTCTCGAGGAGAGCGTCCAGGAGGGCGAGGCGTTGATCGATCTCGCGCCCGACGAGGCCGATGCGTGGGCTCTCCGAGGGACGGCGCGCCTCCACCTCCGCGACGGCGAGGGGTCGATCGCCGACTTCGATCGGGCCATCGAGCTGGAACCCGGCGAGGCGCTCCACTGGGCGAACCGGGCCGGGGCGGGGGTCCTCCTCGAGCGATGGGCGGACGTGAAACGCGACAGCACGCGCGCCCTCGAGCTCCGGGCGAGCCTGAACGCTCCCTTCGCGAACCGCGGGATGGCGAACGCAGGGCTCGGGCTGGTCGCCGAGGCGATCGCCGACCTCGAGGAGTATCTCCGGCGAGTCCCGAGTGCGCCGACCCGCGGCAACATCGAGGCGATCATCGCCCGTCTCCGCAAGCAGTCGGGCGCGAATCGCTGACGCCCGACCCGTTCCCGGCCGTCTTCGGAGACGGAAGGAACGTCCGATGGCCAAGCTCCTCGATCGAATCATCGTCGTCGACGTCGAGTCGACCTGCTGGGAGGGCAGCCCGCCCGCCGGCGAGGAGAGCGACGTCATCGAGATCGGCGTCTGCACCCTCGACCTCGCGACGCTGGAGCGGGCCGACCGCCGCGCCCTCCTCGTCCGCCCCGAGCGGAGCTCGGTGAGCCCGTTCTGCACCGAGCTCACCACGATCCGGCCGGACGACGTCGCCGACGCTCCGACCCTGCGCGAGGCCTGCAAGATCCTGCGCGCGGACTACGCGTCCGACCGGCGCGTCTGGGCGAGCTGGGGCGACTACGACCGCCGGCAGATCGAGCGGTGCTGCGCCGCGCTCGGCTGCGGCTATCCCTTCGGGACGACCCACTGGAACGCGAAGAGCATCTTCGCCGTCACTCGTCGCCTCGACCGCGAGGTCGGGATGGCGCGCGCCCTCGCGCTCGCGGGGCTGCCGCTCGAGGGAACCCACCACCGCGGCGTCGACGACGCGTGGAACATCGCGGCGCTGCTCGCGACGGTGCTCCGGGCGAGCCGGCCGGCGGGGCTCCCGGGCGCCTAGTCGATCGCGCGGACCTCGAGCACCTTCCAGCCCTCGTCGACGATGAACGGGCGCGGCTTGCCGTCGGGGCCGACCGGGTGGGCGCCCTCGTCGCCCTCCTTCGGCATCACCTCGGCGCCCTCGAAGTAGACGACGTGCGCCTCGATCCGCTTGCCGGCGAGCGCGATCAACGTGCCCTGGGTCAGCCCCTTCGTCTCGCGGAGCGCGAGCACCTCGGGCTCCCGAGGCTCGACCGTCTCGCCGGGCTCGCCGCCCGGTTCGCCGTCGCCCTCGCCGTCGCCCTCGCCCTCGGCGGGCGGCTCGGGCTCGGGCTCCGGCTCCACGGTCAGGCGGAACGGGCTCGGGTCGGGGCGGACCGACTTCACCCCGCCGCGCTCCTCGTGGACGAGGACGCCGCGGACGGTGCGCACCTTGCCCGAGAGCGGGTTGACCAGGCGCTCGATCCGGGCGACGTGGACCACGGCGCCGATGCGCTGGCCGACCACGTAGACGTTCTTGTTGGCGTACTCACGGATCTTCTTGCCCGCGACCGCGTCGGTTCCGAGGAGCCGGACCGAGAAGCGGCGGCCGTCGGGGCGCCGATAGGCGAGGATCTTCATCATCTTGACCCTCTTCTCCGAGATGCGCCGTGTCCGCACCTCCACCTGGCCGCAGTAGCGCTCGGTGACGGGCGAGGCGGGCGGCTCGGCCTCGTCGTCCCCATCGGGCTTCGTCTCGTCGTCCGGCTTCGCCTCGTCGGCGGGCGCCGCCTTCTTCGGATCGTCGCCCTCGTCGTTCGCCAGGGCGGACGGGCCGGCCAGAATCGCGGCGGTGACCGCGACGGCGAGGGCGGTGGCGGCCGGGATCGGAGAGCGCATGAGCGAGGGCCTCGCTGGGATTCGGGGCAGCGGTCGACGGTCCGGAGCCGTGGGTGCTCCGGAGCCCCGTCATCGTGGTCGCGCCGTCGACCTTCCACAACGGGCCGGCGCCCGCGCCTTTCCTCGGCCCAGGGCTGCCGCTACCATCGCCGATCGTCGACCTGCCCGTCGGAGCGCCGCGTGGCCCGTCTCCCCCGTCGAAGTGGCATCCTCCTGCACCCGACCTCGCTGCCGGGGCCCCACGGTTCGGGCGACCTCGGGCCCGCGGCCCGTGCCTTCATCGACGCCCTTGCCGCGGCCGGTCAGGCCTGGTGGCAGATGCTGCCGATCGGGCCGACCGGCGCGGGCAACTCGCCCTACTCCGCGACGAGCGCGTTCGCCGGGAATCCGCTGCTCGTGAGCCTCGAGGACCTCGCCGCCGAAGGCCTCCTCGACGCCGCCGATCTCGCGGTCGAGACGCCGTTCCCCGAGGATCGCGTCGACTTCGCGGCGGTGATTCCCTGGCGACGTGAGCGCCTCCGCCGCGCGTTCGATCGCTTCCGGCGGCGACCCGGCGCGATCGACCGGCTCGAGGCGGACGCCCGGAGCGTGCCGTGGGCCGCCGACGCCGCCCTCTTCTACGCGATCCGCGCCGTGCACGGAGAACGGTCCTGGACCGACTGGCCGGCGCCGCTCCGCGATCGGGACTCCGACGCGCTCGCCGCGTTCGCCGAAGAGCACGCCGAGGCCCGGCAATTCGAGCTCTTCTGCCAGGACGTCTTCGCCCGGCAGTGGTCGGCCCTCCGCAGCCGCGCTCGGTCCCACGGCGTGCGCCTGATCGGCGACCTCCCGATCTTCGTCGCCCACGACAGCGCGGACGTCTGGGCGAACCGCTCGATCTTCCTCCTCGATGCGACCGGCGCGCCGACCGAGGTGGCCGGCTGCCCGCCGGACGCGTTCTCCGAGGCCGGTCAGCTCTGGGGCAACCCGCTCTACCGATGGGACGTCCTCGCCGATCAGGGGTACGGGTGGTGGGTCGACCGGGTCGGGCGAACCCTCGATCAGTTCGACCTCGTGAGGCTCGACCACTTCATCGGCTTCCACCGGGCGTGGCACATCCCGGCCGGCCGCGAGGACGGGCGCGAGGGGCGCTTTCGGCCGGGGCCGGGGATCGCCCTCTTCGGGGCGATCGAGGCCGAGCTCGGCGGGCTGCCGTTCGTCGCCGAGGACCTCGGCCTCGTCACCCCCGAGGTCCACGCTCTCCGCGACGAGGCGGGGCTGCCGTCGATGCGTGTCCTCCAGTTCGCGTTCGGCTCGGGCGGGCGCGGCAACGAGCACACCCCGTGGGCGCTCGCGCCCGAGTGCGCCGTCTACACCGGGACGCACGACTGCGACACGACCGTCGGCTGGTTCCGCGGGCCGCTCGAGCCGGGCGACGCGCGGTCCGAGGCGGACCTCGAGGCCGAGCGGCATCAGGCGCGGCTCTTCCTCGCCAGCGACGGGCGCGAGATCCACTGGGACCTGATCCGCCTCGCCCTCGCGTCGGTCGCCGACACCGCGATCGTCCCGCTCCAGGACGTCCTCGGCCTCGACCGGAGCGCGCGGATGAACCGCCCGGGCACCGTCGACGGCAACTGGGAGTGGCGAGCGCGCGCCGGCGCGTTCGGCGATGGTCAGATCGCCCGGCTCCGCGGGCTGACCGAAACCTACGGTCGTCTCGCCGCGGTCGAGGGCGAGGACGCGCCGGCGTGACGGCGCCGGCGCCGCGTCGCGCGCTCCCCACCGTCGTCTACATCGCCGGCGAGGGTCACAGCGGCTCGACGCTGCTCGAGCTGCTCCTCGGCAGTCAGCCGGGCGTCGTCGCCGCCGGCGAGCTCTGCATGCTCGCGCCCGACGCGCCGGGCCGGGACCGCGTCTTCGCCAAGCCGTGCGTGTGCGGCGCGGCGACCAGGCCGACCTGCCCGTTCTGGGGCGAGGTCGACGCGCGTCTCCGCGACGAGCTCGGCGCCGGGCTGCTCGAGATCCGCGTCGACGACCCCGACGACGCGCGGTTCGCCGCGACGAACCGGGCGCTGGTCGCCGCGATCGCCGACGCGAGCGGGGCCGCCGTCGTCGTCGACAGCAGCAAGCGGAGCGACCGGCTCGCGAGGTTGCTCGCGATCCCCGACCTCGACGTCGTGCCGGTCGCGCTGTTCCGGGACCCGCGCGGCGTCGTCTGGAGCCACGTGCGGCGCGAGCGAGGCTGGCTCTACTACGCGGCCGCCTACGCCTGGGGGGCGATGCGGCTCCGCGAGGTGCTCGCCGGCCGACCCGCCCCGTTCATCCGCTACGAGCGCCTCGCGCGGCACCCCGAGGCGACCCTCGACCGGATCCTCGCCCTCCTCGGACGCGCCCGCGTCGCGGGAGCGCTCGACTGGACCGCCCACGAGCATCACGCCCTCGCCGGCAACCGGATGCAGCGCGAGCGGAGCGCGCGGATCCGGATCGACGAGCGCTGGCGGACCGCGCTCCCCGGATGGGTCCGGGCGGCCGTCGCGGCGATGGCGTTGCCCGGCCGGCTCGCGCCGACGGGCCTGCCGGGAGCGGACGCGCTCGACCGATGGCTCCTCGCGCGGGCGCGGGAGCGGAGCGTGCGGATGCACGCGGCGAAGGATGCGGCGTCGCCGTGGGTCAGGTGAGGCTCTACCGTTTCTTGAGCGACCGGGCGAAGCCCTTCTTGCACTCGTCGCTACAGACGGGGTACTTCTTGAAGCGCTCGAGCGGGTTCAGGAAGTAGATCGCGTCGGCCTCGCTGACGACCTTCTTGCAGTGGGCGCAGGCGATCGTCGCGCCCGGCGGGGCTTCGCCCGTGACCTTGACCCCTTCGCCTTCGCTCTTGGGGGGATCGACCTTCTCGAACCCGTCTGGGATCTCGAAGGTGCTCTTCGGGATCTCGTCGACCTCGCGCACGCGGATCACCTCGGCGTGCTGGCTTCCGGCGAACGGGCCTCCGACGTCGATCCGGACGTCGATCGCGATGGGGAAGCCGTCGATCGCGTCGGTCTTGCCGACGACCTCGGGGGCGAAGAGGCCGATCCCGCGGTAGAGGGCGAAGACCGGCTCGGGTCTCGGCAGGTCGCGGGTCACCCACATGTCGAAGACGACCTTGCCGTTCTCGCGCACGATCACGCGCTCGGCGGCCCACGGGCCGATCTGGCGGGTCTCGCCGGTCCGCTCGAGCTGCGCGACCGTCTTTCCGTCGGGCGCGATCCCGCTCTTGATCATCTCCGCCTTCATGCTCTCCTTCACCCGGTCGTCGGACTCGTTTCGCCAGCGCCGCCGGATGTCGGCGTGCTCGCGGTCGCGGCGCGACCGGTGCTTCTCGTAGTAGGAGAACGGCCGCTCGAAGTAGGTCTTCTTGACCATGTCGAGCTCGTAGACCTTGCGCTCGTCGAGCCGCACGATCCCGGCCCACCGCCCCGCGTCCTTGTCGACGATGAGGACGCGTCCCTCGGTCGCATGCATCTCCTGGCGACCGACGCGGGTCTCGCCCGACATCCCGGGCGCGGCGTTGCTGAGCTGCTCGACGATCCAGTCGGCGCGCGCGGGCGCGGCGCCGAGGAGGGTCGGCGCGAACGCGGCGAGGGCGAGGACGGCGACGAGCAGAGCGCGCTGGGTGGGCATGGTGGGTCTCTCCTGTCCCCTTCGACCTCGGTCGGGCGCCCGGGATTCGATGCCGCGGCGGTGGGGAGGATTGAATCTACGGCCAGCTCCGGGGAGAATCAACGCTAAGCCATTCGGCCCCTAGGATCTAAAGCGTGCCCAGGCAGCTCCTCTGCATCACCGGACCGACCGCGAGCGGCAAGGGCGGCCTCGCGTTCGAGCTGGCGCGCCGCACCGGCGCGCTCGTCCTGAGCTGCGACTCGATGAAGGTCTACCGGGGCATCGACGTCGCCACGGCGAAGCCATCGGCGGCCGCCCTCGCCGGCATCGACGTCCGCATCATCGACGTCGCCGATCCCTGGGAGCGCTACAACGCGAGCCGCTTCGTCGACGACGCCGAGCGCGCGCTCGCCGAGGCCGACGCGGCCGGTCGCCCGGCGTTGCTCGTCGGCGGAACGTCGCTCTACCTCAAGGCGCTCACCGAGGGGCTGCTCGACGGGCCCGAGGCCGACCCCGAGCTGCGCGCCCGCCTCGAGGCGGAGGCGGCTCGCGACGGGACGCCGGCCCTGCACGCGCGGATGGCAGCGGCCGACCCCGGGTCCGGCGCGCGCATCCACCAGAACGACCTCCGCCGGATCGTCCGCGCCCTCGAGGTGCTCGAGAAGACCGGCCGGCCGATCTCGGAGCTCCAGAATCACTTCGGGCGCCGCCGCGAGGATCTCCGGCGGACGCTGATCGTTCTGGGTCGCGAGCGCGAGGACATGGACGGCCGGATCGAGGCGCGCATCGATCGCATGGTCGAGGAGGGCCTGCTCGCGGAGAGCGAGCGCCTCGCCGCGCTCCCCCAGGGCCTCGGCCGCGAGGCGCGCCGGGCGCTCGGCACGCGCGAGGTGCTCGACTGGATCGAGGCGGGGCGGGCCGAGCCGTTCGAGGAGGTGATCACCCGCGTGAAGACCCACACCCGGCGCTTCGCCCGGCGTCAGCTCACCTGGATGCGGGGGCACTTCGACGACGCCGAGTGGCTCGAGCTCCAGCCGACGACGCGGGCCGAGGAGCTCGCCGACCGGGTGCTCGCGCGCCACGCGGCCCTGCTCGGCGGCTAGCCCGGGCGGGGGCTCGCCTTCGGCGAGCAGGATGTCACCACGGAGGCACGGAGAACACGGAGGATCCACGGAGCGAGCTCGTGAGGCTCGGTCGGTGAGATCCGTGGCCTGACCCGTCTGCACCCGCGACCTCTTGCACGGGAGCGAGCCGTCCGTTCCAGGAACGACGAAATCTCACGCAAAGGCGCAAAGGCGCCAAGGAGCTCCACCCGATCCAGGTCTCGGATCGGAGCAACGACCCTTTGCGTCTTTGCGCCTTTGCGTGAGCTCTCTTCCGTTTGTTCCAGGAACACGGGTCTTCTTGCACAAACGGGGAACGATCCACAGATTTCACAGATTCCACAGATTAGGAGCTGCCGAAGGCGGTCATCCCTCGCCGAAGGCGGAGGCCCGTTCGGCATCGGCAACGACTCGGACCCGCCCGCGGCAATCTGTGTAATCTGTGAAATCTGTGGATCGTTTCCCCGCGACGGCAATCGCGTGCGCGTGTTCCAGGAACAGGTGGCGCCGACACGGCGGTGACGTTGCACCCGACCGGAACGAATCCAGCCAATCCATCAATCCGCGGTTTCGTTCTCTCGCCGCGAGAGGAGTGGAACCGCGGATTTCGCGGATTCCGCGGATTGCGAGTTGCCGGCGTCGGGGCCCCCGGGCTAGCCCGCGGCGATCCCGGGCCGGGCCGGCGCACCGTACATGCAGAAGGACCCTGAACGGGCCAGGGTCCCGATGCGACGGCGGTCATCCCGCCGGAGTGAGCTACTCGGCGGGGTTCCGGTCGAGGTCGAAGACGATCTTGTCGACGTCCATGTGCAGCTCCTGGAGCTGGTCGACGACCTTCCGGACGTGGCGCCGGTTATGGTGCCAGTTGAGGGTGAGGCAGCCGGTCGTTCCGAGCGTGAGCCCGAGGAGAGCGGCCAGCACCAGCATTCTCTTCAGCATCTTCGAGTTCCCCCTGTCGAGGAGCTCGGCCGACGGGGTCTGACCGCCGACGAGCACCGGCATGATAACCGCACTTTTGGAGCGAGATCAAGTCGTCTCGGCCGTGCGGCTGGGTCGCGCGAGAGGGCCGGTCCTCCCGTCGACCAGGAGCAGCATGATCCGCACCGGTCATCGCCCTGTCATCACCCACGATGGAAATCTCGCCGGGTTCCGTCGAAGACGTCAACTGGCTATGTCGACGGATCTTGCGTCTTCCATGGGCCCGGCCCGGATCGGGCTTCCCGGGGAGGCCGCGACGAGCTTCCCGGCGCCTTGACCGGCAGGGTCGAGGTCGGCCACACTGGCCCTTCGTCATTGCGATCCCCTCACGTCCCCGGCCGTCGCCGTCGACCCGGAGCCTCGAGACCCATCGAACAGACCGCCTGCTTCGAGAAGATCAGCGCCCTCCGCGACAGCATCCGGACGGTCTTCGTCGGCAAGGACAAGACGGTCGACCTCGTGATCGTCTGCCTCCTCTCGGGGGGCCACCTCCTCCTCGAGGACGTCCCCGGCGTCGGCAAGACGACCCTGGCGAAGGCGCTCGCGCGGAGCCTCGACGGGTCCTTCAAGCGGATCCAGTTCACGCCCGACCTCCTCCCGTCCGACATCACCGGGGTGAGCATCTACAGCCAGCAGAACGGCAACTTCGTCTTCAAGCCGGGGCCGATCTTCGCGAACGTGATCCTCGCCGACGAGATCAACCGGACGAACCCACGGACGCAGTCGAGCCTCCTCGAGGCGATGAACGACTTCCAGGTCTCGGTCGACGGGATCACGAACCAGCTCGAGCGCCCGTTCATCGTCCTCGCGACCCAGAACCCGTTCGAGTACGAGGGGACCTACCCCCTCCCCGAGAGCCAGCTCGACCGCTTCCTGATGCGGCTGCACATAGGCTACCCCGCCCGCGAGGCGGAGAAGGAGGTCCTCCGGAGCCAGCGCAAGAGTCACCCGCTCGACGCGCTCGAGCCGGTGGTGACCGCGGCGGAGGTGGTCGCCCTCCAGGACGCGGTCAAGGACGTCCGCGTCGACGAGCTGATCCTCGACTACATCATCGACCTGACCGGGCGGACCCGCGATCATCCGCAGATCGCCGCCGGCGTCAGCCCGCGCGGATCGCTCGCCCTGCGACGCGCGGCGCAGGCGATCGCGCTCGTCGCCGAGCGCGACTACGTCGTCCCCGACGACGTCAAGTCGCTCGCCGTCCCCGTGATGGCGCACCGGGTGATCCTCCGCAGCAGCCACGGACCCGGGTCGAGCGCCGCGAACGACGTCGTCCGCGAGATCCTCGACGCGGTCGCCGTCCCGGTCTGAGCGCGGCGTGGTCGACGACGTCAGCGGGGCGCCGGCCGCCGCCGCCCCCGCGTTGCCGGATGAGGGAGGCCCGTTCCTCGACCTCCAGCGCCCCGACCCGCCCGGTCCGTTCGGCCGCTTCCTCGAGGGGCTCGTCAAGGCGCGCGTCGTCTTCTGGATCGCCGCCCCGGTCGTCGGCGCGGCGGCGATCACCCTCGGCAGCCGCCAGCTCTTCCTCCTCTTCATCGGGCTCGTCGCCGCGCCGCTCGCCCTCAAGGTGCTCGGACGCGACGGCTCGAGCTCGGTCCTCTCGCGGCTCGTCGGCCGCCGACGCCTCCGCTTCACGAACGAGGGGCGGATCTACATCCTCGTCACCCTCGGCTTCGGCGTCGCCGCGATCAACACCGGGACGAACCTCCTCTACCTGATCCTGGGGATGCTGCTCAGCTTCATCGTCGTCTCGGGGATCCTGTCCGAGACCTGCTTCCAGCGGGTCGGGATCCGTCGGACGACGCCGCCCTACGTGTTCGCGAACGAGCCGTTCCGGGTCGAGGTCGTCCTCGGCAACCAGAAGCGCTTCTGGCCGTCCTACGCGCTCGTCATCGAGGAGGGGCCGGTCGCCCACCTCGCGGCCGAGCGCGGCGGCGTCGCCACCTTCCTCGTCGTGCCGCCCGGCGGCGTCGAGCGCCGCACCTACCGGGCTCGCTTCGCCCGGCGCGGCGTCCACCGGTTCGGGGCGATCACCGTCCGCACGCGCTATCCGTTCGGCTTCTTCGAGAAGTACACCGACGTTCCGGTCGACTCCGAGGTGGTCGTCTACCCCGAGCTGCGCGAGCTCGTGCCGGGGCTCGCCGCGCTCGCCGCGCCGTCGCACGACGAGACCCGCAGCCGGAGGCCGTTCTTCGCGCCCGAGTCGACCGAGGAGTTCCGCGGGCTGCGCGAGTATCGCGAGGGCGACAACCCGCGCAGCATCCACTGGCGCAGCTCGGCGCGCCACGCGAAGCTCCTCGTGAAGGAGCACGAGCGGTTCGAGCCGCGCGCGGTCCTCGTCGTCGTCGATGCGGTCGGGCCGCTCGACGACGTCCTCGAGGCGGTCCTCGGCCTCGCCGCCAGCGTCGCCGACTCGGTCTACCGGGCGAACGCGCGGGTCGGCTTCGCCGTCCTCGATCGGACGGGCGTGACCGTGTCCGCCCCCGACGCGGGGTCCCGCGCCCTGTACGGGCTGCTCGAGCGGCTGGCGCGCTACGTACCCGTCTCCGCCGCGGACGCCGCCGGCGAGCCTCTCCTCGGCGAGCTCGCCCGACGCTCGGGCGAGCTCCGCGGCGCCCGGACCGTCGTCGTCACGCGCCGCACGCCGGCCGAGCTCTCGGCCGCGGCCGACGTGGCCAAGTGTCCCTGGGTCGAGGCGGGCCGCGTCCTGGCCGTCGGCCAGCCCGAGGACGCCGCGATCTTCTACGCCGACGGACTCCGCCCGGTTCTCGCGCGGACCACCGGGCCCGATCCCGCCGACGGCGCGCCCGCGCCGGCGACCTCGCCCGACCCGGCGCCGGCCGCCCTGAGCGCGGCCGAGGCGGCGCCGTGAGCCTCGAGACGACCTTCCGCACCTCGAGCGTGCTCATGGTCCTGGCCGGCGCGCTCGCCCTCGCGTTCGCCGAGGCGAGCCCGCTCTCGCTCATCCTGGCGGTCGCCGGATGCGGGGTCGCCTGGGTGCTCGTCGACGGCGGCCGGTTCCTCGTCCCCCGCAGCCTCGGCGTCTTCTTCGCGGTCGGGGCGCTCCTCGTCTGGTCGGCGGACTTCTTCGTGCTGAGCGGCGACATTGCGCTCTCGCTCGCCCGGTTCCTCCTGCTGCTCCAGATCATCAAGCTGCTCGGCGAGAAGCGCGACAGCGACTGGCTCCAGATCTACGCGATCTCGCTCATGCATCTGGGCGTCGCCGCGATCATCACGGTCGATCTCTTCTTCGCCGCGATCTTCGTCCTCTACATGGTCGTCGCGACCTGGACGTTGACCCTCTTCCACTTCCGGCGCATCGCCGCCGGGCGCGGCCTGCCGACGCCGTCGATCGGGGCGGCGCCCGGGCTCGACGCCGCCGCGACGGCGGCCGCCGTCGCGGAGGGCCCGGACCTCGCCGGGCGGAGCAGCGCGGCCGAGGTCGGGACCCCGCTCGTCTCGGCCGGGTTCTTCTTCCGCACGAGCGGGGTGACCCTGTTCGCGCTCGTCGGGACGATCCTCTTCTTCTTCCTGTTCCCGCGCGTCGGCGTTCGCTTCATGCGCGTTCCGGGCCGGGGCGGTCCGCGCCTGTCGGGCTTCAGCGAGAGCGTCGACATCGACGACATCGGCGAGATCAAGGAGAACCCGGCCGTCGTCATGCGCGTCGTGAGGGAGCCCGACGCCGACGGGCGGGTCCGTCCGCCGCCCTCGCGCGGCCTCTATCTGCGCGGGATCGCCTACGACGGCTACGACGGGACGGGATGGTCGCGCCAGCAGTGGATCGGGAGGTGGCGGCAGGCCGACGGCCTCGACGGGGGGCTCGGCCGGAAGTGGCGGATCGAGCCGCGCTTTCGCTCGCGCTGGGACCAGGATGCGCCGCGCTACACCGTCTTCCTGACGCCGCTCGACAGCGGCGTCCTCTTCACCGTGCCGACGACCCACAGCATCGAGACGGCCCAGCCGCTCCCCCGGAGCCTTCGCCTCGATCAGCTCGGCAACGTCGACATGGGCTATCCGCGCACCCGCGACATCAAGTACACGATCGAGATGAGCCCGCCCGACCGCGGGGATGCGGCCTACCTCACCCGCACGATGCCGACCTTCTCGACCCAGTTCGACGGCGTCGACTACGTCACCGTTCCCGACGTCGTCGACCGGGTCCGGCTGCGCGCGCTCTCGGAGCGGGTCATCGCGGAGGCGGGCGCGGAGACGCCCTACGAGATCGCGACCGCGATCGAGCGACACCTCGCCACCCAGTATCGATACACCCTGAACATCGAGCGGACGCCGGGCACCGAGCCGGTGATCGACTTCCTCTTCGTCCGGAAGGCGGGTCACTGCGAGTACTTCGCCTCGGCAATGGTGTTGATGCTGCGGGTGGTCGGGATCCCCGCCCGGCTCGTGAACGGCTTCCACGGCGGCGAGTGGAACTCGCTGGCGAGCTACTGGCTGATCCGGCAGAAGGACGCGCACGCGTGGGTCGAGGTGCCGCTCGGGCTGGCGGGCTGGATCACGTTCGATCCGACGCCGGCGGTCGCCTCGGAGGAGGAGAGCGCCCTCGCGCCGCTGAGGCGCGTCCTCGACTACCTTCAGCTCACCTGGATCAACCACGTCGTCAGCTACGACGCCCGCCAGCAGCGCGACGCGGTCGCCGCGACGCGGACCAAGGCTCGCTCGGCGTCGCGGTCGTTCCGCGACTGGCTCGAGTCGTTCGGCGGCGACGGCGCGGACGGGACGCCGCGCGAGGTCGGGAGCCGCCGGGTCGGCGTCGCGTTGATGGCGCTCGGCGCCGTCCTCGTCCTGGTGATCGGGGTGCGCCGGTTCGCCGGCCGGGGCGGGACCGACCCGACCGCCCGGGTGACGCGGCGAGGCGCCGCGGAGGGCGACCCCGCCGGCGGGCGGGCGGCGGCCGCGGCGCTCGAGTGCTACGAGCGGGCGCTCGCGGCGCTCGCGGCCCACGGGCTGGAGCGAGCCGCCGCCGAGACGCCGCGCGAGCTCGCCCGACGCGTCGCCGCGGCGGCGCCGCCCGACGGCGACGAGGCGGGTGGCTACCTCGCCTTCGCGGAGCTGACCGAGCTCTATTACAGGGTTCAGTTCGGGAACGCGACGCCCGAGGCGGCCTCCCTCGCCCGGGCGGGCAGGATCTGCGCCGATCTGGAGCGGGCGCTCCGGGCCGCCCCGCCGAAACTCTCGGGAGATTCAGGATCTCCGGCCGATCCGGCCGGCTCCGCCACTTGAGGCGGCGAGCGCCCGTTTGCTATCATCCCCGCGTTCGGGGGCGGGTTTGGGTTCGACTCCCGACGGAAGAGCGAGGACCTGCTCGACCGGAGACCGGATTCACCGGCTCCTGATGGTGATGCTCATCATCGCCCGTCGAGGCGGTCGCGACCGAAGCGCGGGGACAAGGTCCTCCGTGTGAGGGATTCGTGCGAGTCGCCCTACACATCGACACCGGCCCCACGATGGACAAGGACTTCGTCTTCGACCTCGGCGAAGACGGGTCGGTGTCCGTCGGCCGCAGCCCCGATTGCGAGCTCCAGATCCTCGCGACCGGGCTGTCGCGGCGGCATTGTCAGATCCTCGCGGCGGGCCCGGCGGGCTGCCTCATCAAGGACCTGAAGAGCGCCAACGGCACGGTCGTCAACGGCCGCCGCGTGAAGCAGGCGGTCCTCAAGGAGGGCGACCAGGTTCGGATCGGGCCCGTCGTGTTCTCGGTCTCGTTCAACCAGGCGGGCGCCAGCCGGCCGGCGCCGATGGCTCCCCCGCCACAGGCCCATCCCCCGGCGCCGCCGCAGGTCGCGTTCTCGCCGTTCGCCAATCAGGCGCACCCCGGGATGGCGTCGCCCCAGATGGCGCCGCCGCCGATGGCGCCGCCGCCGATGGCGCCGCCGCCGATGGCGCCGCCTGTTCCGCGGATGGCGCCTCCGCCGCCTCCTCCGCCGCCGCGGCCAGCCCCGATGCCGCCGGGGATGCCCGGACCCGGATTCCAGCCGCAGGTCTCTCCGACCGGCCCGACCGCCGCGTTCAATCCATTCGCCAAGCCTCAGGCGCCGGCGCCGACGCCGGGCGGGTTCGGCCAGCCCGCGGGCCTCGAGGAGGACGGGCGCGGGACGATCATGATCAACAACGTCTCGGAGCTGGTCGCCGAGGCGGAGCTCGTTCGGCCCGGACCGCCGATGGCGAAGCCGGTCGCGCCGCCGCCCCCGAGGACGACGCCGCCGCCGTTCGCGGCGCCCGCGCCGGCGGCCCCCCCGCCGCGCCCCGCGGCTCCTTCGCCGCCGATGATGCAGCCTCCGCCCGCGGCGTCGGCCTTCCAGTCCTCGCCGACGATGCAGGCGCAGTCGTTCCTGGGACAGGACGCCGGGACCCTGCGCATGCCGCCGGGGGAGCCGACCGACGACGAGCTCCCGCTCCTGCAGACGATCGCCGATGAGGACGGGGACCTTCCGGTTCTGGCGGAGGAGGTTCCGACCGCGGAGGTCGTTCCGACGGCCGAGGTGGTCCCCACCGCCGAGGCGGCTCCCGCCGTGCTGCCGCAGTGGACCGACGACGACTCGGTGCTCGTCTTCGGCGACGGGTCGGGCGTGCAGACGGGGGAGCCAGCCGGGCAGGGCGCGGAGGTCTCCGCGGAGATCGTGCCCGGCCTCGAGCTGATCGACGACGACGGGCCGGCGCCGGCCCCGACGGCGACGCCTCCGCCGGGAATGGGCGGAACGACCCAGAAGGACCACTTCGTCGCGCGGGTCGATGCGATCGACAAGGCGCTGCGAGACGCCTCGGCGCGCGAGCAGAGCGGCGAGATCGAGGCGTTCGTCGAGGCGGCGAGCGCGTTCGTCGCGGCGGCCGACGACAGCGCCGTCGCCATCCCCGAGTCGGCGGCTCCGGCTCCGGTCGAGGAGGAGCCGAGCCTCGGCGGGCTCGAGATCGGCGATCCGATCGGGCTCGAGGGCGGCGACGAGGACGGCGGCGGGCTCGAGATCGCGTTCGAGGACGCGACCGAGGACCTCGGGCTCGAGCTTCCGCCGCCGATCGGCGACAACGACGCCGGTGACGACTCGGCGGCGCTCGCGGCGGCGGCGATTCTCGGGGCGTCCGAGGACGGCGACACGGTCGTCGAGCCGGAGCTCTCCCTCGGTCCGAAGGCCGAGGCTCCGGACTCCGAGACGGTCGTCGAGCCCGAGCTCGCCGTCGCTCCGACGGTCGAGGACTCGGCCGAGTCGGCGCCGGTCGATTTCTCGGATGCGCTGCCCGTCGAGCACGCCGAGGCGGCCGACGAGGTCTCGCTCCTGCCCGTCGAGGACGATGCGACGCCGGAGCCCGCCGCGGCAGACGACGTGCCGCTGCTTCCGGTCGAGGACGAGGCGAAGCCGGCCGAGACGACGGAGCCGACGGACGACGTGCCGCTGCTCCCGGTGGACGAAGACGAGCTGGCCGCCGCGGTGCAAGAGGCCGCCGCAGCCGCGGGCACCGAGGAAGCCCCGGCGACGCCGACCGAAGCCGCAGGCGAGCTGCCGCTGCTGCCGGTCGAGGACGAGCCGGTGGTCGAGGCGGAGCCGGTCGCGGAAGCGGTCGAGGCGGAGCCGGCCGCGGAGGCGGTCGAGGCAGAGCCGGTCGCGGAAGCGATCGAGGCGGAGCCGATCGCGGAGGCGGTCGAGGCAGAGCCGGTCGCGGAAGCGGTCGGGTCAGAGCCGGTCGCGGAGGCGGTCGAGGCGGAGCCGGTCCTCGCCGAGTCGGGCGAGCTCGAGCCGATCGCGGCGGACGCCGCCATCGCCGACCCCGAGCCCGGGGACGCCGCGCCGGTTCTCGCGGAGCCCGTCGAGGCGGAGCCCGACCTCGCCGACTCGGTCGAGCTCGAGCAGCCCGTGCCGACGGACGACGCACCTGGCGACGGCGAGTCCGAGCCGACGATGATGGCCCCGGGGTTCGAGCTTCTCGACGACGACGAGACCACCGACCCACCGGCCGCCGAGGCCGTCTCGAGTGGGCACGAGGTGGAGGAGAAGGCGGAGGCCCTCGAGGCGTCTCTCGCCTCGGACCTCCCCGATCTCCCCGACCTCGACGAAGCGAAGGCGGAGAGCGAAGCCGCCGGGCTGGATCCGGAGCCGATCGACGCCGCCGAACCCGAGGCGGAGCCCGTCGCGGCGGAGCCCGTCGCGGCCGAACCGATCGCACCGGAGTCGAACGACATCGCGGTCGCCTCCGCCGGACCGGGCGAGTTCGTCGCCGGCGCGGCGGGCGCCGCGGCGATCGCGGCGCTGGTGGGCGGCGGGGCCGGCGATCCCGTCGAGCCGATGGTCGGCCTGGACTCCGACGACGAGCCGGCGCCGGCGTCGCTGCCGGCGCACCTCTCCGACGGAGCGGAGCCGACGCGCACGACCGCGCCCGACGCCGCGATCCAGATGGCCAAGGAGAGCTCCGGCACGCACCGGCGCCCCGACGAGGTCAGCGCGAAGCTCGAGATCCGGTTCCCGTCGCGGCCCGTCCTCGGCCAGGCCTACGGGCTGAAGGTCAAGCTCTCGGTCCCAGACGGCGTCCCCGCTCCGCAGCTCGAGGGCCTCGTGGCGCGTGTCTCCGCGCCGGCGTTCGAGGCGGCGGGCGAGGAGCATCCCCGGCTCGAGGGCACCGGCGAGAAGGAGTTCATCCTCGGCCCGTGGACGGTCGGCCTCACCACGATCCGGGCCGATCTCTTCCGGGGCGGACGCTACGTCGGCAGCGCGTGCACCGTCGTCGAGGTCGTCGGCTCGGCGGCCGAGGAGGAGGAGGAGGTCGGAGCTCGGGTGTTCCTGCCGCTCCCGCCCACGGGCGCCCCGGAGCCCGACCTGACCCTGCTGATCGAGCAGGTCACGGTCGGCGAGGTGGCGGAGCTCCACTTCACGGGTCACTCCGGGCGGGCCGACCTCGGGATCAACTTCAAGCCGCTCGGCAGCGCGCGGGTGCGCAAGAGCGGCGTCGCGTGGCACGAGGATCTCCACGCGCAGATGGCCGAGCTCGCCGAGGCGGGCACCGCGTTCCCCGAGGTCGTCACGACGCGGCTCAACGGCCTCGGCCGATCGCTCTTCGACAGCCTCGCGTCGGAGGAGCTCGCCGCGCTCTACTGGGAGGTCCGGGACAAGGTCGACTCGCTCTTCGTCCTGACCGACGACCCCTGGCTGCCGTGGGAGCTCGTCCGGCCGGCGCGCGACAACGACGGCGACACGCAGGAGGACGGCTTCCTCGCCGAGCACTTCGCCATCGGCCGCTGGTTGCCCGGTCCGCCGCCCGCGTCGAGCAGTCACCTCGAGAAGGCGTGGATCGCCGGCGGGCTCGGCGGCGGCGACGTCGAGAGCAGCGCGGAGAGTCAGGACGGCGCGAGCAAGATCGAGATGGAGCTGCTCGTGACGCTCGCCCGACGCGGCGTCACCGCCCACACGGTCGAGAACAACAAGGCCGAGATCGCCGAGTCGCTCGGCAAGGCGCGCTCGGGCGTCTTCCATCTCTTCGCGCCGATGACGTTCGATCCGAGCGCTCCCGACCGGACCCGGATCGAGCTCGCCGACGGCCCGACCGACCCGACCGAGATGACCCGCGGGCTCGCGGGCGCGTCGATCGACAGCCTGAGCGGGCCGTTCGTGAGCGTGAGCCCCCCGACGGACGCGCCCTACGCGGTGACCGGCTTCGCCGGCCTCGCGACCCCGCTCCTCCAGGGCGGCGCGGCGGGCGCGCTCGGCCCCCTCTGGAGCGTGCCCGAGGCCTCGGCCGCGCGCTTCAGCAAGACGCTCAACCGGATGCTCGGCAAGGACGGCACCTCGCTCGGCGAGGCCGTCCGCGCGGCGCGCGAGGCCGTCCGGGCGAAGGGCGATCCGAACTGGCTCGCGTTCGCGCTGTTCGGCGACCCGAGCACCGTGATCGACCTGTCGAGCGACTGACGTCTCCGTCCCCCCCAGCAGGACCGACATGCCCAAAGAGCTCGAGTACCACCAGAAGGGCTTCGGCCTCAAGGCCGCGGTCGCCGGCGAGCTGCAGCGCGACTGGCACAGCGGCCTCGTCGACCGGATCCGCGAGCGGGGGTTCCGGCTCGAGGTGGGCGACGCCACGTTCAAGCTCGTGCGCGACTTCGGCTTCTGCTACGGCGTCGACCGCGCCGTCGACATGGCCTACGAGACGCGCGAGAAGTTCCCGGACCGGCGGATCTACCTCACGAACGAGATCATCCACAACCCGCAGGTGAACCGGCGGCTGCGCGAGCTCGGAATCCTCTTCTTCGACGACGAGGTCCGCGAGGCGGTCGTGGAGGAGGGAGACGTCGTCCTGCTCCCCGCGTTCGGCGTGACGACGGACGAGTTCGACCGCCTCCGCGAGCGCGGCGCCGTCCTCGTCGACACGACCTGCGGCTCGGTCCTCAACGTCTGGCGGCGGGTCGAGCGTTACGCGCGCGAGGGCCGCACGTCGGTCGTCCACGGCAAGTGGAGCCACGAGGAGACGCTGGCGACGTGCAGCCGCGCGCTCTCGTATCCCGAGGGCCGCTACCTCGTCGTGCGCGACGAGGCCGAGGCGAAGCTCCTCTGCGATTTCATCGAGCACGGCGGCGACGCCGCGAAATTCTCCGAGACCTTCC
Organism: Planctomycetota bacterium; assembly: GCA_029260755.1. GTDB lineage: Bacteria > Planctomycetota > J058 > J058 > JAJDCQ01 > JAJDCQ01. Next base: position 32,991 of record JAJDCQ010000222.1, on the reverse strand, counting down.
GCGAGGGCGAGGCGGCCTCGCCGGGGTTCGATCCGGACAAGGACCTCGAGCGGGTCGGCGTCGCCAACCAGACGACGATGCTCAGCAGCGAGTCGCTCCACATCGCGGGGATGCTGAAGGCGACGCTCGGGCGTCGCTTCGGCGCGGCGCAGCTCGACGAGCACTTCCTCTCGTTCGACACGATCTGCTCGGCGACCCAGGACCGACAGGACGCGGTCCTCGCCCTCGCCCGGAGCGAGGACGTCGACGTCTTCATCGTGATCGGCGGCTTCAACTCATCGAACACCTCGCACCTCAAGGAGCTCGGCGACGAGTTCAGCCGGGCCTACCACATCGACGGGCCCGAGTGCCTCATGAACCGCGACGAGATCCGTCACAAGCTCCTCGAGAACCCCGAGCCGGTCGTCGAGTCGGGCTGGATCCGCGAGTGGGGCGAGCGGCCGGTCTCGATCGGCGTGACCGCCGGCGCGTCGACCCCGAACCGCGTCGTCGGCGAGGTGATCGAGCGGGTCTGCTCGATCCTCGACCTGGAGCTGCCCCACCTCGAGCCGCTCGGCGAGGATGCGCCCGCGTCAGCGTCGGCGCCGTCGCGCGAGGTCTAGCCGCGGGCGACGACTGCTCACGCAAAGGCGCAAAGACGCAAAGAGTCACTGCTCTCGCCGAGATCCGGATCTGGCGGGGCCCCTTTGCGCCTTTGCGCCTTTGCGTGAGAACAGGTCGTTCCTGACGCGGAACGGGCGCGCCGACTAGCTGCGGCGGCGCTTCGAGGGCTTCGCGCGGCGGTCGCGGAGGCGCTCGCCGATGTCGCGGAGGTCGTCCTGGCCCGGCGGGGCGGGGATGTCGCGTTCGCGGGTCGTCTTGCGACGGTCGCGGGCGGCGGCGCGCCAGGAGTCGTTCGCCGGCTCGACCTTCTTCTCGCGGCCGGCCGCGCGCCAGCTGTCGGCGGCGGGGGCGGCGCCCGGATTGACGGCCTTGGCGGGGTCGAGGAGCCGGACCGAGACGGCGTGGAGGGCGGCGCGGACGTCGGCGGGGGTCGCGAAGCGGTTCGCCGGGTCCTTCGACATGCAGCGGCGGATGATCTCGGCGAGGTCGTCGGGCATCGACGGGACGCGCGAGCGCGGGTCGGGGACCGGATCGCGGACGTGGCTGATCATGATCGACATGGCGCTCGGCCCGTCGAAGGGCGCCTCGCCGGTCAGGCACTCGAAGAGGGTCACCCCGAGCGAGTAGATGTCGCTCCGGATGTCGACCTCCTTGCCCTGCGCCTGCTCGGGGCTCATGTACTTCGGCGTTCCGATGGCCTGATGGACCTGCGTGATGTTTCCGTCCGCCTCGTGGGCGTTCTCGATCACGGCCTTGGCGAGGCCGAGGTCCATGAGCTTCATCGTGAACGCCCGGCGCTTGAGCGCCATCCCGACGGGCAGATCCCCGTCGGACACGATCATGACGTTCTCGGGCTTGAGGTCGCGGTGGACCATCCCGAGGCTCCACGCGTAGCCGAGCGCGTCGGCGACCTGGCAGGCGATCTCGATCGCGGGGACGGTCGGGATGGTCGTGCGGTCGCTGATCAGCTTCTGGAGGGTGAAGCCCTCGACGTACTCCATCACCATGAAGCAGAGCGAGCCGACCTGACCCGCGTCGATCCCGCGGACGATGTTCAGGTGATTCAATCGAGCGCAGGTGCGCGCCTCGCGGAAGAAGCGCTTCCGGAAGGCGTCCTGGCGCGAGTAGGCGGGCCGCAGGATCTTGATCGCGACCGCGTTGCCGAGCGTCGCGTGGTGCGCCTTGTAGACGACCCCGACCCCGCCCTGACCGAGCCGGCTCACGACCGTGTAGCCCGGGATCTGCGGCAGCGCCTGCGGCACCTCGTTCTGATGGACGCCCGGGGCCGGCCGCGGCATCGATGCGAGCGACTCCGCGGCGGCGTGCTGCTCGAGCCCGGGCGGAAGGTTGCCGCGCCAGGTGCCCTGGGGCGGCGCCGTCTCGCCGCTGATGTTGCCGCGCCACGTTCCCTGCGGGGGCGCATCGCCTGGCGCCATCCCCGGCGCCATCCCGGCGGCGCCCATCAGGTTTCCGCGGACCGTCCCCTGGCTGCCCGGCCCCTCGGCCACGCCCGGGACCGGCGCGTGGCCGCGCCAGGTTCCCTGGGGCGGCGCGTCGTTCAGGTTGCCGCGCCAGGTACCCTGAGGCGGCGGCTGCGGCGGTGGCTGTGGCGGCGCGTCGGTCGGCGGCATCCCCCGCCAGCTTCCCTGGGGCGCCGGCGCGTCGCGCACGTTGCCGCGCCAGCTCCCCTGGGGCGCGGCCGGCGGGGCCTCGCCCGAGGTCGGAGGCATCCCGCGCCAGCTCCCCTGGGGCGCCGGCGCGTCGGGGGCGGCGCCCGGGAGCCGGCCGCGCCACGTCCCCTGCGGCGGGGACGGGTCGCCCCAGGTCGGGGGACGGGGGACGTCGGGCTGACCGGGGCCTCGCCAGCCAGCCTGGCCGCCGCCCTGGACCGGCGGAATCGCGCCCGCCTGATTCGGGGCGAGGTCGCCCGGACGGTTGTACCGGTCGCTCGGCGGTCGCCCGGCGACGCCGCCTCCGGGCGCGCCCGGTCCGGCCGACGCGGCCGGCGCCGCGCGCTCGGTGCCCGGGCGGCCCGGCGCGGCCGCCTGGCGGGCCGCCGCGCGCATCTCCTCGGACGAGGGCGGGCGTCGGGCCGGAATCGTTCCGGAGGACGGACGCTGGCGAGCGGCCGGGATGGCCCCGGACGAAGGTCGTCGATGGCGGTCGCTCGGCGCTCGGCTGCTCGGCCCGGCCCCCGGCGCCTCCGCGACCGGCGCCTCGAGCCCTCCCTTCTGAAGCTTCAGCAGGACGGCGACCTGCGCCTCGGAGAGCGCGCCGTTCGCGACGAGGATCTCGCCGATGGGGCGGTCGTAGCCGATCGCGCGGTCCTCGCGCTGGATCTCGAGCGCCTCGGCGAGCTGCTGCGCCGTGAGGTAGCCGAGTCGCGTCGCGAGGGCGCCGAGGTTGTTCGACTTGCGCTCGACGACCTTGTCTTCGGGCTTGTCGGCCGAGACGCCGTCGGTCTGCAGCTTCAGGATCAGGCCGACCTGCGCCTCGGTCAGATAGCCCCGCGTGACGAGGATCTCGCCCAGGCGTCGGGCGCGTCCCTTGTTCGCCCGCTCGTCGCGCTGGATCTGCAGGGCCACCATCAGCTTGTTCTGGCTGAGGAAGCCGAGCCGGGTTGCCAGGGCTCCGAAGCTACCGGCCGGGGCCGAAGGGTTTGTAGAATCAGCGCTCACGCAGAGGCGGCCTCGGAGCGCACCGGTCCCGATGGGACCCGAGCGCTCGAGCCAGGGTGTACCCAGCGATGATAGCCCGGCCCGATGAGACTCGCCAGCCGCCCAGCTCCCAGGCGCCCGCCAAGGCCCCTGGGGCGCGGCCTCCCGCCGATGCGGCCGGCGGCCATGCCGCGCCGCGGCGCCCGAAGAAGCGCTCCTCGCGCGCGGCCGTCCGGGCGGCCGCCGCGGGGGCCGCCCCGCTGATCGGGTTCGCGTTCCGGCTCTGGATGAGCACGGTGCGGATTCGCTGGGTCGACTACGGCCCGATCCGCGAGCTGGAGGAGCGCGGCGAGCAGATCATCTTCGCGGTGCCTCACGGGCGGATGCTGCCGTTCGTCTACACCCATCGCCAGCGCCTCGCGCCGACGCTGATCAGCGAGCACGGGGACGGCGAGATCATCGCGCGGATCGCCGCCGAGCTCGGCTACGTCCCGGTGCGCGGCTCGAGCACCCGCGGCGGCGCGCGCGCGTTCCTCAAGCTCGTCCGTCAGTTCAAGGACGCGCAGGACACGATCCTCGTGCCCGACGGCCCGCGCGGGCCGGCCTTCCACGTCGATCCGGGTCTGGTCGTGCTCGCGAATCGGATCGGCGCCTGGATCTGCGTCGCGTCCTTCGCGGCGGATCGCCAGTGGACGGCGCCGAGCTGGGACGCCGCCCGGATCCCTCTGCCGGGATCGCGAATGACCGCGTGCATCGACGCGCCGGTCCGGATCGAGGGACGGCTCGACGCGGCCGCCGTCACCGCCTACGCCGCGGACCTCGAGAGGCGGCTCCGGCGGACCGACGAGCGGGCCACGGCGCTCGCCCAGGTCGATCGCCCCGACGGGCTGTCGACCGGGCCCTGGCCGGGACGTCGATCGGCCTGGCGACGCGGCGACCCCTCGGCGCGTCCGTGATCGTCTCGCTCCGCCTCGCGCGGTCGGCGACGACCGATCTCGCCGCGATCGAGGCGAGCCTGGGAGCGGAGGAGCGCGCGGTCCTCGCGGCGCGTCGAGCGACCGCGCGCGGCGAGGCGCAGGGGCTCGACTTCCTCCTCGGGCGCGCGGCGGCCCGCGCGGCGATCCTCGACGCGGGCGGCGCGTCCCGCGAGCGCGGCATCACGATCGTGCCCGACGAGGCGGGCGCGCCCGTCGTCACCTCGATCGCCTCGTCGGGCCGACCGGCGCCCTCACTCTCGATCGGGCACCGGGCGGGGCTCGCGATCGCGGCGGCCGCTCCCGCCGAGGACGGCCTCGCCGGCCTCGGCGTCGACGTCGAGCCGCGCGCGGGGGCGCGCACCGCGGGCGTCGAGCGGATGGCCGTCTCGCCGGCGGAGGCCGACGCGCTCGCCGCGGTGCGCGCCGCGGCGGGGCTCGATCGCGCCGCCGCGCTCCTCGCCCTGTTCTGCCTGAAGGAGGCGGTGATGAAGGCGATCGGGGGCGGCGTCTTCGAGGGGCTCCGCGAGATCGACGCGCGCGGGCCGTGGCGCGAGCCGGCCGTCGCGCGGCTCGCGGGACCGACGACGATCGACGCGCGCGGGCTCACGCCGGTGCGCCTCGCGGGCCGCCCCGCCGAGCTGGCGGCCGCCGCCGGGATCGGCGAGGTGGCCGCCGGCTGGGCGATCATCGTCACCGACGCCGGCGAGCTCGAGGGGCTCGCCGCCCTCGCCGTGGCGCGCCGACCGGCGGACCCGATGGAGCGAGGTGTAGACTCGACCCCTTGACCCCCGTCCACCGCAGCCAACGAACGGGAACCGCGGATTACGCGGATTACGCGGAGTGCGATTGCCACTCCGGGGCGTTGCTTCGCGCGAGAGCCGTTTCAGGAACGTCGAAGCCTCATCGACTTCGGCGCCGACCGGAACAGTCCGCGCAATCCGCGAAATCCGCGGTTTCGTTCTGCCGCCGCGAAAGGCGCAACGGGTCCCGCCAGATCCGGATCTCGGCGCACCCTTTGCGTCTCTGCGCCTTTTGCGTGAGCTCTCTCGGGTGTACAAGAAAGCGGGTCTCCCCGGCGGATGCCGAAAAGACCCGTTTCACGCTCCGAGGGGTCGGGCTAGGAGGGGCTAGGAGACCCCGAGGACGCCCTTCACCGAGGTGACCACCGCCTCGAAGCCCTGCGGATCCCGCACGGCGAGGTCGGCGAGCTGCTTGCGGTCCATCTCGATGCTGGCCTTCTTGAGGCCGCCGATGAAGCGGCTGTAGGACAGGCCGTGCTGCCGGGTGGCCGCGCCGATCCGGATGATCCACAGCTTGCGCATCTCGCGCTTCCGCTGACGGCGGTCGCGGAACGCGTACTTGAGCGCGCGGCGGACCTGCTCGATCAGCTGGCGGCGGAGGCGGCGGCGTCCGCCGACCCAGCCCTTGGCGATCCGGCGAAGACGGCGCTTGCGGCGAAGCCGCGGGACGTTGCTACGAGCACGCATTTGTCACTCCTCGAGCCGGCGCGCCGACCTCCTGGAGGAGGGGGGGGCCGCGGCGGCAGCGTGTCTGATTCGACGGGTGGTTTCGAGTTACAAGGAGGATCGAAGCGGGGAGAGCCCTAGCTCTCGCACATCATCCGCAGGATCTTCTTCTGGTCGGCCTTGCAGACCAGGATCACCTTCTTGAGCTGACGACGGCGCTTGCCCGTCTTGGTGCTCATGAGGTGACTCTTGAACGCCTGCTTCCGGGTGACCTTGCCCTTCTTGGTCACCTTGAAGCGCTTCCGCAGGCCGCGGTTCGACTTCATCTTGGGCATCGAACGACTACCTTCCAGTAGCGATGGAGCTTTCAAATCTACGACGACCGCCCCGAAGACTCGGGGCGGTTCGGAGCGGCGGATCGGGGGACCCGCCATACGAACCAGAAGACGGTCGCAAACACGACGTCTCCTGTCAACGACTTTCCGGGGGGCCCGCGCGGGGCTGGCCCCGGGAGGGGAGCGGCTACTTCTTGGCCAGGATCATGACGAGCCGGTAGCCCTCGGACTTGGGCATCGACTCGATCTTGGCGAGATCCTCGACATCCTTGGCGAAGCGGATCATCAGGTCGCGACCCCGGCCCTCGTGGGCGCGCTCGCGACCGCGGAACAGGCAGTTCACCTGAACCTTCATGTCCTTCTCGAGGAACTTCCGCGCCCGGTTGACCTTGGTCGAGAAGTCGTGGTCCCCGATCTTGGGCCGAAGGCGGATCTCCTTGAGCTGGACCTTGTGCTGCTTCGCCTTGCTGTCCTGCTGGAGCTTCTTCTGCGAGTACTTGTACTTACCGTAGTCGAGGAACTTGCAGACGGGGGGGCGAGCGTCCGGCGCCACCTCGACCAGGTCGAGGTCCTTCTCGCGCGCCTGCGCGAGGGCGTCCTCGGTGGCGAGGATGCCGAGCTTCTCCCCTTCGTCGTCGATCACCAGCACCTGCGGTACTCGGATCCTCTCATTGACCCGAGGGCCCGCGAAGCGTGGCTCCTCCCTCATGTGTCTTCTGAGTCCCAGGTTCAGTTCTCCTCTTCGGTGACGTCGATTCCTACCGGAAGCCTGGCTCGCGAGTCGATCTCGTCGCGCAGCCTGACCACCAGCTCGTCCAGGGTGAAGGTTCCGAGGTCCTGCTTCTTGCGATGCCGGACGGCGAGCCGACCGGTCTCGACCTCTTCATCCCCGATGACGACGAGGTAAGGCACCCGTGCCTTGCCCGCCGACTTGATTCGCTTGCGAAGATCGCTCCCCGCGTCGAGGGCGACGCGGACCCGCTCGCGGCGCAGCCGCGCCACGACGTCGCGCGCCGTCTCCTCGTGGGCGCCGTCCCGGATCGGGAGGACGCGCACCTGCTCGGGCGAGAGCCAGAGCGGGAACTCGCCCGCGTAGTGCTCGATCAGGATCCCGATCAGCCGCTCGAACGACCCGAGCACCGCGCGGTGGATCATCACCGGCGTCTCGTAGGTGTTCTCGCGCGTCTGGTACTTCAGCTCGAAGCGCGCCGGCATCGAGAAGTCGACCTGCGCCGTTCCGCACTGCCAGCTCCGGCCGAGGCAGTCGTGGATGTGGAACTCGATCTTGGGGCCGTAGAAGGCGCCCTCGCCGGGGAGCAGCTCGTAGGCGAGGCCAGCCGCGTCGAGCGAGGCCGCCAGCGCCGCCTCGGCCTCGTCCCACATCGCGTCGTCGCCGACCCGCTTCGCCGGGCGCGTCGCGAGCTTCACAGACCAGTCACAGAATCCGAGATCGCGGTAGACCTCGCGCTGGAGCGCGATGCACGCGGCGATCTCGTCGGCGAGCTGGTCGCGCGAGCAGTAGATGTGGGCGTCGTCCTGCGCGAAGCTGCGCACGCGCATCAGCCCGTGGAGCGCGCCCGCCCGCTCGAACCGATGGAGCTGACTGTACTCGGCGAGCCGCATCGGCAGGTCGTGGTAGTTGCGCCGGCGGTCCTTGAAGATCAGGCAGTGGCCGGGGCAGTTCATCGGCTTGACCGCGTACTGCTGCTCCTCGCCGCCCTTGCCCTTCTTGGTCTCGCCCTCGGCGCTCGGCTCGGCGTCGCCGCCTTCGTGGCCCGTGTGGTGATGGCCCGTCCGCGTGAAATACATGTTCTCGCGGAAGTTGTCCCAGTGCCCGCTCCGGTGCCAGAGCTCCTCGGAGAGGATCAGCGGGGCGACGACCTCCTCGTAGCCGGCGAGCGGATACTTCTCGCGGCAGTACGCCTGCAACGCGCCGTAGATCGTCGCGCCCTTCGGGTGCCAGAACGGGGCGCCGGGCGCCTCCTTCTGGAAGCTGAAGAGCTCGAGGTCCTCGCCGAGCCGCCGGTGGTCGCGCTTCTTGCGCTCCTCGAGGTTCTTGAGGTGGACCTTGAGCAGCTTCGGCGTCCAGAACGCCGTCCCGTAGATCCGGGTGAGCGGCGGGTTCGTCTCGATCGCGCGCCAGTTGGTGCCGGAGATCGAGGTGAGCTTGAACGCGCCGATCATCCCCGTCCGCGGCAGGTGCGGCCCGCGGCAAAGGTCCTCGAAGTCGCCGTGACCGTAGAAGCTGAACTGCTCGACGCCCTTCGCGGCGTACTCGTCGATGATCTCGACCTTGAAGCGGTCGTCGGTTCCCCGCAGTCGCTCCTTCGCCTGCTCGGGCGAGGTGACGTCTCTGCGGAACTCGTGGTCGGCCTTGACGATCTTCTGCATCTCCTCCTCGATCCGGGGGAGATCGTCGATGCCGGGGGAGCCCTTCGCGCCGCTGAAGTCGATGTCGTAGTAGAAGCCGTCGGCGATGGAGGGCCCGATCGTCAGGCGCGCACCCGGGTAGAGGCGCAGGACCGCGTCGGCGAGCACGTGGGCCGTGCTGTGGCGGAGGACGTCGAGGCCCTCGGGTCCGTCCCTGGTGAGGACGTCGACGAGGATCGCGCCCTCGGGGACCGTGCCGTCGCCACCGTCCCCCGCGGCGCCGCCGCCGACGACCTGGCGCTCGGTGCCGTCGACCATCGTCGGTCCCTCGGCGAGCGAGGCATCGATGGTGTCGGCGAGGGTGAGGTTGACGCCGGCGACGCGGACGGCGAGCGCCTTCTTCTCGAGGCCGGCGGCCTCGATGACTTCACGGACGGGGACCGACGATCCCTCGAGGTCGAGGGTCGCGTCGCCCGGTCGGACGAACAGCTTCATGAGGTGGCGAGGATCATACGGGCGGTACGGTCGGGGTGGAGACATCCGCGCGCGCGGTCACGAGTCCCTGGGAGAGGGAGCTCTCGACGAACGAAGAGCCCGGCTCGACCGACGAGGTCGAGCGACGATCGAGACGCGGCGTTCGCGTGTCGAGATCGGTCAGGGCGTGAGCTTCGTCCGGCGCGGTCATGCGTCTCCGTGAGGCAAGCGGCCCGTCGGTATACCGTCGGTACATCTCGGGGCCCGCCAATTATGCAGGACTCCGGAACGGGGATGCAAGTTTCCCCCAATCCGCTCCGGAGAGCGCATGGGGGGCATCCCGACCCCCGGTGCGGGGCCGGGATGTGGGGATGGCAGCGATGACGGGGCAGATGTCGGCGAGGAGCGCCGGCGATCCCGCTGCTGATCTCGTCCGGTTCCTGGCGGCGCCCCTCGCCGTCATCTGCCCGGTTCTCACTCGCTTCCTCCGAAGACCTCCCCTCGTTCCTCGGGGAGGTCTTCTCCGGGACTCGCTCGGTTCCGGCTCGCGGGTCGTTTCGCCGGACGGGCGCTCTCGGCGGCTGCGGGCTCTTCGGCCGGCGAAACGACCGGGGCCCTCGGCTCGGTCGATGCTCAGGCCTCTTTCTCCCTGGCCGGCGGGGCCTGGATCTTCAGGGCGAGCTCGGTGAGCTGCGTCCCGTCGATCTCGGCCGGCGCGCCGGTCAGGAGGCACGACCCGCCGTGGGTCTTGGGGAAGGCGATCACGTCCTGGATGCTCTTGAGCTTCAACACGAGCTGGACGAGGCGATCGATCCCCAGCGCGATCCCGCCGTGCGGCGGCGCCCCGTAGCGGAACGCCCGGAGGAGGAACCCGAACTTGTCCTCGGCGAGCTCGTCGCTGATCCCCAGGAGCGAGAAGATCCGCGCCTGGAGCTCCCGATCGTGGATTCGGATGCTGCCCCCGCCGAGCTCCATCCCGTTGAGCACCACATCGTAAGCCTTCGCCCGGATCACGCCCTTGTTCTCGAGCGTGCTCCAGCGCTCCTCGGCGAGGAGCGGGATGTCCTCGTCGACCGGCATCGTGAACGGGTGGTGCATCGGCGCGTGCTGGGGCTGGCCATCGTCGTCCTCGAACACCTCGAACAGCGGGAAGTCGACGACCCAGCAGAACGCGAGCGCGTCCGGGTCGATGAGCTCGAGCTTCTCGCCGAGGTGGTTCCGGAGGACGCCGAGGGCGTTCTGGGCGGTCGAGGTCTGGTCCGCGATGAACAGAACGAGGTCGCCGGTGCCGGCGCCGACCGCCTCGAGGAGCTCTTTCCGCACCTCGCCGGTGACGTGCTTGTTGAGGGGGCCGGTGATCTTGCCGCCTTCGTCGGGCGCCTCGGCCGGGCCGGCCTCGACCTTCGCCCACGCGACGCCCTTGGCGCCCGCGTCCTTCACCACCTCGGGCAGCTTGTCGAGGTCCTTGCGGGTGAACTGCTTCGCGCCGCCCTCGATCCTGATGGCGCCGACGATCCCGCCTCGCTCGATCGTGCCGGTGAACACGCCGAAGCCGCTCCTGGCGACGATCGCGCTGACCTCCTGGATCTCGAGGCCGAACCGGAGGTCGGGCTTGTCGCTGCCGTAGCGGCTCATCGCCTCGGCGTACGGAAGCCGCCGGAACGGCCGCTCGATCTCGACGCCGCGGGTCGCCCGGAAGACGTCGGCGAGGAGGTCCTCGACGACGTTCTGGACGTCCTGCGCCTCGACGAACGCCATCTCCATGTCGAGCTGGGTGAACTCGGGCTGGCGGTCGGCGCGCATGTCCTCGTCCCGGAAGCACTTCACGACCTGGAAGTAGCGGTCGAAGCCGGCGACCATCAACAGCTGCTTGAAGAGCTGCGGGCTCTGCGGCAGGGCATAGAAGGTCCCCGGCTGGCGCCGGTTCGGGACGACGAAGTCGCGGGCGCCCTCGGGCGTGCTTCGGGTGAGGGTCGGCGTCTCGATGTCGACGAAGTCGTGGCGCTCGAGCGCGCGGCGGCAGGCGCTCGTCACCTTGTGCCGGATGAGGAAGCGCTCCTGGACGAGCGGGCGGCGCAGGTCGACGACGCGGTGGCGGAGCCGCGTCTCGAGGCCGACCTCGCTGCTCGCCGTCGCGCTCACCTCGAACGGGATCGGGTCGCTCTTGCCGAGGATCGAGATGCCCTTCACCACGACCTCGACGTCGCCGGTGCCGAGCTTCGGGTTGCGCGTCCCCTCGGGGCGGAGCCGCACCCGGCCCTCGACCCGGACGACATCCTCGAGGCTCAGCCCCTCGGAGGTCGCGTGGGCCTCGGGCGAGTCATCGACGCTCACCACGATCTGCACCCGGCCGTAGCGGTCGCGGAGATCGACGAACAGGATCCCGCCCTGATCGCGGCGGCGGTCGACCCAGCCGCAGAGGACGACGTCGCCGCCCTCGTCGGCGGCTCGAAGCTCGCCGCAGGTGTGGGTGCGGGTGGCGGTTCGGTAGAGCGTGGTCTCGTCGGACACGACTGGTTCTCCGTTCTGGTTCGCGGAGCGCGAAGGCGAGATTCTATCGGCGCGTTCCCCGGCGGCAAGTCGTTGACATGCCGAACGGTGGCTGGCTACGATACGCGCCGTCGCCGTCCGGCGGCCACAGGATTGCTAGCTCATCCACCAATGTCGTACCTCGCCCGCTCGGGCGAGCCGGGGGGGCTCATGAAGGTTCTCGTCACCGGCGGAGCCGGCTACGTCGGCAGTCACGTCGTCTGGACCCTCCAGCAGGCCGGCCACGAGGTCGTCATCCTCGACGACCTCTCGACCGGTCACCGCTCGACCGTCGAGCGGCTCGACGCGACCCTCGAGGAGGTCGACCTCCGCGACCCCGACGCCGCCAGGCGCGTCGTCGTCGGCAAGGGCTTCGAGGCCGTCTGCCATCTGGCCGCGTTCCCGCTCGTGCCCGAGTGCGAGCGCGCCCCCGAGCAGGCCTGGGGCATCAACGTGTCGGGCGGCCTCAACCTCCTGGACGCGTGCCGCGAGGCGGGCCTTCGCCGATTCGTGTTCACCTCGAGCGCGGCGGTCTACGGCAACCCCGGCGGCACCGGGACGATCTCCGAGCGGAGCGCCTCGAACGCCGTCAGCGTCTACGGGCGCACCAAGGCGGCCCTCGAGGACGCGCTCCGCGACCACATCCGCGCCTACGGCGGACGCGCGGTCATCCTGCGCGTCTTCAACGTCGGCGGCTCGAACGTCGACGCCGGGATCGGCGAGGACCACGCGATCGAGACGCACCTGATCCCGCGCCTCCTCGAGGTCGCGGCGCACGGCGGCGGCGGCGTCGAGGTCTTCGGGACCGACTACTCGACCGAGGACGGGAGCGCCGTCCGCGACTACGTCCACGTGATGGACGTCGCCCGGGCGCATCTCCTCGCCCTCGAGCGGACCGGGATCGCCGGCGACGGCGAGACCGACGTCTTCAACGTCGGCACGGGGACGCCGACGAGCGTTCGCGAGGTCGTCTCGTGCGTCGACTCGACCTGCGGGACGTCGCTCGACGTCGTCGAGCGCCAGCGTCGGGTCGGCGACCCGGCCTCGCTCGTCGCCGATCCGACCGAGGCGCGTCAGGAGCTCGGCTTCACCGCGACGCGGTCGGCCCTCGAGGAGATCGTTCAGAGCGCGTGGGCGTGGACCCAGCGCGAGGATCGCTCGGCCAGCTCGCGCCTGCGGGCCGTCGACGGCAACGGGGGCCGGACGGCGCGGCCGAGCGCGCGGGTCGCCGTCTCGGCGAGCGACCCCGGTCGGCTCCGCGCGCCGCGCGACAGCGGCCGGCTGCGCAGCTCGGGGAGCGGGCGGGTGACGGCGATGCGTCGGAGCCCGCGCTTCGGCGAGATGGCGCGGCGCCGCGGTTTCATCACCGAGGACGCGCTCACGACCGCGCTCGATCTGCAGCGCAAGCGGAGCGCGGCGGGCGAGAGCCACAAGCTCCTCGGGATCATCCTGCTCGAGATGGGCGCGATCGACAGCACGCAGCTCATCGACACGCTCCGCCAGATGAACACGACCGCGAGGCGGTGATGCCGCCCCGTGCCTCCGGCGCGCGCGCGGCGCTGCTGGCCGTGCTCGCGGGCGTCGGCGGGCTCGTCCTCTTCGCCCTGCCGTCCGTCCTGCCCCGGGCCGGGACGGCCCGCGCCCAGGACGGCGGAGACCAGGCGGCCGCCCTCGCCGCCCGGGTCGCCGCCCTCGAGGCGGAGAACGCGGCGCTCCGGGCGCGCCTCGCGACCGACGGCGCCGACCGCGAGCTCGATCGGGCGATCATCGCGACGATCGACGGAGAGCCGCTCACCCGCCGCGACCTCTCGGAGGCGTGTCTCCGCGCCTACGGCCGCGCCTACCTCGAGACGTTCCTGAACGAGGCGCTCGTCCGCCAGGAGGCGCGGCGCGTCGGGCTCGAGGTGACCTCCGACGAGGCGGATCGCTGGGCGAGCGCCGAGCTCGATCGCTACGCGGCGGCGGCCGGCGGCGAGGACCGGCTCGCCGAGCAGCTCGCGAGGCAGAGCCTCGACCTGCCCGGGTATCGGGCGATCCTGCGCAACAACGCCGAGGTGGCGCTCCTGGTGATCGAGCTGACGCGGCGGCGCCGCAGCAGCGAGGAGGGTCTCCGCCAGGCGTGGGACGACCGTTACGGGCCGAAGATCGAGCTCCGTCATGCGCTGTGGGCGGTGCCCGACGGCGCGAGCAAGGACGAGCTTCGCCGCGCCGAGGAGAGGGCGAAGGCCGCCCTCGACAAGGTCCGCCTCGGCGCGGACTTCGGCAAGATCGCCGAGGGCGAGAGCGCCGACCGGGCGAGCGCGAAGCGCCTCGGCCTCATCGGAACGGTGACGCGCCGCCAGCTCGAGGGCGCGTGGCCCGCCCTGGTCGAACCGGCGTTCGCGTCGTCGGGCGCGGGGCTGGTTCCGAACGTCGTCCGCGGCGCGCGCGGCTTTCACATCGTTCAGGTGCTGAAGAAGATCCCGGCCGGTAAGCCGTTCGAGGAGGTGCGCGCCGCCCTCGCCGCCGAGCTCGCCACGGCCGAGCCGACCGCCGCCGAGACGAACGAGGTCCTCGTCGAGCTCCGCGGGCGTTACACGATCGAGCGTCGCTGGCCCTGAGCCGCTCGCGCCTCGGCGTGAGCTTCCCGTTCCTTGGAACGCGCGCACCCGCGTCGGCAATGAACTGCGCGCCGGCAACTCGCAATCCGCGTAGTCCGCGTAATCCGCGGTTCCTAATGGGTTCAACGCTGAAAGAGACCGAACCGCGGATTTCGCGGATTACTCGGATTGATTCGGGCGTCGCCGAGCCATTGCCGACGCGTCCCGCGTCCTGGTGCTCCGCCCGAGACTCCTGTTATTGGAACTGCGCCGCTCATCAATCTCACGCAGAGACGCGAAGACGCAGAGCATCTCCTCCAACACCCTGTCGCAAATCGGGTTCGACTCCGTCTGAGCCCCCGGTGCTCCGAGCTGGCTGCTCTGCGTCTCTGCGGCTCTGCGTGAGATTCGTCGTTCCTGGAACGGCGGCAGGAATCTCCGAGACGGTCGGGCCGGCCGGAGTCGACCGGGAACCTCGGACCCTCGACCGTCGTCTGACTGGACGAGAGAGAAACGGGGGACCTGCCATGAACGCCACGACGATTGCTCGCGCGGCCGTCTCGATGATGGTCGTCGCGACCGCCGCGTTGTTCCTTTCACCGCTCTTCGGGACGCCTCGATCGCCGGCCGACGACGGAGCTGCCGCCGGCGGCCCCGATGTCGGAGGAGGCGGCCTCGCCGCTCGCTATCTCGAGCTCGCCGAGCGGCGGGCCGTCCATCTCGATCGTCTCCACGCCTACGCCGAGCGGGGCACGTTCCCCGCGAACCTCGACTTCTACGAGCGGACGCCCTACTTCGTCGACGCCGCCGGCACGCGGTGCGCCGTCGGCGAGCTGATGCACGCCGACGGCCTCGGCGAGGTCGTCGCCGCGATCGCGAAGGCGGACAACCAGGTGCGGGTCGCCGATGTGAAGGACGGGGCGCTCATCGACTGGGTCCTCCGCTCGGGCCTCACCCAGGCCGAGTGCGCCTTGATCCAGCCGACCTACGAGCATCTCGAGCGCGAGCGCAAGAGGAAGCTCGAGGAGGAGCGGCTCCGAATCCAGGCGCACCTCCTCTCGGTCGAGGAGCGGCTCCGCGTCGACTCCCCGCGCAGCCTCGCGACGGCGCTGCGCCGGCTTCTGCCACACATTCGCGACGAGCTCCCCGACGCCGCCGTCGGCTTCGAGGTCGAGGGACCGCTCCGCTCGGATCGCTTCGCGGGGCATCGGCTCGTGAACCGCGGGACGGTCCCGCTCCGCGTCCGGGCGGTCTTCGTCGATCGCCGGGGCGACGCGGTCGGGGCGGATCGCTGGGTCACCCTCGGACCGGGCAGCGAGCACCGCGTCGCCCAGCCCGACGGCGAGGCGTGGATCCTCTACGAGTGGGCGGCGGACGAGGAGCTCGACCGCCGGCCGGTCCGCCTCGTCCCCGTCGCGGGCTGAGCGGATGCGCGCCCCGATGACGTCCGCGGTCGCGATGATGGCCGCGGCGCTTCTCCTCCTCGGATCGCCCGGCGCCGTTCGGGCCGACGACGCCGCCCTCGGCGCGCTGGTCGAGCGGGCAGGCGCGGGCGACGAGGCGGCCCTCGCCGATCTGCGTCGGCGCGGCGTGTCCGCCCTTCCGGCGATCTGGCGGGCAGCCGTCGCCGAGGCGACCGATCCCGCCGAGCGGCGGAGGCTCGACCGGCTGATCGACGCCATCTTGCCCGAGGCTCTCCTGTTCGAGGACGGCGTCGGTGAGCTCGTTCGCCGTCCGTTCGTCTCGCGGGGGGACCGCCCCGATCTGCGCGACCAGGACGAGCTCGCCGCGCTGCTCGCCACGCGGATCGCGCGGCTCGAGGACGACGTCGACGACCCGATCCCGGTGGTGATCGTCGCGCTGCACCGCGTGCTCGCGAACGGCTTCGATCTCGCCGAGGGCGATCCGCGCCTCGGCCGGACCTGGATCCCCGGCCGCGATCTGCACCGCGCGCTTCGCGACCTGACGAACCACGGAGCGCCGCCTTCGTGCCGCTGCTCGCCGTGCGGCTCGCTCGGGGGGCATCCCTCCGTCGGGGACCCCAACCTCGACGAGGCGAGCTTCCGACGACCGCATCTCTCGGCCTGGTGGGCGCTCTGGGAAGCGCACCGGAACGACGAGGGTCGGTTCGACGCCGACGCCGTCCGCCTCGCCGGCTTCGCCCGGCTGAAGCGCACCGGAGCCTGGTTCGCCGGGCTCGCCAGCGGCCGCGGGGCCGGTCTGCCGACCGGCTGGGAGCACCGGCTCCACCTCGAGCATCCGCCGCTCTCCGCGGTCGCGGCGATCGCGGACGCCCTCTCGCCGGAGACGCTCCCGCCCGCGTCGATCGACGACGTGCGCCGCTACGCCCTCCTGCTGGCGAGCGCCGACGCGCCGCCCTACGCCGTCGCGACGGCCCGCCGCGCGTTGCGCCAGGTCGGCTTTCGCGAGGCGGTGCAACGGCTCCTGCTCGCCGCGCCATCGCTCGCGGCCGCGGGCGAGCTCGCCGACGCGTCCAGCCGAGAGGCGGACGCGGCGCGCCTTCTGCGCGCGGCGATCGTCGCGGACTCCGGTCTCTTCGCCCTCGATGAGGGGAGGCTCGTCCTTCGAGGCGAGGCGCTGGCGCCGGGCGGCGACGCGCGAGACGCGCTCCTCCTCGGGCTCCGCCTCTCACTCGCGATCGAGCGAGGCGAGCTCGCTCCGCTCGAGGCGAGCCCCGAGGCCGCCCTCGAGCTGCTCGACGCGCTCGAGCGGAGCGAGGCGACCTCGGTCTACCCGCAAGGACACTGGCCCAGCGTCTTCCTCGATCCCCGGCTGCCGCTCGGCCGGGCTCGGGCACGCCTCGCCGTGCTCGCGGCCGGCTTCGATCCGGTGGGGATTCTCGAGGGCCAGCCGGAGTTCGGCGCGCTCTCGATCGCGGCCTATCCGGGCGCCGCGCCGGCGCCGCCGGGCGGGACCCGAGACCTCTCGGTGATCGCACCGATCGAGGGACGATGGCGGGAGATCGCGCGCATCAGGGTGTCCGGGTACCCGCGAGGCGGCGAGACGATCGCCATCCTCGAGGAGCTCGACGCCGACCGCCGGGTCGCCCAGGGAGACGTCGCGGCCGTGCGACGGGGCCCGGCGCTCGCGCGACCAGCTCGCCCCGGTCCGGCGCCCGGGGCGGCTCGCCTCGGCCCCACGGAGGAGGCCGTCGTCGCGGCTCTCGCGGGTGAGGTCGACCCGGTCGCCGTCGGCCACCTCCACGACCTCGCGGCGCGGGGGCCGGACGTGCTCGGCGTGGTCGCGACCGTCCTCGAGGCGCACCCGGAGCTCCGCGGAGGCGTCGGCCGACTCGCGCCCGTGTTGAGCGCCGGCGGCGTGGCACGCCCCGACGAGCTCGGACGCTCGTCCGACCTGCTCGCGCGCGTCGACCAGTCGTGGCGTGAGGACGGGCCCGACGCGGCGCTGCGGACGCTCCATCTCTGCTGGGAGGCGCTCGCTCTGGAGAGACTCCACCGGCGCTCCGAGCTCGCGGGCCGCTTCTTTCTGAGGCTCCTGGATCGGTGGCTCGCTCGACGGGCGGAGCCGGCTCGCGCGGCCCTTCGGGCGGCCATCACCCGGCGCCACGATCGTCCGATCCTGGTCGGGGCGCTCCTCGCCGCCGGGCTGCTCCGCGATCGCGAGGTGGTGGCCGAGGTCGCGGCCCTCGCTCCGGTCTTCACCGGGTCCGACCGGCGGATGGCGCCGCTCTACCGCGTCGACCTCGTCACCGACACGCTCGTCCGGATCGGCGGAGAGGAGGCGGCCGACGCGCTCGAGGAGCTGACTCGCAGCCCGTCGGCGTTCGCGGAGGCGCGGCGCGCGCGTCTCGGGCTGGGGCTCGGGGACGCCGGCGGGGTGGTGCCCTTCTACGACCTGCCGCTGCTCGACGACGCGCCCGACCAGGCCTGGGCGCGCCTCGTCACGCCCGGGCTCGCGGGCGGTCTCGGCGGCGGTCTCTCTGGGGGGCTCCGCCGGCCGGAGAACGTCTCGGCCTCGCAGCACCAGCCGCGCGCGGCGATGACTCATCTCCTTCACCGGCACCTCCCTCGCCGCGACGCGTCCCTCGCCGCGCCGCTCCGGGAGGTCGCGGAGATGTGCCTCGACGCGCGCGACGCGACCGTGGTCGCCGATGCGGTCGCCCTGCTGCTGCCGGAGGCGGACGGCGACGAGGCGGTGGACGGGGCCGTGCGCCGTCTGGCCGCCCGGCGACCGCTGAGGCCGATCCTGCGTCGCGCGCTCGTCGGGGTGGAGGGCGGCGCGGCGATCCTGGCGTCGCTCGATGGCGATGATGCCGCGGGGACGTTCTCGGGTCTGCCCGAGGCGATCCCGGCGTGGCGTGCTCCCACGCTCGAGGCGCCGTGGCGCCCGGATCGGCTCGCCGACGAGCGGGACGTCCGGGTCGGCCCGCCCCCCCGGGCGAAGAGCTGGGCGCGGACCACCCTCGCGATGGCCGGCACGGCCGAGAGCCTCGCCGGGATGCTCGGGACCCGTCCTCCGCACGCCCCGGTCTCCGCCGATCGATGGTCGAGCGAGATCGCGGTGCTGGAGTCGGGGTTCGAGACGCGCTTCCTGATCCGTCGTCGAAGCCGCGTCGTCGGCGAGCGGGTCGTCGAGGGTCGACGTCGGCTGCTGCTGCGGTCGAGCTACGTGCTCGCCGGGCGCTCCCAGCGCTGGAGCAACGGCACCTGGGGGATGCGGAGCGGTCGGGCGGTGACGCTCCAGGAGTGGGACGTCGCGGATGGCCAGGTCGTCGAGGCGCGCGTCTCGATCCGCCACGACGAGTGGATTCTCGGCGACCCGGTCCGTCGTCGCGACGGGGCCGTCGAGGTGACCGTCGTCCCGGTCGAGGCGGCGCCGCGTTGACGTGATCCCGCTCCCGCGCGAGGCTCTCGGGCGTGAGCTCTCCGCGCGCGATCCACGTCACCGGCGCATCGGGCTCGGGCACGACCACCCTCGGGGCGGCGCTCCGCGACCGGCTCGGGTGCGTCCACCTCGACACCGACGCGTTCTACTGGGAGCCGAGCGAGCCGCCGTTTCTGACCGCGAGGCCGATCCCCGAGCGGCGGCGTCTCCTCGAGCGCGACCTCGACGCCGCCGGCGCGCGCGGGTGGGTGCTGAGCGGCTCGGTTCGCTGGGCCGACGAGCTCCTCCTGCCGCGCCTCGACCTCGTCGTGTTTCTGCGGCTGCCCTGGGAGATCCGCCACGAGCGGCTCCTCGCGCGCGAGCGGGTGCGCAGCCCGAGCTCGTTCGAGGAGGGCTCGGAGCGGCGGGCGGGCTTCCTCGCCTTCCTCGAGTGGGCCGAGCAGTACGACGCCGGGGCGCCCGACATTCGTAGCCGCGCGTTCCACGAGGGCTGGCTCGCCCGGCTGCCGTGTCCGGTGCTGCGCCTCGAGGGCGACCTCGACGTCGCGGGGCGGGTCGACCGCGTCGTCGCCGCCCTCGGCGGCACGAGCGCGGATCATTCGTGATCCCGGCGGATCGTCCCCGGCTCGCCTTCGGCGAGCGGGATGTCACCACGGAGACACGGAGGAGCTTCGATCGCGCCCGATCTGCGTCGGAGAGGAAGGTGATCCCCTCGGCGCCATCGAGTCCGGAGTGCGTTCTGGACGTACGCGCATGATCAGGCCTCGCCCGCGGGCTCCGCGTCGAGCGGCGGCAGGTCGATCCCCACGACCGCCGCGGCGGCGCGGTCGCGGGAGCCGTGCTCGCGGGCGAGCTCCTCGAACTGCGGGACCGACAGGCAGGGGTCGTCGGCGTTGGCGATGCGCCGGAGCGCGCGGATGGCGAGCGCGGCGGCGCCGAGAAGGACGGTGGGCGCGAGGAGCGCGGCGACGATCCGTTCGCCCGGAACGCCCGCGCCGCGGATCAGCCCGGTCGTGACGGCGATCAGGCCGCTCGCGCCTGCGGTCAGGGTGAGCGCTCCGAGCGCCGCCGGGGTGGGCGACCCGGTCCGCCCCGCGTATCGCTCGCGCACCGTGGGCGGCACGGTCCCGCATCGAGGGCATCGCGCGTTGGGATGGAAGCTCGTCAACGCGCGGGCGAGGGCGCGCTCGATGGCGATCGTGTAGGCGCGCCGATTTTGGGGCTTGAGCGAGTGGACCTGCGCGCGCTGGCGGAGGGTGCCGACGCCGACGAAGGTATCGCCGCAGCGGGCGCACAGATATCGCCGCGCCTGCGCCGCGACGCCCCAGAGGGTGAGCGCGGCGCCTTCCTCGGGCGCCCCTTCGACGACCGGTCCGATGAAGGCGTCGTAGGATTCGGGCATCGTCCGACGCGCGCGCGGGCTCAGTCGTCCGACGGGTTCAGGCGGTTCAGGGCGTCCTGGAGGTCGGGCAGCTCCTCGCCGAGCCGCTCGGTGACGAGCAGGTAGACATACGCCGAGAAGTCCTCGCGCGACAGCTTCTCGGTGAGCTTCGGCAGCCCGTCGAAGTCGACGTCGTGGACCATCCCGAGGACCGGGTCGAGGCGGTCGTCGGGCACCTCGGCGAGCTTCTCGCGGAGCGAGGGCATCTCGCTGCAGCTCTCCTTGAGCTCGTCCATCGTGTCGAGCCCCTCGGACGGGATGTCGCTCCGGAACGTCGCCAGGTCGGGCACCTCGGTGATCGCGCCGAGGGCGCCGGTCATCATGCCGAGCATCCCGACGCCGGCGATCTCGGCGAAGTTGTGGAGGAGGCGCTCGGTCCGCTCGATCTTCTCCTCGCGGTCCATCGCCGCGATCTCGGCGGAGACGTTCGCGCTCGCGCCCGGCGCCCCCTCGGGAGCGGCGCCGGGCTCGGGCAGGGCATCGACCTTCTTCCAGCTCATCGTGCCGGGCGGGAACGGGAGGCTCTTCATCTCGAGCCGGTCCGCCGTCAGCGACGCGACGTGGAAGGTGAGCGGGTCATCTTCACCGTCGGCGGCGAGCGAGAACTGGCCGTCGTCGGCGACGGTCCACGCGCCCTCCATCCCGCCGCCCTGGGCGAGCCAGCGGAAGCGACCGTCGTCGGTGAGGACGAGGTGGAGGCCGGCGGGCGGGGCGTCGTCGTCGACGCACTCCCAGATTCCGAGCGGGGCGTCGGCCATGGCTGGTCTCCTCCGGAAGCGGGGCGGGCGCGCGACCCTCGAGAGAGGCGTGCGGAGGGATCGTAGGGCGGCGGCCGCGGGGAATCAAGAACGCCGGTCGCCGGTCCCATCTGGTAACGTGGCGCGCCCGATCGACCAAGAGAGAGCGAGACGACCGATGCGCCGATCCCTCCCCATCTGCCTCCTCCTCGTCGCCGTCGTGGCGCTCGCGGCGCCCCCGTCCGCTCCGGCCGCGGGCGACGATCACGCCGAGCTCCGGGCGCCGGCGCGGGGAGCGTCGTGGCTCGCGATCGCGCCGCGCGCGTTCGTGGCCGAGCTCGAGCCGCTGCGCGCCCATCGGGAGGCGACCGGTCTGCCGGCGCGCGTCGTCGCGGTCGAGGACGTGATCGACGCCTTCGCGACCGCGCCCGACGCTCCCCCCGAGGACGCCGTCCTCGCGTTCGTCCGCCACGCGTCGGCGGCCTGGCCGGCGCCGCGCCCGCGCTACCTTCTCCTCGTCGGGCGGCCGGCCGGCCCGAAGGGGAAGACGGTCCCGACCTTCCATCGCGCCGCGATCGAGAGCGCCCGCGAGCTCGGCGAGCGGGTCATCGCGCGCAACCGACGGGCCGCGACCGATCACCCCTACGCCGTCGACGACGAGGCGGCGCCGTTCACGATCGCGCGCGCCGTCGGCCGGCTGCCGGTCGCGAACGCCGCCGAGCTCCGCGAGCTCGTCGCCAAGATCGTCGCCGTCGACCGGGCGCCCGTTCCCGGCCTCTGGCGGCGCCGGATCTCGCTCGTGGCCGGGCAGGCGGGCTTCGGCGCGGGCGCCGACGCGACCATCGAGGCCTTCTTCGCGCGGGCGGTCGCCGGTCGCATCCCCGAGCGCTACGACGTCGACTTCACCTACGCCAAGCCGGGCTCGCCCTGGTTCTACCCGCCCGAGGCGATCAGCGACCGCGTCGTCGAGGTGCTCGACGGCGGGCCGCTCGTGTTCGCCTACGTCGGTCACGGCCAGCGCTTCGCGTTCGACTCGGTCGCCGCGGGGAAGCGGAAGCAGTTCGCGATCCTCGACCGGGAGGCGCTCGCGCAGCTCCGGCGCCGGGCCGGGACGCGGCTCGGCCGGAGCCTGGCGATCGTGAGCGCGTGCGACACCGGCTGGTTCGACGACCCCGATCCGGCGCGTCGAGGGATCGCCGAGGAGATGGCGCTCGGGCGAGCCGGCCCGCTCGCGGTCCTGGCGAGCAGCCGGGTGAGCCACCCGTACGCGAACGCCGTCCTCTCGATCGCGATCCTCGAGACGCTCTTCGCGGCCGAGCGAGAGCTCGAGCCGGGCGGCGCGGCCGACGGCGAGCGGATCCTCCGGGTCGGCGACGTCATCGCGACCGCGAAGGCCGAGCTCGGCGATGACCGCGGCGGCGGGCCGCTCCGCCGGACGGTCGACGCCGGCGCGTCGGCGTTCGTCGAGGGCGGCCGGAAGCGCCTCCGCGCGTTGCTCGCCGAGGAGACCGCCATCTTCAACCTGTTCGGCGATCCGGCGAGCGTCGTGCCGATCCCGCCGTCGCTCTCGATGACCGTGACCGCGGGCGGCGAGGCGCCGGTCGATCGGATCGCGGCGGGCGCGCGGCTCCGGATCCGTGGCGAGGTTCCCGGGGCGGGCTCGGGCGTCGTCCACCTCAGCCTCGAGCGGCCGCGCGAGCAGGCGACGCGGCTCCGGGCGGCCCCGCTGCCCAAGGGCGCCGACCTCGACCCCGACGCCCCGGGCGCGGCCGCCCTCCGGGCGAAGATCCTCGCCCGCTACCTCGAGGCGAACGACTGGGTGGTCGCCCGGCGCGAGGTCCGGGTGCGCGACGGGCGCTTCGACGGGTCGCTCCGGGTGCCCGCGGAGCTTCGCGGAAAGCTCGTCGTGAAGGCGGCCTTCGTCGCCTCGACCGATGCCGACCGGACGGCGGGCGGCGGGGCGACCCGGGCCGGCGCGGTCCTCGTGACCGTGACCGCGCCCGGCGTGGACGCGCCCGACCCCGAGCCCGAGCCGGCGCCGCCGAGCGCGAAGAAACCCCGAACCTTCTACTCGCGCGCCGGCGACCGGTGAGGGGCAAACGCGGCCCCGAGCCGTCCAATGACTGATCCCGTCACTATTCCCATTGCCAGCGTCCGCGGATAGACTCTGGCCCTTTCGCCAACTCTCGCAACACCAAGAGACTTAGAGGTTCTTGTAGCATGCTCCAGTTCTTCCGGAAGTACGAGCGCTCCTTCCTCCTCATCGTCTTCGCCCCGACCATCATCGGGCTCGGGCTGACGGGAACGATCGCCGCGGTCATCGGTGGCCAGGGCGGCGACGACACCAAGTTCCCGATCTTCGAGGACGAGACGATCAGCCACAGCGAGCTGATCATCTGGAAGGGGCTCCTCGAGAACCTCGGCCGGGCGATGGGCGGCTACCGCCAGATCGAGGACGAGGAGGCCTTCGACTTCCTCGCCAAGCTCCGCTCGGCCAACAACGCGGGGATCGTCGTCACCGACGAGGAGCTCGCGGAGCAGATCAAGAAGCTCTGGGAGCAGCGCCTCGCGTTCGAGGAGGCGCAGAAGGAGCTCGCCGGGCTGCCCGAGGAGGTCCGCAACCGCCGTCTCCTCGAGTTCTTCACCAACGCGCAGAAGAACGTGAGCCTGGAGAACCCGAAGTATCACAAGATCTACCGCGAGCGGCTCACCGAGGCCGGCTTCAGCGTGTCGACGTTCGAGAACGCCTTCCGCGACATGCTCCGGGTGGAGAAGCTCGAGAAGTACATCCGCGAGAGCGCGCGGGTGACGGCCGAGCAGATCCGCGAGGAGTTCGACGAGCAGCACCATCGCCGCCGGGTCGAGTTCCTCGCCCTGAGCGCGGCCGATCACCTCCCGAGCGAGGCGGACGCGACGACCGAGGCGCTGAAGAAGTTCTACGACGACAACCCGCGGTTCTTCCAGCGGCCCCGGTCGGCGGCGATCGAGTACATGGCCGTCGAGCTCGAGGGGCTCGAGGACAACGTCGATCCTCCGAGCGAGGAGAAGATCAAGGCGTACTACGAGAAGAACATCGTCCTCTACCGGGATGACCCCGACAAGTTCCCGCCCGGCGCCGCCGCGGGGATCACGACGGGCGGCGTCGCCGGGGCGACCTCGGCGAAGCTCGGCCCGCCGCCGCCGCCGCGTCCGTTCGAGGAGGTGGCTGAGGGGATCAAGAACCTCCTCTGGCGGAAGAAGATCGAGAGCGAGTTCGACGCGATCCGCACCCGGATCGGCGCTCTGGCCCGTATCCGCGCGGCGAACTTCGAGAAGATCGCGAAGGACAACGGCGTCCGCTACGGCAAGACCGATCAGATCAGCGAGCGGGCGACGGTGCTCCTCGAGGGCGGGTTCGGCTCGACCGCTGCGAAGGTCTCCGAGTGGTTCGCGGCGGCCGTGCCCGACGTGGCGAGCGGCTCGCTCATGGACGAGGGCGGTCCGGCCATCGTCGCGCGCCTCGTCGACGTGGTGCCGCCGTCGGTGCCCGACCTCGACGAGATCGGCGACGAGGTGCGCGAGGCGTACCTCCACGGGGCGAAGAACGAGCTCCAGGACTACTACGACCGGAACACCTCGAAGTTCCAGCGCGAGGCGCGCTACACGGTTCGGTACGTCCTCTTCCCCTACGAGAAGTTCACCAGGCTCGTCGATGCGCCCGACGAGGAGCGCCTGAAGAGCTACTACGAGAAGTACCCGAGCGACTTCCGCGCCCAGGACGGCTCGACGAGGCCGTTCGACGACGTCAAGGCCGAGGTCGAGGAGAAGGTCCGGCTCCAGGACTCGAAGAACAAGGTCCAGGACGTCTGCGACGAGCTGATCGCGAAGGCGAAGGCGGAGCGACGCAAGAAGGGCAGCGTCGAGCTCTACGCCGGCGTCCTCGCGACCGACGAGGGTCTGAAGGACTACTTCAACCTGGCCGTCGACGGGAAGGTCGACGAGGCGACGCTCGACGTGATCGGCGACCACGAGCACCTCGGCGCCTACGGCTTCCTCCAGGACGTGAAGGCGATCCAGCCCTCGTACCCCGCCGGCAAGAGCTACGAGACGCCCGAGCGCGAGGGCCGGTTCGTCGCGCTCGTCGAGGGGGCCGAGGCGGCCAAGACGCTCTCGTTCGACGAGGCGAGGGACGAGGTCAAGGACGCGGTGATGCGCGACCGCGGCCTCGCCCGGGCGCGCGAGCGCGCGGACGCGATCCACGAGAAGCTCTCGGCCGGGGCCACCCGCGAGGAGGCGTTCGGCGAGCTCGCCCTCACCGTGTCGCCGTTCTTCGGGCGCGACGACGAGGAGGTCGAGGGGTTCGCCGACTTCAAGACGCTCCGGCTCAGCCTCTTCGACCTCGACGACGAGGGCGAGTGGGGCGAGGCGTTCAGCGACCCCGAGGAGGGCGTCGTCTACCTCGCCCGGGTCGAGGCGAAGGAGCCGCCACCCGACGACACGCTCGTCGAGCGGTTCGACACGATCCGTCGAACTCTTCTCGGCAAGACCGCGACGGAGAAGCTCCAGGACTGGCGTCTCCACACCTCGCTCGCCGCGCGCGGCCTGACCGAGGACATCCAGAAGGAGGCCTGGGCGCTGACCCGCGGCGCGGCCGACCGGAAGGCGGTCCGTTACCTCCAGATCTGGTGCAAGCCCGACCCCGAGATCGTGAAGAAGGCGTCCGAGGAGCGGGCGCTCGAGATCGCCCTCGAGATCGAGCGACGGCTGCGGAAGGGCGCCCCGTTCGAGGAGCTCGCCGACAAGTACTCCAACGACGACGGCTCCGCGATGCGCGGCGGCGAGCTCGGCTGGTTCGGCCGCAACGTGATGGTGCCCGAGTTCGAGGAGGCCGCGTTCTCGGCCGACGTCGGCCGGCCGACCAAGCCGGTCAAGACCCAGTTCGGCTACCACCTGATCGAGGTGCTCGAGCGCGGCACGGGCGAGCGGGGCGGTCAGCTCCGGGCGCGCCACATCCTCGTCTCGAGCGACCCCGAGAAGCGCAAGCTGAAGAAGCAGACCGAGGACCTGGCCTGGGCGAAGGCGAAGAAGAAGGCGGCCGACGCGCTCGCGCGCCTCGAGGCCGGCGAGAGCTTCCGCAAGGTCGCCCGCGAGCTCTCGGATGAGGATGGAGCGCTCAGCACCGGCGGCGCCCCGTTCGAGCCGATGCCGTGGCCCTCGAAGCACGAGGTGGCGATCCTCTCGCTGACCGACTTCGGCGTCAGCGAGATCGTCACCGACGAGGCGGGCGCGAGCATCTACTGGGTTCGCGAGCACCGGAACCAGGCGCCGAGCTTCGGTCGCTTCCGGCAGGCGCCCAAGCCCGACCGCGCCGCCGACCGGGCGTTCTTCGCCGGGGCCGAAGGCGTCGAGAAGGCCGAGCGGTTCAAGGCCGAGCTGCTCGAGCGCTGCGAGGCGCGCAAGGCGGAGATCGCCGGCGACCCGAGCTCGCCCGTCTTCTACCAGGAGTTCCGCAAGCTCGTCCGCGAGACGAGCGAGTCGGCGAGCAAGACCCAGGCCGGAAGCATCGGCGTGATCGAGGTGCCGCAGCAGCGTCGCGACTTCGGCGCCCGCTGGGTCGCCGAGCTCGCCAAGCTCGAGACCGGGCAGCGGAGCGGCGTCTTCAAGACCGACGCCGGCTACCACATCCTGATGGTCGAGGGCTTCGAGACCGAGTCCTACGAGGACGGCTGGCGGGAAGCGGCCGAGAAGCTCCTCGCCGGGACGACCTACGACCGGCGGCTGGATCGGTAGTCCGTCGCTGACGGCGTAGGACGCTTCGAAGGCGGGTCGCCCGGAGACGGGCGACCCGTTCTTCGTGTACGCGTCTTCTGCGAGGCCGTTGGTCGCCCGAGCCAAGGCCCGGGTGGTACGGTTTCGCGATTCCAGGCCTCGGATCGCGCAGACGGCCGGGGCGCGGGGGCTAGCACGACGCGAACCCTTGCCCTGGATCGCGCAGACGGTCCCGGGCCCGCATTGGGGGTCAGTGTCGTCCTGCTGCTGTCTTGGGAGGGGAGCTCGCTGCGGCAACCCGTTTCGACCAAGCAGCAGGAAGCGCTCTGACCCCCGCGCTGGCTTCCCTGAAGGGTTCCGATCGGGAAACCGCGGCTCGGCCCGCCCGCGACCTCCGAAGCAGGCCGCGTATCCGCGGGCCCCGCCCGTCGGCAATCGCCTCGCACGCGGTTCGGCAGCGGCCCCGCAAGCGCGCGAACGCTCTACCGGGCCGGGGCCGTCGCATCCTCGGGCGTCCACGTCGCCGGATCCCGCCCCTCGCCGGCCAGCCCGATCTTCGCGACCCGCGGAGCGTGGCGGCCGCCGTCGAACGGCGTCGTCAGGAACAGGTCGGCGAAGCTCCGGAGCTGCTCGGTCGTGAGGAGGCGGGCGCCGAGGCAGAGGACGTTCGCGTCGTTGTGACCCCGGGTCATCTCGACGGCCTCCGCGCTCTCGCACGGCGCCGCGCGGATCCCCTCGAGCTTGTTCGCCGTCATCGCCATCCCGAGGCCGGTGCCGCAGACGAGGATGCCGCGCTCGGCGGCGCCGTCCGCGACGGCGCGGGCGACCTTCCAGGCGAAGTCGGGGTAGTCGCAACGCTCCGCCGTCATCGTGCCGAGGTCGGAGACCTCGTGGCCGGCGCCCCGCAGATGGGAGACGAGGTCGGCCTTCGCGTCGAAGGCGGCGTGGTCGGATCCGATGGCGATCTTCACGTCAGTCTCCGTGCCTAGGGCTGCGGCGGGCCGACCACCGCCCGCTCGAGGAGGGCGGCGTGCTCGCGCGGTGGGTTGGTCTCGTCGAGGATGCCGTCGAGGACCGCGTCGATGCTGCGCTCGATCTGATCGGCGCACTCGGCGTAGAGGGCGTCGGTTCCTCCGATCGGATCGGAGACGCCGGACGGGTCGATGAGGAACACCTTCTCCGCGTGCTCGGGCCACCACTCGACGATCGTGCGGGCGTGACCGTGGCCGAGGGTGAAGATCAGGTTCGCGTCCTCGACGACGTCCGCCGTCAGCGGCCGCGACCGGTGCGACGAGATGTCGATTCCGCGGGCGCGCATGGCCAGGACGGAGCCCTCCGATGGGCTGCCGCCCTCGTAGGCCGAGGTCCCGGCGCTCCGGACCTCGAAGCCTCGGTCGGCGAGGCGGTCGGGCGCGACGCCCAGGCGCTTCGCGAGCCGATCGCGGAGGAGCGCCTCGGCCATCGGGCTGCGGCACGTGTTGCCGGTGCAGACGAACACGATCTGGCGCGATGTCACCCGCGCGATCACCTCGCGCGGGATGAAGCCCTCGCGGAGGATCTCCCAGCTCCCGTCGGGCGCGACGCGCACCACGGTCGAGGCCTCGCCGAGCTGGCTCGGTCCGGCGTCGACGATCACGGCGAGCTCCTCGCCGAAGGCCTCGGCGATCGGCGCGGCCTCGGTCGCGGGCGGCTCGCCAGCCCGGTTGGCGCTCGTCGCGACGACGGGCGTGCCGGCCCGGAGCAGGATCTGGCGGGCGATCGCGTGGGCCGGGACGCGGAAGCCTTCGTAGCCGTCCTTCGCGGTGAGGGGCGAGTCGGCGCCGGTCTGCACGACGAGGGTGAGCGGCCCCGGCCAGAGCCGCTCGGCGAGGCGGCGCGCGCGGGCGGGCGCGTCGGGCGCTCGACGGACGAACTCCTCGACCGTCGCGACGTGGTGGGTGAACGGCTGCCCGGGCGTGCGGCCCTTCAGCTCTTCGAGGCGGGCGAGACCGTCCGCGGTCGCCGGCGCGGCGATGCCGTAGACCGTCTCGGTCGGGAGCGCGATGAGGGCGCCTTGTCGCAACGCGTCAGACGCGACCGACACCGCATCCGAAGCCACGGTCGTGGGTTCGACGGTGATGAGGCGGGCGGGCATGCGACGCTCGCTGTGGGGGCGCCCAATGATGTTGGAAACGCAATGAACCGACGATCGGGAGCATTCAAGCATGGGGGCGGGGCTGGGGCAACCCTCGTCTGAGCGAGTCCCGGCGGAGACGAGATCCGAAGCGGGTCGAGATGGGACGGCAGCGATGATGGGGCGAAGGGCGGCGAGGCGCGCCGATTCGGGGCCGGGTGCGGACCGCGGGACTCCTCGACGGCGCGCCTCGCCGCCCTTCGCCCACCGCTCGCTTCGCTCGCGGTCGCTCGCTTCCTCCGTTCGGGCGCTCGTTCCTCGCGCCCTTCCTTCGGGACTCGCTCCGGGACTCGCTCCGGGACTCACTCATTGACACCCCACCGAGCCAGGGGTAGAATCCGCGCTCGTCGTCGTGGGTCCTTTGTACGAGCGGGTTTGCGCTCGTTCAGCGACCCCTCCAGCCCCCCAGCGGGGTTCCGGCCGAGTCACCGTGCAGCTCACCTTCCTCGAGCAGACCGCCCTCGGGGTCGTCGTCTTCGCCTACCTCCTCAGCCTGGGGTGGGCGATCGCCCATCTCACTTCCTCGAGACGATTTACCATCACCCAGGGGCGGGTGCTCATCCTCGTCGCCTTCGTGATCCACACGATCTATCTGATCGTACGAGCGGTGAAGCTCGGCACCGGCATCTTCGTCGACATCTCCGACTCCATCATCGTTCTCACCTGGTGCGTCACCCTGATCTACGGGGCGGTCGA
The DNA here is from genome assembly GCA_029260755.1 of Planctomycetota bacterium. Lineage (GTDB taxonomy): Bacteria > Planctomycetota > J058 > J058 > JAJDCQ01 > JAJDCQ01. Next base: position 3,340 of record JAJDCQ010000222.1, on the reverse strand, counting down.
CCGGGCGTTCAAGGTGCCGTCGTTGCCCGCGTTCTTCATCCCGATCAACGTGCTCCTGACCATCGGCGCCGCCGTCCGGCTCGAGACGCTCGACCTGCATTTCGAGAGCGACGACCGGTTCGTGCAGGGCGTCCTCTCGATCCACATCGTCTCGGCGCTCGTCTCGTACGCCGCGTTCGCGATCGGCGTCGCCCTCGGGATCATGTATCTGATCCAGGAGCGGCAGCTCAAGGCGAAGCGCACCGGAGCGCTCTTCCGCGGCCTCCCGAGCCTCGAGGCGAACGAACGCGTCCGGGGTCGGGTGCTCGGCGCGGGCTTCGCCAGCCTCACCCTCTCGCTCATCATCGGCGCCCTCTCGGCGCAGTGGACCCAGCAGCTCGGGCAGGACTGGTTCGTCCAGAGCAAGATCATCTTCGCCGGCATCACGTGGGTCGCCTACGCGGTCCTCATGCACCTGCGCCTCAGCTCGGTGATCGCGGGCCGGCGGCTCGTCTACATGACGATCGGCGTCTTCTTCCTCCTGCTCTTCACCTACGTCGGCACCGCCCACGCCTGATCGACTCCAAAGGAGCCCCTCATGACCCTACGATCCTGTACCGTTGCGCTCGGCGCGCTCCTGCTCCTCGCCCTCGGCCTCGCGCCGTCCGCGCCCGCGCGCGCCGACGACGGCGCCGCGGACGCGAAGAAGCCGACCGTTCTCCTCGACATCACCGAGGAGGTCGCCCTGCCCGACGACGCGCACATCACCCTCAAGAAGCACTGGTCGGCGTGGGCGGCCCACTGGCGCCAGCAGGGCGAGGACGTGACGATCCGCAAGGTCGAGGCGGGGGAGCAGAGGGACAACATCATCACCTACATCCTGCGGAAGCACCTCCGGGAGGCCGGCTTCGAGGTCGAGAGCAAGCGCCCGACCAGGTGGGACAAGAAGAAGAAGAAGAAGAAGGAGGAGAAGGAGGAGAAGGAGCCGGCCGACGACGGAGCGGGTGAGGGCGACGGCGCCAGCGAGGGGGCCGACGACGGCGCCGCGGAGGGCGGCGACGAGGAGCCGGCCGCGCCGAGCTACGACCTGACGATCACCGGTCGGGTGACGGCGACCTACGCGCCGTCGACCTTCTACGAGGAGATCGTCGCCCACGTCTTCAAGGTCGAGGGTCACCTGGTCGTGACCGACGCCTCCGGCGCCGAGGTCGCGCGGATCGACGAGCTCGACAAGTACGGCGAGTCGAAGGCGAAGGTCGACGACAAGAAGCCGAAGCGCGGGACCGCCTACACCTCGCTCAAGACGTGCTACTCGCGGATGGCGACCTGGTTCTTCGTGGAGCTGCTGAACCAGGACGCTCTCACGGGGCGGCTCGGGCCCGAGCTGCTCGCGAAGATCAAGCCGACCCACGACAAGCTCTCCGGCGTCAAGGCCAAGAGCCAGGACAAGGGCGGCGCCGCCGCCGGGGGCGGGAAGTGACCGACCGACGACGACGGATCACGCGCGCGTCCGTAGGCGCCCGGCTCGCACCCCTCGCGCTCCTGCTGGTCGTCGCCGCGGTGATGCCGGCGTGCGAGGGCGGGGAGACGGGCCAGGTCGAGGCGCAGGTCGACAAGGAGCTCGCGAACGCCCAGACCGAGGTCGAGCAGAAGGAGCAGCGGTTCGAGTCCCTCGCGGCCCGGGCGGCCGGCCCCGTCGTCGACCTCGCCGGGCTCTGCCAGGACATCGAGGTCTTCCGCGGGACCACGACGGCGAAGGCGCTCGAGCGCCGGCTCGAGCCCTACCTCGAGCGGCTGCCCGAGGGAGCCGGCCCCGAGCGGACGCGCCTCGCCGATCTCGTGAAGCGGCTCGACGCGCTCGAGGGTCGGGCCGACGCGATCCTCGCGACCGCGCGCGCCGCGTACGATGCGGCGGCGGCCGCCGCCGTCGAGGATGTGCAGGCCAAGGTCGACGCGGCGATCGCCGCGGCGGCCGAGGCGTCGGTCGACGACGAGGACCCGTTCGCGCCGGCTCGGGAGGCGCTCGCCGCCTTCCCGCAGAAGTTCCGCGCGACCGAGTCGGGCAAGGCGATCGATGCGCTCCGGGAGCGGGTCGAGAAGGCGGCGCGGGCGAGCGACCGCGCCCGGGAGGTGATGGACAAGGCCAACCGGATGCGGAAGCTCCACGCCCACGCGCGCGCGGTCGGCGTCCTCGAGGGCTTCGGTCTCATCGAGGAGTTCCAGGGGACGCGCGAGGCCGAGGCCGTCGCCGCGCTCCTCGTCGAGGTCCGGGCGGAGGCGGAGGACGCCGAGGCGCGGAAGGCCGAGGAGGACAAGGTCCCCTGGATCGACCTCTTCGTGAGCGGCAAGGACCGCGGCCTGCCGACCGACTGGCAGCTCCAGTACGGCGAATGGGACGTCGAGGAGGGCGCGCTCATCGGCGTCGCCGAGGGGACCAAGGGCGCCTTCATCCGGACAGGCGCCGACGCGTGGCAGGACTACGTGATCGAGCTCGAGTTCAACATCATGCGCAGCGGCTTCGAGCTGATGCTGCGCGGCTCGATCAACGAGGAGAGCAACCGCCGCGAGTACGAGCGGGTGAGCTTCGACGAGTCGCGCTTCGAGCGCTCGGCCTGGCACCGCATCCGGGTCGAGGTCCGCGGCGACCGCCGCACCGCGCTCCGGCTCGACACCTTCGACGAGGTCGACCCCAACCGGGCGCTCCTCGACAACACGAGCGGCGGGATCGGGATCTTCATCGACGGCGAGGTGAAGTTCCGGGCGATCCGCGTGAAGGTGCTCAAGGAGGGCGAGTAGGGTCTCCCGCAGATAGGAGCGAGTCATGGGCGTTCGTGTGGGCGTCGTCGTGCTCGCGTTCCTGGCGCTCGGCTCGACGTCGTGCTCCACGGTCACCCACTACCGGCCCGAGCGCGAGATCAGCGCGAGCATCCCCAAGCCCGCCGCCGCGGAGCGGCTTCGCGCCCAGATCGACGAGGTCTTCGCCCGGGTCCGGGAAGGCGGGAGCGACCCTGGCCCGCTCGTCGTCGACGCTGAAGGCTTCGAGGTGCGGTGGTCGCGCATCGGCGAGCGCGAGGAGAAGCGCGTCGCCTGGGACGAGCTCGAGTACCGCGTCACCTACCGCGAGCGGCTCCTCGAGGAGTTCTACGCCCTCTACATCTTCCGGGTCGGGACCGACTGGTTCTTCTACATCCTGCTCAAGGACGAGCTCTACCCCGACCCGGTCGACCGGCGGGAGCGCATCGAGACCTGCATCGACGCGCTCGAGAGCCTCGGCGCGCGGCGGCGTCCCGAATAGCGAGCGAAGGCGAAGGGGTCAGGTCTCGGATCTTCGCATTAACGAGGTTAATGCGAAGATCCGAGA
>JAJDCQ010000221.1 GCA_029260755.1 Planctomycetota bacterium | reverse complement strand
CCGTCTCCGGAAGGAGCCTCGCTCCGCTCGGCACCTTCCTCCGGCGGGCCGCTACGGGGTCGCTGTGCCCGCGTCCCCGAGCCAGCCCCCGACGTCGAGCTCGCCCTTCTCTTCGTGCTTCGGCGCTTCTTCATCGTCACGGCAGTCCCCTTCGTTGCTCCCGTCAGCCTCCATTTCGGCGGCTGCGGATGTCAACCTGTTTGGGGGAAACAGAGTACCGACGCCGCTATTGAGCCAGCGCGCGGCTCGAGACCCCTCGCCGTCGAAGGAACGCGGCGGCGACGCAGGTGAGCCCCAGGAGAAGCATCGCGTAGGTCGAGGGCTCCGGGATGGGAGTGAAGCCGGCAATCAGCGCCGGGTCGAAGTCCCCGGCCGTTGAGCGGATCGACAGCGTCGACACGGTCGAACCGGGCGCGACTCCGAAGTCCGACAGATCGACACCCAGCCCCGCGATCCCGGTCGGCGCGGTGCCGTCGAAGAGAAGCGAGGCACTCTCGAGCGCGGCGAGCGTGTCGACCGATCCCCCGCTGGCCGTCCGAAACAGCGACGCGTCGACTGCCGCGAGTCCCGACGACCACTCCGTGTCGCATAGGTCACGTCGGCACCGCCGACCGTGACGACGATACCCTCGCCGTTGCCGATGTCGAAGAGGACTAGGTCCGGGCCGAGGGAGTTGACGACCGGCTGGTCGAAGGTGACGCCCAGCGCGCCCGTCGTGTTGTCGACGTTGACGAGCCCGGTGGCGAGCGCGAGGTCGCCATCGAGGAGAGCCGCCCGGGTGCCAGGAGCGGGTGTGCCGGCCCCCACCTCCCCGAACGCGACGTGGAAGTTCAAGCCGTCGAACGCATCGACGGTGATCCCGATCAGGTCCCCGCCGGAATAGGTGACCAGACCAGCCCCCCGCTGAACCGTCACCGATTGCAGGTCGCCCGCCGCGCCGGTCGTCGTGATCGAGTCTATGGTGACGGCGTGGGCCGAGTCAGGCGCGCCGGCGAGAATCGCGGCAATGAGGAGCGGGAGTCGGGCGCGCAGTCGCATCGGAGCGTCTCCTGAGGAGTACGGCGGGGATCGTGGAGCGAACTTACCAGACCGTTCCTCGGCGAGCATCAAGATTCTAGAGCAATCATCCGAGCGGCTCGGTCGGCGAGGGCGCTCATTCCGCCGCGTAGGGCGCGGTCGGGTACTCGGCCGAGCTTCCTCGCACCGGGCCGCGCTCGGGGACGGCGCGCCACCATGCCTCGGCGTCGGCGGCGGTCCAGGGGTCGTCGCCGAGATCGCACTCCGTGAGCCTCTCGGCGAGGGCGCGGGCGGTGGCCGGCCGGGCGGCGCGCTCCTTGGCGAGGCACTCCATCACGACCGCCTCGAGCTCCGGCGGGATCGCGCGTTCCGTTCGCTCGCTCGGGGGGCTCGGCGGCGTCCGCATGTGGGCGTAGAGGACGCTGTTTCCGCCCTCGACGTCGAAGACCGGCTTGCCGGTGAGCAGCCAGTAGGCGAGGCAGCCGACCGAGTAGATGTCGGCCCGGGCGTCCACGTCGGGTCGGCCGGCCGCCATCTCGGGCGCCATGAACGCGCCGGTGCCGACCACCTCACCGGCCGCCGTCACGTCATCGGCCGGCCGCTCGCCCGCCACCACCTTGACGAGGCCGAAGTCGAGCACCTTCGCGAAGTCGTGGTCGAGCCCTCGCCCGACGGCGATGACGTTCGCTGGCTTGATGTCGCGGTGGACGAGGCCGGCCTGGTGGGCCTCGGCGAGCGAGTCGCAGACCTGGCGGAGCAGGTGCACGACGCGGGCCGGCGGGAGCGGTCCGTGGTCCTTGACGAGGGTCTCGAGGTCGAGGCCTTCGAGGAACTCCATCGCGTAGTAGAGCGAGCCGTCGTCCGCGATCCCGTAGTCGTAGAGCTCGACGGTGTGCGGGCTCCGGAGCTCCGCGATCGCCCGCGCCTCGCGCTCGAAGCGGACGAGCACGGTCGCGCGATCGACCAGCGCCGTGTCGACGAGCCAGCTCGAGCGGATCACCTTCACCGCGGCCGGCCGCGCGATCACGGCGTGGTGGGCGCGCCAGACCTCGCCCATCCCGCCCTTCCCGATCCGGGTGGTGAGCACCCAGCGGCCGAGGCGGCGCAGCTCGCGCTCGGCCCGCGTCACCTGCTGACCGAGGCGGTAGACGACGAGGGTCGGAAGGACCGAGAGGCCGAGGCAGAACGCGACCGGGACGAAGAGGTAGAAGAGCTCGCGGACGCTCGGCGCGTCGTGGCCGGCGACGACCCAGGTCGCGAGGGCGAGCGGCGCGGTCAGGGCGCTCAGGCACGAGGCGACGATGCTGCGCCGGGGGTCGGTGGGCACGAGCAGCGGGAACAGGACGAGCCAGACGCAGAGCCAGGGAGCGCGCGTCATCCCGTCCGGCGGCCCCTCGGCGTTCCAGAAGATGAGGAGCGAGAGCCCGAGCGCCCCGGCGACCTCGAAGGCGAGGCCGACATCCAGCAGCCGGCGCGGATGGAGCCGCTCGGTCCGGGCGACGAGGTAGAGGGCGACCGAGACGACGAGCAGGATCGGGCCGACGATGATCGTCGAGACGAGATCCTCGGGGCGCCGCCAGCCGACCGCGACCGAGAGCACCCACACGCCGACGGCCACGACCATTCCGGCGGCGAACATCAGGCTCGCCCGCCCCAGGCGCCGCCCGGCCTCGCGCATCACCGACAGGCCGAGGGCCGCGTCGTCGTCCGCCGCCGAGGCGAGCGACGATGACACGGCGTCGCCCGGCCCCGCGTCGCCCGGACGCGCGAGCGCGGGCTCGGTGTCGGCCAGCGGTCCGGTCGGTCCGGCTTGCAGCGGGACATGCCGGCGCAAACCGGGGACGCCGATGGAGGTGTCGCTCACCTCGACATCCCAGCAGGGACCGCCCCGCACGGCAAGCTGCCGCGAACGGCTCGGCCCGCTACCCTGGAAGCGACCGGTCGGTCGGCGGAGGAGCGTGGCGAGTGAGCCTGGGTCGGGTCGGACGTTGGGAGCTGCGCTCCGAGCTCGGGCGCGGCGGGATGGGCGTCGTCTACCGCGCCCGCGACCCGCGCCTCGGACGCGAGGTCGCGGTCAAGCTGCTCCTCGACGGCGGCGAGGCCGGCCCGGAGGAGCGGGCGCGCTTCCTCCGCGAGGCGCACGCGACCGCGGCTCTGTCGCACCCCGGGATCATCGCGGTCCACGAGGTCGGCGACCACGCCGGGCAGCCGTTCCTCGTCATGCCGCTCCTCGCCGGCGAGACGCTCGAGGCGCGGACGAAGCGCGCTCCGCCGACGCCGCGCGCGGCGGCCGCCGTCGTGGCCGAGCTCGCCCGCGCCGTCGCCCACGCCCACGAGCGTGGGATCGTCCATCGCGACATCAAGCCGCAGAACGTGATGCTCGTCCCCGACGGCGGAGGCGAGCGAGCGGTGCTGATGGACCTCGGCCTTGCCCGCGGGAAACCGGTCGGCGATCGCCTCACCAAGACCGGTCAGGTGCTCGGGACGCTCGAGTACATGGCGCCCGAGCAGGCGGACGCGGCGGAGCCGGTCGGCCCGCCCGCCGACGTCTACGCCCTCGGCGCGGTGCTCTACCGGCTGCTGTGCGGCCGGCCGCCGTTCACGGGCAGCCAGATCGAGCTCGTGAAGAAGGTGCTCTTCGACGAGCCCGACCGACCGAGCACGATCGCGGCGGGCCGGGTCGAGCGCGACCTCGAGGCGATCTGCCTCCGCGCCCTCGAGAAGGAGCCGGGCGACCGCTACGGCAGCGCCGCCCAGCTCGCCGATGACCTCGACCGGTTCGGACGGGGCGAGCCGGTCCGGGCGAAGCCGCCGACGGGGATGACGCGATGGTGGCGGCGAGTGCCGCGACGCTGGCGACGGCCCGCCGCGACGCTCGGTATCGGATCGATCGTCGTCGGACTGCTCGCGGGCGTCTCGGCCGGCATCCTCGGCCTTCCCACGGTCGGGCGGGAGCGCCTCCCCGCCACCGAGCTTCCCGAGCTTCGGCGCCTCGCATTCGAAGGGCTCGAGGGCCTCGAGCTCGCGCGGGCCAGGCTCGCCGAGCTCGATCCGGACCATCTGCATCCGGACGACGCGATCGAGCTGTCGCTCCTGGAGACCGTCGTCTCGGGCCTCGGGCGAATCGATGACCGGACCCGTGACCCGAGCCTCGAGGCGCGCCCCTGGTCGGGGCACCGGACCGATCTCATCCGCTTCCTGATCGCGACCCGGAAGACGTCCGCCCTCCGGCGGATCCTCGCTTTGCCGGCAGCGCTCGAGGAGCCGGCCTCGATCGATGCCGTGCTCGAGGCCGTCCGGGCCGGGTCGGTCCGGGCCACGGCCGAGCTCACGGGGCTCCTCGACGCCGCCCTCGTCGACGCGCTCTCCGACCCGCCCTCGGCCGGCGCCGCGTCCGCGAGCCGGGCGACGCTGGCGCTTCACCGGATCGTGGAGATGGAGCGCGAACCGAAGGACGCCGCTTCGCTCGCCGACACGATCGCGACGGCTCGAGAGCTCGTCGACCGGATCCGCCAAGCGGACCCGGCGCGGATCGCCGCGCCCGAGCACATCGCCGCCCGCGCTCGGGAGCTCGTCGAGGAGCTCCAGGAGACGCACGACCCGCCGGGCTCGGGTGAGTGCGCCGACCTCTTCGAGGCCGCGGAGCGAAGGCCCTACGCGACCGCAGACTTTCTTGCCGTCGCCCGGCGGGTCGCCGTGATCGCTCGCCTCGTCGAGGCGGTGACGCTCGCCTACCCCGCCGAGCGCTGGGTCGACCTCCGCGACACCGTGCTCCACGGGGTCCGCACCACCTCGGGCCACAAGTGCATCCCGATCTTCTGGATCAACCTCGAGCTGATGATGGCTCTCCAGCGCCGCGGAGAGATCTCGGCTTGGCCACCGGAGCCATCCCTCCTCGAAGACTGGCAGAAGTCGTTGACCGCGGTCGTCGACGGCGGCCTCCTCCTCCTCGCCGAAACGGCGGGCGACCGAGATGCCGCGACGCTCGCGCTCGTCCTGGACGCCCTCCTGGCCCGCTCCTCCGTCGAGTTTCGCGTGCGGCTGCCCGAGAACGGGGTTCCCTGGCCGGGAGACGTCGTGGACGTCTTCGAGCGACTCCTCGATGCGTCACGCACCGATCGCGACGAAACGCCCGGGTGGGTTTCGATCTGGCTCGCCGATCGACTCGGCGGCATCCTCGACCTCCCCGATGGGCCCGAAGGCCCCAAACCCACGAACGCGTCTGACCTCGACGCGCTCGCGGGCGCGTCCGACGATCACCACTCGTTCGCCAAAGCGTTCGATACCGAGCTCGTCGAAGCGGAGGTCTGGTATCGGCGAACCATCCGCGACCAGCTGCGCGCGACCGAGGCCTGGCGCTCCCTTCTCCACCAGGTCGGGGGCGGAGACGAGGACGCGCTGCTCGACGCCCTCCACCGCGCGGGCGTCGATCGCGAGAGACGCGAGCCGGAAGACTGGCGACGGGTCGACTCGTTCGAGTGGTCGCTTCGCCGGCACCTCGCATCGACGCCCCGCGCGCCGATCGACGACCTCTTCCGCGAGGGGATGGCTCGAGTGGATCGATCGCTCGCCCGGATGATGGACGTGAGCACGCGCAACAGGTTGCTCCCTACGCTCCAGCGAGCCCTCGACGTCGGCGCGCTCGACCCGGTCCTCCGACGTCGAGCGGGCATCCGTCTCGCGGCGCTCGTCGCTCAGGAGGTCCGGCTCGAGGACGCGCGCGCCCTCCTCGACGCGACGCGGGTCGAGGAGCTCGACGCCGCGGACCTGTCGACCCGCGCGTCGGTCTGGGAGCTCCTCGACGAGCCGACCCGAGCGGCCGAGGATCGCGTGAAGGCCGCCGCGCTCGCCGACTGACTAGCCGGCGAGAGGCTCACTCGTCGATCGCGAACCTCAGCACCACGCCGCGGGATGTCCCGACGGCGAAGCTCCGGCCGTCGGGGGCGAAGCGGACGACGTGGGCGACGTCGGCCGCCGGGAGCAGGCCGAGCCGGTCGATGACCTTGCCCGTCTCGAGGTCCCAGAGACGGACGGTCCGGTCGAGGCCGGTCGAGATCAGGAGACGCCCGTCGGGCGAGACGTCGAGCGACCAGACGTGGAGGCGGTGATTGCCGAGCGGCTTCACGGCCGCGCCTCCGTCGAGCGGATCCCAGGTCCAGAGGGCGCCGGAGCGGGCGGCGAGGACGAGGTGTCCTTCGGGCGTCGCGGTGACGGCCGTGATCTCCTCGCCGGTGACGATCTGGACCGCGCGCTCGGCGACGTCGCCCGTGAGGGTCCAGATCCGGACCCAGCCGGCGACGTCGACCGTCGCGATGCGGTCGGCGGCGATGAAGACCGCTCCGGCGAGCGGCGCCTCGTGGCCGCGAAACGTGCTCACCTTCTGCTCGGCGGGGCGCCAGTGCTTCACGGTGCGGTCGGTGCCGGCGGTGATGAGCGTCTCGCCGTCGGGCGCGAAGCGCGCGTCGACGAGCACCTTGCCCCAGTCGTGGTCGTCGAGGAGCTCGAGGCCCGCCCGCTCCTCGAGGTCGACGAGGAGCGCCCGGCTGTCGTCGCCGATCACGACGGCGCGCCGCCCGTCCGCGGCGACGTCGAGGGCGACCGGCACCCCGGCGAAGTCGCGGATCGGCCCGCCGCGCTCGACGCCCCGCCGGAGATCCCAGACCCGGAGGAGCGCGTCGGTGCCGCCGGTGACGAGCCGGTCGCCCGCCGGCGTGAACGCGAGCGCCGTCACCCGCCCGCCCTGACCCGGCATCGGGTCGATCTCGTCGCCGGTCACGAGGTCCCAGCGGCGGACGGTGACGTCGTTCCCGCCGCTCACGGCCGTGTCGTTCGGCCCGAACGCGACCGAGGTCACCTCGCCGGCGTGCCCCTCGAGGGCGCGGATCTCCTTGCCGGCATCGAGGTCGACCAGGCGCACCCGCCCATCGGCGCAGCCCAGGAGCGCGCGCCGCCCGTCGGCGGCGATCGCGACGTCGCTCACCTTGCCACCGCCGACCCGCAGCGCGCGCCGCTCGGTCGTCGCGGTGTCGATGTCGATGTCGATCACGACCGGCCCGTCGGGCTCGAGGACGATCGCCCGCGACCCGTCCGGGGCGAGGGCCGCCCGCGGCCCCGCGTTCCTCGACAGGGTCGCGAGGATGTCGGCCGAGCCGATCTCCCAGAGCTCGCAGAGGCCCGCCTGATCGCCCTTCGTCGTGATCGTGAGCGCGCGGGTCATCCCGGCGGTCAGCTCGATCTCCCAGACGTGATCCGGCTCCCCCTTCATCCCGTAGCCGCCGGTGTACTCGAGGTCCTCGAGGCGGTGGATCTTCACGAGCCCGCCGACGCCGGCGCTGTAGATCTCCGCGTCGCCGCCGACGGCCACGTCGTGAATCGGCCCGTCGTGCGCCTTCACCCGGGCGAGCTCGCGGCCGCCAGCCGTCAGCACGCGGATGAAGCCCGCCTCGTCGCCCGCGACGATCCGGCCGTCGGATGCGATCGCGAGGGCGTCGAAGTCCTCGGGGTCCTGGATGATCCGGATCTCGTCGCCGCGCTCGAGCTCCCAGATGCCGAGGGCGCCGAACGCGTCGGCGGTGATGACGTGGCCGCCGCCCGGCGAGATCGCGACCCGTCGGATCCAGGTCGTGTGCTGGAAGCGCGGATCGCCGAGGACGCCGACGAGGCGCGCGCGGCGGCCCTCGAGGAGGGTCTCGTAGCCGCGCGGGCAGTCGGCGCGCGCGAGCGTCGGGAGCGGCGCCTCGGGCGCGCCGGAGCTCGATCCCGCGCCGGTCGGAGACGCGCTCGGCGCGACGCCGGCGACCGGCCCGACGCCGTCACCGCCGCCCGTCCCGCCGACGGTGCCGTCGCCCGCATCGCCGTTCGGGCGACCGAGGGAGCCGACGATGAGGGCGAGCACCGCGACGATGAGCAGCGCCGAGGTCGCCGCGGCGATCGCGGCGAACGGACCGCGCTCCGGGGACTCGGACGAGGAGTCGGGCCTCGGATCCCCGGAGACCGCGACCGCGTCGGCGACGTCGGCGACCTCGGGCGCCGCGCCCGCCGCGTCGAGGAGCTCCTGCACGGCGCTTTGGAGCTCGGGCATCTTCGCGACGCTTCCGTCCTCGAGGTCGCGCATCTGCGGGCGCGCCCGATCGTCGGTGCCCTGGAGCAAGCGCAGCCTACCGTCGGACCACGCGAAGAACGGGGCGAGCTGCAGAAAGCGGGGGGCGTCGACGAGGCGCGCGTAGACGTGGTCGCGGGAGAGGTCGAGCGCGCCGCCGAACGCGCGGCCACGCCGCGAGGCGAGCCCCTGGAGGTCGAGCGGGTCGTAGTCGATGTCGCCGCCGGCGGCGACGCGCGCATCATCGATCACGATGAGGCGCGTCCGCTCGAAGAAGGGGTGACTGCCGACGAGCTCGACGAGCGGCTCGAGAAGGGCCGCCTCGTCGACCGACCCACCCGCGCCGGCGTGAACGGCGGCGTTGCGCTCCTCGACGAGGCCGGCGATCACGTCCTTCAGCGGTCGGGTGGCGCCGGGCGGACGGTCGAACAGAACCGCCCGCGCGAGGCGGCCGAGCTCGTCGCGCGTTCCCTCGAGGCCGCCGAGGCTCTCGCGCGCGAACCCGAGCCAGCGCCCGAACGTCGGCCGGGCGAGGCCGTTCACGAGGCTGCGCGGCGGCGACCGGCTCCCCTCGCGGCAGAGCGAGATCCCGATCGCGGCGAGCCAGACGACGAGCCGCTCCCAGGCGAGGAACGCCTCGGTCACCCGCCCCCGGCCGGGGGGCCACGCCTCCGCGAGCGGCCGCGCGACGGGGAGGGGCAGTCGGTCGAGGACATCGGCGGGGAGAGGTCCCGGACCCTCGGCCTCCCGATAGCCCGCGACGACGAGGCGGTCCGCGTCGCTGCCGGCGGGCGGATCGCCTCCGGGGTCTCGGTCACCTTCGGGGCCGGCCATGGCGTCAGCCTACGGCCGGACGAGACGACGACGCAACGATCAGAGCGGGATCGGGCCGGAGCCGCCGTAACGGGCGCGCGGGCGCGTGGACACCCCCGGCTCGACGCGGCGTCCGAAGAGGGGACCGCGCGCGCGGCGCGTCGGCTTGCCCGACCTCGGCGGAGGCGCGACGCCGGCCTCGCGGTCGGCGAGGCGCCGGCGCAGGACCGCCTGGCGTTGCTCGCGACGGGTCACGGCCGCCTCGAGGATCGTCGGGTCGACGCGCGCGGTGATGCCCTGCTCGATCATCATTGGAAACGACGTCACCACGAGCAGCCCGACCCCGAGCCCCGGGAAGACGCGGAAGTCGACGTTCGCGAGGAGCAGCACGCTGCCGACGACGACCGCCGCGACGAACGCCGGAACCGAGTCCGTCCACGAGGTGACCGACGGGGGCGGCAGTCTCCCCTGACGGGCGAGGACGATCCGGACGAGCAGCGCGGAGCCCGCGAACCCGACCGGCGCCACCAGGAGGGCCACGTTCCGCAGCCAGGCGCAGTAGGCTCCGTCGGCACCTCCGATGACCAGCCAGACGATCGAGAGAGGGACGGCCCAGCAGACGGCGCACGCTCCGCCGCGCAGTCCGGCTCGGAGAAGCACGCCCGAGAGAGGCGGCGGAGGGACGGCGGAGGCGATGGGGTCGGCGTGAGGCATGAACGCCGCGCCGTGCAATCGCCGCGACCCCGTCGCCCGGCGGGCCCGCGAGCCCACAAGGCCCGTGTCGGTCGGAGCTCACGGCGCGTTCGGGGCGCTGCGCTCGGATCGTCGGGTCGGTGCGATCCCCCCTCGCCTCGGCCGATCACGCCACCCGGGAGCGACGGGCTAGGCCTGCGGATCGATCCGGGGATAGCTCACCATCTCGACGGTCGTCGCGTCGCCGGGGTGACGAAGCCGGAGCGACGCCGTCGCCTCGTCCCAGCGCAGCTCGAGCTCGATCCCCCGGGCGCGAAGCCAGCCGGACTCGCCGGCGCGGACGGCCTCGAGCTCGGCCTCGTCGCGCCGGCGAAGGAGGTCGATCCGGTTCGCGGCGCGGTCGACGATCAGCATCTCGACGACGTCGTGGTCGGCGTAGAAGGGGAGCTTGTCCCAGCTCTCGTCATCGGGGGACCGGATCTCGACGACGAGGTCGGCGCGCGTCACCCACCGCTCGGCGACGCCTCGTCCGCCGAGACAGACGACGAGGTCGGGGGTTCGGTAGTCGTGCGGCCAGGAGGAGGCGTCGGCGACGGCGGTCTCGTGCGCGACGAAGACGTCGGGGTCCCGGGCTCGGAGGAGGAGCTTGAGGGCGAAGCTGAGGTCCGAGCCGAATCCCTGATGGCCGGTTCCGGGCGGCGGAACCATGTGGAGCACCCCGTCCCACATCTCGTCTCGACGATCGTGGCCCAGGCTCCGGCGCCGGGCGAGATCCTCGTCCGAGATGATGGTGACGGCTCGGGGCATGACTCCGTCATGATAGCACGTGGGTCCGACACGGCGGTCGGCCCTGGCCGATCGCCGGGAGGCGGCGGTCAGCTCTCGACGGCGGCCTCGCCGCTCTCGCCGTTGCTGGTGCCGCCGTTGCCGTTCCCGGGGCGCGCGGCGGCGCCCGAGGTCTCGCCCGCGGCGCCGCGACGGGTGATGCTCGAGATGATCCGCCCCGGCGACTTCCGGAGCTGCGCGACGAGGCGGCCCGACGCGGTCCGCGGCGGGCTCGTGCCCTCCTCGACTCCGCCGGCCGCCGCCGTGACCGCCTGCTTCGCCTCGCGCCGCTCGACCTCGCGGCGGTGGCGGCGCTCGGCGCCGAAGTACTCGCGGTCGCGGACGACGGCGGCGTGGCGGACGAGGCCGTCGAGGATGTCGGGGTCGACGAGGGTGAGCCCGCCGCGGTCGAGCTTGGCCGAGAACTCCTCGTAGCGCTCGCTCGCCGACTGGAGCGTCTGGTAGTAGCCCTCGTAGAGGCCGGCCCGCATCTTGTCGACGCGGAGCATGTTGTAGAAGAACACGTCGGGCCGGCTCTCGATGTGGATCGTCTTGCCGCGGACCTCGTCGCCGAGATACGACTCGACCGCCTTGAGCCGGCTGTGGATCAGCTTGCGGTAGGTCTGCTCGAGGATGTCGAGGACGTTCTCGAGCGGCCCGTCGTAGGGCACGATCGGGTTCAGCGCGATCACGAGATCGATGTCGACCTCGCTGAGCACCTTCCGTCGCCCGATCGTCTTTCCGATCGCGCCGTCGGCGAGGAGGAACATCCGGCCGTCGCGGGCGTGGTCGACGAACTCGAGCGGCGTGGTGATCCCCGGGATCGAGCACGACGCGCGCACGGCCTTGGCGATCGAGAGATCGGTGTAGGGCGGGATCCCGAAGTAGATGACCGTCTCGCCGGCATCGTCGAAGCTCGAGAGCGGTCGACTCGCGTTGAACCGCTCCGAGATCACGAAGAGGTGACGGCCCGACTCGCGCACCTGCTGGAAGCTCGTGTGCAGCCCGTGGCGCGCGGCGAGCTCCTCGACGTACCTCTCGATCCCCTCGCCCGTGAAGAGCCCGCGCGGGAGCATGTCCTCGAACGCCCCGACGAGCTCGAAGCCCATCCGGGAGACGTCCTCGAGCCTCGGGAGGAAGAGCCGTCCGAAGCGATGCGGCCACTCGGCGCCGGGGCCGAGCTCACGGAGCGCCATCCGGGCGAGCTTCCAGGGAACCTTCGGCAGATGCCGGAGCGTCCGGAAGTACTCGGCGAAGTCGGGGCGGAGATAGGCGCTCAGGACGGGGAAGGTGATCGCCTCGCGGACGAGCTCGACGAGTGGGATCCCGCTCGTGAGGCCGCTCGCCAGCAGGCTCCCTCCGCTGATCCCGCAGGAGACGCTGAAGTGCCGACGCACGCGATCGAGCTCGCCGCGGCGGACCTCTCCCGGCATGACCCGGAAGACCTCGTCGACCCGGCGCTCGAGCTGCCGGAGCGGGACGCCGGCCTCCTCCATGAAGTCGAAGAAGCAGGGGGTGATCTGGCGCTGGCTCTCGCCGGGCCCTCGGATGATCTGATCGAGGCCGACCAGGTGGCCGAGCGCCTTGACGGTTCCGACGAGGCCGCCTCCGCCGAAGCAGAGCGCGTTGGTTCGACCGATCGTCATGCGGCCTCCTCTTCCCCTCTCGACGGATCGGGGGAACCCCGATCCACGCCGGCCCTATTATGGCAGCGCCGGCGCAACGCGTCACCGGGAATCTTCACGCGGATCTCTTTACAGAGATTGCGGTTGGGTCAACTTCCCTGGCGCGAGGGGACTTACGAGGAGAGGGTGATCGAGCGGCCGAGCTCGCGGGCGAGCTCCGCGGCGAGGGCCACCCCGAGCTCCCCGACCGACGGGGTCGGGTGGGCGTCGCCGAGCTCGCGGGCCAGGCTCGTCATCTCGGTGGCGTCGAACCCGCAGGGATGGATCGCCCCGAAGGCGGCGAGGTCGCAGGAGACGTTCAGCCCGATCCCGTGCCAGGTGACCCATCGGGCGACCGCGATCCCGATCGAGGCGAGCTTGCGCCTCTGCCCGACCCAGACGCCGGTCGCCCCGGCGCGCCGACCGGCGGCGACGCCGAAGTCGCCGGCGACCGCGATCACCGCCTCCTCGAGCGACCGCAGCAGCCGATGGAGGTCGCGCTCGTCGGGGCCGAGCCGGACGATCGGGTAGGCGACGAGCTGACCGGGACCGTGCCAGGTCGCCTCGCCGCCGCGCTCGACCTCGATGATCGGGAACCGGTCGGGATCGATCACGGCCGGGCGCGCTGGATTCCGGGCGTCGGCCCGGGCGGTCCCACGGCCGAGGGTCACGACCGGCTCGTGCTCGACGAGGATCACGAGATCGTCGCCGAGGTCCGACGCCCGCTCCTCGTGGAGGCGACGCTGGAGCTCGTGCACCTCGAGGTAGGGGACCGGCCCGCGCGGCGTCAGGTCGAGCACGCCGAGCGGCGGGCGGTCACCCCCCGCCCGGTCGCTCCCCGCCGGGGTCATTTTCGGGCGACCGCGTGGATCGCGCGCCCGTGGACCGCCTCGGCGGCCTCCATGATCGCCTCGGGCAGGGTCGGGTGCGGGTGGATCGTGAGGGCGAGGTCCTCGGCCGCCGCGCCCATCTCGATTGCGAGGGCGGCCTCGCTGATGAGGTCGCTCGCGTGGGCGCCCGCGACGCCGACACCGAGGAGGGTGTCGTCGTCGGGGTCGGCGATCACCTTGGCGAAGCCGTCGGACTCGTTGGCGGCGAGCGCGCGTCCGATCGCGGCGAACATGAACTTGCCAACCTTGACCTTGCGCCCGGCGGCCTTCGCTTCGGTCTCGGTGAGGCCGACGGTCGCGATCTCGGGGTCGGTGAAGATCGCCCCCGGCATGCATCGCCAGTCGCGGACGGTCGGCCGGCCGGCGATCACCTCGGCGGCGATCATGCCCTCCTTGGTCGCCTTGTGGGCGAGCTGCGGACCGGGCGTCACGTCGCCGATCGCGTAGACGCTCGGCGCGGCGGTGCGCTGGCGCTCGTCGACCTGGATGAAGCCGCGCTCGATCTTCACGCCGAGCGCCTCCAGGCCGAGGTTCTCCGAGTTCGGCCGCCGCCCCACGCAGACCAGGACGTAGTCGGCCGCGACGACCTCCTCGGTCCCGTCCTTCTTCTCGATCGTCAGCCCGACCGACCCGTCCGCCTGGCGCGCCGCGCCCTTCGCCTTCGCCTCGAGATGGACCTTGGCGCCGCGCGCCTTGAGCACGCGCTCGACGACGCGGACGAGGTCGGGGTCGGTGCCCGGAAGGAGCTGCGGCAGGAGCTCGATGACGGTGAGCTGGCTGCCGACGTTCTGGTAGAACTGCCCGATCTCGAGCCCGATGACGCCGCCGCCAATGACGGCCAGACGTCGCGGGACGGCGTCGAGGGCCAGCGCGCCGGTGCTGTCGATCACCCGGTCATCGAACTTCAGGAACGGGAGCTCGATCGGACGGCTCCCGGTCGCGAGGACGATCGCGTCCGCCTCGATGATGCCCGCGCCCTCGACCTCGATCCGCTTCGGCCCGACGAGCTTCGCCGCGCCCTCGACGAAGTCGATCTTGTTGCTCTTGAGGAGCGTCCGGATGCCGCCGCGGAGCTTGTCGAGGACGCTCTTCTTGAACGCCTGGAGCTTCTTCGGGTCGAAGCGGACGGAGCCCTCGACGACGATCCCGAGGTCGGCGAGCTCGCCCGACTGGAGCTTGTGGAAGGTGCTTCCGGCCTTGATGAGCGCCTTGCTCGGGATGCAGCCCCAGTTGAGGCACACGCCGCCGACGAAGTCGGCCTTCTTGTCGATGATGACGGTCTTCTTGCCGAGCTGGGCGAGGCGGATCGCGGTCGGGTAGCCGCCGGGACCCGCGCCGATGACGGCAGCATCGTACTTCTTCGGGCCGTTGCTCACGTTGGTCGATCTCCTGAGAGAAGAGTGTGAGTCGGCGAGCGCATGCGTCTCGTGGGTCGCCGGGGGGAGCGGTGTGATCGGGGAGGCGTCAGCGCCCGCGGCGCTCGGCGCGGAGCTCGTCGCGTTGCTCCTGGAGCGCCGGCGGGAGCTCGGCGTAGACGTCGTCGAAGAGGGTGTCCTCGGCCGGCGGGCCCGCGCCCTCGGCCTGGGCGACGGCGCGGTCGATCTCGCTCTTCACGACGGCGGCGAGGGCGTGCTCGCGCGACTCGTCCCAGAGGCCGGTCTCCTCGAGGAGCGCGCGCGTCCGGGAGAGCGGCTCGAGCTCGGCCCAGGCCTTCGCCTCGCCCTCGTCGCGGTAGCGGTCGGGGTCGTCGGCGGTCGTGTGGCCGAGCAGTCGATAGGTGAGCGCCTCGATCAGCGTCGGCCCCTCGCCGCGGCGCGCGCGGGCGACCGCCTCGCGGCAGGCGAGGTAGACGGCGACGACGTCGTTGCCGTCGACGCGCACGCCCGGGATCCCGTAGGCCTTCGCCTTCACGGCGACGCCGGCGCTCGCCGTCTGCGCCGAGAACGGCACCGAGATCGCCCACTGGTTGTTGTGGCAGATGAAGACGCACGGGGCGCGGTAGACGCCGGCGAAGTTGACCGCGACGTGGAAGTCGGGCTCGCTCGTCGCCCCGTCGCCGAGGTAGCCGGCGACGACGACGTCGTCCTTGCGGTAGCGCGCGGCGACCGCGGCGCCGACGGCCTGCGGGAGCTGGCTGGCGATCACGCTGCTCCACGAGACCTGATTGATGTCGCGCTCGGCGTAGTGACACGGCATCTGGCGGCCGCGGAGGACGTCGACGTCGTTGCCGATGCACTGGCTCACGTACTGGACGAGGTCGTAGCCCCGCCAGATGGCGACGCCGCCCTGACGGAGCGCCGGGAAGATCCAGTCGCGCTCCTCGAACGCGGCGGCCGAGCCGAAGACGGCCGCCTCCTCGCCGGTGGACGTGCCGTAGAAGCCGATCCGTCCCTGACGCTGGAGCGCCGTCATCCGCTTGTCGAGCTCGCGGCTGCGCCACATCGCGCGGTAGAGCCGGACGAGGAGGTCCGGGCCGACCTCGGCGAGGGCGTCGGGGTCGGCGACCGAGCCATCCGGGCAGATCACCTGGAAGAGCGGCGTCTCGGGCGGGTGCGGCGGGACGCGGGCGGCGGCCGGCTCGGCGGCGGCCCCGGCGCCGGCGCGCGGGTGGCGGCCGGTCTTGACCTTCGTCTTGCCGCCGAAGGCCGCCTCGCGCTGGACCGTCCGGGCCGTCTTCGCGGCGCCCCGGGCGCCGGGGCCCGCGTTCGGGGTCCCCGGATCGGCGGGCGGCGTCGGGCGCTTCACGGGCGCGGTCTTCGCGCGATCGGCGCCCTTCGCGGCGGGGCGCGCGTGGCCAGAGCTCGGACGACGCGAACGCGACGTCTTGGATCGGCTGGGCTTCGAAGGGGATGGCTTGGCCGGCATGGATCGCCTGCTCTCCGGTCGCGAGGGCGGGCGGCGATTCTAACTTCAAGGGTGCCGGCGCTCAATGGATGCCAGCGGCGATCCTGGCGGCGATCTCCCGGACGACCGCCCAGCCCGCCTCGACGTGCCGGCGCTCGGTCCTGGTCTGCCCGACCTGGAAGCGAATCACCTTCCGACCCGCGACCGTCGTCGGCGTCAGGTAGATCCGCCCGTCATCGTTGATCGCATCGACGAGGCGACCGTTCCGGGCGTCCACCTCCTCGGGATCGTCGACGCCGTCGGGCGTCCAGCGGAACGTGAGCAGGGCGAAGCTCGGGGGCGAGGTGATCTCGAAGGCGGGGTCAGCCTCGATCCACGCGGCGAGCTCGCCCAGGAGCGCCATGTCGCCGCGGATCTTCTCGCGGAGGCGCTCGGCGCCGTAGCTCCGGAGGACGAACCACAGCTTGAGCGCCCGGAAGCGGCGCCCGAGCGGCACCGACCAGTCGCGGTAGTCGATCACGGTCCCGGTCTCGCGGCTCCGGAGGTAGGCGGGCAGGATCCCGAGCGTCCGGACGAGGGCGTCAGGGTCGCGGACCCAGTGGGCGCTGCAGTCGAAGTTGGTGAGCAGCCACTTGTGCGCGTTCATGACGAACGAGTCGACCGCCTCGACCCCCTCCAGGAGCGCCTGGAGCTCGGGCAGGATCAGGGCGGCCCCCGCCCAGGCGGCGTCGACGTGGAGGTAGACATCCTCGCGCCGGCAGACCTCGGCTACGCCCGCGATCGGGTCGACCGCGCCGACGCCGGTCGTCCCGAACGTCGCCACGCAGCAGGTGGGGACGACGCCGGCGGCGCGGTCGGCGGCGATCGCCGCGGCGAGGGCGTCGGGCCGCATCGCGAACGCCGCGTCGGTCGGGATCTTGCGAACGTTGTCCGCTCCGAATCCCGCGATCCTGGCGCCCTTCTCGATCGAGCTGTGGGCCTCCGCCGAGGTGTAGATGGCGAGACGCGAGGGCGCCCCGACGAGGCCGGCGAGCCCCTGATCGTTCGCCTGCCACCCGGTCGCCCGCTCGCGCGCGACGAGGAGCGCGCAGAGGGTCGCCGTCGAGGCGGAGTCCTGGATCGAGCCGACGAAGCTCTCGGGCAGCCCGAGCAGCTGCCGGAGCCAGTCGAGCACGCGCGTCTCGAGCTCGGTCGCGGCCGGCGAGGTCTGCCACATCATGCACTGCGCCCCGAAGGTCGCCGTGAGCATCTCGGCCAGGAGCGAGGGCGGGCTGCTGTTCGCTGGAAAGAACGCGAAGAAGCTCGGGTGCTGCCAGTGGGTGATCCCCGGCAGGACGATCCGCTCGACGTCGGCGAGGAGCGCCTCGAACGGCTCGCCCTCCTCGGGCGCCGACGCGGGGAGCTGCGCGGCGATCTCGCCCGGCTTCACCTGCGACCGCACCGGGTGCGCCTCCACCCCGTCGAGGTAGTCGGCCATCCAGTCGACGACCCGGTGGGCGTGCTCGCGGAAGGTGTTCGTATCCAAGGCGGTGGCCTCCCGGGAGGTGGGGCTGAGATTCTCGGTCCGGCCCTGGGTGAAACGCAAGGGATCCCGAACGAGCCGACGTGGCGGCGGTCGGGCGCTGACGGGTGTAGTCTGACGAGGGGATCCTCGTCATGAGCCGCCACGATAAGAGTCAGCCGATCCGCGCCGACGGCCTCTCGCCCGGTCCGTTCCCCGGCCTCGGGCCGCGGCCCGGCTCGGCCATGCCCTCGGGCTCCAGCGGCTTCGATCTGCCGGCGTCGATCGGGCGCTACCGGGTCGAGGCGATCATCGGGCGCGGCGGGATGGGCGTCGTCTACGCCGGCGTCGACCCGGCGCTCCAGCGGCGCGTCGCGATCAAGATGATCCTCGCCGACGCGGTGAGCATCGACCCGATCGACGTCGACCGCTTCGTCCTCGAGGCGCGCGCCGCGGCGCGCCTGCGCCACCCGGCGATCGTCGGCGTCCACGAGGTCGGGGAGGCCGGCGGCCGCCCGTTCATCGCGATGGAGCACGTCGAGGGCGAGAGCCTCGAGGCGCTCCTCGAGCGCGCTGCGCCGTCGCCCCGGCGCGTCGCCGAGATCGTCCGCACGGTCGCCGAGGGTCTCCAGCACGCCCACGACCACGGCATCCTCCACCGCGACGTCAAGCCGCAGAACATCCTGATCGACCGCGCCGGCGCCGCCCGTCTGACCGACTTCGGCCTCGCCCGCGACCTCGACGACGCCCGCAGCCTGACCGTCACCGGCGAGGCGCTCGGCACGCCATCCTACATGGCGCCCGAGCAGGCGGCCGGGCGAAGCGACCAGCAGAGCGCGGCGACGGACGTCTGGGGGCTCGGCGCGGTCCTCTACCGGGCGCTCGTCGGGCGGCCGCCGTTCAAGGCGGCCACGGCTCTGCAGACCATCCAGGACGTCCTCGGCTCCGATCCGGTCGCCCCACGCCAGCTCGAGAGCAACGTCAACGTCGACCTCGAGACGATCACGATGCGCTGCCTCGAGAAGGACCCGGCCCGCCGATACGGAACTGCGCGCGCCCTCGCCGCCGACCTCGACCGCTTCCTCGCCGGCGAGGCGATCCAGGCGCGGCCCCTCGGGCCGGTCGAGCGCGGCCGACGATGGGCCAGGAGGCATCCCGCACGCGTCCTCGTCATCGCCCTCGGCCTCGTCGTCGTCGTGGGCACCGGCGCCTTCCTCCTGGCCCAGGGCCGGCTCGCCCGTCGCGAGCGGACCCGCCTCGCCGCCGAGCTCATCGACGACGCGCGCCGCGAGTCCGACGAGGCCCGCGCCCGACTCGACGATGCGCGCATCCTGGCGGACCGAGACTCCGACAGCCGCGACGCATCGGACGCCGCCCTCGCGGCGAGCATCGACGCGGCCCACGCCGCGGAGCGCTGGCGCACCCTCGCCCGCGAGGACCCGGCCGCAGCGCGCGCCGCGTCGGAGGCGTGGACGGCGGTCGCCGAGATCGCGACCGCGACCGAGCTGTGGCCGGTCGCGACCGAGGCCGCGCGCAAGGTCGGCGCCGTCGGGCTCGACCCGGCCGCGAGCGCGTCGCTCGAGGCGACCGTTCGTGAGGCGCGCGACGCCGTCGCCCGAGCCGAGCGCGCGTCGATCCTCGCCGTGCTCGAGCGGATCCGGGCGGACGAGAGCGCGCCGCTCGAGGAGGCGCGCTTCGAGCTTCTGGGCCACCGCAGCTCGGAGGCGGTCGCCGTGCTCGCGGACGTGCTCGGGTCCATCACGGTCGGCCTGCGAGAGGCGCGCTCGTCGACCTACCTCGAGCTCGACACCCCCACGGCCCTCGAGCGCACCGGGAGCTGGGGTCCGATCGCCGGCCTGGCGAGAGCCGTCGAGACGCTCGAGACGATCCCACCCCACGAGCGCCCCGACCCCGCGACCACGGCCTCGATCGCCGAGGCTCAGCGGAGACTGCGCGCGCGAAGGCGGGACGAGCTCACCCGCTCGGGCCTCGCGGACTCGCCTGGCAGCGCCCGACAGATCATCGCCGCCGCGCAGACCGACGCGATCGGACGAGGCCGACGACGCGAGGCCCGGATCATCTGCGAGCTCCTCGGCTACATCGGCCCCGCCGAGCTCGCGCGCGCGGAGACGGCCCTCGCCGAATACCTCGCCGCCGAGGAAGACGAGACGGCGGCCTCGTACGCGGCCATCGCACTGGCACGCCTCGAGTCGCCGAGGTTCCTCGCCGTCATCCTCATCGCGATCGGACGATTCGGGCGCGTGACGACGTTCACCGAGCGAACCGTGAGGGCGCTGCCGCCCGATTTGCCCGAGACGAGCCTCGAGGCGGCCACCTCCGAAGACCACTCCGCTCTCGCCGCGGTCCACCATGCGAGGGGACACCGCGAGAGGGCCTCGGCGTCGGTGAGCCGCGCGCTCGCGCTCGACCCCCGAAACGGTGAGGCCTCGCTCATCCGCGCCCTCGCGCTTCACGCCGAGGGCCGCCACGCCGAGGCGGACGCCACCTTCGAACGCGCCATCGCGAGCTCCCCGAGGAGCGGTCTCCCCTACGCCGAGCGGGCGAGGGTGAGGGTCGTCACGGGCGCCTACCGCGCCGCCCTCCACGACTTCGACCGCGCCATCGCGCTGATGACCCCGGAGGTCCCCGGCTACGAGTCGATCCTCGCCGATCGGGGCGCCGTGAAGCTCTTCCTCGACGACGTGGCCGGCGCCGAGGTCGACCTTCGCGAGGCCGTCCTGCTCGGACCGGGGGCGCCGCGGTCGTGGTTCAACCTCGGCCTCGCCTGCCAGAGACGCGGGGATGTGGGCGAAGCGATCCGGTGCTTCGATCGCGCCGTCGATCTGGACCCGGGATACGTCAGCGCCTGGATGAGCCGAGGCGATGCCCACGCACAGATCGGCCACGATCGGAAGGCGCTCGTCGACTACACCCGAGCCATCGAGATCCAGCCCGGGTCGGGGCTCGCCTGGTCCAGGCGCGGCACGACGCGGCGAGTGCTCAACGACATCGCCGGCGCCCGCGGAGATCTCGACCGCGCGATCGAGATCGATCCGACCCAGGCGCACGCGTGGGCGAACCGCGGGATGGTCCGGATCAACCAGGGCGAGAGCGTCGCGGCGATCGCCGACATCGATCGAGCCGTCACGCTCGCACCGAACGACGTCTTCTGCCGATGGGCGAGGTCGCTCGTGTTGCTCGCCGCGGGACGGCGGGCGGAAGCAGCCGCCGAGGCGAGGGCGCTGCTCCCGAGGTTGCGGCCGGACGACCCGTTCCGGGCCGACCTCGAGGAGATCCTGAGAACCGCCGAAGGCGGACGCTGAGGGCGGCGCTTACTCGCCGCTCGCCGCCAGCTTCTCCGCCAGCCACCGTCCGTCGACGAGGCCGTGGATCTCGAGGCGGCGGATCGACATCTTCGCGCCGAAGATCTCGAAGCCCACGTGGCCCGAGCCCTCGCTCTTGATCTTCGCGCCGAGGATGTCGCGGCCGTCCTGGCCGACCTTCAGCACGGTCGGGTCCGCGTCGATCAGGAACTCGTAGCCGTCACCCTTCTTGAAGCGCCGGTAGGGCGCCTCGGTCGCGCGGCGGACGACGCGACGGCCCGCCGTGGTCTGCACGCTCCGCGCGCTGATCATCTTGTCCCACTTGCCGCCGCGCTTGATCCGGCTCTGGTAGAGGAGCGCGCTCTCGCGGTCGCCCTTCTTCGGATCCTCGAAGAACGTCACGCCGAACTGGCTCTGCTCGCTGAAGTTCTCGAACGCGGCGTGGACGGTGATCCGGACCGGCCCGACGAACGGGAGCTTGTGGAGGACGCGACCGAGCTGCCGCTCGCCGTTCTCGATCTTGAGGGCGTTGCCGCGGACGTCGAAGGTGTCGGTCCCGGTCGCGGCGAAGTCCTCGAGATGGAGGTGGTCGGAGAAGTCGTAGAGGAGCGTCACCGCGCCGTCGTCGGCGAGCTTCGGCTCGACGCCGAGGAAACCGGCGAGGAACGCCTTCTTGGCATCGTCGGGCTCACCCTTCGGCGCGCCGGCCGCGGGCTCATCGGCGCCTCCGCCGGGCTCGCCCGCGCCGCCGCCGGGCGGAGGCATCGGCGCCGGCCCTTCCCCGCCACCCTCGCCCGCGCCGCCGCCGTCCGGTCCGCTCGGGGTGGCGCCTCCGCCGGCGCCCTCCCCGGCGGCTCCGCCGCCGCCGGCCCGCTCGCGCTCGTCGCGGGCGAGCTCCTTGGGCTTCTTTCGGAGCTGCTCGCCGCCGAGGCTGACCCCGGCGCCGCCGGCCGCGCGGAGCACCTCGTCGTGGCGGCCGAGCCCGCTCGCCGCCGCCCGGAGCCGCTCGAAGATGAGCCGCTCGGGCGGGTGGACCTTCCGGTCGACGACGATCTTGTTCCCGCGAAGCCCGATCTCGAGGCCCGCGTTGCGCGCGATCTCGGCGAGCGCGTCGCCGCGGGCGACGTTCGCGAGCGAGACGGTGACCGGCGTGTCGGCGACGGCCTCGAGGCCGAGCGGTCCGACGGTGCGCTTCAAGAGCGCGAGGAGGGGCTCGCCGGTCGCGGTCAGGTTCATCCGGGTCGCCAGGCCGGCGACGAGCTCCCCGTTCTCGGGCTCGCCGATCGCCCAGACCTCGAAGGCGAGGCGCGGCGCCCCCGGGAAGGGACCGACCAGGCGGCCCGCGACCTCGATCTCGGCGCCCCGTCCGGCGGCGACCGCGTCGAGCAGCTTCTGGCCGGTCGTGAAGTCGTAGTCGTCGAGGAGACCGCGCAGCCACTTGGGCGCGTAGCTCCTCTTGAGGCGGGCCATCTCGGCCTGCGCGTCCTCGGTGTAGGCGATCAGGACGATGTCGTGGTCGCCGCCCGAGACGAGGCCGGCGCGGGTGAACAGCTCGACGTCCTGGAGGGGATCGCCGAGCTCGCCCCCGGGCATCGCCGAGCTTCCGGCGGGCGTCACGAGCGGCAGCGGCTTCTTCGCCGAGGGCGCCGGCAGGAGGACGCCGCGCAGGGCGATGAGGCCGGCCTCGCGCGCCTTCTCGGGGAAGGCGGCCGCCTCCTCGGCGGGGATGGCGGTCGGCCAGGCGCCCGGCGCCGGCGAGCCGTCCACGTCGGCGGCGTCGGCGGCGAGGCCGAGCCGCCTCACCCGGTGGGTCGTCTCGACCGCCCAGGAGAGGAGGAAGTTCACCTTCGCCTGGTAGGACATCTCCTCGAAGATGCCCTCGGCCGCGGCCGACGGCTTCTCGATCGGCGGCGGCCCGAGCGCCTTCCGTAGATCCATGCTCGAGCGGTAGAGCGCGCTCGCGTCGTGGAGGACGGCCGGCTCCTTCCGGAGGACGATCTTCTCGACGCGCTCGATCGCGTCATCGAGGTCGACGTCGTTCTCCCGCATCGATTCGGTCGTCGTCGTCTCGATGAGGTCCTTCAGCTTGCTCCGCTCGCTCCCCTTCGTCGGGATGTTGACCGACGAGCCGAGGCCGAGGCAGCCGTCGCACAGGACGCGCCCGACCTGGTCGCACGTGGGGCAGGGCCTCTTGACCTTCTCGGTGACGGTGACGCGCCGCTTGCGCTTCATCACCACCTTCTTGATCTCGCGGGTGACCCGCTTGCTCCCCTTGCACTCGGGGCAATCGACCCAGCTCGCGTTCTTCTTGCACTTGCCGCAGCGGCGCGCGTCGGGATCCTCGGGCGTCGGGGCGAGGCCGGCGTCGCTCGCGGCGAGGCGCGTGATGAGCTGATGGGCCTCGAGGCGAACGCGGAACCCGTCGGCCCCCTCCGGCGCCGCCTCGACGGCGGCCTTCGCGGCGACCACGGCATCCTCGGCGCGGCCGTCCTCCGCAGCCGCGAGGGCGGTCGCGAGGTGCCCCGCGGCGGCCTTCGCGTCGCCGGCGATCGCCGTCGCGGTGACGAGGGCCACCCCGAGCCCGACGACGAGGCCGAGGGTCAGGCACGCGGCGAGGAGGGGCGCCCGGGACGAACGGGGGGCGCGGGGGGCCGGGATCGACGTCATCGCGGTACCTCTACATCAGTCCAATGAGTTGGGCGTGGTCTCGAACGCGGGTATTGTAGCGCCTTCGCGGCTCACCGGTCGACCGTCGTTCGGATCTCATCAGGGAGACCCTCACCATGAACGTCCGCCCCTCGATCCTGGTTCCGATCCTGCTCGCCGTCCTCGTCGGGGCGCTCCCCGGCCCGGCCGCCGGCGCCGAGCCCGCGCCGGGCGTCGCCGAGGATGGCCGGATCGAGCTCTTCGAGGTCCGCTCCGAGCTCCTGACCGCCTTCTGGGGGCGCGAGGTGACGATGCAGGCGGGCGTCGTCCTGCCGCCCGGCTGGGATCCGTCGGAGCGATGGGGCATCTGCTACGACATCCACGGGTTCGGCGGAAACCACCGGACGGCGTGGCGGCGCGGGCCGCGCCTCCTCGAGCGGATGAAGGACCAGGGCTACCCGCGGATGATCTACGTCTACCTGAACGCCCAGTGCCCGATGGGCCACCACGAGTTCGCCGACTCGGTCAACAACGGGCCGTGGGGCGAGGCGCTCACGACCGAGCTCGTCCCCGCCCTCGAGAGCAAGTTCTCGCCGAAGGGGCGCGGCGCCAGCGACCGCTTCCTGACCGGACACAGCAGCGGGGGCTGGAGCAGCCTCTGGCTCCAGGTGACCTACCCCGACTTCTGGAACGGCACCTGGTCGACGGCGCCCGACTCGGTCGACTTCCGCGACTTCACCGGGATCAACGTCTACGAGTGGGACAACGCCTACGTCGATCCCGACGGCAACGAGATCCAGCTCATGCGCCGCGGAACGCAGTGGGTCCGCTCGATCCGGCAGTTCGCGGCGCGCGAGAAGGACAGCGGCCGGATCGGGGGGCAGTGGTACAGCTTCGACGCCGTCTTCTCCCCGCGCGCCCCCGACGGAACGCCGAAGAAGATGCACGACTGGGAGACGGGCAAGATCGACAAGAGCGTCGTCGAGTACTGGAAGCGCTACGACATAGGGCTGATCCTGAGAACCCGCTGGCAGGACCTCGGGCCGCGGCTCCAGGGGAAGCTCAACGTCTACTGCGGGACGCTCGACACGTTCCGGCTCGAGGGCGCGGTGAAGCTGCTGAAGGCCGACCTCGAGAGGCTCGGGAGCGACGCGACGATCGTCCTGGCGGAGGGACGCGACCACGGCAGCGTGGCGGCGCCGCACCCCGAGCACTGGCCGCAGGGGATGCTGCACCGGATCCATACGGAGATGCTGGCGAAGTTCGAGGGCCGGCCGATCGTGAGGCCAACGCCGGCTCCTGCGCCCGCGCTCAAGAAGCGCCGCGGCGTTCTCTACTAGCCAGCACAGGCACCGGGAACGAGCGCCTTCGGCAGCTCGAAATCCGTGTAATCCGCGGAATCCGCGGTTCGGTCTCTTCGGCTCCGAACGAACGGGAACCGCGGATTCCGCGGATTGACTGGATTGCGAGCTGCCACGACGAGAGTCCATTGCCGAGGTCAAGGGGTCAGGTCTCGGATGTTCGTATGAGCGTCCCTAATGCGAACATCCGAGACCTGACC
>JAJDCQ010000023.1 GCA_029260755.1 Planctomycetota bacterium | reverse complement strand
GCGAATTCGGCATTCACTTCCAGCGGATCGGAGCCGGGAGAAGAGACGGAAGGACGAACGGGGAGCCGCCACGTCGGCCCCCCTGAGATTCCCCTTGACGGAGGGGCCTTCCCATGGAAGACACGGAGGGCACGGAGGACTCACGGAGAAAGACGCGACCAGCTCAGCCCGGGTTGGTTGGCTTCGCCTCCGCCGAGGGGATGAAACCACGGAGGCTCCGAGGCACGGAGGAGCCTCGGAGGGGATCCCGGTCTTCGACCGCTCGGCGCGTCCTCCGTGAATCCTCCGTGTTCTCCGTGTCCCCGTGGTTTCATCCTCTTCGCCGACGGCGAAGCCGGTGGGTCCGCCAGGCGAGGTCACTGCCCGAGCCGGGCCTTGATCGACGCGATCGAGCTCCGCACGCGCGGCGCCCGCGGGTCGCCCGGATGGAGTCGGAGGAGCTCCGTGAGGTCGGCGAGCGCGCCCTCGAGGTCGCCGGCGAGCTCCCGGACGAAGCCACGGTCGCCGTAGGCGGGCGTGAACCCGACCTCGAGCGCGCGGTCGAGGTCGGCGAGCGCCTCGTCCATCTCGCCGAGGCGGCTGCGGAACTGACCGCGCCGGGAGAGGGCGCGGCCGTTCTCGGGGGTGATCTCGAGCACCGCGTCGAGGTCGGCGATTCCTCCGCGCAGGTCGCCCTCGTGCTCGCGCGCCATCGCCCGGCTGTAGTGCGCCTGGAACATCTGCGGCGCCAGCTCGATCGCCTGGGTGAGGTCGACGATCGCCTCGGCGTGCTGGCCGATCATCATCCGCACCCGCCCGCGGTTGCACCAGGCGGCGGCGAGCTGAGGGTCGCGATCGAGGGCGCAGGAGAGGTCGTGGATCGCCCCCTGCTTGTCGTCCTGGCGAAGCCGGATCAGCCCTCGATTGCTGAACGCGAGGGCGTCGTTCGGATCGAGCTCGAGCGCCCGGTCGAGATCGACTCGCGCCCCCTCGATATCGCCCTGAGCGCGTCGGATGCCGGCCCGCTCGCGGAAGATCATCCCCGAGGTCGGCGCCAGATCGCACGCGCGATCGGCCGCCGCGCGTGCCCCCGGCAGGTCGCCGGCGTGCGTCCGCCCCTTGGCGAGGTTGATCCAGCACGCGCCGTCCCACTCCGCCAGGGCGACGGCCGCCTCGAAGTCCTCGAGGGCGCCCGCGACGTCGCCGGTCCGAACCCGGGCCATCCCTCGATTGCCGAGCAGGTGTGGGTCATCGGGGCGCAGCTCGATCGCGCGATCGAAGTCCTCGAGGGCGCCTGCGAGCTGCCCCTTCTGGTAGCGCGCCAGGCCCCGCTCGGCGTGCCCCCACCACGTCTCCTCGAGGAGCGAGGTCTCCTCGCCGGTGCGATGGAGCAGCCGGCTCACCTGCGGCCAGTAGGAGCCGCTCGTCCCGAACCGGCCGATCGACTGGCGCACGATCCGCTCGGCCGCGTCGTCGCCGATCAGACAGAGCGCCGCGCCGGCCCGGACGGCGCGGAGCTCGTGCTCCTCGGAGCCGAGATACCGCTCGAGGCTCTCGACGGCGAGCTCGCCGATCCCGATCCGACCGAGGGCGTCGCAGCACAGGCTCGCGAGGCGCATCCGGCGCACGCCGACGACCCGCTCCTGCTCGGCCGAGAGGACCTCCCGGGCGGCGCGCACGCGCGTGCTGCCGAGCCGACTCTCGGCCCGGTGCCGGCGTGCGATCCGGTGCTCGAGCTGGTTGATCCGGCGCTTGACGTCGTTCGGAACGACCTCGGCGCTGACCGCCCACCAGAGCTCGAGCACCTCCTCGACCCCGCCGACGACCTCCTCGCCGGCGGCGGCCTCCTCCGCCGAAGGACGGGCCGCGTCGAGGAAGATCGTGCGGGTCACCTCGCGGAGCGCCTCGCTCGTCCCGTCGAGCTCATCGGCGAGGAGCGAGACCGTCACCTCGTCGGGGTAGCGGACCAGCTCGAAGAGGGCGTCCTCCCATCCGCCGGACCGTCGATCGAGCTCGCCCGAGCGCGCGGCGGCGAGGACGGCCTCGACCGCATCGCGGCGCGCGTTGGCGGCCCGCTCGCGCTCGACGGTCACGCCCTCGATCCGCGCGCGGGCGAGCCCGTCGTCGACGTCGAGGGTGAGGGCGCGGTCGTAGGCGCTCGCGGCGACGCCCCACTGCTGCTCGGCGAGGGCGACGTCGCCGTAGTCGATCGCCCGGTCGAACGCGGCCTGCCGGGCGGAGTCATCGTCGAGGTCGAGCGCGTGGGCCGTGATCGCCGCCTGAAACGCGTCGAGCCCGAGGGCGAGGAGGCGGTCGCGCCGGGCCCGCGCCCGGGCCGGCGGCTCGTCGGCCGGAGGGCGCTCGGCGCGCGCGAGGGCGAGGTCACGCCCGGCCCGGTCGGCCTCGACGCGGGCCGCCGCGACGATCTCCGCCCGCTGCGCCTCGACCTGGCGACGCAGCTCGGTCAGGAAGACGATCCCGACCACGGCCGCGGCGACGACGCCGACGGCGAGGAAGACGAGCACGGCCGCGGTGAGTCGGTTCTGACGGGCCCAGCGGCCGAGCCGCCGCACTCGACCGGCCGGCCGCGCGGCGATCGCCTCGCCGTCGAGGAAGCGGTCGAGCTCGCGGGCGACCTCCTCGGCGGAGCCGTAGCGGCGCTCGGGCGCCTTCTCGAGGCACTTCAGGGTGATCGTCTCGAGGTCGGCGTGGACCGTCGGCTCGTGACGGCTCGGCGGCGTCGGATCGAGCGTGAAGACCTGACGGAGCACCTCGACGATCGTGTTCCCGTCGAACGGCGGACGCCCGGTCAGGGCCGAGTAGAGGACGCCGCCGAGGCCGTAGACGTCGGAGCGCGGCCCCGTCGCCTCGCGGTCGCCGCGCGCCTGCTCGGGCGCGACGTAGTGGGGCGTTCCGACGAGCTGCCCGGTCTTCGTCATCCGGGCGTCCTCGTGGGTCTGGGCGAGACCGAAGTCGACCAGATGCGGCCGCCCCTCGGCATCGAGGAGCACGTTCTGGGGCTTGAGGTCGCGATGGACCACGCCCTGCTCGTGCGCGGCGTGAAGCGCCCGCGCGAGATCGCGGACGATCTTCGCGACGCGACGCGGGGCGATCCGCGCGCGCGCGCGGCTGTCCTCGAGGGTCTCGCCCTCGACGAAGTCCATCACCAGGAACGGGCAGCGCCGCGGCGTCCCGCCCTGCGGATCGGAGATGACGTGCTCGCCGACCTCGTGGACGGTGACGATCCCCGGGTGACGGAGGCGCGCCGCGGCGCGCGCCTCGCGCGCGAAGCGCTCCCGCTCGCGATCGTTCGCGAGGGCGGCATCGCGCATCACCTTGAGGGCGACGTCGCGCTGGAGCTGCGGGTCGTAGGCGCGGTAGACGACGCCCATGCCGCCCCGGCCGAGCTCGCGGACGACGACGTAGCGACCGATCCGGCGCGAGGGGTCGGCGTACGCCTTCTGCAGCTCGGAGATCCGACGCCCGCCGGCCGACGCGGGCGAGGAGGCGGGCGTCGCCTGCCCCGGCGTGAGGCGGCCCGAGCCGGCGCTGGCTCCGGGCGAAGGCGACGCGGGCGCAGGCGATGCGGGCGCGTCCGCCCGGGGCGTCGCGCCGCTCGCGTCGAACGAGGGTGGCGGCGGAGGAACGGCCATGCCTTCCCATGGTCGGGGGCTTCGGTGACGCGGCGCAAGTCGCCGGTGACGTCGAACGGCCCGATGCGTCCAAACCGGGATCTTGACGGGCCCCGGGACCCGTCTATCGTGGTCGGAACGGAGCCCGCCCTTCGATGACCGACGCCACCACCTCGACGCCGACGAGCTCGCCCGACCACGACGAGGCCGAGGCCGCGCCGGAGACCAGGACCGAATCCGCGCCCGAGCCCGAACCCGAGACGGAGCCAGAGCCCGAGACGGAGGCCGAGGCCGAGGCCGAGACCGAGCCCGAGGCCGAGGCCGAGACCGAGGCCGAGCCCGCTCCGACCGACGCTTCGGCGGAGCTCGACGCGCTCGAGAAGGCCGAGGAGGAGTGGTCGGAGCCCGAGGATCGGGAGCCGACCACGCGCTCGGCCCGGCACGCCCGCATCCTCGACATGGTCATCCACCGCGAGGGCGGCCCCGGCGGCGGCGCCGCCGCCGGGCTGGCGACCGGGTCGGCGGGCATCCTCGTCCCGACCCTCCTCGGTCCGGTGACCCTCTTCATCCTCCCGCTCGTGATGGCGTTCGTCCTTCTCCTCACGCATCGACGCGAGTTCGTCACCGACGCGGCCGAGCTCGCCGCGCCCGACGACCCCCGGGCGGCCGACGCCTACCGCCTGCAGCTCGAGCGGGCGGGTGATGTCGGGCCGGCGAAGGCCGTCCTCGGGATCGCGCTGTTCGTGATCGGGCTCGGCCTCCTCCACCTCGTCCGCATTCCGCTGGTCCCCATCCTCGCGGAGCGGGAGATCAACTCCTGGGGCTACAGCACGAGCTACTACGAGACGTGGTTCTTCGGGCCAGCCCGGGTGGAGGAGGCGATGCTCGGCCTCCTCATCGGCGGCGGCTACCTGATCGGCCTCACCCTGATCGCCGCCATGTGGTGGGTCCACGGGAGCCTCAAGCGCCACGAGGAGGCGGCGATCCTCGCGTGGTGCCTCGCCGCGCGCGCCAGCACGGAGGAGGGCCGCCGGCGGATTCGCGCCTGGCGGAGCCGCTGGGTGACGATCCGGGTCCTCGCGGTCATCGTCTCGATCCTCATCCTCGTCCCGGTCTTCTTCGGGATCCCCCTGATCCTCTACCCCCTCGTGCTGCTCGTCCCGCTGGTCCAGCACGCGAGCCGTCGCTGCCCCGGCTACCTGGAGGAAGCGTGAGCGCCCCGCCCGAGACCAGCCCGGACGCCGCGCCCGAGACGACGCCCGACGCCGACCGGACCGCGGCGAGCCACGAGCCGGACGGCATCCTCCATCTCATCGAGGAGCGCGAGCGCGCCGGCAGCATCTCGTGGCCGCTCTACTTCCTCCTCGCGCCCGTGACGTTCTGGCTGCACTCGCTCATCGGGTCCTCGTTCCTCCTGGCGCGCCACGAGCGCACGATGACCGACGTCCCGGCGACGGGAACCGTCCTGCCGGAGTCGGCGAGCGGTCCCGCCCGGCGCGTCCTCGAGCGCGTCGGCAAGCGCGCCCGCGGCGAGGGCCGCGGCCTCGCCCTCGCCCGCTGGGTCGCCGTCGGCTTCCTGGTCGGCGCCGCCGTGATCGCCCTGCTGCCGCTCGCGGTCGCGTTCCGCCAGGCGATCCCCCTGCCGATCCTGCGCGACCTCGTCGACGCCGTCTTCGGCTCGTACATGCACGAAGACGAGATCCTCGCCTGCCTCGCGATCGCCGGTTACATCGCGGCGGTGACGCTCCTCGCCTACCTGGCCGTGTTCCACCGGCGCCTCGCGGGACACGAGTCAGCCGTCGTGCAGCTCCGGCTCCTCGCCGAGCTTCCACCGGTCTTCGAGGCGGAGCGCATCCTCGCCGACCACGCGAATCGATGGCGCTGGACGATCGCGATCGACGTGATCTACGCGGTCGTCCTCCTGATCCCGTGTCACTTCGGGGTGCTGCTGCTGCTCTACCCGGCGGTGCTCCTGTGGCCGCTCGCCCGGCATCTGCAGACGATCCCGTGCAACGTGACGGCCGAGCGGCTGTCGTCGAGTGAAGCCTAGCCGCAGACGCGCCGCCTACGTCTCCTAGCCTGGGTCATTCGCGAGACGGCTCGGCTCGGATCGACCAGCCGGCTTCGCCTTCGGCGAAGAGGATGAAACCACGGAGGCACGGAGACACGGAGGAGCTCCGGGTGACGCGAAGTCGCTGATCCGGTGTCGCGTCTCGTGATTCGGGGCTCTCGATGCCCTGGAGGCGGGAAGGAACGAGCGATCCCCCCATGTGTCATAGGTCCGCCTCGTGAAGATGAGGCGTGCTCAGGAGCCTCTCCGTGCCTCCGTGTCTCCGTGGTTACATCTGCTCGCCGCAGGCGAGCCGATACCACGACTCGCTCCTACTACTAGTACTACCTACTACTAGGAGGCTGTTGCAGAATGACGCGAGCGGCTCGTCGAGAGAGCGTCGTGCAGGCCGAGGCGCGCGGCCGAGGGAACCCGTCTGGCGTTCGCGAGGCCGCGGAACGAAGGCCTGCGCGGCGATGTCCGGCGAGACGCCGCGAGTGAAGCGACGGCGAGGAGCCTGCGACGAGTCGTCGCTTCACGCTCATTCTGCAACAGTCTCCTAG
>JAJDCQ010000220.1 GCA_029260755.1 Planctomycetota bacterium | reverse complement strand
CACCATAGACTGAGTCACGCCAACCTCCGTTCTGGGCCTCGAGCCCGGCTGTTCCTGGGAGCCTTATCGGCATCCCGCGAACGGAGGTTGGCCTTCCCATCCCATTCTCCGTGGTGACATCCTCTTCGCCGAAGGCGAAGCTCGCGCGACGCTCCGTACACGGACACGGGGAGCCCGCCTCGAAGGCGCGCTCCCCGTGAATGAAGGATCGACCGCTCTCGCGATCGCGGATGGGCTCGGCGAGCGAGTCGCCTAGTCCTCTTTCTCGTCGTCCGCCGCTGCTTCGGGGACGGCATCCTCGGGCGGCATGTCCGAGGTTCCGGCGCCGCTCTCGTCCTTCTCTTCCTTCTCGTCCGCGTCGCCGTCGCCGGCCCCTTCGTCGTCGGGTCCGTCGAGCTCCTCGACCAGGTACTTCGCGAACCGGTCGGCGCTCTCCTTCCAGATCCGCACGGTCAGGTCCTTCCACTCGTCGTTGTTCTTGAGGACGACGTTGTGGAGCTGGTCCGAGACCGACTTGCTCGAGATGTAGAGCGTGCGCTGCTCGCCCGCCCCGGTCTTCACGTTCACGACGGGCGCGTACCCGCGGAACGTGTAGACGACGAACGGCTCGCTCGTGAAGGTGAGTTTGATCTTGTCCGGCGTCACCTTGAGGGCGTCGTGACGCTCGGGCGGGGTGTAGCCCATGGCTCTTCGCTCCGTCTCGATCTCCGTACGTTGCACCGGACGGGTGGTGAGGAGTGTCTCACTCACTTCACTCCGTCCGGCGAAACACACGATCTGTGCTATCGACGAGGGCCTGCCGGTCGAGACCGGCGCTCTCCCTACCGCCTAGGGATAGACGTAGGGCTGCTGCGAGCTCGGCCGGATGTCGTAGGTCTCTTCCTCTTCCCGATAGAACCGGTTGCGGGCGTCATCGTACGCGATGTCGATCCCGAACAGGCCGGTCATGAAGTCGAAGACCTGGAAGATGCTGACATCGATCTCGAGGCCGACGAAGAAGACGAGGGCCACCTCGATGTCGAAGATGTAATGATAGCGGTACTGCGGGTAGTCGAGCGGGACCGCGACCGCGCGCTCGGGCGCCGCCTTGTAGATCTCGTTGAACTCGTCCACCTGCTCGAAGAGGAAGGTGTTTCCGACGTTCGCCTTCAGGTTGCGGTCGATCGTCGCCGCGATCGAGATCCCTCGATCACGCCAGCTTCCGGCCGAGCGGCCCTGGTAGCCGAACTTGAAGAGGTCGTGGTAGCCGAACATCAGGCCCGGCGGGGTCACGATCCGATCGAGGTCCGGACCAAACAGCTCGTAGACCGGGCTGATCACGCCGTGGCCGAGATCCGCGCCCATCCGGAATCCCTTCCCGGCGCAGACCTTGATCCCGGTCATGTCCATGAAGTCGTAGCCACGATCCTTGATGTAGGTCTTCACGCTCACGTTCGAGCAGCCCGTGCCGGTGAAGCACAGGGCAACGAGCGCGATCGCGGCGAGCAACGACACCTTCCTCATCTTCTTCCTCCTCGCCCCCAGAACGGCCCACGGCTCGCCCGTCCGGCATCGTTTCCCGCCGTGCTCGGCGAGACCGACGACGCCATTGGTGCGAGGTCCCACGTCCCCTGTGGACCGGCCCCCTGGAGATGAGCCGACACTTTAGGCGCGGGCCTTCCGTGTGTCAACCGCATGGGGGAACGCCTTCGATCGGGTGCCCTGACCCCCGCCAGGACGACCCCCCGATCGCCTAACTCTCCGTCTCGGCAGCCGTCGCGACGACGTTCCGCCGAAGGGACGGTCCCGTCCGCGCCGGACACCCGTGACGTGCCCCGCCGGCCCCGGTCCGGGCGACCGCGCGCGGCGCCTCGTCCGGAATCCCCGACGGATTCGGGTTCCGTTCGACGAGCCCGCCGCGGGGGCGCGCCCGGCCGTCCCTTTCTTCGCGCCCGACGAATTGGTTTCATGGGCGCGTGCACTGGGGCCCCATCGAGCATCTTCCCGATCGGCCGCGCATCGTCGCGCACCGGATCTGCGACTACCAGCCCGCCGACGCGGACTGGCTCGTCCTGCGTCATCCGACGGCGCGGGTCGCGCGGAAGCTGCGGCTCGGGCAACTCTGGATCCTGATCTCGATCGTCACCGGCGGCCTCATGATCTGGGGCGCGTGGACCTACCACAGCACCCTCACGGGGATCGTCGCGTCGATCACCATCACCGGGATGGTCGCCTCGCTCTATCACGCCTGCGTCATCCCGTGGAAGGCGCTCGCCCTCGAGCCGCGGAGCGTCTTCTGCGCCCTCGCCGGCGACTGGCTCGTCCAGCGCGTCGGCGGCGAGTTCCGCGCGATCGACATCCGCGGCGTCCACCGGACCGAGCTCCAGCGGCAGTACGACGGCGGCGAGGGGGCCGGTCTCCTCCTGACCGTCTACTGGCGCGATCCAGACGGGATCGAGCGCCGCGAGGCGATGGAGCACCTGATGGCGTTCGATCCCGACGAGGTCCGCGCCCTCGCCCGCGCCCTCGGCGGCGACGAGGCCGCCGCGGATCCCGCGCCGGATCCTGCTCCCGCGAAGGCCGGCACGGTCCCGGCGACGACCTGACCGATGGCGAGCCCGCCCCCGACACCCGTCGCCGCCGCCCTCGTCCACGACCGCCTCGGCGAGCTCTTCGCCGCCGCGCGCGCCGCCCACCCGACCGGCGACGTCCGCGTCGCCCTCGCGACGGCCGACGCCGCCGGCAACCCGTCGGTCCGGATCGTGCTCTGGCGGGAGCTCGACGAGGCCGGCCTCGTCTTCTACACCAACGCGCGCAGCCGCAAGGGCCGCGAGCTCGCCGAGCGACCGCGCGCCGCCCTCGCCCTCCACCTCCCCGACCGCGGCGCCGGCGAGCAGCTCCGGGTCGAGGGGCCGGTCCACGAGGTGGAGCCCGAGCGCGCCGACGCCTACTGGTCGCGCCGCCCCCGCGCGTCGCAGCTCGCCGCGCGGGCGAGCGATCAGAGCGACCCGATCGCCGACCGCGCCGAGCTCCTCCGCCGGTTCGCCGAGGAGACCGCGCGGTTCGAGGGCGAGGCCGACGTCCCGCGCCCGCCCCACTGGACCGGCTACCGGATCGAGCCCGACCGCGTCGAGCACTGGCGCCACGTCGACGACCGGCTCCACGACCGCGAGGAGTTCGTCCGCGCGGACGACGGGAGCTGGAGCAGGATCATCCTCGGCCCTTAGCTGGTGAGATCAGGTCGGCGCTTCGCCTTCGGCGAAGAGGATGTCACCACGGAGACACGGAGGACACGGAGGATTCACGGAGGTGCGCGGGCGCCTACTGGGTTGGCGTCGCTCCGCGACGAGGATGGAACCACGGAGGCACGGAGACACGGAGGGGCTTTTGGTCCGACCACGTCTCCCATCGTCGGATCGTGATCGCCTCGGGACCGTCGAGGATGGTGCCAGACAGAGGATCCTCCGTGGCTCCGTGCCTCCGTGGTTTCATCCCCTCGCCGAAGGCGAGCCGCGACCGGCCGACGGACCTCAGGCGCGCGCGACGCCCTCGAGGAGCGCGCTCGTCGAGTCGAACGCGGCGAGGACGGCCGCGAGGAACTCCTCGAGCTCGGTCTGCCCGTCGATCGCCATCCGCTCCCACGCCGCCGCGTCGACCGGCGGCACCGGGTAGCTCGCATCGCCGATGCCGAGCGACCGCACGAGCACGTCCGCGACGTGGACGACGGCGACGAGCTCGCGCGCCTCGCGGGCGGCGCCCGGCGTGTGGTGGTGCGCGATCGCCTGGGCGAGCGGCTGCGGGAAGCGCCACTTCTCGGCGAGCCAGCCGCCGGCCGCCGCGTGATCGAAGCCGAGGTGCCGCCGCTCGACGTCGGCGTGCAGGACGCCGTCGCGCTCGGCCTCCGCCACGATCGCGGTCCAGCGCTTCGGGTAGGCGACCGAGAGGGCGAGCTTGCCGACGTCGTGGAGCAGCCCGGCCGCGAACGCGTCCTCCGCCCAGTTCGGGGCGACCCGGAGGGCGAGCTCGCGCGCGGCGATCCCGGTCGCGATCGAGTGGACCCACAGCCCGGTCGGATCGAAGGCGTCCTCGCCGTCCCCATCGGAGTCGGCGCCCTCCGCGACGCCGCCCCCCTCGCTCGCGTCCTCGTCGAACGCGCCGCCGTTCGCCGAGCTCCGGTCGGCGACCTGACGCGCGACCGTCTTGACCCGCTCGAAGCCGAGGACGACCATCGCCCGGCTCGCGTTGCCGATCCGCCGCTCGAGGCCGTAGTAGGCCGAGTTCACGACGCGCAGGGCCGCCGCCGTCAGGGCCGGGTCGCGCGTGACGAGCTCGCCGAGATCGCTCGCCCCCGCCCGCGGATCCTCGACCAGGGTCCCCACCCGCGCCGCCACCTCGGGCGGCGTCGGCAGCTCCCGGACATCCTCGATCCGGGCGCGCGCGGCGGCCGGGTCGAGCGGCGTGATCGCAGAGCTCACGGCTGGTGGCCCTCGTTGCTTCCGATTCCGTGCAAGCGCGTCTCGAAGACGAGTCCGTCCGGCCCGAGGCGCCCCCGCGCGCCGATCGGAAACGCCCGGTTCCGCGTCCCGTGCCCGACGGGCAGCCCGCCGACGATCGGCACCCCGAGCGATCCGAGCCGCGCGAGGAGCGCCGCCTCGACCGTCGCCGGATCGCCGCAGCCGTCCATCTCGCCGATCGCGACGCCGACCGCCCCGCGCAGCGCGCCCGAGTCGACGAGCTGCCCGACCGCCCGCTCGATCCGGTACGGCGCCTCGCCGACGTCCTCGAGGACGACGATCGCCCCCGCGGCGCGCAGCGCCCACGGCGTGCCGGCCAGGCTGGCGAGGACGGTCAGGTTCCCGCCGACGACCTGCCCCGAGACGGCGCCGTCCGGCCCCGCCAGGAGCCGCCCCGACAGCTTGCCGGGGCCGCCGCCCGCGAGCAAGTCGCGGAGCGCGGCGACGCTCGCCGCCTCGAGCTCCCGCCCCCCGGGCAGCCCGCCGAGCGAGCTGACGACCGGCCCGTGAACGCCCCGCGGGCGTCGGCTGCCGGTCCGCGCCCCGAGCGCGACGAGGAGCGCCGTCGCGTCCGAGAACCCGATCACCGCGCGCTCGTCGAGGCGGTCCCACGGCAGGAACGGGAGGAGCTGCGCCGTTCCGAAGCCGCCGCGGGCGAACGCGACGGCGTCGATGGTCGGGTCGGTCAACGCCCACCGCAGATCGGCCGCCCGCTCGGGCACCGTCCCGGCGAAGTAGTCCCGATGGCGCCCGCGCAGATGCGGCCCGGGCACCGGCTCGTAGCCCCACGAGCGCAGCACCTCGATGCCGGCGTCGAGCCGGTCGGCGCCCTCGCCCGACGGACCGGCGACGGCGCCCGCCGGAGCCACGACCGCGATCCTCGCGCCGGGTGCCAGCATCGGGTTCCTCGCGCTCACTCGCGGCCCGGCGAGAGATGCTGCCAGTCGAGGAGGCTGCTCCACCGCCCGCCCCAGCTCCAGCCGGCGCCCTCGAGGTGGCGGACGATCGGTGAGCGCTCGCCGATCACGTAGGGATGCGCGGGACGCGCGTGGGCCGCGACGCTCGCCCAGGCGGCCGACCCCGCGGGGGCGACCTCCGCGAGCCCGGCGTCGACCTCGGCCTCGCCGACCGCGCGCAGGTCGACGCCGGCCGCCTCGCCGGCGGGCGTGAGGACGACCTGCGGGTTGAACGCCGGGTTGAGGTCGATCGCGCCGACCGCGTGCCGGCTCCAGCGACCCGTGTCGCGAATGCGGCGCGCCGCGAAGCCGCTCGAGGCGTTCGCGCGCATCGCCGCCTCGTCGACGCTGATCCCCGCCGCGGCGGCGACCTCGGCGAACGCCTGCGCCGGGACGACCCGCTCGATCGGGCAGGCGCAGGCATCCGACGAGCTCCACGCCGCCACGAAGAACGCCGCGAGCTCGCCCGCCGGATCGCGCCGATCGGACGCGACCGCCGCGCGCTCGGCGAAGCCCTCGCGGACGCCGCCGTCCGCATCGATCACGCTCTGGGCGAAGTGGCGCGGCGCCAGAAGAACGCCGGTCCGCTCGGCGGCCTCGGCCGCCCGGAAGCGCACGTCGACCGCGAGGACGTCGTCGATGCCGACCGGCGCGTCGGCCGGCGTGCTCGCCGCGAGGAGGGCGCGCTCGTCGCGGGCGAGCGACCGAACCCACGCGATCCGCTCGTCACCGTCGCGGGCGTCGAGGCGGGCCGCGGCGGCGACCTCGATCCGGGCGCAGAGATCCTCGGCGAGCCCGGCGCCGGTCACCCGCCGCCCCCGCCGCCGTCGCCCCCATCGCCCGCCTCGCCGCGGCGCTCGCGGAGCACCCACTCGAGGTGGCTCGGCGGGATGTCGGCGTCGTCGGGGTCCTTCCCGGCGAGGATCGCCTCCCGGATCGCCGCGAACTGCGCGTCGCTGAAGTCGCCCGGGACGTGGCAGACATCGCACCCGGTGAGCGCCTTGCCCTCGGTCAGCTTCCGGTCGACCCGGAAGTGACAGCCCATGCAGTCATCCATCGCGGGCAGGTCGTACGGGTCGTTCCAGGCGCTCTGCGCGATGCCGCCGTGGCAGTCGGTGCACTCGTCGGCGGGCAGCTTCCGCGTGCGGGCGAAGCCGATGTGCTCGCCATGGTGGAAGACCCCGACGACGCGGCGACGCTCGAAGCGCTCGGGCCGAGGAACCCAGAGCTCCCCCTCGAGCGGCTCCTTAGCCTCGTCATGACAGATCTTGCAGGAGTCGCCCGGGACGAGGTAGTGACTGCCGGTTCCGACGGGGCGGTGGCAGAGGCCGCAGTTGGTGATCTGCGAGGGATGCTCGACGTGAGCGAACGTCCCCGGCTTCCGCGCCTGGGTCGGCGCGCAGGCGAGCAGGCCGACGAGCGGGACGGCCGCGAGGATCGCCGGAACGAGGACGTGGAGTCGGGCGGACACGGGTGCTCCTCCTCGAGCTGGAGCGGGCTCGAGGACATGATAGCACCCGCGCGCCGGACGACGCCCGCCGCGCGGCGCAACACCGCTCGGTCGCGCGATGATCGGCTTCGCCGATCGGTTTCTCACGCAGAGGCGCAGAAGTTCCAGAGGAAACGCAGAGATCGCAGAGGGTCGGGGACCGTGCGACGGCCTTCGGCGCGGTCCGTCGGTCCGCGACCTCTGCGTGAGAACCAGCTACCGGAGCTCGATCGACGTCCTCGGGCCTCGGACCTCGATCGCGACGCGGCCGTGGTCGTCCTCGAAGAAGCGGAGCCGCTGCGCCTCGATACGGAGGCCGCCGAGCATCGGGATCGCGTCGTCGATCTCGTCGAGGCGGAGGACGGCGTCGTCGAGGATGAGCGTTCGACCGCCCGGCGCGTCGGGCTCGATCTGCATCCGGGCCTGGCTCGCCCGAAGGATCGCGCGACCGTCCGCGCGGCGGTCCGGGGCGTCGCCGTCGGTGTCGGGGGCGCTCGCCCCGCCGTCTCGGCGGCGCGCGCGGCGGTCGAGGACCGCGCGAAGACGGTCGACGCCGGCCCGCGTGAGGGTCGCCTCCACCCGGCCCGCCAGGGTGATCCACGCATCGCGCCGCTCGGCCCGGTCGGCTCGCACCGTCCCGAGCTCGCGGGCGCCCTCCTTGAGGACGAGCCGGACGCGACCCGAGAAGGCCTGAACGCCTCCGTCGGCGAACGCGCGCTCGGCGGTCAGCTCGAACCGCAGCCCGGCGAGCGCCGCCTCCGCCGCCTCGCGGTCGGTCGGCTCGTCGTCGCCGTCATCGCCGGCCCCGGCCGCGCCGTCCGGGCTGGCGCCCGTTCGCGCGAGCAGATGAGGGCTGCACGCGATGAGCAGGACTCCGGGGGCCACCATCAACCATCGCCGCCGGCGGGCCACGCCGACGTTCCTCGCACCGTTCGCCATCGATCTCACCTCCAACTCGGGCGCGCGGCGTCCGGGCGGAACCGACCGCCCGGACCCCTCGCGCGACGCCGGAGAGGATCCCAGGAAGCGGCCCGGCGCTCGTCAGGGCGAGGTGAGGAGTCGTCAAGAGATGTCAAACCGGGACGCGGGCGGCTCAGGAGCTCGTGCCGAGGTGCTCGTCGTCGACGCGCCCGTTCGTGTGGCGCGAGAGCTCGAGGGCGAGCTCGCGCGCCTGGCGATGGGTGCCGTAGGAGATCACCGCGAGGATCGCGCCGTCGAGGACGACGTCGACGCGGAAGAACGTGCCGGCCTGCGGCCCCGCGTCGTAGGGACGAACGCGGATCGCGGTCACGTCGGGGATCGCGACGCTGCCCTTCGAGTAGGGCAGGCCGAAGATCGTCGCGCTGACGGTGAGCGTGCCGGCGTCGGGGTCGACGACGACCTGCTTGCGCCCGCCGATCGAGAGCGGGCCCGCGGCGAGGAAGGCGACGCCGAGCCCGCCGATGAAGAGGGCCGGCCCCTTCGCGCCGCCCGACCACGCCGCGCTCGCGCCGAGGAACAGCGCCGCGGCGAAGCCGAACGAACACACGCCCGAGAGCCGGACGAGGACCGACGGCGACCAGGTGACGATCGTGCTGCGGGTGGCGGAGGGGCTCATCCGGTCTCCTCCGGCGAGGCTAACACGGATCAATGCGGGCTGGCAGCCGAGGCGGACGAGATCGAGGCGGTCGGAGGCCGATCGCGAGGGCGAAGCGGGGAGGCTCACCTCCCGCTCCACACCCCCTGCCTCCCGCCGCACGCGCGGACGCTGACGTCGACGCCCCCGTCGAAGACCCGCGAGAGGGTCGCGTCGACGACGAGCGGCACGAGGCCCACCACCGCGACCATGAGGAGCGCCGCGACGACGAACGCGAGCCCGCGGAGCATCGGTCGGTCGTCCATGGCGGTCTCCTCTCGTCGTCCAGGCGCCCGGCCCCGTGCCACGCGTCCCCTTCGTAGAGGAGGACGTCGGCGGGGCGGGCTCCGTGACGGAGAATCTGGGCGGGGCGACTCATCACGTTCCGGGCGCGGGCTTTGAGCTAATCGAACGAAGGGGTCAGGTCTCGGGTGTTAGCAATAAAAAACGAAATTAGAAAAAACGAGAACAGAACCCCAACCAGCCCAAAACCAAAGGGAGCCCG
>JAJDCQ010000219.1 GCA_029260755.1 Planctomycetota bacterium | reverse complement strand
GGGGCCCCGGGGCCCCCCCCCCGCGCCGGGTTCTCATTGATGGGGGGGCTAGACCAGGCGGGCGCCTCGCCGCGCCCGCGGCGGGGCCGGCGGCGCCGGCGGGGCGGGCGGACGATTCCGTCCGTCGCGCCGGGGCTGGCGGTCGCCCCGGGGGGCGTCGTCGCCGCGCGGGGCGCGCTGGCCGCGTCCGCGACCGGGGGCGTCGTCACCGCGAGGGGCTCGGCTCCGGTCGAAGCCGGGGCCCTGCCGCTGCGGAGCACGCTGGCCGCGTCCCCGACCGGGGGCGTCGTCACCGCGGGGGGCGCGGTTCCGGTCGAACCCGGGGCGCTCGCGCTGCGGAGCACGCTCGCCGCGGGGGCCGTCGTCGTTGCGATGCTCCCGGCGCATGCCCGGACGCTCGCCCTGGGGGCCGCGCGGACCGCGTCCATGCCCGAAGCCAGGACCGTCGCCCCGCGGACCGCGTCCGCGGCCGAAGCCGGGACCGTCGCCGCGTCGACCGCGCCCGCGGCCGAAGCCAGGACCGTCGCCGCGCCGACCGCGCCCGCGGCCGAAGCCGGGGCCGTCGCCGCGCCGACCCTGCCCGCGACCGAAGCCGCGATCCTCGCCCCGCCGACCGCGTCCGCGGCGGCCTTCGCCGTCGCCGCGCCGGCCCTGTCCGCGGCGGCCTTCGCCGTCGCCGCCCCGTCGCTGCGGGCGCTCCGCCCGACGCCGGCCGCGCCGGTCGTCGTCGTCGGCAATGTCCTCCGCGGTGGGCGCGCTCGACGCCGGCGCCGTCTCGCTCGGGGTGACGCCGGCTTCGTCCGGCGTCGTCGCGCCGACCGGCGCTCCGAACATCGCGGCCGCGATCACGGCGGCCGCCCACGTCTCGATGCTGATCACGAATCTCTCCTCGGTCTCGGGTTTCGTTCGTTCGGGCGGTCTTCTCGCCCGGCACCCCGTTGGACACGAGGGAGTCCCGGTTCCATCCGGGCTTGCGCGTTTCTTACAGTCCCCGGAACCTCGCGCCGCCGAGCTCGCCCCGGGGCGCCGACGCGACTTGCGCCCCGGGACGGCCGTCCATAGCATCGCCAGGCCTTGCCGAGGCTTGCGGCCTCCTCGATCGCCCTGGACGTCCCGCCGGA
Organism: Planctomycetota bacterium; assembly: GCA_029260755.1. GTDB lineage: Bacteria > Planctomycetota > J058 > J058 > JAJDCQ01 > JAJDCQ01. Next base: position 30,336 of record JAJDCQ010000219.1, on the reverse strand, counting down.
GAGCTCATGAAGCTCCACAACCTCATCATCATTGGCATGATCGTCGGCGTCATCGCCGGCCTGGCGCTCTGGGGGACGACGCCGACCCCCGAGGAGGGGGGCGTCGACGCGTCGCCCTTCCACTCGGGGACCATCTGGATCCTCAACCTCCTCGGCGCGACGATCTTCACCGGCGGGCTGAAGATGATCATCGCGCCGCTGATCTTCGCGAGCATCATCTGCGGCGTCACGAGCCTGCCGAAGATGGGCGAGCTCGGCTCGATCGCCTGGAAGACCTTCGCCTACTACTCCGCGACCACGGTGATCGCCGTGACGATCGGCCTCGGCGCCGTCCTCCTCGTCCAGCCGGGCAAGACCGAGGCGAGCCAGACGATCCGCGCCAAGCGAGTCGCCGAGCTCGTGTCGCGCCGGGCCGAGTTCACCGAGACGACCGGCAAGCCCGCCCGCGTGGATCACGAGCCGACGTCGGAGTACCGAACCTGGCTCGTCCAGAAGGAGGGCGCCGAGAGCCCCGACGCCGGCGATCGTCGCTACGGGACGATCAGCCAGGCGACCGACGACGACATGGCGAAGATCCTGAAGGGGCTCGTCCAGAAGACGCTGATGAACCCCTTCGAGTCGCTCTCCTCCACGAACGCGCTCGGGATCATCCTCTTCGCGATCCTGATGGGGCTCGCCTGCTCGGCCGTCGGCGCCGCCGCTCAGCCCGTCGTCCGGTTCTTCCAGGGCCTGAACGAGGTGATCATGAAGATCACCCTCTGGTTCATGGCCATCTCGCCCGTCGCGATCGGCTGCATCATGGCCGAGCAGGTGGCGGTCAACGGCCCCGACGTCTTCAAGAGCCTCGGCGCCTACTGCGTGACGGTCATCGGCGGGATCGCCATCCACGTCGTCCTCCTCGTGACGATCGCCCGCGTCCTCGGCGGGGTCGGCCCCCTCGCCCTCTGGGCGGGCCTCCGCGAGGCGATGCTCATCTCGTTCACGACGAAGTCGAGCGCCGCGACCCTCCCCGTCACGATCGAGAACGTCACGCACAAGCTCGGCGTCTCGCCGAAGGTCGCGAATTTCAGCCTCCCCCTCGGCGCGACGATGAACATGGACGGCACCGCCCTCTACGAGGGCGTCGCCGTGATCTTCCTGATCCAGATCTACGGCGGCCTCGACGACACCGTCGGGATCGGGCTGAGCTTCGGCACGACCCTCGCGATCTTCATCACGGCCGTCGTCGCCTCCATCGGCGCCGCCGCCGTCCCGAGCGCGGGCCTCGTCACGATGGTGCTGGTCGCCGACGCGGTCGGCCTCCCCTTCTACTACATCCCGCTGATCTTCGCGGTCGACGCCTTCCTCGATCAGTTCCGGACCACGACCAACGTCCTCGGCGACTCGGTCGGCGCGATCGTGGTGAGCCGGATGGAGCACGGCAAGCTCGGCGATGAACGACCTCCGCCGCCGCCGGACGTCGCCGAGACGGCCGAGCCGCCCGAGCAGACGAAGGCCGACGCGCCGGCCGATGCGCCGGCTGGCGACCAGACGGCGCGGACCGACGGGGCGTCGGGCTGAGGCGCGCCCGGTGTCGACGGGACACGCGAGCTACGCCACCCCGGAGCTGCTCGCCCGCCGCCGCGCGGTCGCGGCCGAGCACCGGATCGTCAGCGGGCCGCCGCCGCGGACCGCGCAGGAGCGGATCGCGGAGCTCTGCCCGCGCGGCACCGAGACGGTCGTCGACGTCGGCTGCGGGGCCGGAGACTACGCCCGCCTCGTCGTCCCGCGCATCCCGCGCGGCCGCTACGTCGGCGTCGACCTCTCCCCGGGCATGCTCGCCGCGTGCGTCGCCGCGGCGGGGCTGCCCCGCCGCGAGGACGACCGGCAGGAGCGCCCGACCGTCGCGATCGTCCGCGCCCGCGCCGAGCGGCTGCCGCTCCGGGATCGGTCCGCCGATGTCGTCCTCTGCTGCTTCCTCCTCTTCTTCCTCGATGAGTCCGAGCTCGAGGCCGCCCTCGATGAGGCGGTGCGCGTCCTTCGACCGGGCGGCCGGCTCATCGCGAACGCCTACGGCGAGCGCTCGACGACGGTCGACCTCCCGGGCCAGGCGCTCGACCGCGTCGCGCCCGGCGCCACCCTGCGTCGCTGGCATCCCGCCTGGCGGATCGAGACGGCGGAGGGGCACCTCGATCGCCGGTTCCGCCGGGTGAGCCTCGAGTCGATCGCCGCCCGCTACGTCTTCACCGGAGGCGACGGCGACGACCTCGCCGACTACGTCCTCTCGTTCCGGGGCGAGCTGCTCGACCGCCTGCCCGAAGGGGTCGACCCGGAGCGGTTCCTCGAGGCGCTCGAGGCCGTGGCGCGCGAGGCGGTCGCCCGATCGACGTATGTCGAGACGACGCCCATGGCGTGGCTCACCGCGGTCGGGCCGGGTCGCTAGCTCCGGTCGCCTTCGTTGGCGAGCCGCCCGCCCCCGCCGCTATAACGGGGGCAGCCATGGACGACGTGCCCCAGTCCGGACGATTCTCCGGCGCGACGACCCCGATCGCCGAACCCGCCGCCATCGAGCGGTCGGGGGAGAGCTCCCCGCCCCCGCCCCCTCCGACCCTCGAGTCGGGCGCGACCCTCGGACCGTTCGTCCTCGATCGGCCGATCGGCGAGGGCGGCCAGGCGACCGTCTGGCTCGCCACCCAGACCTCGCTCCAGCGCCCCGTCGCCCTCAAGGTGCTGAGCCACGCCCTCGCATCCGACGCCGGCTACACCGCGCGCTTCCACCGTGAGGCGAAGATGGCCGCCCGCCTCAGCCACCGGAACATCGTCGGCGTCTACGACTCGGGCACCGACGACGGCTTCCACTGGCTCGCGATGGAGCTCGTCGACGGGGCGAGCGTCTCGCAGCGGCTCAAGAAGCGCGGCCCGTTCGAGCCGACCGAGGCGATCGAGATCGCCCGCGACGTCGCGCGCGCGATGGAGGCGGCGGCCGCCGACGGCATCCTCCATCGCGACATCAAGCCTCAGAACGTGCTCCTGACGGCCGACGGCACGACGAAGCTCGCCGACCTCGGCATGGCGAAGGACCACCGTCAGATGGCGCAGCACCAGACGGTGACCGGCGTCGTGATGGGGACGCCGTTCTACATGTCCCCCGAGCAGGCGCTCGGCCGCGACGACATCGACATCCGCAGCGACATCTACGCGCTCGGGATCATGACGTTCGAGATGCTCACCGGGAAGGTCCCCCTCGCCGGGGAGACCGCGGTCGCGACGATGATGCGGCACACCCAGGAGGAGATGCCCGCGCCCTCGACGGTGAAGCCCGACCTCGACGAGGGGATCGACGCCGCCGTGCGGGTGATGGCCGCGCGCGACCCCGCGTGGCGCTACCCCGATGCGCCCACCCTCATCTACGACCTCGAGCGGATCCTCCAGGGGCGGAAGCCGCCGACCGCGATCGGCGCCCTCCGACGCAAGACGTCGACGCGACGGCGCCCGTCGGCCGACAGCAGCGACGAGGTCCCGGCGCGGCGCCCCGGCGACTCGACCGCCGCCGTTGCGCCCGCCCCCGAGCACGGCGCGGCGCGGACGACGAGCTTCGCGATCTTCGCCGGCGTCCTCCTCGTCGCTCTGCCATCGGCGGGCCTCGTCGGCGTCGCGGTCGGCAAGGGGATGGGGCGGCGCGAGGCGGAGCGCGATGCGCGGTGGCGTGCCGGCGTCGAGCTCGACGAGGCTGCGGCGGGACCGGACACGTCGGATGCGCCGGCGAACGACGCCGGGGACGACCGGGCGAGCCCGCCGGCGCCCGCCGGGCCGCTCGAGGTGGCCGCGCTCCTCGCCGCGGCCGAGGAGCTCCGGGCGATCGGGTTCGACGAACGCTACGGGGACGGGCTCGCCCGCTGGCGCGCCCTCGGCGTGGGCGACGACTTCGACCGGATCGACCGCGCCCTCGAGGATGCGGGCGCCGATCGCACCGTTCGCTTCGCGATCGTCGGCGAGCTCGCGTGGTGGTTCGCCCTCGACCGCGTCATGGCGAACCGAGAGGCCAACGACGCGATCTATCGCTTCCAGGAGGTCGCCGCCCGCACCCACGGCGACCAGTGGCCGGGCGCCGTCTCGGAGCGGCTCTCCTGGATCTGGGAGGCGCACGGCGGGGTCAACGAGGTCTACGAGGAGGTCTTCTGGGACGATCCGAACAGCGCGCGGAGGGACCTCAACCTGGCGCCCGATCACCCGGCCGCGAAGGCGTTCGGCGAGGCGGCCCTGGGCTCCCTCCGGGCCGTCTTCGAGGCGCGGATGCTCCTGCCCGAGCTCCTCCGCGGCGAGGGCTACCAGGATGACGGAGAGGACGCCGGGCGCTGGGCGGACGCGCCCGCGGCCGAGCTCGTCTGGGACGCCGGCGCGCTCGACGGCGCTCTCGCCCGGCGCACCTCGGAGGTGCGGTCCGGTCTCGATGCCGTCCACCCGAGGTTCCGGCGACGGGCCGAGGGCGCGCTCGCGCGGGTCGAGCGCGACGTCGAGGAGCTCCTCGGGAACGGCCTCCTGCGCCTCCGGTGTGATCAGGAGACGGTCCGGGTCGCCCTGCGCGCTGCGCCGCGCGGGGACTGGCAGGTGTCGGACGGCGGGCTCCGGGTCAATGCCCACGGCGAGTGGGACGAGATCGACATGGCCATCAAGCGGCGGTTCATGCGTCGTGAGATCAGCCTCGAGGTGCCCGTCCTGAGCCGCTTCTCGGCGATCGAGCTCGACCTGATGGGCTACGGCCGCCCCGCCCTCGGGGTCGAGCTGCGCGAGGGCGGCGCCGCGCTCGCCGCGTGCGCGGCGGGTCCGTTCGACGCGGTGTCGTGTGACGCGGAGATGGTCACCGCGAAGGTGCTCGAGAAGCTCTGGGAGACGACGCCGGAGGAGTGGCAGGCGTCGCGCAACTTCGCGACGATGCGGATCGCGTTCGAGGGGGATGCCCGCTACCCGACGCTCGCCATTGATGACGCTCCGGCGCCGGACGCCTTCGACGGCCTCGGCGAGGACGCGACCCCTGACCGCGTCTTCCTGTTCCTCGGGCCCTACACGGCCATCCGCGAGATCCGATTCACGATCGCGCCGGAGCCGCGATGAGCCTGGGCGGTCGCGGATGAACGGGCCGCCGCCGCGCCGGCCCGCGCCCGGCCCCCGCTCGGTGCCAACCCTGCCCGGCTAGCTAGTACTAGCTCTTCTGGATCTCGAGGTCGCGACGCCCGTGGGCGGGCTCGAGAAACGCGTCGGTCGCGCTCACCCGGAAGCCGTCCTTCGCGGTGACCTGGTAGAGACCCGCCCCCTCGTGGCTCGGGCCGTCGAGTCGTCGTTTCGTCGAACCCCAGTCACGCCTGGTGCCGTGGAGCCCGTAGCTGCCGATCGGCATCCGCACGAAGAGGCTCCGGTCGCTCGGACCCGCCTCGACGAGGAGGACCCGGCACGAGGCGTCCTCGGGAGAGGCGAGCGGCGATGAGGCAGCCGGCGGCGCCGACGCGGATCACGATGAAGTCGTAGGCGGGTGGCGTCACGGGAGCCCGTCGAAGTCGTCGCGGCCGCGGCGCTTCCAGTCGGCCATGCTCGGGGCAGCGCCGAGGTCGAGGCCGCCGTCGAGCACCTGCATCACGCCGCGCTCGCACGGGATCGCGACGGCGCGCCCCGACGGGCTCCAGCACAGGTTCTGCGCTCGGAGCTCGAGCTCGAGCTCGTGGTAGGTGCCGTCGCGGAAGTCGATGAGCTGCTGCCATCGGCTGTTCCAGTCGAGTCTGCCGACGACCCGGCCCGATGGGCAGGGGCGAAGGGTGCCGAGCGGCCCCGACATCTCGGGCGCGCGGGCCTCGGCGATCCGTCCGGTCGCATCCACGAGCGCGAATCGGTTGAGGATCTCCTCTCCATCGCAGGCCTCGTAGAGGACGGCGCGTCCGCCCCAGGCGGGGGCGAGCGCCACGAGGGGGTCGTAACGCGGCCAGTGGAGCTCGCCCGCCCAGTGGGCGTAGGGGGCGCTCTCTCCCGGCCAGCGGAGCTCGGTCTCCTTCCCGGTCCGCGTGATGCAGGTGCCGAAGCCGACGTCGAGGTCCGTCATCGCGCTCGCGAACGACTCGGTCGCCGGATCGCCGATCCGCCACGTGACGGCCTCCGCCGGCGTCCCCATGAGCCCGTCGTCCTTCACGCCGACGACGCGGTCTCCCCACCACGTCCGGGGCACCGCGTGCGGGACGGCCGGGCCGACGTGCAGCGTCCGCGTCGCGAGCTCGAGGACGCACCAGAGGTAGAGGGTGGGGGATCGCTTCGGGCGGGGCTCCGTCATGACCGAGAACGCGAGCCGCTCGCCGCCGGCATCGAGCGCCAGGTCTCCGAAGTGGGTCAGTCCGGTCTCGCCCTCGATCCGGAAGGCGTCGAGCTCCGGAGGAATGGGGATCTCGTCCCACGCGAGGATCGTCCGGGGCCCCTCGGCGACGTCCCAGTGGAGGATGTCCCCTCTGGCGTAGAGGGTGTCGTCGGCGCGCACGACGTAGAGCGAGCGCTCATCGGGAGCCCAGGCGACGTTCCGGAGCACGGGCGATCGATACCCGTATCCGCCCTCGGACCGCACTCGATGCGGGAGGACGCCGAGGGCCATCTCCTCGATGGGCGGTGGCGTCAGCGCGTCGAGAACCGCGCCCGAGGGAGCGCGCGCGAGGATCGACTCGCGGGCGACCCGGACCGCGTCGGTCGATCGCCCGGCGCGCGTGTAGGCCTCGAAGAGGCGACGCGCGTCGTCGGGATCGCGGCGTGTCTTGAAGCGCTGCTCGAGCTCGAGGATCGACCGGTCCATGGGCTAGCGCCCGACGAGGATCGCGTCGTCGACCCCCGTCGCGGTCCACCAGTCCGTCGCCGCCCGAGGGGAGGCACCCGGAGGCGGCTCGACGGGGCGGCGGCCTGGACGCTCGTCCATGGGGTGAGTGTACCGGCGTCTCGGGCCGCGGGCCACCGGAGGCTACCGGGGGAGTCCCTCGGGGCTTGGCACGTCCCGTCACCGCGGTATGGTGTGGGCGCGCCGGCGGCAGCCGGTCCGCCGTGGTCCCGAGAGGAGCATCGACGTGAAGAAGCGCATCGCGATCCCGCTGGCGGCGACCCTTGTCGCGGCCGTCTGGCTCTCCGCCTGGGCCGAGGACGGGTCCGACCCCGCGACCGGCCGTTGGCCGCAGCTCCGCGGGCACCAGGCGAACGGCATCGGCTCCGGCGCGGCCACGCCGACCCGCTGGAACGTCGAGACGGGCGAGAACGTCGCCTGGAAGACGCCGATCCCCGGCCTCGGTCACGCCGCCCCGATCGTCTGGGACGATCGGATCTACGTCACGACCGCGGTCGGCGCCGGCTCGGGGAAGCTCCGCACCGGCCTCTACGGGGACGGCGATGCGGCCGACGACAATGGCCCGCAGAAGTGGCGGCTGCTCGCGATCGACCGGGCGAGCGGGAAGATCGTCTACGACACCCTCGCCCACGAGGGCAAGCCCCGGAGCAAGCGCCACACGAAGGCTTCGCACTGTAACTCGACGCCGGCGACCGATGGGAAGAGCGTCGTGGCGATCCTCGGGTCGGAGGGGCTCTTCTGCTTCGACGCGGCGACCGGCGAGGTTCGCTGGAAGAAGGACCTCGGCGCGATGGACGCGGGCTATTTCGGCGCGCGCAACGTCCAGTGGGGCTTCGGCAGCTCGCCGGTGATCCACGACGGCAAGGTCGTCGTCCTCTGCGACGTTCAGGACGACCCGTTCCTCGCCCTGTTCGATCTCGAGGATGGCAAGGAGCTCTGGCGGACGGCGCGGAAGGACGTTCCGACCTGGAGCACGCCGACGGTCGTCCGCGTCGGCGACCGGACCCAGATCCTCATCAATGGATGGCATCACACCGGCGCCTACGACTTCGCGACCGGCGAGGAGATCTGGAAGCACGACGGCGGCGGCGACATCCCGGTGCCGACGCCGATCGTCGCGCACGGGATGGCCTACTTCACGAGCGCCCACGGCCGGGCCGCCCCGATGAGCGCGATCCGGCTCGAGGCGGAGGGCGACATCACGCCCGCCAAGCTCGGCGACTCGAGCGACGCGATCGTCTGGGCCCACGCCCGCCGCGGCAGCTACATGCAGACGCCGATCGTGATCGGCGACCGCCTCCTCGGCTGCACCGACAGCGGCATCCTCACCTGCTTCGACGCGAAGACCGGCGCGGTGAAGTTCCGCGATCGGATCGGGTCGCGCCAGGGCTTCACCGCGTCGCCCGTCTCCGACGGGCGCCACGTCTACTACAGCGCCGAGGACGGTCAGGTGGTCGTCATCGCGCCCGGCGACGCCCTCTCGGTCGTCGCGAAGAACACGCTCGGCGAGCCCTGCCTCGCGACGCCGGCGGTCGCCGACGGTACGATCTACTTCCGCACCGCACGCAGCCTCATCGCCGTTCGCAAGACGGACGCCGCGCCGAAGGCCGACGGTCGGAAGGCCTACTGACCACCCGATGTCTCGGCGCTCAGGGGCGCTCGTGGATGAACCAGGCGTCCGCGTGGAGGAGCGTCCGCGCGTGGTCTCGGAGCGACACGCCGGGCAGGAGGGTCGTGCAGGGGGCGATGAGCTCCTGCTCGAGCGCGAGGCCGAACGCGTCCTCGGGCTCGCCGGGACGACGTGACACGACGAGCTGGAGCATCGTTCCCCAGTGAGCGACGAGCTCCGCTCCCCATCGCTCCTCCCAGCGCCGGAGAAGCGCGATCGCGAAGGGCGTCCCGACGGCCAGAGCGCCATACCAGTGCTCGAACGCCAGAGCGTCGGAGGACCTCATCGTCGGAAGCAGGACGAGGGCGATCACCTGAGGGCTCGGATCGAACCAGCTGATGTGGTTCATCGCGGGCTCGGCGAGGGCGCGTTCGCCGAAGCGATCGATCTCCCAGTCGAAGAGCCAGCGTTCGGCTTCTGGCCGCGAGGTGAGCGGGCTTCCGTCGGCCCGTCGAGCGTCTCCCACGTCCTCGCTCGTCGGCGCGTCGCCGAAGTCCTCACGGGTCTCCTCCAGGAGGAGATCGGTCGGGTCGAGCGGCTCGGTCAGTGCCTCGAGCTTGGAGAGCGCCGCGTCGAGGTCGACCCCGTCTGCCGCACGGAGAAGGTCGCCTGGCAGAGCATCTCCCCTACCTGAAGCCTCCGACCTGAACTCGAATCGGCTGAACGCCGAAGCGGCGAGCTGCTCCGACCAGGTGCCCTCCTCTTCACCCCACGCCGTCATCGCGACCGGCCAGCGGCCCGTCCGGTCGAGGAGCCCGCGGGCGATCCGCCACGACTCCAGGACGTCGAGGCCGCCGACCTCGACGGCGAGCGCCGGACGGGAGGACGGCACGGCGAGCGTCGTCGTCGGACGCCCTGCGAGGGCGGTGTCTTCGAGGGCACGCGCGAGCTCGGATTCCGTCGTGATCATCGGTCGATCCCCGTCAGGGCGCCGGCGTCGGCATCGAAGGGCTCAGCCGCCGATGCGCTCGGCCAGCTCGGCCGCGGCCGCGTCGAGCTCCACCAGGTCGGACGGCTCCATCGCGATCAGCGCGCGGGTCGCCTCGAGCGTCTCCCGGAGGAGGTCGGGCGTCGGGCCTTCGCCGGCGCCAGCCGCCTGGCGTCCGTCCTCCCAGGTGATGACGGTGACGAGCGCGTCGCGCCGGTAGCGCGCGAGCCACTCGCGGTAGGCGCCGCGCGCGTCGAGGCGCTGGGCGACCGCGACGGCCAGGACGGCGGCGCGGGCCGCGTCGGTCGGGTCCTCGCCGCGGCCGAGCAGCCGCTTGGCCCGGCCGAGGTGCACGCCGGTCGTCTGGACGTAGGCGTAGAGATGCTCGGGGGCGTGACGGAGGGCCGCCTCGTAGGCGGCGAGCTGCCGGGCCCAGGCGTCGTCGGCCGCGGCGGTCTCGCCGAGGGCGGTCAGGAGGCGCCCGTGCTCGCCCCACCGGTTGCCGCGCTCGCACAGGCCGTAGGGCCACGCGCGATCGTCGGGGGCGGCCCGGTCGGCGTCGGTGGCGGCCGCGGCGCTGCTCGTCTTCGCCTCGTCGAGCTTGCCGTTCGCCTCGAGGTAGGCGGCGAGCTGCTGCCGGGTCCAGCTCAGGACGAGGAGGCCGTCGCGGTCGTCGGGGCGCGCGTCGACGTAGCTGGCGAGCCCGCCGCAGGCCTCTGCCAGGAGCGCGATCGGTTGCCCTCCCGACGGGAGGGCGCGCCGCTCCTCGCGCGAGCGGATGACGAGCCGGGCGAGGGCGTGCCCCCGGTAGCCGGCGATGATCGCGTCCTCCGGTTGCAGCGCGACCGCGCGGTCGTAGCTCGCGACGGCCGTCGCGAGGTCGATCGACCCGCCGCGGAGGTGCCAGGCCAGCCCGCGCCAGAAGAGGTGGGAGACGTCGGCTTCGACGCGGGCCGCGACGCGGTCGAGGTCGGCGCAGGCGCCGTCGAGCTCGTTCGAGCGCATTCGGATCAGGCCGCGGAGGAGGACGCCGTCGAGGTTGTCGGGCTCCATCGTCAGGCTCGACTCGACGAGCGAGCGGGCCCGCTCGATCCGGCCGTCGTGGAGGGCGAGCATCGCGCCGGCCCGCGCCGCCATCGCCGCGACGGGCGCCGGGATGCCCGGGCCCGACTCGAGCGCGGCGAGGTGCGACTCGGCTTGCTCGCGGAGCCGCGCGGCGGCCTCGGTCTCGCGCACGGACGCCTGGGTGGGGCGGAGCCCGCTCCATTGCATCACCGGCAGCGTCATCGGCCGGGCGGCGGCGTAGCTCGCCGCCACGTTCGCGGCGGCTCCGGCGTGGCCGCGCGCCTCGGCGAAGCCGTCCTCGTCGGGCTCGGGCTCGGGCTCGGGTTCGGGGACGGGGACGACGGCGGGGTCTGGCTCGTCGGGCGCGTCGGCGGGGGTCTCTTCGCGCGAGCCCGCGTCGGCGATCGCATCGCCCCGGCGATTCGACGATCGGTCCGGACGACCGAACGCGACGACGACGATGGCGACCAGCGCGAGGACGACGACCATCGACCCCGCCACGACCAGGCCGGGGCTCGGACCGCTCCGACTTCCCGCGGTGCGCCGCCGATCCGCCGCGGCTGTGCCGGGCGCGGCTCGAGCGTCGCGGAGGTCGTCGGCGAACGCTTCGGCGGTCGGGTAGCGCTCGGCCGGGTCCTTCGCGACGGCCCGGGCCCAGACACGCTCGAGCTCGCGCGGGACGCGCGGGTTCCGCTCGCGGGGTCGGCGCGGGGCGGCGTCGATGATCTTCTGGCAGAGCTCGGCGAGCGAGCTCGCCTGGTAGGGGAGCGCGCCGGTCAGCACCTGATAGAGGATCACCCCGAGGGCGTAGATGTCGGTTCGCGCGGTGATCTCGTCGAGGCGGCCCCGGACCTGCTCGGGCGCCATGTAGAGGGGCGTCCCGAGCGGCGTCCCGTCCTGGGTGACATGGCCCGCGCCCGGGTCGAGCGACTTGCTCAGGCCGAAGTCGAGCACCCGCGCCTGGCCGGCCTCGTCGACGATGATGTTCTCGGGCTTCACATCGCGATGGACCAGCCGCTCGCCGTGAGCGACGTGGAGCGTCCGGGCGACCTCCTCGAGGATCGAGAGGGCGTGATCGCGCGACGACCGGTCGCGCGCCTCGTTCGCGAGGATCGCGGCGAACGTCCGGCCGCGAACGTACTCCATCACGATGTAGGGGGTGCCGTCGGGCGTCTGGGTGACCTCGTAGACGCGGACGATCCCGGGATGCCGGAGCTGTCCGGCGTTGCGCGCCTCGCGGAGGAATCGAACGCGCGCCGTCTCGCCGAGCCGGTCGGCGCGCTCGAGCACCTTGACGGCGACCTCTCGGTCCAGCGCCGGGTCGCGGGCGAGCCAGACCGCTCCCATCCCGCCCCGGCCGATCGGACCGAGCACCTCGTAGCGGCCGAAGTGACTCGGGGCGACCTGCGGGAGGACTCCGCTGCCTCCGGAGGCGGCGCCGAGGCGCGAGATCGGAGTGCGGCGGGGGTCGGTCGGCGGTAGCGGCGCGATGCCCATGGCTGGCACCGGATGGTAGCAGCGCCTCCCGCCTGCCACCATTTGACGGGCCCGACGCGCGGGCCGGCAGACGAGGAGATCGCAGCATGGCCCGTTCCGATCGCCGTCCCAGCCTCTCCGGTCCGCGCCTGGCGACCGCGGCCGTCGCCGGGCTCGTCGTCGCGATCGCGGCGCTCCCCGGCGACGCCCGCGACGAGGAGAGCGACCGCGCCGCGGCCGCCGCCGCGCGCTCGTTCCTCGACGCGCTCGGGCCGGACCGTCGTCGAAGCGCCGAGGTCCCCTTCGACGATCCCCAGCGGCTGCTGTGGGACGTCCAGAAGCGGCGCGGCGTTCGGCTGCGCGACCTCGAGCCGGATGAGGATCGGGCGGCGGTCGCGCTTCTCCGGAGCGGCCTCACCGATGAGGGCTACCGGGCCGTCCGCGGCTGCATGCGGGTCGAGGCGGCGGCGAAGCGCGACGACCGCAACTACTGGCTCGCCGTCTTCGGGCCGGCGGGCCTGGAGGCGCCCTGGGCGTGGCGCATCGAGGGACACCACGTCTCGATCACCGTCACCCGCGCCCCGGGGCTGGGGACGAGCATCACGCCGGTCTTCCTCGGCGCCGAGCCGGCGACCGTTCCCGAAGGGCACGACGACGCCGGCTACCGGCCGCTCGGCGCCTTCGAGGACGCCGCCCGCGCGCTGCTCGACTCGCTCGACGACGCGCAGCGCGGCGTCGCGGTCCGCGGGGCGACGCCGCCGAAGAACGTCCGCTGGGGCTCGTTTCAGCTCACCCTCCCGAAGCCGGCCGGCCTTGGCTGGGACGCGATGCGACCGGATCAGCGCGAGCTCCTCCTCGCGGTCGTCGAGACGTGGATCCGGACGTTCGAGGGCGAGACGGCGGCCCGAGCGCGCGCGCGAATCCGCGAGGCCGGGCACGAGAACCTGGCGTTCCGGTGGATCGGCGAGACCCGGCCGGGCGCGCATCACTACTGGCAGGTGATGGGGCCGAGCTTCGTCATGGAGCTCGACCACTTCAACCACGACCCCAACCACATCCACATGCTGTGGCGCGACCCCGAGGACGAGCTCGGCGCCCAGCTCCTGGCCCGCCACAAGGCCCGGCATCACGCCCGGGAGAAGCCGCCCGTTCGCCCGGCCCGACGCGGCAAGCTCTACTGAGCCTGGGCCGGGATGAGGGCGCGCTCGGGTCCGTTGACCGGGCCCGGGGCGATCGCTAAAACCGGGCGGCCGCGAGGCGTCGACGGCTCGATGCCCGCGCGCGAGTCTGCATCCGGGACCAAGCGGGTCCCCTGAAGGAGAGAGACCATGAAGCGTCTCATCACCGCCGTCGCCGTCTTCGCCGTTCTGCTCACCTCGTCCATCGCGTTCGCCGGCGAGTGGACGCACCCGTGCGGCTTCAAGTTCTGGCTTCCGGAGGAGTGGGAGACCGTCGAGGTCGAGGGCGTCTTCGTCGCGACCGATCCCGGCGATGAGGTCGAGATCACCTTCATCCTCATCGAGGACTGCGCCGACCTGGATGCCGCCTACAAGCTGGTCAAGAAGGAGCTCGAGGAGGAGATCACCGACCTCGAGGTCGAGGAGGCGACCAAGGCCAAGGTCAACGGGATCGACATGTGGTGGTTCGAGGGCGACGGCAAGGTCGAAGGCCACGAGGTCGAGCTCGGCATGGCGATCTACGACGCCGGCGACTCGGTCCTCCTCGTCTACGGTGGAGTGCTCAAGGACGGCTGGAAGGACCACGACGACGAGATCTGGAAGATCCTCAAGTCGGTGAAGAAGAAGTAGGGCCACCCGGCCCGCGCGTGGTCGGGACCGAGCGGCGCCCGCGCCGGCCCGCCGGGCGCCGTTCCTTGCTAGATTGAGCGCATGCTCGTGAGCGGACCCCATCGTTCGGCCATCGTGATGGCCTCGGTCGTCGTCCTCGTCCTCGCCTCGCCCGGCTGCCCCGGCGAGCCGGGCACGGGCGGGGAGGCGGGCGGGAAGGAGGAGAGTCCCTTGCCTGAGATCGACGCCGATGGCCTCGTCGTCACCGTTCGACCCGTCCCGCCCCTCTCGGCGAGCGGCGCGGTCAACGTCGAGACGACCGTTCGCAACCCGACCGATGCCACGCGCACCTTCTGCGACTACCACACCCCGTTCGAGGGGATTCAGAACATCATCTTCGAGGTGCACGACGCCGACGGGAACGACGTGCCCTACGGCGGGATCATGGGCTCGCGTATTGCGCCGGGGCCCGACGCGTTCATCGCGCTCGAGCCCGGCGCCTCGCGCAGCGTCACCGTCGACATCAGCGGCGACTACGAGCTCCCCGTGGGCTCGTACACCGTCGCGTTCAAGGGTGGGTTGGTCAGCGGCCTTCCCGACTCCGAGGCGGTTTCGATCGAGGTCGGCCCCTGAGCGCGCTTGCGTCGCGGGCCGTCGATCGCTAACCAGGGGGCACCATGGCCCCGCTGACCGACGCCGAGCTCGCCGCCCTCGCCCGGCTGCCGTTCCCCGAGCAGCGCGCGCGCATCGACATGGCGATCGGCGCCGGCGACGACGCGACCCGGCTGCTCGCGACGGTGGCCGCCTTCGGAGACCACGAGCCCTTCGCCGTGGCGGTCCGGCGGCTCGCCCTCGCCGGTCGCCTGACCGAACCGGCGGTCGCGGCCGCGCTCGTCGATGCGTTCGGGTCGCTGCCCGACACCGGCTTCGGCCGACTCCTCCGCGGGATCGACGGCGCTCCGATCGCCGATGATCAGGTCGCCGCCCTCGCCCGATGTGTCGGCCAGGCGGTGCGCGCCCTCCCGATCGAGAGGATCGCGGCCCTCTGCCTGCTCGATCGCTGGCTGAAGAACGCCGCGGCGATCGAACGCGATGCGCTGACCGCGGCGGCGGTGGAACGGTGCGATGGCATCGACACCGTCGAGGGCGCCGACACCGTCGACGATCCGACGATCCTTCGCCTCCCCGGCGCGACCAGCGCCGCGCTCGCCGGCCGCCCCGCGTGGCGCGAGCGGCTCCGGCGGTTCGCCGATCGGGTGCTCGAAGTCCTCGAGGCGGCGCCGAAGTCGATCTCGCAGGCGAACGCGGAGGAGATCCTCTCGCGCCGGGTCTACACCGACCCGGGGCACTTCTTCGTCGAGCTCCTCCAGAACGCCGAGGACGCCGAGGCCACGGAGTGGCACGTAGGCGTCGGCGCCGATGCCGTGACGGTCTGGCACGACGGGGTCCCGTTCGATGCGAAGGACGTCGTCGGCGTCCTCTCGATCGGCCAGACGACCAAACGGCGCGATCAGATCGGCTTCTTCGGCGTCGGCTTCAAGTCGGTCTACGAGGTGTGCGAGCGACCGCAGGTCTACTCGGGGCCGTTTCTCTTCGAGATCGCCGACGTCTCGATCCCGCGCCGTCTCGCGGCGCGCCCGGCCGACGGTCCGCAGGACGGGACGCTCCTCGTCCTGCCGCTCCGCTCCGCCGGCGATCCCGCCCGGAGCCCGGACGCGCTCTGGGGCCACGCCTGCTCGGTGCCGGCGGAGACGCTGCTGACCCTGCGCCACCTCCGGCGCCTCCGCGTGGCTCGCGGCGAGCGATCGCGCACCGTCGCCCGGGAGGCGGGCTCGGAGCCAGGTCGGGTCCACATCGCGAACGAGGAGGCGGGGTCGACCCGGGCCTACCTCGTCGAGTCGGACCGCGTCCGCCTCGCGGGAGCCGCCGTCGATGCCCCGGTCCTCGTCGCGATCGCGCTCGACGACGCCGGCGCGCCGACGCCGCACGGCGGCGGCCCGACCGTCTTCAACTACCTCCCGACCCGGGAGCGGAGCGGGCTGCGCTTCCTGCTCCACGCCCACTTCGACGTCCCCGTCGACCGGGAGCGCCTCGACCCCGAGTCGCCCCGGAACCGGTCGGCGCTTCGCTGGGCGGGCCGTCTCCTCGCGCGGGCGGCGCGAACGCTGATCGACGAGGCGGACGCCGATCCGTCCGACGAGGCCGGCGCTCTTCGCCTCGGTCGGCTCCTCGACGTCCTCCCGCTCCCCGAGGAGCTCGGCCACCCCGCGTACGGCGTCGTCCTCGAGGAGCTCCGCGCCGGCGCCGCCGATCTGGCGCTGCTTCCGGCGTCCGGCCCGGGCCGACTGACGCCGGGCGCCGCGTCGGTCGTCGACGACGACGAGCTGGCCCGGGCGCTCGGCGGCGTCCCGCTCGACGCCTCGGGGCGCCGCCTCGCGGTGGCGCCCCTCCCGGCGCGCGCTCGCCGCGTCGCCGCCGTCCTCGGCGCCGAGACGTTCGGCGCCCGGGAGCTCGTCGACCTGCTCGAGCGGTCGACCGGGAGCGGCGGCGACTCCGACGCGACGACGACGCCCGCGCCGTGGCTCTCGGGCGCGCTCCCCGCGATCCTCGACGTCCTCGGGCGGGCCGAGCCCGACGAGCCCCCTCCCGGCGGAGGGGCGGCGCTCGTCTCGCCCGACCTCCACCTGCTCCCGGATCAGGCCGGCCGCCTCCGCCCCGTCCGCGCGCTCGCCCGCGCCGAGCCGGACCTGCGCGCGGTCTACGGCGACGACCGTCCGCTGCTTCGCGCGGACCTCGATCATCGGGCGACCCCGTGGCAGGCGCGCCTGATCGACCGGCTCGGCGTGCCGACGATCGGCGCGGCCGAGCTCGTCGACGACCTCGCCTCGGACGCCGAGCTGGCGACGGCGCTCGCGAGCGGCGATCGGGCGGCGCCGCTGCTCGAGTACCTCGAGCGGCAACCGGTCGAGCTGGTGGCCGACCTGGCGGCGCTGGCCCTGTTCCGCGCCGAGGACGGGCGAGTCCTTCCGCTCGTCGGTCCCGACTCGGTCTGGCTCGCTCCGACCGGCGCGCTCGGCGAGCTGATGCGCCGCATCGACGGGCGACCGCCGCTCCTCGCGCCCGAGCTTCAGGCTCGCTTCGGGGGATTCCTCGAGCGACTGGGGGCGCGGACGTTCGATCTCGAGGCGCTCCTCGATGCCATCGATGGCGCCCTCGCCCCGAGCGACGACGAGCTGCTCGCCCTGCATCGCATCCTCGAGGACGACCGCGCCTCGATCTCGCCCCGGCTCGCGCGCCGGCTGGCGCGTGCGGCGATCTTCTCAGACGCCGACGGCCGTCGCCGTCCGCTGCTCGGCGACGGCGCGGCGCTGCTCGCCGCCGACGCGGAGATCCGCCGTCTGATTTCCGACGCGCCGTGGGTGGCGCCGGAGATCGCGCGCCTCGCGTACGTCGCCGCGCTCGGCGTGACGGCCGTCGGCCCGCCGGCGGTCGTGCGCGTGCTCCTCCTCGAGGAGAACCTGCCGATCGCGCCGTTCGCCGATCCGGGGCGTCTTCGCGCCGCGTACGCCTACCTCGTCGGGCGCGCCGACGCCGTGCCATCGGACCTCGCCCGGCGGCTGGCCGCGGCGCCCGTCTGGCTCGCTCGCGATGGAGAGCCCCGGCGACTCGATGCGCTTCGTCGACGTCCGGTCGGCGCGACCCTGGCCGCCCTCTACGATGCGTGGGACGCGTTCCCTCTCATCGATGAAGGAGAGGGCGGCTCCGGGGACGACGATGGCGGCGGTGGTGACGCGTCGGCGTTCGCCCTCGCCACGGCGTTGCGGGTGGAGCGCCACCTCGTCGCTCCCGATCACGCGACGCTCGTCGCGGATCTCGTCGATCGGGCGCCGGACGCCGCCGGCGCCTCCTTCCGATCGCTCCTGGTGGCCGCGCTCGTCGAGGCGGCGGCCGAGCTGCCCGCCCGAACCCTCGGCGAGCTCGCGCGCGCCGAGCTGTGGCGGGACGCCTCGGGCACGCCGCGCCCGCTCGCGGGCTGGGGCGAGGAGAGCTCGGTCGACGCGTGCGGCCGCGCCCTCGGGCCGCTCCGGGAGGCGCTCGCGCACGGCCGGCGTCCGATCCTGGGAGGGGCGGACGAGGAGGAGCTGGCGCCCGTGCTCGCCGCGCTCGCCATCGGGCCGGCCGACATCGCCGATCTGGTCGCCACGGTCGAACGCGATCCCTCGCTCCGCACGCCCGAGGCGGCCCGGGCCGTCCGCGCGGCGATGGCGGCGCTCGCGAAGGAGCTCGCCCTCGCGTTCACGCCGGCGCCCGGCGCGCGAGGAGACGAGCGCCTCTCGAGGCTCGCGATCTGGCCGGTCGCCGGTCGGCCCGCCGACGAGCTCCGGGCCGCGGTCGAGGTCGCCCGGGCCGGCGAGCTCGAGGAGGTGCTCGGCGCGCTCTGGAGCCTCGGGCCCGGCGAGCCGGACCAGCCTCACCAGTCGGGCGAGTCGGCCCCGTCGCCGGCGGGCGCCGTTCTCGACGCCTCCGCCGAGGATGCCGCCGAGGCGCTCCGCGGTCTCGTCGCGTTCCGCTCCCCGGTCGACCTGCTCGTCGCCCGCATCCGGGCCGAGGCGCGCCCGGGTGAGCCGCTCGCGGCGCAGGCCCCGCTCCTGCGCGAGGCCGGACGCGTCGCGCGGACCATCGCGGTCGTGCATCGGCACGGCGGAGGGGCCGACGCCGTGCGGGCCCTCCCGCTGCGCGTCGGGGTCGATGGCCGGCTCGGCGGCTGGGAGGGGCGCGAGACGTTCTGGGCGAGTGACGATGAGATCGCGCTCGTCGCGGGGCTCGGTCTGCGCGAGCGCCTCGCCCTGCCGGAGTGGGCGCGGGCGACGCACGAGATCGACGCCGAGCTCGCGCCGCGGCTCCCGCCGCGTCGCCTCCTCGCCGAGCTGGCCGACCCGCCCGCCTTCGCTGCCTCGGCCGAGCAGCGCGCGCGGCTCTACTCGTGGCTGATCGAGCGGCGCTCTGAGATCGAGGCGGACGCCGAGGCGTGCGCGCTCCTCGGCCGGGCGCGGGTCATCGTCGCGGCCGACGGCGAGCTCCGCGCGCCGCGCGACCTCCTCCTCGAGCCGGGCCTCCCCGACCTCGGCCTCGGCTGGGGCGTCGGCGCTGCGGTGCCCGCCCCGCTCGTCGCGTGGCTGCGCGAGCTCTACCGCCTCGACGAGACGCAGCTCGAGCGCCTCGTCGAGTATCTCCTCGATGGTTGCTCCCGCGCCGCCATCGACGGCGATCTCGTCCGTCACGCCGAGCTCCTCCGCTTCCTCGCGGGGGCGCTCGGCGGGCGCGCCGACGACGCCGAGGGCGGCGACGAGCTCGAGGCGCTCGTCCGGCGGCTGCGCGTGCACAAACGCCTGCGCGTCGAGACGACCGACGGCGAGCTCGTCCGGTGCCGCGGCCTGCTCCTCCCGAGCGCGCCGCGCTGGCTCCTGATCGCGGCGTTCCTCGATCCGCTGCCCCCGCGCGCGTCGCCTCGCTACGAGGATCCGGCGGTGCGCGCGCTCCTCCTCGCGGCGGGCGCCCGGGCCGACCTGGACGAGGAGACGCTCCTCGGCGCGCTCCGTCGCGGCCAGGGGGTTCGCACAGGCGCGAACGCGACGGTCGCGATCGCGTGCTACGTCGCGCACCGCGCCCTCGAGGAGCCCGAGCTCCGGAACGGGCTCGCCCTCGACCGCGACCCCTGGGTCCCCGACGGTCGCGGCGAGCTCCGTCGCCCGTCGGAGCTCTACTGGCCCTCGCCCGCCGTCGCCGCGATCCTCGGTCATCGCCCCGAGCTCCACCCCGACCCCGAGCTCGTTCACACGGTGCCCGAGCGCCTCGGGACGTGGCTCGGCTTCCGGCACGCGGCCGACCTCGACCTGGCCGACGTCGCCGAGCGCTTCGACGGAAGCGAGCCGGCGCCGGATGCGATCCTCGACTGGCTCGATGCGGGCCTCCGGTCGGGGGCGCTCGCGGCGAAGGCGGTCCGGGAGCATCTCGCGGATCGGCCGTTCCTCCGCGACGACGACGGCGTCGTCCGAAGCCCGCGCGAGCTCACCCGCGCCGGCGCCCGCGAGCTCTTCGGGACGCGCCGGCGCGGGAGCTGGTCGGCGTCGCGGCGCTTCTCGGCGCTGGCGTCGGCGCTCGGCGTGCGCGACGTGCCCGGTCGAGACGAGATCCTCGCCTTCCTCGACGAGGTCGGCGATGACGTCCGCGCCGTCGGCCCCGACGCGGTGATGGCGGACGAGCCGGAGCTCGCCATGCTCGTGCCGCGATGCACAGGACACCTCGCCGAGGGGGACGACGAGGTGCGCTGCGCCGTCCTCCCGGTCGTCTGCGTCGGCGCCGACGGCGCCCCTGCCCTCCGGCTCGCGGGCAGCCCCGAGGTCGCCCTGCCCGAGCCCGACGAGCTCGCGCCCTTCGCCGTCGAGCCCGAGCCCGGCCTGCGGCTCGCGGTGCTCCCCGAGGGTGGCACCGATCGCGCGGCCGAGCTGCTGCACCGCCACGGCGTCGATGGGCTCGCGTCGCGCTGGACCCAGGTGAGGGTCGTCTCTCCGGCGCCGGACTCCGCCGGGCACGAGGGCGCGTTGCACGAGCTCGCCGCCGCCGCGAACGCGCTCGGCGGGTTGCTCGACCGCGTCGTGCCCGGAGCGCGGCCGCTCGCGCCGTCGCGCGTCGAGCTGGTCGCGACCCTCGAGGTCGAGGGCCGGTTCGCCGGGCGGACGGTCACGATGGCCGCGACCTGCGCGCTCGACTCGGGCGATCGCCTCATCGTGACGCCCGATGCGCTCGAGGAGCGGGCGGAGGTCGCCGCGCTCCTCTGTCGGGAGGCGACGCGTCGCGCCGGCGGTCGACGGCGGGTCGGAGCGCGCGCGGTCGAGCTCGCGACCGAGCTGCTCGAGATTGGCGATCGGGCGGCGATGGAGCGGCGGGTGCCGGCGGTCGCGCGGGAGCCGGCCGCCGTCGGCGCCGGCGCAACCGAGCGGGGCGTCCCCTCGCGCGACGAGACGCGACCGAGCCCCGCGGCGTCGGCGCCGGCCGAGCTCGAGGCGTCGGAGCCACCGCGGAGGGGCCTCTTGCACCGGGTCGTGCGCTGGCTCGGCGGGGGCGACGACGAGCCCGAGCCGAGCCGAGGCGACGGAGCCGACGCGGGCGCGCAGGAGCGTGCCGAACGGCCGAAGGTCGAGGCGCCGCGCGACCGGGGACACCGGGGAGGGCGCGATGCCCGGCGCGAGCGTCGCGAGCGGGACCGGGAGGGTCGGCGCGGAGGCCGCGAGTCGGCCGACGCGTCGCCGCGCGGCCGGGGAGAGGGCGCCTCGGTCGAGCGGTCGCTGCGCTCGGGACCGCAGCGACCGGATCAGTGGTTCCGGCCGCAGCACGAGGTGACCTCGCAGCTCGACGCCCAGCTCGATCCGCTCGAGGACCGATCGAGGCCGCCGGAGCTCGGGTTCGCCTTCGCGCCGGCGCGCCTCCCTCTGCCCTGGCTCTACGGACCGAAGACGCTCGCCACGCGTTTTCGTCGAGACCTCCAGCGCTGGGACGCGCTCGGGGTCGATCGGGCGTGGAGCTGCTCGCCCGACGAGACGCGCGGACCGGGCGGCTCCGTCGGCGGACCCGGCCGGGTCGACCGGATCGCCTTCCGCGGACGGGCGCCCGACGGGGAGGTCGTCCTGCCGGTGCCGCTCTACGGGCGCGTCGAGGGGTTCGAGGCGGAGCCCGACGCTCGACTGGTGCGAGCCTCCCACGGAGGGTTCCTCGTCATCGCCCGGTCGCCGACGGATGTTCGCTACCGCGTCGTGCTCGAGGCGCCGCCTCGGTTCGACGGAGATGGCCTGCGACCCTACGCGCCGCCGAAGCAGCTCCTCGCCGCGACGGTCCCCGATCGGGACCTCCCCGACGAGGTGCACGACTTCCTCGACGAGCTCGCGGCGCGCGACCTCCCGATGAACGAGCGCGCGATCGCCATCCGCGAGATGATCCGCACGCGCTATCGCTACGACCCGACCTACCTCGAGGATCCCGAGGTCGCCCGCTGGCTGCGCAACGTCACCTCGGGCAGCGCCAACGCGCACCTCGCGGCGCTCCACGCGGGCCGGAGCGCGAGCCATCTCGGCGCGGGCGTCTGCTACGAGCTCAACGTCCTCGCCGCCGAGATGCTCCGGCGCGCCGGCGTCGCGGCCGGGGTCGCCACCGGATGGACGTTCGACCGGGGCGCGATAGCGGAGCCCGATCATCTCTGGGCGATGGCGCTCCTTCCGACGGTGGACGGGCCGCGCTGGTTCCCGACCGACGCCTCGACGACCCGCGATGGGCGCCCGCTCCACGCGACCGAGCGCCCGACCGGTCCCTGGCGGGCGAAGGCGCCGGGCGGGCGGCGCGAGACGAGGCGTCGCGAACCGAAGTGGGTGAAGGAGGCCGAGGAGCGGGCGAGCGCGCCGAGGCCTCGTCGGGCGTCCGGGCGGGCGTCCGTGTCGGCGGGATCTGGTTCGGCGTCCGGGCCGACTCGCGGGGGAGTGCGGGAGCGAGCGCGGTCATCGCTGCCCAGGTCGGTCTCGCCGCCCGACGTCGCGGTCAGTCCGAGCCACGGAGCGTCGGGGGGCCGAGGCCGACGGAGGAAGCTGCCGTGGGCGGATCTGGTTCGGGTCGCGCGGTACGTCGAAGCGGTGACCGGCGTTCCGATCGACCTCGAGGACCAGGGCAGCTTGCGCCAGCGCTGCGCCGCGCTCCTCGAGGATCCGGCGCGAGCGCGCAAGCTGCTCGAGCTGCTCCGCGACGAGGCCTGATCCGCGCGGATCACCACACCCCGGGCAGCAGACGCCAGCGCACGCGCTCCGAATACGCGACGTAGCCCTCGAGCTCGTCGTGGAGGAAGCGGTCCTCCTTCGCCGCGCGGACGACGATGACGACGTGCCCGGCGACGCTCAAGGCGACCGCGATCCAGGAGCCCAGCCCGAGGATCAGGCCGGTCCAGAGGAGCGTCCAGCCGACGTAGCCCGGGTGCCGCACGAACCGGTAGGGGCCGTCGCTGATCACTCGATGGCCGCGCTCGCGCTGGATGCGGACGACCTTCGAGAAGAACGTGTTGACCGCCATCGCCCATCCCATGATCGCCATCCCGATGGCGAGGAGGATGAGGCCGCCCACCTTCGCCGCCACCGGCACCGAGTCCGACCAGTGCAGGCGCCCGACGTCGAGCGGGGCAAAGATCAACGTTCCGACCATGAGGATGCCGGCGGCTCCGAGGACGAAGCGGTCCCAGAGCGGGACGCCGGGACCCGGCTTCATCCTCTCCTGGATGAGGCCGGGGTCCTTGCGCAGCACGATCACGAGGGGGAGATGGGTGGCGACGAAGGTGCCCAGGGTCGCCCAGATCCACGGGAGGTCGACGCGGCCGGCCAGCCCGAAGAAGAGGGCTCCGAGGAACGCGTAGGTGATGAGCGCCATCAGGAGCAACCCCGGCAGCCGCGTCAGCGCCGAACGGGGCGGCCCGGTGGTCGGCGGCGCGGATGCCGGCTCGGGCGAAGCGGTCATCACGGGCTTGGCGGGGGCGCTCATCGTCGATTCTCCAGGCCTGCCTCGGCCTGGCTGTGAGCAAGCGTCATGCCGCTCGCAGCGCCCGCGCGCGACGACGTCGATCGTCCGGCGCCGGGAACTCTCGCGCATCGGCGGTCGTTTCTCAGCGGTCGGCTCGGCCTCCGCGCCTCGCCAAGAGGCGGCGCTCGTGCGATCCTCTCGGCCGGACAAGAGCAAGGAGAGAGACCCGCCATGGCCATCAGGATTGCCCAACCATCGTTCGACCGCCTCTCGGCCGAGGCCCTCGCGGCCTGGAAGGAGATTCCCACGGCCGTCATCAGCGACGAGCTCAACCGGACCGGCACGATGGCGGCGGCGATCGGGCCGCTCGGCCCCGGGATGGGCTTCGCGGCTCAGGCCCTCACCGTCCAGGCGATGGTGGGCGACAACGCCGTCCTTCATCACGCGCTCCTGAGCGCCTGGCCTGGCTGCGTCCTCGTCGTCGACGGCCGCGGTCACGAGGACACGGCCATCTGGGGCGGGATCCTCACGGCCGCGGCCCAGGCGCGCGGCGTCGCGGCCCTCGTCGTCGACGGGGCCGTCCGCGACGCGGCCGAGCTGCGCGCGTCGGGCCTGTCGGTCTACACCCGGGCGGTCGTCCCGAACGGGCCGCACAAGGGCTTCGGCGGCGGGATCAACGTGACGATCCAGTGCGCCGGCACGACGGTGCGGCCGGGCGACCTCGTCGTCGGCGACGACGACGGCATCGTCGTGGTTCCCCTCGACCATCCGGACGGGCTCGAGGCGATCATCGGCCGCGCCCGGGCGCGGATCGCCAAGGAGGAGGGGATCCTGAAGAAGATCGCGGACGGCGTCTCCACCGTCGAGCTGCTCGGGATCCCGCCGGCCGATCAGGTGGGCTGAGCACGCCGGCGCGAGGGCTCAGGGCGTGCGGTAGCTCCGCGACTGCTTGGATCGTCGGTAGACTTGCCTCTCCCAATGGCGAGGTCGGGAGGGGTCGAGGGCCGCCGTCTCGTTCCGCCAGATCTTGATCGTGCCCTCGGCGTCCAGGGTGATGATCTCTTCCCGGGCATCCCCGGCGACATCGGCGGCGTAGACCCGCGTCGCGCGGCCGGGGAAGACCCGCACGAAGCGCCCCGTGACGGCGTCGATCACGGCCACGTCCCCGGCTCGGTGGCGCTCCTTCGCCAGGAGCTTTCGCGTGCCGTCGCCATCCCAGTCGATGGCGCTGACCTCCTCGATGCCCGCCTCGGTCCAGCCGTCCGGGCTCGTGTCGTCGACCGACCAGCGAGCGATGATCTCGCCTGCGGCGTCGATGACCCACGGAGCGCGGCCGCACGTCGACCGGGCGAATACCTCGAGGCGATCGCGGGAGCCCTGGAAGTTGCCCACGGCCAGGTAGGTCGGAGCGAGCTGGTCCGCCTTCCCGGTCAGCTGGCCGCATCGGTCGTCCCGGTTGGTGACACTCCAGCGGACTCCGGTGGGATCCAGGGCGACGGTCCCGAGGGAATGAAACTTCTGGGCGAGCAGGATCTCGAGGGGTCCTCCAGCAATGAGGTCGGCGACGACGAGAGCGGACGCCGTTCCGATCTCGGCGTCGCCCCCGATCTCGCGTCCTTCGGCGTCGAGGATGACGGAGCCGACCACCTCATCGCGCCCGTCGTCGTCGAGGTCGACGGCCATGCTCGGGCAATCCGCTCCGGCGAAGTCGTCTCGGCGCCAGAGCTCGGCGCCCGTGTCGGCGCGGATCGCGTGGATCCGGCGAGGGCCCTCCTGGAGGACGAGGTCGCGGTCGCCTTCGCCGCGGAGGTTCGCGAGCATCACGGCCCGCGCGCCGCCGGCGGGAAGGCGCCGCTCCTCGCGACCGGTCGCGCCGTCGACGATGACGATCTCGTCGTGCTCGGTCAGCCAGCCCACCTCGGGTCGACCGTCTCCGTCGAGGTCGGCGGCGACCGCGCCGGTGTAGTGGGTGCCCGGAAAGATCGAGTGGGCCGCGGGCGGGAGCCCGCCGTCGTGCTCCCAGAGCCTGGGTCCATCGTGATCGTGGGCGCTCACCCGAAACCGGCTCGTGATCACGTAGTCGAGTCGGCCGTCGCCGGTCAGGTCGTGAACGAAGATCCCTCCGCCGTTCGCCTGGCCGGGGATGTCGCGGTCGAGGGGGATCACGAACGGGCTCTGCGGATAGTCGGGCCAGTCCTCGGGAGCGTTCGGCGTCGAGGCGCCAGAGGGCCGCGGCGTGGGTGCGGGAGGGGGCCCGCTCGCGGACGAGACCGCGCGCGGGGGGACGGTCCGGGACGGGGTGTCGGCGTCGTCCCCGCCGGGCCTCGCGAGGGCGACCAGCGCGACGGCGCCCGCGAGCGCGCCGAGTCCGGCGACGAGCGCCACCGCGCCGGCGACCGCGGTTCGGTTCCGCGCAGCGACCCGAGCGAAGCGACGCAGCGTGCCTTCGGGCCGGGCGAGGATCGGCTCGCCGGCGAGGAACCGGCCGAGGTCGTCGGCGACCGCGGCGGCGCTCGGGTAGCGATCGCCGGGGATCTTCCGGAGGCAGGCCTCGGCGATCGTCTCGAGCTCCGCCGGGATCGATGGGTCGCGCGTCCGAAGCGCGACCGGGTCGGTGTTGAGCGCTTCGTAGAGAAGGGTCGCGACGGTGTCCGCGTCGAAGGGCGGCGTGCCGGCGAGCGCGTCGTAGAGGAGTGCGCCCAGCGAGTAGACGTCCGACCGCGGCCCGACGTCGCGGATGTGCCCGCGGAGCTGCTCGGGCGAGGCGTAGACCGGCGTGCCGACGATCTGTCCGGTGGTCGTGATGTCCCGGCTGGTCTGGACGTCGCGGGCGACGCCGAAGTCGGTCAGATACGGCTTGCCCTCCCGGTCGATCAGGACGTTGTCCGGCTTCACGTCGCGGTGAACGACGCCGCCGGCGTGGGCGTGGTCCAGAGCGCGAGCGATGTCCCGGACGAGCTCGGCCACGCGTCGCGGAGGGATCGGGCCCCGGCTCCGCAGGTCGGCGAGCGATTCGCCCGGAACGAGGTCCATGACCAGGTAGGGCCGGCCAGCGTGCTCCCCGACCTCGTGAACGCGCACGATCCCCGGGTGCCGGAGGCGTGCGGCGGCGCGCGCCTCGCGGAGGAAACGCTCGCGGGCGCGCGGGCTCCGGTCGGCGCCCTGGTGGATCAGCTTGATCGCCACGTCGCGCCGCAGGGCCGCGTCGTGGGCGCGGAACACCTCGCCCATCCCGCCGCGGCCGATCGGCGTCACGATGACGTAGCGGCCGAGTCGGCGGCTCGGGTCGCGGAGCGCTGCCTCGAGCGCGGCGTCCGGATGCCCCGTCGACGGGGAGCTCGCGCCGGTCGGCCGCCAGGAGGCGTCGGGTTGGGTCGGGGTGTCCACCAGCCCAAGCGTACCGGTGTGGTAAGTCGATGCAATGAGACGAGGGGAGCGGCCGGTCGGCCGCTCCCCTCGATCTCGATGAGGTGTCGCGATCTGGGTCGGTCAGCGCCCCGGTCGCGGGAGCACCGCCGGCCCCGAGGTGATCGACGGATCGACGCGCGGCGGTCCGGTGCGGCGGTCGTCGGTGTCGACGTCGAACTCGACGCCGCCGGTCGGCTGCCGCGCGGCCGCCACGAAGTGGAACGCGCTCTTCACCTCGACGGGCGGCGGAGGAGGCGTGCCGCCCTCCGGGACGACCGTGACCGAGAAGCCGCGGAGGGTTCCCTGGTCCTGGTTGGCGTTGTCGTGGAGGGTCAGCGTCCAGGTGCCGCGGGCGTTCTGGCCGGCGAACGCGTCGAGGCTGTCGGCCGGCGCCCGGTCGGTCGGGTAGACGGCGACGATGTCGTCGTCGCCCTGGCCGCTGCGGCGATGGAGCACGACGGCGGTGCCCGAAGGCGAGGTCAGCGTGATCAGCAGATCGCCGATGTAGCTGTGCTGCACGTCGAGACGCACCCGGACCGACTCGATCGCGACGTCGGCGTCGAAGGCGACGCTCGCCGTCGTCGTCTGGTTGTCGTTGATCGGCGCGTCGGTGTCGTTCGTCACCGTCTGCTCACCACCCGGAGGCGGCGGGGGAGGCGGCGGCGGTGGGGGCGGCGGCGGAGGCGGGGCGACGCGCTCGGGCGTCGCGGTGAGCCGCCAGAGCCGGATCGCGCCCTGGTCTCCCTGGGCGTTGTCGCTCACCGACAGCGTCCAGTCGCCGTGAGCATTCTCGCCCCGGAAGGCGGCGAGGCTCTCGGCCGGAGCCCGATCGCCGGGGAACGAGGCGACGATGTCGTCGTCGCCGCGTCCGGTCCGGTTGTGGATCGTCACCACCGTGCCGGCCGGCGAGGTGAGGGTGATCAGCAGGTCGCCGATGTAGCTGTGCTGCACGTGGAGGAAGAGCTCGAGCTCGTCGATCTCGACGTCGCTGGCGAAGGTGAGGGTCGAGGTGACGGTCCGCTCATCAAGGATGGCGTGGTCGGGGTCGTCATGAGTGACGGCGACCGGCCTGCCACCGGCATCCACCTCGGGCTCGAGGCGGAGAGACCAGGAGCGGAGGACGCCGGTGTCGCCGTCGCCCGAATCGCGAACCGCGAGGGTCCACGTGCCGGCCGACGCCGTGCCCTGGAAGGCGTCGAGGCTGGCGGCGGGCGTCAGGGTGGTCGGGTAGTTGCCGACGATGTCTTCGGTGCTCCGACCGGTCCGGCGGTGCAGGGCGACGGCCGTGCCGTCGGGAGCGGTCAGGGTGACGGTCAGGTCGCCCTGGTAGGTGTGCTGGATGCGAACCGAGACGGTCAGGTTCGCGAGCGTGAAGCTCGGCTCGACCACGATCGTGCTGGTCGTCGTCGTGTGGTCGGCGATCGGGGCGTTCGGCACGTTGCTGATGCCGACGGGTCGAGGCTCGTGGAACGCGTCGTCATCGCCACCGTCATCTCCGTCGTCGTCGCCACCATCGTCGCCGTCGTCGTCACCGTCGTCGTCGTCGTCGTCACCGTCGTCTTCGGCGACGGGCTGCGGGATGAGGGTCTCGCTCACGCTCACCGTGAACAGACCGAGGTCATCGATCACGCGCTCGACGGTCACCTCCCCGTTCTCGCCGGTCACGCGGCCGATGACGACCTCGTTGGCGAAGTCCACGAACGGGGCGGTCGAGCCGTCATCGGTGTGGGTGCGCCAGAACGCGTTCCACTCGGTCCGGTTGTCGATCACGACGTTGCGGGCCGCGGCGATCTCGCTGTCGTCGCCGCCGGCGAGCGTGCGGATCTCGATCTCCTCGGGGAGGCTGCGCAGGTGCTCCCACTCGAGCGCCTTGTTGTCGATCTTGGTGTGCCACATGAAGAAGACCTCGCACCGCGGGGCGCGGGCGACGCTCATCATGTCGGAGTTCGGCCGGGCGCCGTCGATGACGCGGTTCGCCTCGACGCCGTGGCCCTGGTTGTGCCACGGCGACTCGAGGTCGTCGCCGAGCGCGCTGAGCGTCTCGAAGTCCGCCAGGCGGCGGGCGCGCGCGCTCGGGCTCGTCTGCGATCCGCCCTCCTGGGTGAGGTAGCTCGGCGGGTTCAGTCCGCCGCCGGGTTCATCCGCGCTGTCGACCGCCTCGACCTCGAGGTAGCCGAACGTCTGGCGCCACTCGTTGTAGGCCTTCAGGAAGTTCCGGTGGAAGAGGATGAAGCGGTCGGTGCCGTTGAAGCGGGCGTGCCAGGCCGAGTGGCGCGGCAGCACCTCGAAGTCCGACGGTATCGCGCCCTCGAGGGTGTAGACGTGGCGGGCCGGGTTGTCGCTCCGCGCGACGTGGATCGCCTCCTCGTTGTCGCGGGTCTCGCCGTTGGCGATCACCTGGACGCCGATCTCGCTCGAGGCGGTCTCGGCCGTGAAGTAGACGAAGACCTCGAGCAGCTCGCCGTCGCCGCGCAGGTCGCTCGCGCGGAGCGGCGTGACGACGTGGCGGATGTCGTGCTCGAACGGGTTGCTGCCCGGAGTGAAGTCGTGGCGGTAGTCCTTGATGAGGTTGCCGGGGATGGTCCAGCGGACGCTGGTGACGTCCTCGGCGCTCGGGACGGCCGCGCCCGACTCGGTCGCGACGAGGCGCGCGCGGAGGGCGACTCTCTGGCCGACGAGGTACTCGCGGTCGGCGTCATCGTCGAAGGCGGAGCCGTCCTCCTTGACGATCTCGACGCCCCAGCGCTCGCCGCGGGCCTCGCTGGCGAGCGCGACGACGTCATCGAGCGCCTCGGCGCGCTCGTTCGCCGCCGCGGCGCGCGGCGCGAGGGAGCGGGCGAAGCTCTCGGGGATCGGCGTCGCGGCCCGGACGGGGTCCGGCGCCGGGAACGCGACCAGCTCGAACGAGCGCCCCTCGACGACGCGGCCCATGAGCGCGCCGGCGGCGCCTCTCGCGGCGGCCGCTTCCCTCACGACGAACTGCGGGTTCTCGAGGTGGCCGACCCTGGCGCGGAGAACGACCTCTTCGCTGATGAAGTCGATCTTCAGCCGCGCGACCGCCTCGCGGGCGGCGCCGGATCCCTCGAAGGTGACCGCGCCGACGTAGCCACGGCCTTCACTCGTATCGCCTCGGATGATGCGAGCCCCGGCCTCCTGGGCCCGGGCGGCCGGCGCAGTCGAGACGGCCGTGAAGGCCGTCGTCGCTACGGCGACGCCGATGATCAGCTGCCAATGTCTCATGATCCACTCCCTCTTGTCGGCCCCGGGGTTTTCTAGGGGGGCGCTCGTTCGGTAATGGGGCTCTCTCGTACGTCTCACCCGACGCAGTCCGTGGCCGGGTCTGCGCAACCCGCGCGCCGAACTCGCCCGAGATGCCCAAGTGGCGGAGTCAAAGTCGGTTACCGAGTCGGGCACCGAGGCCGAAGGGACGCACGCGGCCCGAGAGCGGGGCACGAAGGGACGCCGCGACTCAGTGGCACGGGGGAGACGGTTCGCGCGGGCGGCGGCTGGCCCCTAGTAGGGATCGGCGAAGGGGTCATCGGCGAAGGGGTCAGGTCTCGGATCTTCGCATCAACGCCCTTAATGCGAAGATCCGAGACCAGACCCCATCGGTGCT
>JAJDCQ010000218.1 GCA_029260755.1 Planctomycetota bacterium | reverse complement strand
GATGCGGGCATTGGTCCGCACCAAGAAGCTCGACGAGGCGCTGGAGACCGGCGACCGGCTCCTCGCCTGGCGCTACCGGAGCAACAACACCACCTACGAGAGCGACTACCGCTTCGAGGTCCACTACACCAAGGCGAAGATTCACCACATCCGCGGCGAGATCGCCAAGGCGGTCGCCGCCTACGCCGTGATCAAGAACCGCTTCCCCGACGCCCAGGCCGCGTGGGAGCACTTCACCGCCCGGGGGCTCCGCGTCCCGCAGGTGAGCGACGTCGGCTCCGAGGAGGCGGTGAAGCTCACCGTCGAGGCGAAGAACCTCCGCCAGCTCTCGGTGAAGGTCTACCCGGTCGACTTCATGATCCTCTTCCTCACCCGGAAGGACCTCTCGGCCGTCACCAAGATCGACCTCACCGGGATCAAGCCGATCGAGGAGAAGACGATCGCGCTGCGCGGCACCGAGTTCGACTGGGGCGAGGAGGAGGCGGTCCTCGAAGGGCTCGCCAAGACCGGCACCTGGCTGCTGGTGATTCGCGCGGAGCAGGGCGGAAAGGACGCTCCCAAGGAGCTTCAGGGACTGCCGCCGATCGATCGAAGCGCCGTCCTCATCCGCAGCGATGTGCAGATCCGGGTGCAGCGCGAGAACGACCGGGTGCGGGTCTACGCGGTGAAGCGCGGCACCGACGATCCGGTCGAGGACGCGGTGGTCAAGGTGACCGACGGCCAGCGCCTGGTCGCGCAGGGCAAGACGGATGCTCGGGGCGTCTTCGAGGCCCGCGGCATGCACTACCCGAACAGCGGCGTGAAGCTGAGCGTCGTCGTGGAGAAGGACGGGGAGTACGCCCTCGCGAAGAAGTAGGTCGGGAGTGCTTGCCGTCGTCGTGAGGTGGGTAATCTCACGCAAAGGCGCAAAGGCGCAAAGGGGCCCCGCCGGATCCGCATCCCGGCACAGGCAAGGCCCCTTTGCGCCTTTGCGCCTTTGCGTGAGGTCTCTTCTCCGTCGAACCCAACTCGACCGAGCGCTTTGCGTGAGGTTCCGCACCGCCTCCAAGGCGGCGGCCTCCGTCAGGGGAGCTGGTCCGGGGGGATGATGTCGCTGTCGTGCTCCCAGTTGCCGCTCGAGGCCGCGGGACGCGGCTCGACGCCGCCGGGCGGTCGAGCGACCGGCCGCGTCGCGGACTGCGCGGCGGTCACGGCGCCGGCCGGTGGCGTGTCGCTCGCGTCGGCCTCCTCGGGTCGCGCCGCCGCGTCCGGGCCGGCGACCGCGAGGGCGATCGTGAAGCGCGTCCCCACGCCACGCTGACTGTCGACCCGGATCTTCCCGCCGTGGAGCTCGACGAGGCGCTTGGTGATCGCGAGGCCGAGCCCGGTCCCCGCCTCGCCCTTGGTCGCCTGACTCGAGGGCGCCTGCTCGAACTTGCCGAAGATCTTGCTGATCTCGTTCGGGTCGATCCCCTGCCCCGTGTCGCTGACGACGATCTCCACCCACTCGCCGTTCCCGCGCGCGACGACCGAGATCGTGTCGTCGGGATGGCTGAACTTGATCGCGTTCGAGAGGAGGTTGTTGATGATCTGCCCGAAGCGGCGCGGGTCGAGCGGCACGTCGGGGATTCCCTCGGCGACCTCGAGCTGGAACCGGATCCCCTTGCTCTCGGTCCACCGTTTGTAGGTCGGGTAGCCCTCCCGGAGCATCGTCCCGGCGTTCCGCATCTCCGGCTGGATCGTGATCTTCCCGCTCTCGATCTTCGAGATGTCGAGCAGGTCCGAGAGGAGCGAGTTCATCTCGCCCGCCGTCCGGTGGATGACCTCGACATCCTCCTTCATCGTCTCGGCCGGCATCCCCGCGTCGAGCACCTGGAGGATGATCTCGCTGAACCCGATGATCCCCGTCAGCGGCGTCCGCAGGTCGTGGGCGACCATGCCGAGGAGCTCATCCTTCATGTCGGCGAGCTGCGAGATCTCCTCGTTCTGCTTGCGGATCTCGAGGGTGCGCTCCTCGACCTTCTGCTCGAGCTCGAGGTTGTGCTTGCGGATCCGCTCCTTGGCCTCCTCGAGCTCCTCGTTCGCCTTGCGCACCTCGCCGAAGAGCTGGGCGTTGCTGATCGCGGTCGCCGCCTGGTTGCAGATGATCGCCATCAGCTTGAGGTCGTCGTCGACGAACGGGCGACGCGCCTTCAGCTTGTCCAGGTGCACCACGCCGAGGATCTTGTCCTTCGAGGTGAGCGGGATCGTCATCGCCGAGTGGATGTTGTAGAGGAAGATGCTCTGGTTGGTGTTGAACCGGTCGTCCATCTGGGCGTCGCGGGTCACGATCGCCTGGCCCTCGGCGAGCGCCTGCTTGAGGAGACCGGTCGAGACCGAGAGCCCCTTTCCCTTGCCGTCGCGGATCCCCGACTGCTTCCGGATGGCCTTCGGGACGAGACTGCGCGTCGCCTCGTCGAGGAAGAAGATGAAGGCGCGGTCGGTGTCGACGACCTCGAAGATGAAGTCGAGGATCTTCTCGAGGAGGTCGTCGAGGGTGGAGAGGGCGTTGATGGACGCCGACAGCTTGTACAGCACCGCCAGCATCTGGTGAGCCTTGAGGTAGGCCGCGTTGTCCTTGAACTTCGCGGACCCCTCGATGACCTCCTTCTCGAGGTCGTGGAACGAGATCCGGACCGTCTCGCGACCCTGGAGCGCGCCGGGGCTCGCCCGCAGGCGCTCCAGCCCGTCCGCGGCCGAGACGCCCGCGACGGGGGTCCGCTTGAGCTCCTCCAGGCCAGCGGGCCCGCTCCCCATCGCCTCCCGGAGCTTCTCGCCCGCCTCGATGAAGTCGCCCGGCCGCTCGAGCTCGGGGGGGAGGCCCTCGTCGTGGACGGTCGGCGGGCGGAGCCGCTTGCGGTCGCCGACGCGGTCGCCTGTCGCGCTGTAGACGAGCTCGGTCGTGCCGATGAGGATCTTGTCCTCGTGGACGAGGCGGTGCTCGGTGATCTGGAGGCCGTTGACGAAGGTGCCGTTCGTGCTGCCGAGGTCGCGGAGGCGCCAGCCGTCGCCCTCGTTCACGATCTCGGCGTGGAAGCTGCTGACCTTCCGATCGGGCAGGGTGAGGTCGAGCTCGGGGGACCGGCCGATGGCCAGGCGCTTGTTCGACAGGGCGAACGCGCGCTCTCCGAGCTCCTTCGAGCGAACTATGATGTGCGCCTGACTCATACCATGCGAGCGTCGGGTCGCCCGGCTTTCCCCCACCCAAAAGCTGGAGACGCCCCGTCCGACGCACGGATGCTCCGCGCGATCGTGAGAAGGAACGCCGCTGTCGAGACCGCGGGCGAGACGGCAGCCCGACCGCTCGACCCCTCGATGCTAGCCGCCCCGCGGAAGGCGTTGCAACCAGGCGCCCTGCGGGCTACGTAGCCCCTTCCAGGGCGGCGAGTAGCGCGCGACGATCCTCGGCCAGGAAGGCGAGCCACGCCTCATCCGCCTGATCGACGGTGAGGTCGACGCGCTGCGTCTCGGCCCGGAGACGGCGCCCGCCGTCGCGCCAGCGCTCGAGCTCCTCGACGACGCCCTCGATCTTGCCGCAGACGGCTCCATCGTCGACCGGGCCGAGGATGCTGAGCACCGTGTTCATCCGCGTCAGGGCGCGGGCGCAAGCTGCGAGCTCGCGGTCGAAGACCTCGTCCCGGAAGGCGCCGTCGTGCTCGAGCCGCACGAGCGCCCGACCGCCGATGTCGCGGACGAACGCGCGCAGCCGCTCGTGCTCCTCCGCGGCATCGCGGATCGCATCGATCGCCGCCTCGAGCTCGCGGTAGGCGAGGGCGAAGGCGTCGTCCTCGTTCACCTCGGAGGGGGCGATCGCGCGCGGCTGGGGCGAGGCCCAGGGCGGCGGCGGGGCCTGCGCCTCGGGCGGCCAGGGCGGGCTCCGGAACGAGACGGTCTCGACCGACGACTCGAACGACTCGACGAACGAGGCGGGCGGGTCGACCTCGGTCCAGCCGTCGAACGCCACGGCCGGCTCGCCCTCCACCGTCGAGGCGTCGTCGTCCTCGGCCTCGTCCGGGTCGGCCGGGCCCTCGTCCTCGGGTCCGAGCAGCTCGTCGTCGAGGTCGAGCGCCACGTCCCCGAAGACGAGCTTCACGCCCGACCCGGGCCGACGCGCCGGCGGGGAGTCCGCCTCGGGCGCCCCGTCGGCGAGCCAGCCGAGCGCGCCGCTGTCGGACGGCCCGACGCGATCGAGCTGCGCCTCGACCCACCGGTTCGGGTCGCGCGCGGCGGCGACGAGCCAGCTCCGGAGCTGCGCGGTGAGGGTCGCGACGTCGTCGACCTCGCCGCTCCGCGCGCCGAGCCACCCGAGGGCGCCATCGCCGGGCTCCCGCGGTCTCGCCGGCGCCTCGCCATCGTCGGCCGCCCGCTCCGCCCTCCATCGCCGGAGGAGCGCGCGCGCCTCGTCCGGGTCCAGGCCGACGTCGGGGCCGCTCGCGGCGAGCCGGTCGATCGTCCGCGTCGAGATCCCCGCCTCGAGCAGCCCGCGCACTCGCGCCGCGAGGCGCTCCTCGGGGCTTCGGCGAAGCTCCTGGTCGTAGGCGCGCTTGCGGTCGGGGTTGCTCAGCGTCCGGCGCGCCGACCGGAGCGCCGCCTTGAGCTGCTCCAGGCGACGCCGGTGCCGGCTGGTCTTGATCCGCTGGAGCTTGCCCATCTGGGCGCGGTACCGTCGTCCGATGTCCTCGGCGTCGACCTCGCCCGGCGCCAGGCCGAGGAGCTCGTAGCAGCTCGGATGCCGGATCTCGCGGGCGATCCCGAGGAGGTCGTGATAGCGGACGAGCTCGTCCGTGCTCGACGTCGAGATCACGCCCCGCCCCCTGCCGACAGCTCGGCCTTCGCGCTCGTCAACCGACCCGCTGCTCCGTCACCCGTCCGAAGTCGGGCACCGCGAGCACCGCCGTCTCGCGCTCGACGCCGACGAGGCGGTCGACGTCGCGGCGCTGCCGCTGCAGCTCGCGCGCCCCGACGCTCCCCTTGCGGACGACCGTCGTGTCGACCGCCCGGCCCGTCTCGAGATCGATCGCGCGCACGTCGAGCAGCCCGTCCTCGCCGTAGCGATAGGTGACCCGGACGAGCGCCTCCCTCGGCCGGCAGGGCAGCTCGCCGAAGACCGCCGTCCCGACCTCGATGCAGTCGTCGGGGTCCTCGGTCTCGCCCTCGAGCACCCGGATCTCGGCGCTCACCTGGTTCGCCCGCAGGGTGAAGGTCTGGGTGCTCTCGGCCGGCAAGGAGGTCTGCTCGGGGATCATGATCCGGTTTCGGGTCGAGCCGTCGGCCCGCTCGGTGACGATCCCGAAGCTGTGGCTGTTGACGTTGCTGACCACGACCCCCGGGAGGTAGTCGCGGAGCGCCTCGGGGACCGCCTCCTCGACCGGCAGCGCGTCGACGCCCTCGACGCCGCTCTCGATCAGCTCCTGCACCCGGGCGCTCTCGCGCATGAGCAGGATCGCCGCCCAGTAGGTCGCTCCCAGGGCCACGCACTCGTCCGGGTTGACCCCGCGCTCGGGCTCGCGACCGGTGACGCGGACGAGCATGTCGCGCACGCTCGGCACCCGGGTCATCCCGCCGACGGGGAGGACGGCATCGATCTCGTCCCAGGTGAGACCCGACTTGCCGAGGACGATGTCGAGGTAGGTCTCGGTCTGCTCGAGCAGCGGCCGAGTGAGCTCCTCGAGCTCGTCGCGCGTCAGGACGTAGGACGCGCTCTTGCCGGCGCACTGGCAGAAGATCCGCGCGCGCGGCTTCCGGGTGAGCGTCCGCTTCGCCTCCTCCGCCTTGAGGACCAGGTCCTGGTACGCCTCGACGTCGTCGCGCGGGCTCGTGCCGTGCTCCTCCTCGAACCGCTCGCACACCCAGGCGACGATCTCGTCGTCCCAGTCCTTGCCCCCGAGGCGCCGCTCGCCGTCGGTCGCGAGCACCCGGAAGTGGCGCCCCTCGATCTCGAGGATCGTGACGTCGAAGGTCCCGCCGCCGAGGTCGTAGACGAGCACGCGCATCGACCGGTCGCGCTTGTTCATCCCGTAGGCGAGGGCGGCGGCGGTCGGCTCGTTGATGATCCCGAGGACGTTGAACCCCGCGAGCATGCCCGCCTCCATCGTCGCGGTCCGCTCGGCATCGTTGAAGTAGGCGGGGCAGGTGATCACGAGGTCGGTGATCGTCTCCCCGATCGAGGCCTCCACGTCGCCGATCATCTTGCGGACGATGATCGCGCTCAGCAGCTCGGGGGTGTACTCGCGTCCGTCGATGTCCATGCGCCAGTCCGCATCGCCGATCGACCGCTTCACGAACTGCGCGATCCGGTCGGGGTTGCTGACCGCCTGGTTCTTCGCGATCCGGCCGACGATGACCTCGTCGTCCTCGAAGAGGACGACGCTCGGCGTGGTGCGCTCCCCGTCGAGGTTCGGAATCACCTCCGGCTTGCCGAAGTCGTCGAACCTCGCCACGGCCGAGTAGGTCGTGCCCAGGTCCAGCCCCGCGATCCGCCGCGTCTGATCGGCCATCTCGTCTCTCCCCCTCAGCCTTCCAGCGTTCCGACGTCGTCCGGGCCGCGACCCGCCTCGACGGCGACCGGCTTGCCCTCCTCGACGAACCGCTTCACGACGATTCCCTGCGGCCGGAGCACGGTGTCGTGGCGGACGAACCCGTCGTGGACGTACTCCACGACGTCTCGATCCTCGGCCGGATCGCTCGTGTCGATCCGACGAATCGGCCTCTGGACCTCGACGTCGAGCTTCTTCGGCCTCGCGTCGATCCGCTCGATGTCGTGGCGATAGAGAATCTCGAGGAGCTCGTCGCGGGCGTGCTCGAGGTCCGCCCGCAGCGGCTCGTCGCCGTCCCAGCGGCGGACCAGCCGGGTGAGGACATCGTGGAAGAGGATGAGGTCCATGAAGAGCGGCTTCTGGACCCGGAAGAGGAACTCGGCGCTGCGGCTGCGCATCTCCTCGTGGAGATCGTCGAAGAGCCGCGCCCTCCGCTGAGCATCGGCCGCGATCGGGTCGATCCTCGCGGAGAGCGCCTCGAGGTGACGGAGGATCTCCTCGGTCCCGTCGTGACCCGCCGGGCGTTCGCCTCGATCCGTCATGATCGTCTCCTCGCCGTCCGCCGCCGGTCCGCTGCCCGTTTCGACCCGGGTGATGATGCCGGCCCGGGCGAACCGCCCGACCGGATTTGCCGGACCGGATCCGGGCTCGATCCCGCAAGATCCTGCCGGAGTCTGGGGTTGGGTTCGAATCGAGCGCCCCTCACGAGCCCCGGCTGGGCACGCGGTCTGCTAAGGGCGCATCCGGCGTGCCGAAGGGCAGCGAGGAGGGCGGGGGAGCACGTCGCCTCAGGCAGCGAAGAGGAAAGGAGCTATACTCCCAACCAACGGAACTCCAAGATATTACAACGCGTCATCGGCGTGAGACACTTGACAATCATCAAGGCTAGGGCTAGCTTACTCCTGGCGAGGTGGCTTCCACGGAAGTCACCGCACGAAAAAGGGTGTGCGTTTACCGTTTCCCCACTTTTCCCCCTTTTCGGTAGATAGTACACCACGGGACCGCACCCGGGAAACCGGGTGCGCCTCGTTTCAGGCCAACTGCCATCCCCATAAGTCCTTATTTTACCGAACGCGACGCCAAATCCGCGGCGCGATCGGGCTCGCGAGCGCGGATCGTGAATGATCCCGGGCAGGGGCTATCGAGCTCGTTCAGGTGCCGATGGGCTCGCCTTCGGCGAGCAGGATGTCACCACGGAGGCACGGAGAACACGGAGAATTCAGGGAGGACGCGCCGAGCGGTCGAAGACCCGGATCTCCTCCGAGGCTCCTCCGTGCCTCGATGCCTCCGTGGTTTCATCCCCTCGGCGGAGGGGAAGCCACCCAACCCGGGCTGAGCTGGTCGCGTCTTCTCCGTGAGTCCTCCGTGCCCTCCGTGTGTGTCTCCGTGGTTTCATCCTCTTCGCCGAAGGCGAAGCCGGTGGGTCCGCGGTCGCCTGAGCGAGCTTGATGGCCCCTATCCGGGCTAGGCTCCGGCCACCTCCCGGAGATCGCGCGTCGAGGGCGGGCTCACCTCGGGGGGCGGGTTCGCCAGGAGGTAGCGGACCGAGAGCGAGCGCAGCGTCTCGACCCGCTCGTCGTCGAGAACCTCGAGGGAGACGAGCACCTGGGGCAGTCGCTTCCGCCTCCCCCGCTGCGCCTTCCGGACCGCGAGCGCCTGCCGGACCTGGTCCTCGGTCGCGAACCCGTTCGCCACGGCGAGGCGTCCGAAGAGAACGTCCTCCTGCACCCGTCGGTACTCGTCGATCAGACGCTTGAGCGTCTCGAGGGCCCCCGCCTCGAGCCCGACCGGATCCCCGAGGAGGTCGACGATGCGTCGCTCGGTGTACGCGCCGCCCCGCTTCTGCACCTCGATGCACTTCTCGAGCTGCTGCTTCGTCGCGAGCTCGTTGAAGAGGGCGCACTTCGCGGCGACCTGATCGCTCTGAAGGCGAACCTGGAGCGCGATCGCCTTCTGGACCATCGCCACCTGCGAGGGTCGCAGGATGCCTCGGTCGACGAGGAGCCGCGAGAGCGGGATCGTCTCGCCCGTCCGATCGCGCCGCTCCTCCTGCTGCGCGAGCTCGGCGGCGATCCGGTCGGCCGTCACCATCTTGTTCAGGACCAGGATCTTCCCGAAGAAGAGATCCTCGTGAGGCGGCAGGAACGCGGCGCGATCGTCGACCGGAACCGCCACCATCCCGCCGCAGTGCGGGCAGCTCCGCTTCAGGCCCGCCTCGGACGCCATGTACTCGATCCGCTGGCCGCAGTCGGGGCAGTCGAGCTTGATCGGGGTGAGCGACTCGACGCTCTCGCCCGCGCGGACCCGCGCGAGGTCGGCCAGGACGGCGGCGCAGCTCTCGTACCGTTGATCCCGCTTCTTCGCCATCATCTTCAGGATCAGCCGCGAGAGGTCGACGGGGATGCGCTCCTCGTGCTCGTGGAGCGGGACCGGCTCGTCGTTGATGTGCTTGAGGATGATCTGCAGCGGGTTGTCGCCGGTGAACGGCAGACGTCCGGTCATGAGGTGATAGAAGGCGACGCCGAGCGAGTAGATGTCGGTCCTGTTGTCGAGCTCGAGACCCTCCGCCTGCTCGGGCGACATGTAGTACGGCGTGCCGACGAGCTCGCCGGTCTGGGTGAGTCGACTGTCGCGCCCCATGCCGCGGGCGAGGCCGAAGTCGGTGATCTTCGCCGTCGCATCGAGGTCGAGGATCACGTTGTCCGGCTTGATGTCGCGATGGATGATCCCCTTCTCGTGCGCCGCGCCGAGCCCGTCGAGGGTCTGCTCGAGCAGCTCGCTCGCGATCTCGAGGTCGAGGCCGCCCGCGTCGGCCATGAACTTCATGAGCGTCGGGCCGCCGATCAGCTCCATCGCGATGTAGTGGAACCCGGAGTCCTGACCGACGTCGTAGACGCGGACGATGTTGGGGTGGTCGATCTGCCGGACGACCCGCGCCTCGCGCTGGAACCGCTCGAAGACGACGCGCTTGTTGTCGGTGATCTGGCTCTGGAGAACCTTCAGCGCCGCCTGGAGCCCGTCGCTCGACCGGACCGCGCCGTAGACGACGCCCATGCCGCCTTCGCCGAGCCGTCGGGTGATCTTCCAGGGGCCGAGCGCCTGCCCGATCAGCGCGTCGTCCGAGCTGGCCGGCTGGAGCGCCTCCTCGATCTCGTCCTGGACGGCGGCGGAGGTGCGTCCCTCGGGCTCGATCGCGAGCGGCCGCACCGCCGCCCACGGCGGCGCCTCGAGACCCTGCACGGGCGTGTGGAGGTCGAGGTCGATGTGGAGGCTGCCGGGAGCCGGCGTCACGATCGTCGGCGGGATCGAGTCGGGCGACTGCGGGCTCGGATCGGCGGCGCCGGTCGCCGACCAGACCGATGGTCGCGCCGGTCCGGGCCCGCCCGGCTCGTCGGCGTCGGTCCCGTCGGCTGCGTCGTTCTCGGTCGCCGGCTTCACGACCGCCCACGGCGGCGCTCCGCCCGGGGGCGACCCTGCGCTCGGGGAGCTCGAGACGGTCACCGCGGCCCACGGCGTCGCCGTCGCTGGCGCGGTCGGCGAGGCGGGCTCGGCCGGCGCCTCGGGCTCGGCCGCCGGCGGCTCCGCGACCGCCTCGGCGTCGCCCTCCCCGCTCGACACCGGTCCGACCGCTGCCCACGGCGGCTTGGCCCCGCCGCCCGCGACCGGCGAGCCCGTCCGCGGAGCGACCTCGGCCGGCTCGTCCGGCTTCCCGCCGGGCCCGACCCCCGCCCACGGGAGCGAGCCGCTCGCGTCACCATCGGCTTTGGGTAAAGACCCTAAGGGCGGCGACGCGGTCGGCGCGGTCGCTTCCGGAGGCAGCGCCGCGAGCAGCGTCTCGGGCGGAGGGAGAAGCTCGCTGCCGACCTCGGCGTCGTCGTCCGGTCCGCCGCCGGCCCAGAACGGCTCGCCGTCCTCGAGCCCGACCTCGCGCGGGTCGCCGATCGTCGCGCCGCAGTCGGGGCAGCCGGCTCCACCATCGCCCTCCTCGACATCGGTCAGCTCGTCGATCTCGAGCCGCCTCGAGCACGCGGTGCAGACGACCTGGACCGAGACGAACTTGCCGAGGAGCCACTCCATCCGCGGCGCCTCGACGTGCTCCCGCTCGACGAGGACCTCGGAGAGGGGCTTGGAGAGACGGAGAGCGCGGAGCTGGTCGGCGACGCCCAGCACCTCGTCCCTGGTGGCGGTGTTGATGAGTCCCTCGCGGACCGCCAGCTCCGCCAGGAGGCGCTCGCGGAAGGTGGGCATCGGGATCCCGCCTCGCCGGGTGTCGTGCCCTGGCGCGCCGACCGGCTCGGCAACTTAAACCATGCTAGAAACGCAAGATCCGCCAGATCTCCGACGATTGAATGCTAGCACAGCGATCCATCGCGAGTCAAGCTGGGCGCGCGGCCGTGTCACGACGCAATGCGACGTAACGAGACCGAAGGCGAGGTGCGGCGAAGCTCCCCGCAAACATCGTTGACACCCCCCCGAAGCCGTCCTTAGAATCGCCCAACGTCTGGTGAAGCCGAGATAAAGGCGAACCGCCCGCGAGGGCGGGGTGCAAAGCTCCGGTCTCCCCGTCGCGTCCCTCGACACGACCGGGTGAGACGACGGAGCCGCCTCGACAGCCGGTCACGGAGCGCGCTGGTCCGCAGGAGTCGCGGACGAAGGGGGGCGCGCTCCAGGACGCACGAACCGACCGGCGAACCGACTAGACATCAACGAGAGAGGGGACCGCCCGCGGGACATCCGTCCCGCGCGGGGGAGCGCTCCTCATCGGGAAGAGGACGCGTCGCCGGTCCCGGCGGCGCCCAGGCTGGGGACGCCACCTTGGACAGCAACACCACCCGCGGGCCGAGCCCGATCCACGCCTTCCTCCTGATCCCCGCGGCGTCCATCTCATTGGTGGCGCTCGTGCTGGGTCTCTTGGCCCTCGGAGCCGCCCCGACGAGGAGCCCCGCCCCGCGAGGCGGCGACGCCGCCGGCGACGACGGATTCATCTCGGTCGCGCGTCCCGCCTCCGAGCGCGCCGACGCGGGCGACTGCGCGCACGAGGGTCACGGTGCGGGGGACGCGTGCCTCTCCAGCGCCGAGGCGAAGAAGAACCTCTTCGAGTTCCAGAACGCGGTCGCGCGCCGCGGCCGGCGCCATCGCGTCGTGACGCTGCCGGGCGGGACGACCGACGCGGTCGCCGGCGA
Source organism: Planctomycetota bacterium (assembly GCA_029260755.1). Classification (GTDB taxonomy): domain Bacteria; phylum Planctomycetota; class J058; order J058; family JAJDCQ01; genus JAJDCQ01. The sequence continues at coordinate 14,061 of JAJDCQ010000218.1, read as the reverse complement.
GGCGCTCGTCACCCTCGGGACCCGCGCCGTCGACGCCGACGCGCTCGCCGCCGACCTCCACGTCCGACTCGTCCGCGTCCTCTCCGCGGGCGCGGTGCTTCACGTGGCGACCGCCGAGCCCATCGACGGTGCGGCCACCGCCGACCTCGTCGCGCGCCTCGCGGCCGATCCGCGCGTCGCGCGCGCCGAGGCGAACGTCCTCGCGTCGGCGTCGCTCACCCCGAACGACGACTTCTTCGCGGCACAGGACGGTCTAAGGAACATCTCGATCGAGAGCGCCTGGGACATCACGACGGGCGATCCGTCGGTCATCGTCGCCGTCCTCGACACCGGCGTCGATACCGCGCACCCCGACCTCCAGGGCCAGCTCGTCGCCGGGTTCGACTTCGTGAACGGCGACCCCGACCCGACCGACGACAACGGCCACGGCACGGCCCTCGCCGGGATCATCGCCGCGGCCGGCGACAACGCCGACGGCATCGCCGGCGTCGCCTACGGCGCGCGCGTCATGCCGGTCAAGGTCGCCGACGGCGAGGCGCTCGCCAGCTACGCCGACATCGTCGCCGGCCTCGACTTCGCCGTGCAGAACGGCGCCGACGTCGTCTGCCTCGCCCTCGGCGCCCGCACGGGCAGCGCCACCCTCCAGGCCGCCATCCGCACCGCCACGAGCGCCGGCGTCGTCGTCGTCGCCGCGGCCGGCAACGACAACGTCCACCAGCCGAGCTTCCCGGCGGCCTACCCCGAGAGCGTCTGCGTCGGCGCCACCTCGTCCGCCGCGATCCCCGAGCTCTCGTTCGCGACCGTCGTCTCGAGCGAGGTCGACGTCGCGGCGCCCGGCGAGAAGCTCCCGACGACCGTCCCGGGCGGGGTCTACGGGTTCGTCAGCGGCACGAGCGCCGCGACCGGCGTGGTGGCCGGCGTCGCCGCGCTCATCCGGAGCAACCGGCCGACCCTCGGCGGCGCCGAGATCGCCCAGATCCTTCGCCAGAGCGCGCGCCCGATCGACGCCATCACGGCGGCGGGCCTCTCGGACGTCTACACCTTCGGGCGGATCGACGCGCGGGAGGCGCTCGACCGCTCCGACCCCGCCCTCGCCGACCTGGCGATCCGGAGCGTCCGCACGTTCCCGAGCAAGCTCCTCGCCGGCGCGCCGAGCGTCATCGAGGTCGACGTCGAGAACCGCGGGAACGCCGCCCTCGCGAGCGCGATCGTCGTCTCGCGTCAGAACGGTATCGAGGTGGGCGTCCGCCCGATCACCAACCTCGGCATCGGCGAGCGCCGCACGCTCACGTTCAACTTCACGGTGCCGGCGGGCGCCGCGAGCTACGCGATCCAGGGTGAGGCGTTCCCCGCGCCCGGCGAGACGCTCCTGGCCGACAACCAGATCACGGTCAACCGCGCCGCCGACACGACCCTCGTCCGCGACATCTCGGTCGAGCGGTTCACGGTCGGCGCGCCCGACCCGACCGCCGCGAAGCTCCTCGTCGAGGTGACGATCGTCAACCGCGGCACGCAGACCGAGACCGGAATCGACCTCCGCGTCACCGGCGCGAACCGGGCCGCCCGGGCGCCCACCGCCGGTCCGGGCTCCGGCGGCGGCTCGACCGCGGGCGGACCGGGCGCCGCCGCCCCCTCCTCGACGGGCTCGATCGACCTCGCCGTCGGCGAGCGCCGCACGATCATCCTCGAGTGGCCCCGGCCGACGACGCCGCCCGCCGGGCTCGTCGAGTTCCAGGCCGCCCTCGGGCCGCGTCCCGGCGAGACGGCCCTCACCGACAACACCGCGTTCTTCCAGACCGTCTTCGAGGCGCCGAGCGCCCGTCCCGCCCGCGGCCTCTATCAGCAGAGCAACGGGGTCGACGTGATCTGGGACGCGCCGGCCCGCGTCTCGCCGGGCCGAGACTGGGTTCCGATCCAGCTCTTCGTCCCCGCCAAGGGCGGCAGCTTCCTCGGGACCGATCGCCTCGTCGTGAACCGGGCGACCCTCGCCCTCAAGGACCAGCCGCAGGACACCGCCCCCGGCGTCACCGTCTACGACGACGAGGGCAGCGTCGACATCGCCGGCTCACCGGGGCGCTTCCCGGCCGGCCTCGAGATCGTCGACGAGGAGGGCGTCGTCCGACGGACCTCCGGCGGGCAGGCCGATCCGAACCTGTTCGGCGACGAGCCGCTCGCGAAGAACGGCCGCCACGACATCCTCCGGGTGCCGCGCGCCGTCTTCGGCGTGACCGACCCGCCGGCCGCCGACACCGAGAAGTTCCTCGACGCGCGCCTCGACTGGAAGACCGAGCGCAAGCTCCTGTTCTTCTTCAACGTCACCCGCAGCGGCAGCGCCCGGACCGTCCTCCGCGTCTTCTTCGGCCAGGACCACCTGCCGCGCCTCGCCGGCGAGGGCCACTACTACGACGTCCACCACCACACGATCGCCGAGTGGTTCTTCGGCAACCCGCTCAACATCTTCGCGCCGCGGAAGGCCTACGGCGGCCCGGTCCAGATGATCAAGGAGAGCTCGTTCTCGCTCGGGCTGACCGACTCGGTCGACGGGGTGAACGGGCGCGTGATCACGACCGATCACAACGCCTTCTACAACCAGACGATCTCGGGCGCCGACGACGACGACAAGCGTCCGCCGTTCGGCCCGACCTCGGCCGCGAGCAGCCCGACGGCCGGCGGCGGGGTTCTTCCCGAGCGGGATCGGTACGCGCAGATCTTCGGCGTCGCGAGCGGCGAGGAGGTCACCTTCAAGCAGGACGTCCCCCTGCCGAAGATCAACGGGTTCATCGACCAGCTCCTCAACATCCTGCCGGGCATCCCGCTCGGCGCGCACATGCTCGTCTTCCGGGCCGAGCACTTCGAGGGTCCGTGGCACGGCGGCGGCTTCCTCCGCGCGGCCGGCTCGCCCAACATCGACCTCGAGCTCACGTTCGTCTTCGATCGGATGGCGAAGCAGAACCAGGCGCGCAACGGCGAGTCGTTCAGCTACGCCGCCCACCCGTTCAGCGGTATGGGCTGGAGCGACGCCAACATCGACCGGACGCTCGGCCTGTCGCCGGCGAACCGGAACCGCGACTTCGTCCACGACAACCCCGGCGACTTCGTCTTCAAGGGCTGGGAGTTCTGGAACGGGCGCGACACCCGCAGCCTGCCGAGCAACGCGATCGACTTCGACGACCTCAACCCGTGGCAGCACCCCTCGTTCGCCCAGGGGTCGGCGACCTGGGACAAGGGCGTCGAGTTCGGCTTCGCCGAGTACCATCGCCACCTCGAGACGCTGCTCGACTTCGCGTTCGCCTCGGACCCCGACGTCCACTTCATCCGCAAGCTCTACGTGGCGGCAGGCAGCGACGCCCACGGCGACTTCAACTTCAACACCGGCCGCGTGGCGACGCCGCTCTCGCTCGCGGCGACGTTCAGCGTCGGCGACTCGACGTTCGGGACACCCCGCACCTACGTCTTCCCCGAGGGCAAGGCCGGCGCCGACTTCGAGGAGCGCGCGATGAAGGCGCTCGACGAGGGCAACTCCGTCCTCACCGACGGCCCCCTGATCACCTTCTCGATGGACGCGAACGACCGCTTCGACTCCGAGACGCTCACCTGGCACGCGGGCACAGCGGCGTTCGAGAACGCCGACGGCCGGATCGGCGGCGCGGGCGCCTTCGACGGCGGCGGCACCATGCTCGTTCGCCGGGGAAGCGGCGACGTCCGCCTCCGCCACCGCCACGTCAACACGGGCGAGTTCGGCAGCAACGGCGGCGCGATCGCCTCGGTGAAGATCTACAAGACCTCGCCGAACGACATGAACCCGACCGAGCAGCGCAACGGCGACGAGCGCCTCCGCGGGCGCGGGTCGCTCGTCCCCGGGCAGAGCGGCGTCGACCACGACGAGCTCATCGATCCGAACGAGGAGGGCACCATCGACGCCCTCTCCGCGATTCATCTGGGCGCCTTCACCGGCGGCGACCCCGACGCGGGCCCGCTCGGCGCGACCGAGCGGCGGTGCTACACGAACCCCGTCTTCGCCATCCCGTTCGACGTCGACGTCGTCGCCGGCGCGGCGGACCCCGTCACCGCCACGCTCCCGGCCGGCAGCGTCACGGTCACGTTCACCTTCGATGTCTCGATGCTCGACACGCCCCTCGCCTTCGAGGCGAAGGCGCTCGACGCCAGCGGCGACTCGACCGACGGCTCGATCGCCGGCGTGCCGTTCGACGGCCAGTGGGTCGACGCGAACGGGATCCGGACGAGCCGGTTCATCGCGACGAACCGCGACCCGATCCCGGTCAGCGGCGACGCGTTCCCCGCGCCCGGCGCTGTGACGATCGCCTGCTACTTCCGCGACGCGCCCCGCGACGTCCACGACAACGCCCTCCACTCGATCGGGACGACGTTCGCCTCGCCGCAGCTCACCCCGACCGGCGGCGGCGGCTCGACCGGCGGCGGCTCCACCGGCGGCGGCTCCACCGGTGGCGGCTCGACGGGCGGCGGCTCGACGGGCGGCACCCCGCGGGTTGGCGGCGGCGGAGGTGGTGGCGGTGGTGGCGGCTGCATCGCGGCGACCCCCTCCACCTCGACCGATCCGCTCTCGGGCGTGATCCCGCTCCTGCTCCTCCTCGGAGCGCTCGTCCTCGTGGCGCGGCGCCGCGCCTGACCGCCCGTCACGCCCGGGAACCTCGCTCCGGCCCGATTCGCCGAGGCCGAGCTGATGCGCCGTGGCCTCTCATCCGCGCCCCGACGACTCGCGGGCGCGAGTGGCACGGCGTTTCCTATCATCCTTCCCACGGCTTCGTCCGATCCCCTGCCATTCAAGCACTTGGGGGAGGGGCTCGATGATGACGCACCGCTCACCGACCGCCGGAAGCGACGGTAGTGAGCGGACCTGTCACACCGATCTTCGGTGGGCCGCGGGAGTCGCGAGGGGAGCCGGCGTGCGTCATCGATCGAGCGTGAGCGTCTCCGGAGCGGCGCGCGGGACGGCCCTCGTCGTCGTCCTGGCCGTGCTCGCCCTCCTCGCGACGTTCGCCCTCGCCATGGCTCGCCTGATGAGCCTCGAGCGCGGCGCCTCGAGCAACCACATCGTCGCCAAGCAGGCTCGACTCGCGGCCGAGGCCGGCTTCCACCGCGCCGTCGCCGAGCTCGCCCGGAGCGAGCTGCGGGAGCCCTTCCCGACGTCGACGATGCCGTGGGCGTTCCGCGACCCGGCCGGGACGGACCTCGGCATCGGCCTCCCGATCGACGCGACGCCCAACCCGTCGCTCGCCGGCGGCACCGACACCCTCGGCGCCTTCTCCGGCGTCCTCGGCGCGAGCTATACCGACGCGGGCGACCGCTACGTCCTGCGGGTCCAGCCGACGAGCGCGCAGGTCCACCTCGGCCTCCCGACCGAGCGACTCGCCCCGATGCTCGACACGCTCGGCCGCGCGATCGCCGAGGAGCGCGCCCGCCTCGGACTCTCGCTCCACGACCCCGTCGCCGGCCGCGGCGCCGAGATAGCCGCCTTCCGCGACGACCGCGGCGGCCTCGACCGCAAGGACGAGCTGCGCGAGCTCCTCGCCGACGACGACTGGGAGGCGCTCCGGCAGTTCGTCTGCGTCGACGGCTGGGTCGACCTGACCACCGTCCGCTTCTTCGAGATGGACGAGGACAACGGCGTCCCCCTCTTCGAGGGCGAGCCGCGCGCGCCGATCGACGTCAACACGGCGTCGCGTCCCGTCCTGATCGCCGCCTTCGCGGGCGTCGCCGCCATCGACGTCCCGCCGGTCACCTTCGAGCAGGCCGCCTCGATGGCCGATGAGCTGATCCGCTACCGCGAGAGCGACAACCCCGACGAGGGTGCGATCTCGACCTGGGAGGAGCTGTTCGAGCTCGTCGACTCGTTCGCGAACCCGACGGCGGGCGGCCTGACGCCGGAGCAGGCGACCGCCCTCAAGGTCAACGCCAACCCGAACCTGACCATCACGGCCCTGAACCCCGACCTCGTCATCAACCTCGGCATGGACAAGAGCCACGTCGTCACGCCGACGACCGAGCTCTCGTTCCTGACGATGGGGATCTACGAGATCGAGTCGCTCGGCCGGATCCACGACCGCGAGGGCGTCGTCCTCGCCGAGGCGGAGCTGCGCGTCGTCGCGCGGATCTACGACCTCCTCCGCCTGACGACCCAGACCGAGCTCGAGCTTCACCGCACCTCGGGGCTGGTCGACGCGACCGCGACCTTCCCGAGCAGCATGGACGAGGACCAGGACAGCTCCCGGATCTCGGGCTACGTGCAGCTCTACCGCGACGAGCCCTACTACGAGGACGACATCGGCGGGTTCCGCGCCCGCGCGACCGGGCAGCCGTTCGAGGCGCGCGAGCCCGGCTTCGGCGAGCTCGACCCGCCGCCGGGCGGCGAGCTCGTCGAGGAACCGGCCGCGGCCGCCGCGCAGGCCGCCCTCGCCGCGGCCGGCGGCGACCCGGCCGCCGCCCTCGGCGCGGTCTTCGGCCTCGACGATGGCACCGGCGACATCGCGGGCGCGATCGCCGCCCTCGTCGCCCTCGACCGGGAGGCGCGTGAGGCGACGCCGCCCGAGCCGCTCCCGCCATTCGACCCGGCGACCGCGTTCGACCCGGCCACCGGCGACAAGACCCGCCTCATCGAGGAGATCCTCGCCCTCCCGCTGACCGACGAGGAGAAGACCCAGCTCCTCCTCTCGCTCGACGCGGCCGACGACCCGACCACCCAGGCGATCGCGAACCTGCTCGCCGGGCCCGGAACCGCGACGGAGATCGCGTCGAGCATCCTGACGGCCGCCCCGCCGCCGCCCGTCCCGCCCGAGGAGCCCGAGGAGCCGGTCGCCGGCGGGCCCGGTCCGCTCCCGCCCCCGCCGGGCGAGGAAGGCGGGCCGGGCGTCCCGGCCCCCGGCGGCGGCGGCGCCTTCGGCCCGCGCACCCTCGGCCTCGCCTCGGGCGTCATGCCCGAGGACGGCGGCGATCTCTTCCCCGATGGCGTCCATCAGTCGCGGGCGAAGGAGCGCACCCTGCAGCTGCCCGGCGGGGCGCTCGCCGCCCACTCGGGCGAGCTCGAGTTCTGGTTCAAGCCCGACCGCGAGCAGCAGAAGCTGCCGATGCCGCTCTTCCGCGGGCAGACGCCGCTGTCCCCCGACGGCGGCCTCCAGCACAACATCGATCTCACGATCGACGGCGACGCCTTCAAGATCGAGTCCGAGCGCCTCTTCACCCAGCCGCCCGGCGCCGAGCCGATGCCGATCCCCTACGAGTTCGGCCGGACGGTCGCAGGGGGAACCTTCACCGGGAAGACCGACCCCAACGAGTGGCACCACCTGCGGGTGACGTGGGTCGACGGCCTCACCCAGCAGATCTTCCTCGACGGCGAGAGCGTGCCGCTCACCGCGTCCGAGGGCGTGGTCCAGGGCGGCTATCCGGGATGCCTCGACGCGGCGGTGCCCGTTCAGGAGCCCTTCTTCGAGGTCGGCGGAGGGTTCGAGTCCGACGGCTCGAGCGACTTCCGCGACGTGACGATCGACATGATCCGGGTCCGGACGGCCCTCGCGAAGCTCGACGGGGTCATCCCGCCGCCCGAGCGGTTCGAGGCCGCCGACACCGACGTGATCGGACGCTTCGCCGGGGAGTTCCCGCCGTTCGACGTCGACGCGGAGCTCGGCACCCTCACCTGGACGCAGCACCTGCCGCGGAGCTACGGCGGCCAGCGGTTCGACGACCGCGCCTTCGACGCGTCGGTCGGCCTGATCGTCGACGGCGTCGAGTTCCGCGCCCTGCCCGGGAGCGACAAGATCGACCCCTCGGTCGGCGACGCCGAGGGACAGGAGATCGTCGACCTCGCGACCAGGACCGAGGAGATCAACCAGAAGATCCAGGCGATCCGGGACCAGGCGCGCGTCGCGATGGACGAGCTGCGGGCCGCGGCTGGCGCGGGCGACGGCACCGTCCCCGCCGGCTACGAGGACATGCGCAACGGCCGCGGGCTCGGCAAGGGCGACCGCGGCAAGGACGTCCAGGCGCTCCAGGAGGCGTTGAACCAGGCCGGCTATCCGGCGCCGACCTCGGGCGTCTTCGACGAGGCGACGCGGCAGGCCGTGATCGACCTCGAGCGCGACTCGATGGGCGCCGCCGGGGCGAGCGCCCGCCCCAACGGCTACGTCGGCAAGCACACCAAACGCGTGATCGACCAGATGCTCGGCTACGACCCGTCGACCGGAACGGCCTCGACCGGCGGCGGCATCACCAAGGCGGAGGCCCGGGAGCAGGCTCGGGCCATCCGGGACCAGGCCGCGGCCGAGATCGCCGACCTCGAGGCCCAGCTCGCCGAGCTCCGGGCTCGGGAGACCGCCGGCGAAGCGACCGGGACGGGCGGCTCGACGGGCGAGCCCGGCACCGGCGCCACGACCGGCGTCCCCGGCGAGCCGGGCGGGACGACGAGCTCCGGCGGCTCGGCGATCGACGTCGGCGAGGGCGGCGGCACGGTCAGCTCGGGCGGCGGTGCGGTCCCCGGAATGGTGGTGCAGGGCGAGGGGGTCGAATTCGTCGTCGAGTTCACCTACGATCCCTCCCTGGGAGCGCCGCCCCTCAACGTCTCGCCGGTGCTCGACGACATCACCCTCACCTTCCGCGTCGGAACCGAGATCATCTCGTTCCGCTGGCGGACCGACTGAGGGTCGCCCGCCCGGGGACGGCGCTCCCGGGCCAGCCGAAGGAGGGAGTCGGTCGTTGAGCCGGGCTCCCCGCATCGCCGCGACCGTCCTCGCCGTCCTCGCGACCGCCGCCATCCCCGCCGCCGCCGCTTCGGCGCAGGAGGAGGCGACCGAGGACGCCGCGCCGGCGCCGCCCGCGCGCCTCCTCGAGGTCTCCACCACGACCGAGCCGGCGTTCCGGCTCACCGCGCGGATCGCGATCGACGCCGCCCCCGCCGGCGCCCGGATCGACGTCGGCCTCGCGTTCGCCAGGCGCCCCATCCGTCGCTGCTGGACGCCGACCCGCGTCGGCCCCGACGGGACCGTCGAGGTCGTGATCGAGGCGCCCGAGCCCGCGCGGGCCGGCCTGTACGAGCTCCTCGTCGTCCTCGACCCGCGCCGGCAGCCGAAGGCGCGCCCGACGATCGGCGCCCGCCCGCGGCTGACGGTCCTCCGCACCTACGCGGGCGATCCGACCGCCGAGTTCGCCGATCGCGAGGCCGAGCGGAAGGCGCTCGCCGAGGCGTTCGCCGCCCTCGGCTTCCTCGCCGACGACCTCGAGGCGCTCGCCGCCGATCGCGACGGCGGCGACGACCCCGGCGAGCGACCGGCCGCGCTCCTGCGCGAGGTCCAGCGGATCGAACGGCTCGCCGCGCCGTTCGGCCCGACGGAGCTGCTCGCCTCGTCGTTCCCGGACGCGGGCGACGACGTCCGCTCTCTCGTCGCCCTCCTCGAGCCCCGGATCGCCGCGCTCTCGGCGAGCACGCCGCCTTCGGGCGAGGAAGAGGCCGCGCCGTCGACCGGTCCAACGGTCTCGCTCGGCGCCGTCATCGCCGAGGTGCGGCGACGGCGCGCCGGCCACGTCCGCGCGCTTCAGATCGAGGCGGACGCGCTCGCGGTCGAGGCGACGGCCGCCTTCGCCCTCTCGATCGTCGCCGACGAGGATCGGCGGGCCGAGGCGGCGCGCACGGCGTCCGTCACGCCCGACCCTCCCGGCCCCGAGGGCGAGCGCGCCCTCGCCCGCGCGGAGCTCCTCGCCCGCGAGCTCGCCCGGCGCGTCGAGGCGCTCGAGGCGGCGCCGGCGGCGAGCCGGTCGGCCGCGCAGTCCGAGCTGCTCGCCCTCCTCGTCCGGCTCGCCCCGCTCCACGAGGCGGCCGTGGTCACCGCGCGCGCCTCCCCCGGCGCCGACCCCGACGAGGGGCCGATCGCCGCCAGCCGCGCGCGCCGCGCGAAGGTGGCGAACGAGGTCGTCCGGATCCTTCGCGAGCGCCGCCGGTCCCGCCGAACGGCCCTGGCGGGCGCCGTCGTCGAGGCGCGCCGCCTCCGCGAGGACTGGCGCGCGCTGATGGACGCGGCCGCCCGCGGCAAGACGAAGCGCGGGACCCTCTCCCTCTGGCGCGCCCGGTGCGCCCTCACCCTGCGCCGATTCCGCGACGCCGCCGATTCGCCCGATGACCCGCTGACCGAGCTCGACGCGGCGCGCTGGCTCGTCTTCCTCGTCGAGACGCTCCACGACCGCGACCGCCTCGAGGTCGACCCCCAGGTCGGTCCCCTCGTCGAGGACTACGACCGGCGCAAGGCGTGGCTCGAGGAGGTGCTCGACTACACCGAGCGGCGCCTCGCGGCGATCCTCGGCGAGGCGCCCGACCGGTGACCGGCTCCCCGTCCCCGCCGCCGCCCGCCCCCGAGCCGCCGCCGTCCGGAGGCGACGACGAGCCGCCCGCGAGCGCGGCGGGGAGCGGCTCGTTCCACGCCGCCGACACCCTCGCCGGAGGCTTCGCCGCCTCGGGCGGCCGCGCCTCGTTCCGGGCGCCGACCAAGGGCCCCGGCTTCCACGACCCGAGCGGCGTCCTCGCCGAGAGCGGGATCGAGGAGCCGCCGCCCTCGATCCTGAAGACGGTCGCGAGCTACGAGATCCTCCGCGAGCTCGGCCGCGGGGCGATGGGAACCGTCTACCTCGCGATCGAGCGGTCGATCAACCGGACCGTCGCCCTCAAGGTGCTCCCGCGCCAGCTCGCCATCTCGCGCGAGAACATCGAGCGGTTCCGCCGCGAGGCCCAGGCCGTCGCCACGCTCGACCACGAGGGGATCGTCCCCGTCTATCAGTTCGGCGACGCCGACGACATCTACTTCTACTCGATGCGCTTCGTCGAGGGACGCAGCCTCGAGGAGGTGATCGACGGCGACGGCCGCCTCGCCCCGTCCGACGCGGCCAGGCTGATCGCCGACATCGCCGCCGCCCTCGCCTACGCCCACGACCAGGGGATCGTCCACCGCGACGTGAAGCCCGCCAACATCATGGTGACGCCCGAGGAGCGCGCGATGGTGATGGACTTCGGCCTGGCGAAGGACATCGCGATGGCGACCCTCACCGAGGCGGGCGACGTGATCGGCACGCCGGCCTTCATGTCGCCCGAGCAGGCCATGGGCGAGAGCCACGACGGACGCACCGACATCTACTCCCTCGGCGCCACCCTCTACGCCGCCCTGACGGCCAGGGACCCCTTCGAGGGGCCGAACGTGCAGTCGGTCATCGTCAAGGTGATCGACGAGGATCCGCCGGCGCCGCGCAGCATCGTCCCCGGGCTGCCGATCGAGCTCGAGACGATCGTGTGCAAGGCGATGGACAAGGAGCCCGACCGCCGCTACGCCGACGCCGCCGCCCTCGAGGACGACCTCCGGCGCTGGATCCGCGGCGACCCGATCCTGGCGCGGCCGCCCTCGCTCCTGCACCGCCTGCGTCGCAAGCTCGTCCGGAACCGGGCGGTCGCGATCACGGCGCTCGGCGCGGCCGTCCTGATCGGCCTCGCGAGCCCGGTCGTCGTCTCCTGGTCTCGCCGGCGGGCCGAGGCGGCCGCGGCCGAGGCGAGCGCCGCCGCGGCCAGCGCCGAGGTCGACCGGCGCATCGCCGGGATCCGGGAGGCGCTCACCGAGCCCGGCCTGCCGGGCGCCGCGCGCGCGGCCGCCCTCATCGAGACGTTCGCAGCCGAGCGCGCGGCCGACCCGCGGCTCGACGCGCTGCGCGCCTCCCTCGATCTCGCCATCGCGCAGGCCGCCGACGAGGCCTTCGTCCGCATCGAGGCGGCCCTCGACCGGCGACGGGCAGCGCTTCGCCGGCTCGCCGCCGAGCAGGCGGACGGTCACGCCGACGCGTCCGCCGCGGTCGGCAGGGCCGACGAGGAGATCCGGAGCACCCTCGAGGCGATCCTCCGCCTGGCCCCCGACCACCCGCAGGCTGCCCCCCTCGCGCAGACGCTCGCGGAGCGGCGCGCGCGGGTCATCCTCGCGGGCGAGGCCGGCGGCGCGGTGTCGCTCCGGGCCGCCGGCGATCGCTTCGTCTACGAGGAGCGCTGGACGAAGCTGGAGGAGCCGTTCGGGCGCCCGATCGAGCTGCCGATGAACGGCGTGCTTCGGTTCGCCCGCGAGGGCTGCATCGAGGCGTGCGTGCCGTTTCTCCTCGAGCCGTCGGTCGGCGGCGAGGCGGCGCGCCTGCCGGTCCCGGGCGCCGTGCCGAGCTCCGATACGACGCGCGGGATGGTGCTCGTCCCGGGCGGACCCTTCCTCGCCGGCGGGCTCGCCCGCGGGACGGCGAGCAAGGCGCTCGCGAGCCACGAGCTGCCCGCGTTCCTCATCGATCGCACCGAGGTCACCCGGGGGCGCTACGCCCTCTTCATCGCCGACGGCGGCTACGATCGCGAGGAGCTCTGGACGCCGGCGGGCTGGACGTGGCGTCAGCGCTTCTCGATCGAGGGCCCCGACGACGCCCCCGAGGGCGCGGACGCCCCCGACCTCCCGATGGTCGGCGTGACCCGGCACGAGGCGGAGGCCTACGCCCGCTGGTCGGGGAAGCGCCTGCCGAGCGAGCTCGAGTGGGAGAAGGCGGCCCGAGGCGTCGACGCGCGTCGCTACCCGTGGGGGAGCCGGTTCGACCCCTCCCGAGCTCGCGTCGGAGACCCGGCCGGTCCGGTGGCGGTCGGATCGATCGAGGGCGACGAGAGCCCCTACGGCGTCCGCGACCTCGCCGGCAACGTGATGGAGTGGACCGCGTCGACCGACGGGCGCCGCGCGGTCGTGAAGGGCGGCGCCTGGGCCTACGGCGCCGACGTCGACCGGAGCCGGGCGGCGGCGGCCGTCGGGATCTCACCGGAGGACCGGCAGGCGTTCATCGGGTTCCGGTGCGTGAAGGACCTCGACTGAGCACAGTCCCGTCCGGAAATGCAAGACATCAACGGGCGTCATCGTTCCGCCGGTGATGCTCGGCATTCTGTACGCAGGGCGAAGAGACGTTGGAGCGCCGTCCCACGCGAACGCCGCCGACGTTCGCCGCTCCTCTCCGGGCGGACGTCGCACGTCAAGGAGGGCGGGGAGGTCCTCGGCTGCCGAGGCTTCTCCGAGACTCGGCGCCCGCAGCGCGGTCCGGCCTCCGGGAGTGCAGGAGCACAGAGCCCCCTCGGCGGCAGGCCGTCCGGTCGCCCGGTTCGTTCCGACGCCACGCCCGCCGAGCGCCCTCCGAGCCGCGGCGAGGGCGGCCGAGTCTCCGGGGCGCGGCGGTCGAGGGCCCGGCGGCCCGTGGCCCCGAGCGTCCGATACGGCTCACCCTCCCGCTGGACGGCGCCCGGGCTCGGTGGGACAGTCCGGTCCCGCGAAGACGCGCCAGCGAATGGGGCGCTCGATCTCGAGGGCACCGTCCTCGTTCCGGCCGTGGACGCGGATCAGGCCCGCGGTCTTGAGTCGATGGCAGGCAACGCATGCCACGCAGCAGTTGTCGGGATCCCACTTGCGCGCCGGGTTCCGGCTTCGGGGCACGATGTGGTCGACCTGCAGATCGGTCCGGCGGTCGCACTCCATCTCACACTGGAAGTCGGCCTCCTCGAGCTTCAACCGACGGAGGCTTCGACCGCGCTCGATCTCGTCCGCCTCCTCGGCCGAGGTCCCCGTCTCCGCCTCTGGCTCACCCTCGCCGGTTGCAGTGTGCAACTCGCTCGCGGACTCATCCTCGTCGGGCGGGAGCTCGGGCTCGTCGGGCGGGAGCTCGGACTCGTCGGGCGGGAGCTCGGACTCGTCGAAGGGCGTCTGGAGGAAGTTGACCGCCAGCACCTCGATGATCTCGGCGACCGGAAGCTCGCTGCCCCCGATCTTGCGGGCCTTCTCGGCGGCGAGCTGGTACAGCTTCCACTGCTCGGCGTCGAGCTCCGCCTTCAGACGTTGGTTCGGTCCCGTCGGTCGCCCGAACCGCCTCTCCTGCTCGGCGAGCTGCCGCAGCACCGGCCCACTCATCGTCTTCGCTCGCTCCAGCCAGAGCGCCGCGTCGGGCCCGCCCAGGAACGGAGCGATCACGTCGATCTTGCTGTAGGCGATCTCCCCGCGCTCGTAC
>JAJDCQ010000217.1 GCA_029260755.1 Planctomycetota bacterium | reverse complement strand
CGGCGTCTCGCCGGACATCGCCGCGCAGGCCTTCGTTCCGCGGCCTCGCGAACGCCAAACGGGTTCCCTCGGCCGCGCGCCTCGGCCTGCACGACGCTGTCTCGACGAGCCGCTCGCGTCATTCTGCAACAGCCTCCTAGGTGCAGGAGTCGGAGCGTCGGCTCTCCGTCACGCCGAGCGCCGCCCCGAACCGAGGGCGCGCGTCGCCGGCGAGAGCTCCAGGATCTCACCGAGCCGCCCTTTCGGCCGCACCTCTAGAAGCTCGCCCCCGGACACGTGAACGCCCGCGCGCGCCGTGTCGCCCTGACGCCATCTGGACTTCGCCCACGGCTTCATTGATGATGCGGCTTCGTCGATGAAGCGCAGGCGGCTCCCGGAACCACGGTGATCGAGTCGCGACGACGCGCTCCCGATGGCGTTCACGTGACGGCCGAGCTCGACTGATTCCCCGGGAGTGACCAGACGGATGTCGACTCGCCTCGCGCTCCTCATCGCTCTCCTCCTCGCATCTCTGCTCACGCCCGCCTGCTCCGTCGTCGATGCCCGGCTCAACCGTGTCACCGAGTCGCCGGGCACCGTGAACGCCGAACCGAGTGATGCCACGCGTCGGCTGCACGGGTCGCTCCTCGTCGCCGACCTCCACACCGACACGCTCCTGTGGCGCCGCAACCTGAACGTGCGCCACGCGCGGGGCCACGTCGACGTCCCCCGGATGCTCGAGGGCAACCTCGGCCTGGTCGTGTTCACGACGGTGTCGCGGGTGCCGGGCGCCCAGAGCATGCCGAAGACGACCGACTCGCTCTTCCCGCTCGCCGTCACCCAGGGCCAGTCGCCGTTCACGTGGTTCAGCGCGTCGGGCCGGACGTTCTACCAGGCGGCGAAGATGCGGCGCTTCGTCGAGGAGTCTCGCGGCCGCCTCCGGCTCGTTCGCACCCGGGCCGACCTCGACACGTTCCTCGCGGCGCGGCGACGCGGTGACCGCGTCGTCGCCGGCATCCTCGGGATCGAGGGGGCGCACGCCGCTGACGGGGAGCTCGGTAACATCGCTCGCTTCGCCGACGCCGGCTTCCGGATGCTCGGCCTCGTCCATCTCTACGACAACGAGGCGGGCGGGTCGTCCTACGGCCTCGCCCGCGGCGGGATCACGGCGTTCGGCCGCCGCGTCGCCCTCGAGTCCGAGCGGCTCGGCATCGCCCTCGACCTCGCCCACGCCTCGGCGCCGCTGATCGACGACCTGCTCGCGATGCACGCCGCCGGCGAGCTCCGCAAGCCGTTCATCGTCAGCCACACCGGCGTGCGCGGCACCCACGACCACGACCGTAACCTCTCCGACGCCCACCTGATCGGGATCGCGCGCGCCGGCGGCGTCATCGGGATTGGCTTCTTCGAGCCGGCCCTGCGCGTCGCGACCGTCGAGGCGATCGGCGAGGCGATCGCCTACACCGTCGCGCTCCTCGACGAGGCGGGGCTCGACGGCGCGCGCCACGTGGCGCTCGGGAGCGACTTCGATGGCTCGGTCATCTGCCCGATCGACGCGACCGGCCTCGTTCACGTGACCGAGGAGCTCCGTCGCCGGGGGCTCCCCGACGACCGGATCCGCCGGATCATGGGCGAGAACGTGGTCCGCGTGTTCCGCGAGACGCTGCCGGCCGGCTCGCCCTGACGCGACGACGGCGACCGCGGCGACCACTCCCGGACGCTCGGGTCACCCCAGGAGATGGCTGAACAGCCCGCTCCGCAGCTTCGGCTCGAACCAGGTCGACTTGGGCGGCATGATCGCGCCCGCGTCGGCGACGGCGATGAGCTCGTCCGGCGTCACCGGCGGCAGGCTGAACGCGAGCGCCGCCCGGCCGGCGTCGACGCGCTCGGCGAGCTCGCCCGTCCCGCGGATCCCGCCGACGAACGAGATCCGGGGATCGGTCCGGGGCTCGGTGATGCCGAACACCGGGCCGAGAATCCGGTCCTGGAGCACCTGCGGGGCGAGCCTCCCGACGGGCGTCTCCTCGAGCGGCGCGAGCGCGAGTCGCCACCACCGGCCCCCGGTGTAGGCGCACGCCTCGTGCGCGCCGTGCGGGCTCGGGTCGTCGGTCGCGGTCGCCTCGACGCTCGTGACGGCGCGGAGCGCGTCGAGCACCTCGGCCGACGAGCGCCCGCCAACGTCGTGGATGAGCCGGTTGTAGGAGAGGGTGCCCACCGCGTGACTCGGGAACGCGACGCCGAGGAAGCTGCGCGCGGGGTCATCGGCCGGAACGGCCCCGTCGCCGCCGGCCGCCTCGACGCGCTCGCGGAGCGCCCGTGACGCGGCCGCGGTCCGGTGATGCCCGTCCGCGACGTAGATCGGATCGACGGCGCCGAACGCCTCGACGAGCTGCCGGGCGTCGTCGAGGCGTCGAACGGTGTGGCGCACGCCGTCGGGCGCCGTGAAGTCGAAGAGCGGCTCTCGGTCGGACGCCGTGGCGACGGCGATGAGCGTGTCGACCCGCTCGGTCGACCGGAACGTCAGGAACACCGGCCCGGTCTGCGCCCCGAGCGTCGTGATGTGCTTCGTCCGGTCGTCCTCCTTGTCCGGCCGCGTCCGTTCGTGCTTGACGATCCGCCCCGCGTCGTAGGCCCCGACGTCGTACGCACCGACGATCCCCGACTGCGCCTTGCCGTTCATCTCGATCCGGTAGAGATAGAGCCGCGGACGCTCCTCGACGACGAGGACTCCGCGGGCCCGGAGCGCGTCGAGGTTCCTCCGCCCGCGCGCGTAGACCTCGTCGGCGTGGGCGTCGGCCCCGTCGGGCAGCTCGATCTCGGGCCGGATGACCCGCAGGAAGCTGTCCTCGTTGCCGTCGGCGAGGCGTCGCGCCTCCGCGGTGTCGACGACGTCGTAGGGGACGCTCGCGACCCGGGACGCCGCTTCGGGCGTCGGACGCAGGGCACGGAAGGGACGGACGATCGCCACGGCGCTTCTCCTCCTCGGTGGGCATCAGCAGGACCGACCTTAACCCGCATTATTCACGAGCATCATGGCGAGGTCGAGCGAGGGGCCGCTGGGCAAGGACGCAGGGCCGAAATCGGCCGAGCTGGCCTGTTTCGACCTGCGAGCGCCGATTTCGGCCCGAGGACGCAGCCCAGTGGGCTCGCAGCCGACCGCAGCCCAGGCTCGTGAATAATGCGGGTTAAGCCTCGGTGATCACCCGGGCCAGCGGTCCCGTGAGGGCGAGCTCCGTCTCCGCCTCGAAGAGCTCGAGGAGCGCCCGCACGTGCGCCGCGGCGAGCGGGATCAGGCGCTCGGCCTGCGCTCTGATCACGTCGCCGCGCGGCGGCCGACGCCAGCCCGCTCGCCGAAGCGCCCGCCCCCACGGCGTCTGCGTGGTGTCGGCCTCCTCCTCCTGCGCCGCCCCGGCGAGGGAGTCGACGAGCGCCTCCGCACCTTGGACTCGGAGTTGCGAATCCAGCTCGGGAACCGGCAAGCGTCGAAGATCGGACGCCGCGGCGTCGACGCAGCGTTCGAACGGGTCACGCAGGTAGTGCCAGACCGCCTGGGCGTGGACGGGACAGGCCATGTCCGCCAGGACGTGGACCGCTCGGCCGAGCTCGGCGACCGAGGCGAGCGACTCGCCAGCGCCCGCCTTCGCGAGCGCGCGATCGAAGAGCTTCGCGCATCGGCCGCGCGCCCGCGGCCAGACGTGCCCCAGGCTGGGGTTCGGGAGCGTCCAGGCCGTGCCGGGGACGAACACGACGTCCTCGCGGAGCACTCCGAGGACGAGCGACGCATAGCGGGCGCGGCCGACCTCGGTCGCGGTCGCCCGAGGACCGAGAGCCATGTCGAGCACCAGGATCAGGCCGTTCGGAAGCACGAAAGTCCCTCCTCGGCCCGCGCCTCGCCCGCCCCTGCCCCGGCCAGCTCCGGCACGAACGGATCGCGGTCGAGGGCGTCGAGGAACGCCCGGAGCGCCGCGTAGCGCTCGGGCGGCCCGGCGAGCGCGTCGAGGAGACGACGCTGCTCGCGCGCCAGGCCGACGATCCGGCTCCGGTCGAGCTCCGACGCGGTCGCGGCCGCTTCGAGGGCGCGCCGGTCGCCGGTCGCCTCGCGAAGGTGAGCCCAAGGTTCGTGGGGGTTCATGCGCCTTCTCCAGTCGGGCACCCACCGAGGTGTGGTCGCTCCGACGCCCCGCACTTCGCAAATCACACACCGACCTGGCACCCCGGAGACCTTTTGGACCTGGCCCGGCCGACCGCTAGAATACGCCGCCTCCCCGCCCGGGACATCACCCGCCCGGACGCCTGATCCGCGAGACCGCATGCGCTTCTTCCTCCTCGACCGCGTCACCGACTGGCAGCCCGGCGAGAGCGCCACCGGCGTGAAGAACGTCGCGCTCTCGGAGGACTACCTCCGCGACCACTTCCCGCGCGTGCCGACGATGCCGGGCGTCCTCATGCTGGAGGCGATGGCGCAGCTCGCCGGGATCCTCCTGGAGGACGCGGTCGAGCGTCGCGATGAGAAGAACGTGAAGGCGGTTCTGACGATCGTCGAGCGGGCGAAGTTCCGACGCCTGGTGAAGCCAGGCGACCAGCTCCGCCTCGTCGCCGACAAGCTCGAGCTCCGCGAGGCGTCGGGCCGGGCGCGCGGTCGCGCCTTCGTCGGCGAGACTCTCGTCACCAGCGCCGACCTCGTCTTCGCCTGGTTCGACCGCCAGGAGGACCACCTCGAGAAGGCGCGCCGCGACGTCCTCGCGATCTGGATGCGCGATCTGCAGATCGACGGCGACCGCCTTCCCGCCGCGCTCCGGCGCGAGGAGGCGGCCTCGTGACGGCGATCGTGGTGACGGGCGTCGGCCTGATCACGCCGCTCGGCGAGGAGCCGGCCGCGGTCCTCGACGCCCTCGACCGGGGCGAGCGCGCCGTCCGCATCGTCGACGACCTGGCCGGCGAGGCCGTCCCGCCGGTCCCGCTCGCGCCCGTCCCCGACTTCGACCCGACGACGAAGCTCGGCCGCTCGCGGTCGCTGAAGTACATGAGCCGCGCGAGCGCGTTCGCCGTCTTCGCCGCCCGCCGCGCCCTCGCCGACGCCGACCTCGACCCGCGAGCGATCGACGGCGGCGACGCCGTCGGCATCTTCGCCGGCCACGGAATGACCTCGAGCGAGGTGACCGACCTCGAGGCGATCGTCGGCCGCAGCATGGACGAGCACGGCGCCCTCTCGATGCCGAAGCTCGGCCGCGACGGCCTCCGCGCGGCGAACCCGCTCCTCTCGTTCCGCATCCTCTCCAACATGCCGCTCTGCCACGTCGCCATGGACCGGGGCGTCCGCGGACCGAACGCGGCGCTGCACTCCCTCGGCGGCGAGACGGTCGCCGCGCTGGCCGACGCCGTCGACGCCCTCCGCGACGGCCGCGCCCGGGTCGCCCTCTGGGGCGGCGTCGATGGGCAGCTCGACCGCGCCGGCGTCCTCCAGCTCATCCGGCAGGGCCAGCTCCCGAGCGGCGCCGAGCTCACCGACGTGACGAGCGCGCAGCCGTTCGACGGCGACTCGGCCGGCCGCGCCCTCGCCGAGGGCGCCGCCTTCCTCGTCCTCGAGCGCGCCGAGGACGCCGCCGCGCGAGGCGCCCGCCCGCGCGCGACGATCGACGGGATCGGCCTCGCGCCGGCCCGGACGACCCGGCTCCGCTCGGCGAAGCCGGAGCCGATCCGCCTGGCGATCGCCCGCGCCCTCGGCCAGCCCGACCAACCGCCCTCTCGCTCCGAGCGCGACCTGGCCGGCGTCTTCAGCAGCGCGTGCGGCGACGGAGCCGACCGCTTCGAGGAGCGCGCCCTCGCCGACTCGGTCGACGCCGCCGTCCCGATCACGACGACGCGCGGCGGCCTCGGCGACGCGCTCGCCGCCGGGCCGGCGATCGACGCCGCCCTCGCCGTCGCGGCCATCGAGCGCGACCCGACCGCCGGCCGGCGGCTAATCGTGTCGGCCGGCGCCTCGGCGACCGTCGGCGCCGCCCTGCTCGCCCCGCCGACGCCCGGAGGTGGCCGGTGAGCCATCGCGTGAACCAGAGCGACCGCCGCCGCGTCGTGATCACCGGGATCGGCCCCGTCACGCCGATCGGCGTCGGGCTCGAGGCGCTCCTCGACGGCATCTGCTCGGGCCGGAGCGGGATCGGACCGATCACCCTCTTCGACGCGAGCGGCTACGAGGTTCGCATCGCCGCGGAGGTCGCCGGCGTCGACCCGCGCGCGATCCTCGGCGACGCCGAGCCCGAGTCGGTCCTCCGCGACCGCAAGATCGCGCACGCGGTCCTCGCGACTCGCCTCGCCCTCACCGACGCCTTCGGAGCGCCGAAGCTCCCCGCCGATGCGCGCCACGCGCCGCTGCACCTCGGCATCGGCCTCGAGGTGCTCCTCCTCGATCACCTCGCCGCCAGCGAATCCCGGAGGGCGCGCCCCGAGGAACGAGCGACGGTGCCCGGAGGAAGCGAAGCGCCATCGGCGTTCGCCGGCGTGCCCGAGGACGAGCACTTCCTCCGCGTCCCCCTCGACCGGGCCGCCCGGACGATCGCCGACCGCTTCGAGCTCGACGGCCCCGTGCACAGCAACGTCGGCGCGTGCGTCGCCGGCGCCCAGGCGATCGGCCACGCCTTCCACGCCGTTCGCCGCGGGACGGCGGACGTCGCCCTCGCCGGCGGCGCCGACTCGATGGTCAACCCGATGGGCCTCGGCGGCTTCACCCTGCTGTCGGCCCTCTCGACCCAGAACGAGCTCGGCCCCGGCGCGAGCCGACCGTTCGACCGCCGCCGCGATGGGCTCGTCCTCGGCGAGGGCGCGGCGATCCTCGTCCTCGAGGAGCGCGACCGCGCGCTCGCCCGCGGCGCGACGATCCACGCCGAGCTCCGGGGCTACGGCACCTCGCTCGACGCCCATCGCGTCACCGCGCCGCCGCCCGACGGCGAGGGCGCGCAGCGAGCGATGCGGGCGGCCCTCGCCGACGCGAGCGTCGACCCGAGCGAGGTCGACTACGTGAACGCCCACGGCACCTCGACGCCGCAGAACGACCCGTCGGAGACGGCGGCGATCAAGGCGGTCCTCGGCGCGCGGGCGCGGCAGATCCCGGTCAGCTCGACGAAGAGCCAGATCGGCCACACGATCGCCGCGGCCGGCGCGATCGAGACGGCGGTCACCGCCCTCGCCCTCGCCCGCGGGATCGTCCCGCCGACGATCAACACGACCGAGCTCGACCCCGCGTGCGACCTCGACTACGTCCTCGACGGCTCGCGGAAGCTCCCGTCGATGCGGATCGCCCAGACCGACTCGTTCGGCTTCGGCGGGCAGAACGCGGTGCTCGTCCTCGCCAAGGAGGAGGGCGCGTGAGCGAGCGGCCGCTCCACGGACGCATCGCCCTGGTCACCGGCGCGAGCGGCGGCATCGGCGCGACGACCGCCCGCCTCCTCGCGGCGCGCGGCGCCCAGGTCGTGCTCCACTACCACGCCGACGAGGACGCGGCGACGCGCCTCGCCGAAGAGATCGCCGCCCCCGACCTCGAGCCGCCGCTCGTGATCCGGGCCGACCTCGCCCGCGCCGAGGACGCCGAGGCGCTCGCCGCGAAGGTGCTCGAGCGCCACGGTCGCTGCGACGTCCTGATCAACAACGCCGGCGCCACCCGCGACGGGCTCCTCTTCTCGCTCGACGACGACGACTTCGACGCGCTCATCGAGCTGAACCTCCACGGCGCCGTCCGCCTCACCCGTCGTCTCGGGCGGGCGATGATGCGCCAGCGCGCCGGCGCGATCGTGAACGTGAGCAGCGTGGCCGCCAGACTGCCGGGACGCGGCCAGAGCAACTACGCCGCCGCCAAGGGCGCGCTCGAGAGCTTCACCGCGGCGATGGCCGTCGAGCTCGCCCCGAAGGGGATCCGCGTGAACGCGGTCGCCCCCGGCGTCATCGAGACGGCGATGAGCGCGCGCGTCCGCGAGGCCGCGCCCGACGAGGTCGCCGCCCGCATCCTGATGGGACGGGCCGGCTCGACCGACGAGGTCGCCGAGGTGATCGCGTTCCTCGCGAGCGACGCCGCCTCCTACGTCACCGGACAGGTCTGGCGCGTCGACGGAGGGTTCAAGCTTGGCTAGCTCCGCATCCACCCCGCCCACGGAGGCCGCGTCCGAGACGTCGGAGCGCGCCCCGGGCTTCCTCGACGTCCTCCGGGCGCGTCGGAGCATCCGGTCGTTCCGCTCCGACCCGATCCCCGATGCGGTCATCGACCAGCTCCTCGAGGCCGCCTCACTCGCGCCGAGCGCCTGCAACCGCCAGCCGTGGCGGTTCGTCCTCGTCCGAGACCGCGACCTGCTCGCCCGGATGGGCGAGACGGTCAAGGCGCGCTTCGACGAGATCCGCGCGGCGATCCCCGCCGGCGAGCTCGACGACGAGCTCGAGATGTTCCGCGTCTTCTTCAGCTTCTTCGAGACGGCGCCGCTCGTGGTCGTCGCGTGCTACCGCGAGCTGCCGGACCTCCTCGCGCGGATCGTGAAGCGCGCCTCGCGTGGCGACGGCGCGCCGGTGAGCGCCGACACGACGACGGGGATCCACCCGGAGCTCCAGGGGCTGTCGCTGGCGGTGATGTCGCTCGTCCTGACGGCGACCAACCTCGGCCTGGCGACGACCGTCACGACGGGCCCGCTGATTGCGAAGAAGCAGCTCGGCGAGCTCATCGGCCTCTCGCGGCACTGGCAGATCGCGACGATGGTCCCCGTCGGCTGGTCCGACGACGACCCCGGCCCGCGCCCCAAGCGCAAGGACTTCGAGCAGTTCGCAACCATCATTGGATGACAATGACGATGCCGACGACGACCGGAGAGACGATGGACGACACCCAGCTGTTCGCTCGCGTGAAGAAGGCGATCGAGGACACCCTCGCCCTCGAGCCCGACCAGGCCGCGGCCCTGACCGAGCGGACGAACCTCGTCATCGGGCTCGGCGCCGAGAGCCTCGACTTCCTCGACCTCCTCTTTCGGCTCGAGGACGACTTCGGGATCGTCCTCCCCCAGAAGGAGTTCCAGGACGCGAACCGCCTCGGCCTCTCCGAGGAGGACGTCGCGACCGCCGACGGGACGCTCACCGAGCCCGCGATCGCGCGGCTCCGTGAGCTGATGCCCGAGGCCGATCAGGAGCGGCTCGTCCCGGGCCTCAAGCAGAACGACATCGTCAAGGTCCTGACGGTCGGGTCGTTCATGGGGCTCGTCCGGCGAAAGCTCGACGAGAAGGCGAAGGCGGAGGCGTGAGCGAGTCCCGAAGGAAGCGAGCGACCCGATGACCAACGAGCGACCTCTCGAGGGCCGGACGGCGATCGTCACCGGCGGCTCCGGCGCGATCGGCTCCGCCATCTGCCGCGCCTTCGCCCGCGACGGGGCGAAGATCGCGTGGACCTACCGCAAGAACGACGAGCGGGCCGACGCCGTCTCCGCCGAGCTCGCCGAGCGCGACATCCCCCACCTCAAGCGCAAGGTCGACGGCCTCGACTGGGACGGCATGCACGCGTTCGTGAAGGAGGTCGAGGCGGAGCTCGGCCCCGTCGACGTCCTCATCAACAACGCCGGGATCACCCAGGTGATGCCGTTCGCCCTGATGGACCTCGAGGACTGGGACCTGATGGTGAACACGAACCTGAAGAGCGTGTTCATCGCGAGCAAGGCCGTCGCGCCCGGGATGATCCGGCGCAAGGCGGGCCAGATCGTGAACATCGGCAGCGTCGGCGGCGAGCGCATCCTGGATGTGCCCGTCCACTACGCGGCGGTGAAGGCCGGTATTGCGGGCTACACCCGCGCGCTCTCCAAGGAGCTCAGTCGGCACGGCGTGACCGTCAACTGCGTCGCCCCGGGTCTCCTCGACGACGGCGTCGGCAAGAACCTGTCGGACGAGCGCAAGGAGGACTACCTCACCCACTGCAACGCCGCGCGCATGGGAACGACGACCGAGGTCGCCGAGCTGATCGCGTTCCTCGTCAGCGGTCGCTGCGGCTACGTCTCGGGCCAGACGCTCCTCGTCGACGGCGGAATCTGAGCGGGTGATCGCCGTGGACGAGACCCTCCGCGAGCTCGAGCGTCGATGGCGCCTCCAGCCGGAGTCGCAGGCGATCCTGAATGACCTGCTCGCGGCCCGCCGCCGCGCGTCGATCCCCCTCGACGCCGAGCTGCTCGGAGCGCGGCGCACCGCCGCGGCCGTCGTGCCGGCGGGCGTGGCTGGACTGAACGTGCACGTCGAGCCGCCCGAGGACGAGGCCGAGGACGCCGTGTTCCTCGAGCGCCTCGGCTTCCTCGGCTGGTCCCGTGACCCGTTCACCTACGGCAGCCGGCGGGTCGGCGTGACCTCCGCGGACGAACCGGTCGAGGTGCCGCCGGCGCGGGTGTGGTGGGTCGAGCCCGCCAAGCCGGGGCTCGACCCGGCCGCCGCGGAGCTGATCCGCGATCTCCGGATCCCTGGCCTGCGGGTGAGGGCCCTCTTCGGCGGGGACACCGCCGTGCGCGGCCTCGATCGACTCGAATCGCTGCGCTGGCTCTCGCTCCACGAGCACCGCGGCGGGCTCGAGGAGCTGGCCCGCCTGCCGGAGCTCGCCGAGCTCGACCTGGCCTCGACGTGGCTCTCGGCCGACCGGGTCCGCACCCTCGCCGGGCTGCCGCTCGTCCGGCTCGTCGGCCTCCATCTCTCCGACGGGGACGAGGTCGCGGCGATCCCCGCCATCCCGACGCTCCGGGAGGTCTCGCTCGACATCGGCACGTCGCTCGGTCACGACGAGGCCGTCGCCGCCCTGGTCGAGGGCAACCCGACCCTCCGCCGCCTCGACTTCGACAGCGACTCCTTCTTCTTCGACGCGGGGCTCGAAGCGCTCTGCCGTCTCGAGCACCTGGAGCACCTCCACCTGAGGAAGAACCACGACGTGACCGCCGACGGAGTCGCCGGCCTCGCCGCGAGCGGCCATCTCGAGCTGCTCACCCTCTCCGACTGCCGGCGCGCGACCGCCGGCGTCGGGGCGTTCGCCGGGACGGGGCTTCGCTTCCTGGACCTCTCCCATAGCCTGGACCTCGGCGACGACATCGCCGCCGCCGTCGGCGCGATCCCCGGCCTGACCCACCTCGGCCTCAACCCCTACGGAGCGGGGGACCTGACGGACGTCGGCGTCGCGGCGCTCGCGAAGCTGTCGAAGCTGCGCGCGCTCAACCTCGACGGCCAGTACCGGGTGACGGCCGCCGGCCTGGCCGAGCTGACCGACCTGCCGATCACCGACCTCGCCATCGACCGCACCTGCTACGTCGACGACGACGCCCCGCGCGGCGAGGGCGACCTCCGCCGCCACTACGCCGTCCGCGACGAGGGCCTCCTCGATGTGCTCGGCCGCTTCGGCCGCCTGCGCCGGCTCCACGTCAAGGTCGGCTACCAGGCGGCCCCGATCGAGGCTTTTCAGGAGGCGCTCCCCGGCGTCGAGGTGCGCGACGCCGAAGACGTGCGGAACGGCGGGAGCGACTGATGCGCTGGAAGCTGATCGACCGCATCACCGAGCTCGAGCCCGGCGTCCGCGCCGAGGGGATCCTCGGCGTGTCCTTCGACGCGGCGACCCTCGACCGACCCGACCCCGAGCTCGGCCTGCCGCGGCTGCTGCTCCTCGAGGCGATCGCCGACCTCGTCTCGTGGCTGGTGATCGCCACGACCGACTTCGCCAAGCGCCCGCTCGCGGCCAGCTTCGACCGGGCCACCCTCGGGCGGACGGTCGGTCCGGGCGAGCGGGTGGCCGTCGAGTGCGAGCTGCTGAAACTCAACGACGACGCGGGCCTGATCCGCGGCCGCGCCCGGGTCGACGACGAGATCGTCGCCGAGCTCGAGCGCGGCACCTGTGCCCTCGTCGATCTCCAAGAGCTCCACGACCCCGAAGAGATCCGAGCCGAGCTCGCCGAGCTCCGAGGATGACGATGCCGACCGAGACGACGACCAAGAAGCCCATCTCGACCGCGCCGCGCCGCGCGACCGATCACATCTACTACTCGATGACGAAGGGGCTCTGCGGAACGTGCAAGCGATCCGTCGACGCCAAGATCGTCTTCCGCGACGGGAAGGTGTTCTTCGACAAGTTCTGCCCCGACCACGGCAAGGAGTACGTCCAGGTCGCGAGCTCGGTCGAGTGGTACCTCGACTGCCTCTCGTTCATCGCGCCGAACGACCCGCCGACCCGCGTCTCGACGGAGGTCTCCGAGGAGGGATGCCCGTTCGACTGCGGCGCCTGCGCGAGCCACCAGCAGAAGGTTTACCTCCCGGTCGTGCCGATCACGAGCGCGTGCAATCTCGACTGCCCGATCTGCTACACGATCAACAAGAACGACGACCCACACCGGATGTCGAAGGACGAGATGAAGGCGATCCTCGACCACCTCCTCGAGGACCACGCCGAGCTCGACATCATCAACTTCACCGGCGGGGAGCCGACGCTGCACCCGCAGCTCCTCGACTTCCTCGAGATGTGCCGCGACGCGGGCATCCAGCGCCTGACGATCTCGACGAACGGCCTCAAGCTGAAGGACGAGGAGTTCGTCCGGAAGCTCGCCGCCCTCGACGCCCGGATCGTCCTGAGCCTCGACACGTTCGACCGGGAGACCGACCTCACGCTGCTGGGCGCCGACACCGTCAAGACGAAGCTCCGGGCGATCGACATGCTCGAGAAGCACGGCGTCTGCATGACGATCCTGCCGGCCGTCGCGGCCGGCCTGAACGACAAGGACGTCCCGGCCCTGTTCGACCTCGTCCGGCAGCGGAAGCACATCGTCAGCCTGGAGCTGCACACGATGTGCTTCACCGGCCAGGGCGGCGTCGGCTTCGAGCGCCAGGCGCGGATCTCGATCCCGGACCTCCACGAGATCCTCGAGAAGCACACGGGCGGCAAGATCACGCCGAAGGACTTCGTCCCGAGCCCGCTCGCCCACAGCCACTGCTACTCGATCTGCTACTTCCTCAACACCGACGACGGCGGCTACGTCCCGTTCACCCGCTTCATGTCGCGGCAGCGGGTCTTCGAGCTCCTCCAGGACAGCCTCTACATCGAGCCGCGCCGGCCGCTCGAGGACGCGCTTCGCGACACGATCGACGAGCTCTGGAGCAACCCCGACCGCCTCGGCGAGGGGGAGGCCGAGAGCGTCCTCAAGACGCTCAAGCGGCTCCTCAAGGAGATGTTCCCGGCCGACGGGAGCCTCTCCATGCGCGAGCGGCAGCGCGTGGGCGAGGCGGCCGTCAAGGCGATCTACATCCACTCGCACATGGACGAGGAGAACTTCGACGTCAGCCGCATCATGAAGTGCTGCGTTGGCGTCCCCGCGACCGACGGGAGCAACATCCCGACCTGCTCCTACAACGTCCTCTACCGGGAGAAGGACACCCGCTTCGCCGACCCGGACATGCTCTCCCGGATGGACGAGACGCGCCCGAGCCGGAAGGACGAGATGCGCCCGACGCGCCTGCCGATGGCCGGCGACCCGACGGTGCCGGCGGAGGTGCTCGCGGCCCACGCGCCCGACCCGTTCGCGCGCGCCGAGACCGCCGCGACCGAGACCAAGGACACCGACGCCCCCGAGGCCGCCCGCGACGGCGCCTCGGAGCAGGGAGGATGCCGCTGATGCCCACCGAGATCGATCTCGCCCTCCAGGACCGGCGCATCATCGAGACCAGCGACGCCCGGAGCCGCGAGGTCTTCCACAGCTTCACCAAGGGCATGTGCCCGAAGTGCCGCGAGCTGGTCGATTGCCAGCGGGTGATCCGCGATCAGAAGGTCTACCTCAAGAAGCAGTGCTCGCGCTGCGGGCCGAGCCAGGCGCTCATCTCGGGCGACGCCGAGTGGTTCCTGAAGTCGCTCACCTACACCAAGAAGGGCAGCGTCCCGCTCCAGTTCTCGACGAAGGTCGACCGCGGCTGCCCCCACGACTGCGGCCTCTGCCCCGACCACGAGCAGCACAGCTGCCTCCCGATCATCGAGATCACGAACCACTGCAACCTCGAGTGCCCGGTCTGCATCGTCCAGAACCGCGACAACTACATCATGACCGAGGAGGAGTACACCGGGATCATCGACGGCCTCATCGCCAAGGAAGGGTTCGTCGACACCGTCAACCTCTCCGGCGGCGAGCCGACGATGCATCCGAAGTTCATGCGCTTCCTCGACATCGCGACCGAGCGCGACGAGATCGCGCGGGTGTCGATCTCAACCAACGGCCTCCAGATCGCCCAGAGCCTCGAGTTCTGCGAGGAGCTGGCGAGGCGCCGCGTCTACGTGAACCTCCAGATGGACGCGCTCCGGAACCCGGCGCTGCAGGCGCTCCGCGGCGGCGGCAACCACCAGAGCGTGAAGTGGAAGGCGCTCGACAACCTCGAGAAGGCGGGCGTGCCGACCACCATCATCGCGACGATCGCCAAGGGCGTGAACGACGACGAGATCGGCGACTGCGTGAGGCTGCTCTACGAGCGCGACTTCATCCTGAGCCTGCTCTTCCAGCCGACCGCCTACACCGGCTACGGCGGCGCCCACTTCGGGCCGCACGACCCGCTCGATGTCATCACGATCCCCGACATCGTGAACGGCGCGGCCGCGCAGACCGACGGGGAGCTGCTGCGGGAGGACTTCCTGCCGCTGCCGTGCAGTCATCCGGGATGTTTCGCCCTCACCTACCTCCTGAAGACCGACGACGGCTTCGTCCCGTTCCCGCGCTTCGTCGAGCTCGACAAGTACATGGAGGTCATCGCGAACCGCGGAACGATCGCCCCCGACGACAACTTCGAGGGCGCGATCCGGAACGCGATCGACGAGCTCTGGAGCAGCTCGGGGCAGATCCCGGACAGCCAGAAGATCCTCACGACCCTCAAGAAGGCGATCAAGCTCATGTATCCGCCGGACCGCGCCCTCGAGCTCGAGGAGCGGATCGCGATCGGCGAGGGGCTCGTCAAGACGATCTTCATCCACGCCTACATGGACGAGCACACCTTCGACGTCGACCGCATCAAGAAGTGCTGCACCCACTACGCGATGCCCGACGGGAAGCTGATGCCCGGCTGCGCCTACAACATGTTCTATCGCCACAAGGACCCGCGGTACACGGGGCCGAAGGGCGAGACGCGGATCTGGGGCAAGGGCGCCGAGGGCAAGGACGGCAACGGCAACGGCAACGGGGCCGGCGGGAAGGGCAAACCGCTCCCGATGGCCGGGAGCTGATCGCCGTCGTGGCCGGCGGGCCAAACGCAGCGATCATCCCCTGTCGCCACTGCGCGGGGCCCGCGCGGCGGACCCACGACGGGCTCGAGACCGA
The DNA here is from genome assembly GCA_029260755.1 of Planctomycetota bacterium. GTDB lineage: Bacteria > Planctomycetota > J058 > J058 > JAJDCQ01 > JAJDCQ01. Next base: position 22,704 of record JAJDCQ010000217.1, on the reverse strand, counting down.
CTGGTACGAGTGCGCCTGCGGGTGGAAGATGGGAATCGACTGGGAGCACGGCGGCCCGCCCAAGCGGCCGCTCTGGCCCATCACCGACCGGCAGCGCCGGGCGATCGAAGCGATCGCCCTCATGACCGACCGGGATCGGCGATCGATCGCCGATCTCTCCGACGCGGAACGGACCGAGCTCCGAGGGCTCTACCGGATCGCAGACGGATCCGAGGATGAGGAGCGAGCGTCGTGAGCAACCTGACCGCCGACTACCTCTGGCGCGGCGCGCGCCTGATCAAGGGCTGCCTCACCGGCCAGATCAGCCACGCGAACGTCCAGATCACCAACCGCTGCAACATGCGGTGCGGCTTCTGCACGTTCCCGCAGCAGGCGATCGCGCCGAAGGACGAGCTCACCACGGCCCAGTGGCTGACGATCAGCAAGCGCCTCAGCAACGCCGGGAGCGTCCTGGTGTCGATCGAGGGCGGCGAGCCGACCCTGCGGCCCGACCTGCCCGAGATCATCGCGGGCTTCGCGAGGTGGCACCACCCGTTCGTCTACACCAACGGCTGGTTCATCACCGAGGAGCTCGCCCGGTCGCTCTGGAGCGCAGGCCTCATCCAGGCCGGCGTCTCGATCGACTACGCCGCGCCGCACCGCCACGACCGGAGCCGCGGCCTCGACGGAGCGTTCGAGGGGGCCGTCCGGGCCGTCGAGATCCTGCGAGATACGGCGCCGCGGGGCGGTCCGCAGGTGCACGTCCTCTCGATCCTGCTCGACGACAACCTCGACCAGCTCGACGAGCTGCTCGAGGTGAGCGGGAAGCTCGGCGTGCGCCACATGCTCACCTACCTCTCCACGTTCGGGCACTACCGGGGCAAGGACGCCCAGCAGCCGCCGCGCGAGTCGATCGCGCCGCGGATCTTCGCCCTCAAGAAGAGGCACCCGCACCTGGCGATCTTCCGCAGCTACATCGAGGGGGTCGACCGATACATCGAAGGCGCCCCGCCGCCCTGCAAGGCGGGCCTTCACTCGATGAACATCGATCACCTCGGCAACGTCGCCCCCTGCATCGAGCTCGCCCACGACGCGGCCGCGAACCTCGTCACCGACGACTGGGGGACGGTGCGACGCAAGCTCGCGGCGAAGGAGGAGCCGCGAACCTGCACCGCCTGCTGGACGCTCTGCCGCGGGACGACCGAGGCGATGGCCGGCGCGCCGGTGCCGAGCGACTGGCGCGACTTCTTCTCCGAGCTCGTCTGAGCCCGGCGGCGCCCGATGGCGAGCCCCGAAGAGAGCGAGCCGACCACGACCGCCGCGCCCGTCCTCGTGATCGGCGCCGGGCCCGCCGGACTCGCCGCGAGCGTGTCGCTGCGCGCCGAGGGCGTCGCGCATCGGCTCGTCGACCGCCTCGGGGCGACCGGCGGGGCCTACCCGCGCGTCCACCCCGAGATCGTCCTCGCGTCTCCGCGGCGCCACACGAGCCTCCCCGGGCTGCCGATCGAGGGCGACGCGGAGTACGTCACGACCGGGGAGTACGCGCGCTACCTCGAGCGCTACGCCGCCCACTTCGACATCACCGCGGAGAAGGCCGAGGTGGCGGCGATCGAGCGCGGCGAGGACGGTCGGTTCATCGTCGACCTCGACTCGGGCACGGGCACGGGCACGGGCACGGAAACAAGCCAGCGCTACGAGGCCGTCATCGCGGCGACCGGGATGTACGACTTTCCGGTCCGCCCCGCGATCGAGGGGCTCCCCGGCGACGGCGACGGCTCCGAGAGCCGCCCGCGCGTCCTCCACGCCCGCGCCTGGCGCGGCGCCGCCGACCTCGACCCGAACGAGCCCGTCCTGGTGATCGGGGGCGCGACGAGCGGCGTCGAGATCGCCGAGGCCTGCGCCCGCGCCGGGATCCCGACGGTCGTCTCGACCCGCGACGGGAAGGCGAAGCTGGCGCCGCAGCGCTTCCTCGGACGCGACCTCCACGACTACGCCGTCTGGATCGAGATGCTGCCGCGATGGACGCTCGGCTCCTACTGCAGCCGACGCCCGACCCTCCCGGCGACCGACCTCGGCTTCTCGAGGTTCGTCGACGAGGGCAAGATCACGGTACGCGGCCCGGTCGCCCGGCTCGAAGGCCGCGAGGCGGTGTTCGAGGACGGCGCCCGCGAGCCGGTCGGGACGGTGATCCTCGCGACCGGCTACGGGTTCCTGATGCCGTTTCTCCCCGACGAGGTCGCCCGCAGCCCCGACGGCTCCTTCCCCCTCGCGAAGGGCGGCGAGAGCCGGAGCTGGCCCGGGCTCTTCTTCGTCGGCATCTGGTGCGCCCGCGGGAGCGACAGCGAGTATCTCCGCGGGATGGCCAAGGACGCCCCGGCGATCGCGCGCGAGATCGGGCGGCGCCTGGCCCGCGCCCCCGCTTGACGAGCGCCCGATCTCCGTGCTGTGCTCCGGCGTCGTCGCGCGCACGCGGCGACCGGAGGAGGGGACGAAGGATGAGTCTCGACGCCCAGCTCCAGGCGCTCCGGCGCCAGGCGGAGCTCGAGCGGACCGACGAGGCCCGCGCGCGCCTCCTCGCGGGGCGCCTCCGCGCAGGCGACCTCGGCCTCGTCTGGCTCTTCGCGGCGGCCCGCCTGGGCGACCCGTCCGCCCGGATCGCCATCGACCGGCCGGTCCGACCGGTGACGAGCATCCAGCTCGCGACGATCATCGAGGAGCAGCTCGACCGCGACGGCTGCACCCGCGTCGCCCTCGCCCTGGCGAAGGCGCGCCTCCCCGAGTGGACGACCGCCTTCCCCGACGACAAGCGTCCGGCCGAGGCGATCGACGCGGCGCAGGCGTGGCTCGATGCGCCGGGGTCGGACCGGGCCGACCGATGCGCCGCGGCGGCGCGAGGCGCTCGCGACGCCGCCGACGAGGCGGGCCCCGAGGCGACCTGGCAGGCGTTGAACGCCGCCCAGCTCGCCGCCGCGTCCGCGGCGTGCGCCTCGGCATCGCGGATCCGCGAGGTGCGAACCGAGGCGATCGAAGCATGGAGGCTCTGCAAGGAGTCCGACGCCGTCGCGCGCGAGGCGCTCACGCCGTGGGCCCTCGAGGTCGACCGCCCCGACGAGGCGGAGCCGCCGAAGGATCTGCGGCCGGGACCGCGCGAGCTCGAGAGTCATCGTGAGAAGATCGAGGCGAGCCGCCGGCGGCGGGCGGCGTTCGAGGACGCGCTCGGCGCGGCCGAGACGAAGAAGCGGGCGACCTCGATCCGCAAGCGGCTCCGGGCCAAGGAGCTCGAGCGGGACCGGGTCAAGCTGGCCGCCTCCCTCGGCGACCCGGCCGCCTGGCTCGTCGTCAAGCCCGATCCCGACGAGGAGCCCGACCTCGAGCCTCCCGAGAGCGGCGAGGCGATGGGCGCGCGTCTCACGATCCACGTCGGTCGCTTCGCAAAGAAGCTCCCCAGAGCCGAGATCCGCCGACTGATGTTCCTGAAGCGGCTGCACGACCCGGACGGCGACGCGAACGAGCCCGGCCCCGCCTGGCCCGAGTGGAGCCGCGACCTCATCGCGAGGATCGCCCTCGCCGTCGGCTCCCGCTGCCTCGAGCGCTTCGAGGCCGCCGTGGAGGGCGAGCAGGCGCCGCGGACCGCCCTCGACGCCGCCTACGCGTTCTTCACCGCGCCCGGCGAGGAGACCGCCGCGCGCGTCGCCGACGCGGCCAAGACGGCCGGGCGCGTCGCCTCGCGCAAGCTGCCACCCGAGGCCAAGGCGGCCGCGCGCGCCGTCTCCTGGGCCGCCCAGCTCGTCGTCCGCGCCCGCGCCGCTCCGAAACCGCGTCTCAACTACGCCAAGCGCGACCTCCTCGGCCAGGCGTACGAGGCGGGCCTCTCCGCCCAGGAGCTCTGGGACGAGCTCCGCGATGAGACGATCGGCTGGTCGCTCCGGGAGCGCGACCTCGGTCGCCCGCCGCGCCCCTACGCCCCGGGCGAGGCCTTCGCGGAGGGCGAGACGATCGAGCACCCGAAGTTCGGGACCGGGCGCGTCGTCGCGACGTCGCGCGGCCGGATGCAGGTCGCCTTCGACGGCGAGACGCGGACGCTCGTCCATGCGGGATGAACGCGTGGGCGAGCTCGGGGGTATCGAGAGCGTGAGCCTGGATCCCGAGCAGCGTCCGGTCGAGCCGGCCTCCGCGCCGACGTCCCTTTCCGCGCCCCCTCCCGCGGAGAGTGCGGCGAAGGCGGCCCGCCGGCTCTCCCCCTTCGGCCTCGTCGGTGGCGCGCTGCTGACGAGCCCGATCGTCGTCGCCCACCGGCATCTTCCCGACTCGCTCCCCGTCCTCGGCGCAGTCGCCGTCACCGTCCTCTGGCTCGGCTGGGTCGTCGCCGGGCCCCGCCGGCGCATGGGGTCGCTTGCCGGGGCGTGGACGACCGTCTTCGTCATCGGCGCGATCGTCTTCGCCGTCACGCATCAGGTCCGCCTGGTCGAGGCGCGATCCGTCGCGGTGAACGTCGAGATCGCCCGTCTCGAGGGAGAGCTCTCGCCCCCACGACGCCCCACGATGAGGCACTTCCTTCGCCACGCGACGGCCCTCCGGTCACTCGAGGAGCGCGCGCTCCACGGCGATCCCATCGCCGTCGAGCGGCTCGCCGCGATGGTGCGCGCGCGCGCGGAGGACTGGATCGACGCCGAGGCGGCGCTCGGACGCGTCGGGCTCGGAGGGGTCAACCCGCTGCCCGTCCTGCCCTGGCTCCGGGGCGCCGGGGCGCTCCCGCGTCACGCGCCCCTCGACGCCCTCACCGACGGTTCGGTGCTTGCCAGGATCATCGAGACGGAGCGACGGATCGCCGAGCTCGACGCCGCGCTCGCGCGTTGGAGGCGGACGCGCTCCGATGAGCTCGCGTTCGCCGACCGAGCGCCCCGGTACGATGGGCAGACCTGGGCGGCCGGGACGGGGCGTCCGGCCGCCGGCTGGCCGGGGACAGCGTTTCCCTGGACGGCGCTCCGATCCTCGGCCGGTACGGAGGAGCTCTGCTGGGACTGGCTGGAGGTCCTCGACCCCGAGAGTCTTGAGTACGCCCTCGTCGAGGCCGAGAGCGGCAACCACCACGCCGCGCGCGAGCGGCTCGACGAGCTCGCCCTCGACCCCGATCCGATCGTCGCCGCGAGCGCGACGGTGTTCGGCGTGGCGCGTCGGCTGCCGCCCTGGGACGCGATCGCCTTCTCGCTCGACGTCCCCTTGGACGTTCCGGACCCGCACGACGGCACGCCGCCGTGGGCGCGCGCGGCGCTCGACGGGCTCCACGCCCACGCGGACGCCCTCGCGAGCCCTCCGTCGGCCGCCCTGGACACGCGCCTGCGTCGCGCGCTGCGCGGTTGCGAGCTGGAGCTCGCCCGGCTCGGCGGGGCGCCGGGACCTCGGCAGGCCCGTCCCGAGGCCGTCCTCCTCGTCGAGCTCGTCGTGCTCCTCGGCGCGTGGATCACCGACGGCGAGCGGGCGCTCGTCGCGCTCGAGCAGCGCGCCGCCCAGCGGAGCCCGGGCGACCTCGCCAGCTACGTTCGGCAGCTTCTCGAGAGGTCCCGGGCCCGACGAGGGCGCTGAGGCCTCGACGACCGCGCGGACGGCGGGCCCGGCTCGAGGCGATCGACGCGCGCGACCCGTCGAACGCCCGAGACGGAGACGCTCGGGAGACGTCCAACTCTGGACGGGGGTGGTTCGAACCGGCAAGGTGACGAGTCTCAGCAAGCCCGCCCGACGGAGGCCGTCATGACCGAGCGCCCGCCGATCCCGCGCCTCGCGGCGCCCCTGGCCGTCTGCCTCGCCTTCCTGAGCGGGGCGACCCCGGCCGCCCGGGCCCAGGACGAGGCCCCGCCGCCGTCCGAGGAGCCCGCGGCGCCCGCCCCCACGCCCGCGACCGAGGATCCGGCTCCCGAGGACCCCGCCCCGACGCCGCCGCCGCCCGCCCCGAGCTCCGAGGCGACCCCGATCCCGCTCGCGAACGCCGACCTCGAGGAGGGCGAGCTTGGCAAGGCGCCCACCGGCTGGTCCCACCCGACGAAGGACTACCTCGTCGAGCTGACCGACCGGAACCCGCTCGATGGCGACCGGTGCGTCGTCCTGGCGAGCCCCGCCCGCGGCGTGACGAGCCCGTTCGGCAACCTGATGCAGACGATCGACGCCCGCCCGTGGCGCGGCCGCTGGGTGAAGCTCCGGGCCGCGATCCGGGTCGAGGGCGCCGGCGCCGGCGACGTCGGCCTCCTCTGGATGCGCGTCGACCGCGAGGGCGGCCAGCGCGGCTTCTTCGACAACATGGGCGACCGCCCGATCGTCGGTCGGCACTGGCGCTACTACGAGATCGAGGGCGAGGTCGCCGCCGACGCGACGGCCATCAACGTCGGTCTGATGCTCCGGCGCTTCGGCCGCGCCTGGCTCGACTCGGTCAGCCTGACCGACCTCGGCCCGTTCGAGGTCGTCCCGGGCGAGCCGGCCAAGGCGCTGTCGGACGAGGGGCTGACCAACATCGTCGCGTTCACCAAGCTGCTCGGCTGGGTTCGCTACTTCCACCCGAGCGACGAGGTCGCCCGGGCGGACTGGGACGCGTTCGCGATCGAGGGCATCCGCGCGATCGAGGGCGTGCCGAGCGCGAAGAACCCGCCCGCCCTCGCGAAGAAGCTGGCCGAGCTCTTCGCGCCCGTCGCACCGACGGTGCAGGTCTGGGCCGGCAAGCGGAAGCCGCCGATGCCGACCGAGCTGCTCCCGCCGGAGAGCGACACAGGGCTGCTGGTCCGCACCTGGCGCCACCGCGGCGTCGGCGGCGGCGGGAGGCGCTCCATCTACGACAGCTGGCGCGTCGAGAAGGCGGCCCCCAAGGGGACGGCTCCCGACGGCTTCCCCAGCCCGTTCCAGCCGTTCACGGGCGAGCTCGGCCACTACTGCAGCGCGATGGTCCCGCTGTCCGTCTACGCGCGCGACGGCAAGACGCTCCCGAAGGCGCCGGCCGCGAAGCCGTCGGAGGAGCCGGACGACCGCCGGCGCATCCGCCGGCCGTCGGGAGACGACCGGGCGACGCGGCTCGCCGCCGTCGCCCTCGCCTGGAACGTCTTCCAGCACTTCTATCCCTACTTCGATGTCGTCGAGGTCGACTGGGACGCGGTCCTCGTCGACTCGCTCCGGGCCGCCGCGCAGGACGCGGATGCCCGCGCGTTCCAGGCGACGCTGCGCCGACTCGTCGCCGCGCTCGACGACGGCCACGGGCGCGTCATGCACGACGAGGAGCTCCTGAACGTCCGCGGCAGCCTGCCGCTCGACTGGACCTGGGCCGAGGACAGCGTCGTCGTGACCAGGGTCGCCGAGGGCGTCGAGGGGATCGCCGCGGGCGACGTCGTCGAGTCGATCGACGGACGACCGGTCGCCGAGCTCATCGCCGAGGCCGAGGAGCTCATCTCGAGCGCCACGCCCCAGTGGAAGCGCTGGCGGTCGCTCGGCGTCCTCCTCCACGGGACCGTCGACGCCGAGGTCAGCCTCGGCCTCGCCGGCGGCCGGACGGCCACCCTGAAGCTCCTCGACGCGGCCCCGCCGGAGGAGACCCGCCCCGAGGCGGTCGCCGAGGTCCGGCCGGGGATCTTCTACGTCGACCTCGACCGGCTCACCGAGGCGCTCTGGACCGACGCCCTGCCGAAGCTCGCCAAGGCCAAGGGCGTCGTCTTCGACCTCCGCGGCTACCCGGGGACCGAGACGGCGCTGACCGGCGTGCTGAGCCATCTGACGAAGGGGATGCTCACGTGCGCCCAGTGGCACGTGCCGCTGGTGAGCCTGCCCGACCGGGCCGAGATGACGTTCGAGAAGAGCGACTGGCCGGTCGCCCCCCGGACGCCGCACATCGACGGCAAGCGCGCGTTCATCACGGATGGGCGAGCGATCAGCGCCGCCGAGACGGTCCTCGGGATCGTCGAGCACTACTCGCTCGCCGAGATCGTCGGAGGCCCGACGGCGGGGACCAACGGCAACGTCAACCCGTTCGCGCTCCCCGGCGGCTACGCCATCTCCTGGACGGGGATGAAGGTGCTCAAGCACGACGGAAGCGTTCACCACGGGGTCGGGATCCAGCCGACGATCCCGGTCGAGCGGACGATCGCCGGGATCGCCGCCGGGAAGGACGAGCTCCTCGAGAAGGCGATCGCGGTCGTCTCGGAGGGATCCAAGTAACTTGTCGACCGTCCGAGCCGCGCTCGCCTCGCTCGCCGTCGCCGCCGCGCTGACCGCGTCCCTCGCGACGCCGGTCGGCGCGCGCGCAGAGGACGACGCGCCTCGCCCGGGAGCGCCGCTCGGCGAGACCAGACCCGACGGCGGCCCGCGCGCCGCGCGGACGCCGGCCGCGGCGGCCGAGCCTCGCGTCGACCGGTCGCCCGCGGGGACGCTGCCCTACCGGACCCCGCGGGCCGGCGAGGCGTTCCACACGAGCGTCTTCGGAGAGGACGTCGCCCTCGAGGCGCGGCAGCGCTCGGACGTCCTGAGCGTCACCCTCGGGCTCCAGGCGGTCACCCCCAACGTGGGCGGCCGGAGCTTCCTCCCGATCGGCGCGATCTACGCGCGGCAGCACTGGATGCAGCACCGCCGGCGCATCCGCGCGATCATCGCCGGCGTCGTGAACGACGCGAGCTTCGAGGACGGCACCTGGAACGACCTGGGCTTCGAGTTCATCGCGAACTGGCGCAACGACACGATCCCGGTCGCCACGACCGAGGTGGTGAGCGGCAGCGAGCTCGAGGGCTCCGACCTCCGTTGGGGGCAGCTCGTCGGCGGGCTCGGGTTCGGCTGGCGGATGCCGCTCCGTCCGTTCCAGTTCGAGAACTCGCTCCAGCTCCAGGTGCTCTACGAGCTCGGCTACTTCTACACCGACGAGGTGAGCGACACCGACCCGAACGCCGACCTCCCGCCCGACACGCCGCTCCACCAGCTCCACGTGAAGCTCCGCGCCGACGGCTTCGAGCGGAACCTGATGGAGCTCATCCACGAGGGCTTCGGCTTCGGCGGCGACCTCGTCCTCGGCGTCCGGCAGAACTGGGACGAGTTCGGCGCCACCAACATCGACAACGTCGTCCTCCGACGCGCCGACGAGAACGACGAGTACCTCCGCCTCTCGGGCTACGCCGCGATCGCGGGCGGCCCCCCGTTCGTCTCCGAGCGGCATCGGGTGATCGCCTCGATTCACGCCGGCTGGTCGCCGAGCGGAAACGCCGACCGCTTCTCGGCGTTCCGGAAGGGCGGCGGCCCCTCGAACACCCAGGACCCCGCCGACCTGGCCCGGTCCCCGTTCCCCGGCGCGCTCATCGAGGCGGTGCCGATGGAGCGCTACGCCCTCGCCACGCTCGAGTACCGCTACGAGGCGCTCTTCTTCGTCTTCCTCCACTTCCGGGCCACGTTCGCCCGGGCGCGGATCCCGATCCTGAAGGGCGACGGCGAGATCGAGTTCGACGACGAGACGAGCTGGGGGACCAGCGTCGGAGTCACCTCGGGGCTGCCGTTCTACAGCCAGATCTACCTCGAGTACTCGTACACGAGCAACGGCTTTCTCCGCGGGGAGGATGGGCACGGGTTCCTGGTGGTGTGGTCGAAGGCGTTCTAGGAACGACGAAGCCTCCGTTGCGGCATCGCACTCGGCGCCGACCGGAACAGTCCGCGCAATCCGCGGAATCCGCGGTTCCGTTCTCTCGAACGTCCCGACGACTGGGAACCGCGGATTGCGCGGATTATCCGGATTGCGAGCTGCCGATCTTGGATGTCCATTGCCGCCGTGCGAGCTATAGAAGCACTTCTGCAATACGCTCGGCCGTTCCTGGGACGGGTGGCCCCGCGTTTGCGACCCGCCGGTCGGAACGGTAAATCTTCGACGTGTCCTCGACCCCGACCGCAACGAAGCCCGCCTCCCCCTGGATCGTGAGCCCGCTCTACGACCTGGGCTTCTTCTTCGGCGGCGCCATCCTCGCCCTCGCCTTCCTCGGCCTGACGGCCGGGCTCGGCGTCTCGATCGTGGCCGTCTTCTGGTTCTGGCTCGCGTTTCTCGACGGCCCCCACATCGGCGCGACGTTCACCCGGACCTACGTCGACCGCGATGAGTGGCGGCGCCGCGGGCGGCTGCTCGGGCTGAGCCTCCTGATCCTCCTCCTCGGTCCGGCCGTCGTGCTCATCAACGTCGCGGCGGGCTCCGAGGAGCCGTTCGCCCTCTTCCTCGGGTTCGCGAACCTCTACGCCTTCCACCACGTCGTGCGGCAGCACTACGGGTTCCTCGCCCTCTACAAGGCGAAGGGCGTCGGGGTCGATCGCCAGCTGGGGCTCCCTTCCTCCGGGACTCGCCAGTTCCATCTCGACAAGTGGTTCATCTACCTCGGGTGCTGGCTCCCCTACGGCTACCTCCTGCTCCACCACCCGGCCGCGCGGAAGCTGCTGAAGATCCCCGAGACCGGCGCGACGGCCGACGCGGCAGGCGTCGGCGCCTCGGCGATCGCGATCGCCTGGGCGGCCCTCTGCCTCGGCTGGCTCGCCCGGGCGGTCGGCCGCGGCGGCGGCGCCTGGCGACGCCCGCCGGTGATCTACCCGGTCGTGACCGTCGCCCTCTACGGGCTGATCTACTACCTCGTCGCCACGCTCGAGCCGATCTACGCGACGTCTCGGAACCCCGACCAGGACTTCCTCCTGCTGACCGTGATGACCTCTGTCATCCACGGGGTGCAGTACGTCGGCCTGGTCTGGTTCCACAACGCGCGTCGCTACGCGCGCCCCGGCGCCCGGGAGCGCCACGGCTTCGCCGAGGCGCTCAACCGAACCGCCGTGCGCTTCGCCGCGGGCTGCCTGGTCTTCACCGCCGGGTACGCCGGGCTCGCCGTCGCCACCGGGATCTACCCGGCGTTCGGGCTCTACCCGGCGGCGCCCGACAGCCCGATCCGGATGCAGCAGGTCCTCATCGGCATCTGGTGGGGGCTCGCCCTCCACCACTACATCGTCGATCAGGTGATCTGGCGGATCCGCGGCGACGCCGAGCTGACGGCGAACCTCGGGCTCGCCTGAGCAGGCTGCTAGAAAGCCCAGCCGGCCAGGAACTGCTTCCCGATCCGCTTCGTGACATCCGTGATGAGCGGACGGATGCCCTGGTAGCCGTCGAGCACCTCGCCGATCGTCGCGACGACCGTCTCGATCTGCTCGGCCTGGATCGTCAGCGGCGGCTCGAGCTTGAGGATGTTCCAGTTCTGGGTCGCCGGCTGGACGATGAGCCCCTTCTCCAGCAGCTTCACGCACGCCCACTGCCCGAAGACGTCCCGGCTCACCTTGGTGACCAGACCGGGCGCGAGCTTGTTCATCCACCCGCGGTCGGTCGGCCCGAGCTCGATCGAGACGAGGAGGCCGCGTCCACGGATGTCGCGGACGAGGCGATGCCCGGCGAGGCGCTCGCGGAGCCCCTCGAGGAGTTGCTCTCCCCGCGCGGCGGCGTTCTGCGGGAGGCGCTCGTCCTCGAGGATGGCGAGGGTCTCGAGCGCGGCGGTGCACGAGAACGCGTTGCCGCCGAACGTCGAGTTGTCGAGATCGAAGCGATCCATCTTGCCGTAGGCGCGGGTGTGGACCTCGGCCGTCGTGAGCGTCGCGCCGACCGGCGCGATCCCGCCCGAGAGCGACTTCGCCAGGCAGAGGACGTCGGGGACGACCCCCTCGCCCTGGTAGGCGAACATCGTCCCCGTCCGGCCGAGGCCGGTCTGCACCTCGTCGAGCACGAAGAGCGTCCCGTGATGCCGGCAGAGCTCGGCGGCGCGCCGCAGATAGCGGCCGGCCGGCGGGCACGCCTCCTGCTCACAGAGGAACGGATCGACGACGAACGCCCCCATCCGGTCGCCGGCGAGCGCCCGCTCGAGCGCCTCGAGGTCACCCCACGGGACCGAGACGGCGCCGTCGAGGAGCGGCTCGAACGGCGCGCGCATCCGCGGCCACCCGCTGATCGAGAGCGTCCCGAGGCTGGTGCCGTGGTAGCCGCCGTCGCAGTGGACGACGCCCGCGCGATCGGTCGCGGCGCGCGCAAGCTTGAGGCCCGACTCGACCGCCTCGGCGCCCGAGCTCGAGAGGAGGACGATCTCGAGCGGGTCGCCCGGCGGGCTGGGCTCGCTTCCCGCGCGCGTCGCCAGGATCGCCAGCCGCTCCGCGAGCTCGCCCCAGTGGGTGCTCGGGCCGATGTGGACGATGTTGAGCGCCTCCTCGTCGAGGAAGCGCTTGAGCCGCTCGATCAGGCGCGGATGATTGTGGCCGATGTTGACCGAGCCGAAGCCGGCGAGGCAGTCGAGGTAGCGGCGATCCTCGTGATCCCAGATCCAGACGTCGCGGGCGCGGGTCAGCAGCCGGCCGTAGCCGAAGACGCCGAGCAGCTTCACGAACTCGGGGTTCACGTGCTTGGCGTACTTGAGGACGGACGGATGGGCGCTCGTCTTGGACTCGGCCGCGCTCGTCGCTGCCTCGGGATCGCTCACGCTGCACCTCCCTTGGGTCCCGCGAATCCTAGCCGCCGGAGCCCCGCCTGGAGAAGGCCGAACACCGCCGCCATCACCGTCCCGAGGACGGCCAGGTAGACGCCGTGGCTCGGCCACGGCCCCTCGAAGCCCTCGGGGATCCGGAACGCCAGGTTGATGTTCTCCTCGCTCGGCCCGACGACGCGCGCCGCCGCCGTCGCGATCGCGAGGGCGACCGCGGCGACCAGCCACGACCACCGCGGCAGCCCGGTCCGGCGGAGCCCGACGAGGGCGAGGACCAGGACGCCGACGTGGGTGAGCGGCGCCGTCGGCAGGAACGGACCGCCGCCGGCGAGGTCCGCGATCCAGAACGGCTCGCCGGCGATCAGGAGGAGCGCCCCCGCGGCCGTGATCACCGGGGCGCCGGCGAGGAGGCCGACGGCGACGAACGCGGCGCCGACGTTGCACGACCAGAGCAGGTTCGCGGCCGGATAGCCGAGGCAGACGTCGACGGCGTGCGCGACGTAGAACGCGAGCGCGACCCCGCCGAGCACCGGCGCGCGGGTCGGCGCGCTCTCGTCACGCCCGTCGGCCATCAGCCGTCGAGGAGGAGGGCATCGAGGCGCTGCATCTGCACGCCGATCTTGCGCGAGTACTCGGGCGCCCCCTCGGTCCGGATGTCGCCGCGGGCGACCGCCTCGACCTGACTGCCGCCCTCGGCGAGGACGCGGAACGCGCCGGCGACCGTCGGGAAGCGGAAGTGAACGAACGGTCGGCGGCGGCCGTAGGTGCCGCGCCCGGCCCTCGTCCGTCCGTCGCGCATCCGCAGCCACGCGCCGATCCCGGCGTCCTCGACGCTCCACTGATAGACGCGCTCGGGGCTCCCATCGACGAGCGCCGCCATCTCCGGGTCGCCGCCGACGTTGAGCTGACTGAGGGCGTGACTCGCCATGAAGAGGAGGAGGCGCACCCGGAGGGCGCGGTCGGCCTCGTCGCGGCACGGCACGTCGGGCGCGATGATCCGCAGGGCGGAGAGGAGCTTCAGGACGCGCAGGGCGAGGATCGGGTGCCGGACCAGCCCGCCGACCCGCGGCAGGACGAGGCGGCCGGCGAAGAAGGCGTTGCAGCGGCCGAGGTCGGCGAAGGCGAGGGTGACCGCCGGCGAGGTCGCGCGGCCGGGGCGGACGGCGAGGGCGCCGTCCGCGAACGAGAGATGCGCCGCGATCGCGGGCGCCTCGGCGGACCCGGCCCGGATCTCGACCTGCGCCGTCGTCGTCGCGAACGGCCCGACGACCTCGGGGCGCTCGGCCGCGACCACCTCGAGCATCGGCAGGACGCTCCGGAGGAAGATCCGGGCGCGGAGCGCTTCGCGACCGTAGGGAGCGCGGGGCGGCGCCTCGGGAGCGCGACGCGCCGCCTCGGTGGCGCGGGTCGCCGCCGCGACGATCACGGCTCGTCCCAGTCGGCGTCGTCGCCGACCTCGACCTTCAGCAGGTCGCCGAGCGTCGTGACGATCGCGTCCTCGTCGAAGCCGGCGATGTGCTGGAGGTCCTCCGGGATCCCGAGCGGCGCGTAGCGGTCCTGATGGCCGAGCTTCCGGAGGGCGCAGCCGAGCCCCGCCCCGGCGATGACGTCGGCGACCGCCGTCCCGAGACCGCCGATCACGTTGTGATCCTCGACCGTGACCAGCCGGCGGGTCCGCCGCGCCGCCGCGAGGATCGCGTCGGCGTCGAGCGGCTTGATCGTGTGGACCTCGAGGACGCCGACGCTCGCGCCGGCCTCGGCGAGCCGCTCGGCGGCGCGGACGGCGTGGAGCACGGTCGTGCCGCAGGCGATCACGGTCGCATCGGTCCCGGCCGCGAGCTCGAGCGCGCGCCCGATCTCGAACCGCATCCCGTCTGGGCGCGGCACCGGCGGCTCCATCCCGCGGGCGCACCGGATGTAGACCGGTCCGTCCCAGTCGAGCGCGGCCGCGAGCGCCTCGCCGGTCTGCGGGCCGTCCGACGAGCAGACGACGGTGATCCCCGGGACGGCCCGGAGCAGCGCGAGGTCCTCGAGGGTGTGGTGGGTCGGCCCGCCTTGCCCGAAGCTCACCCCGGCCAGGGTGCCGACGATCTTCACGTTGCGCGCGTTGTAGGCGATGTCGTTGCGGACGAACTCGGCCGCCCGGAGCGAGGCGAACGCCGCGTAGGTCGAGACGACGGGGATCAACCCGGTCGCGGCGAGGCCGGCCGCGAGCGCCATCATGTTCTGCTCGCAGATGCCCACGTTCACGAAGCGCTCGGGGAACGCCTCCTTGAAGCGGCCGATCTTGGTGCTGTGGGCGAGGTCGGCGGTGACGGCCACGATGCGCGGATCGGCCCGGCCGCGCTCGACGAGGACGTCGCCCCAGACGTCGTCGGCGGAGACGAGGTTGCCGTCGGCGACGGTCCAGGTGAAGCCGACCGTTCGGGTCATCGAGTCGCCGCCTTCGTGTCCGCTCCCGCGCCGGCGCCGGCGCCCTCGCTCTCGCGAATCGAGGCGCGCGCGCGCTCGAGGTCGTCGGAGTCGAGCGCCCCGTAGTGCCAGCGCGGGTCGTTCTCCATGAACGAGACGCCGCGCCCCTTGACCGTGTCGAAGACGATCGCCGCCGGCTTGCCCGACGCCTCGTCGGCGGCCGCCGCGTCGAACGCGTCCGCGATCGCGTCGAGGTCGTGGCCGTCGCAGCGGGCGACCCGCCACCCGAACGCCGCGAGCTTGCCGTCGATCGGCTCGAGCGGGACGAGCTCCTCGGTCGCCCCGTCCATCGTGAGGCGGTTGCGGTCGACGATGAGGGTCAGCCGGCCGAGCCCCATCGACGGGGCGCCGAGGATCGCCTCCCAGGTGCTCCCCTCGTAGAGCTCGCCATCGCTCACGAGGCAGAACGTCCGCCAGGCCTGCCCCTGGATCTTCGCGCCGAGCGCCATCCCGACGGCCTGGCCGAGGCCGTGACCGAGGGAGCCCGTCGAGCACTCGAGGCCGGGGACCTTGTGATGGTCCATGTGCATGCCGAGCCGGTGGCCGCTCTCGCCGAAGTGGGGGAGCTCCTCGTGCGGGATGAAGCCCGCGTCGGCCAGGATCGGCACCAGCCCGATCCCGCCGTGGCCCTTGCTCAGGACGAACCGGTCGCGCTCGGGCCAGTCGGGTCGATCGGCGTCGAAGCGCAGGACGCGGTCGTAGAGGGTGACCAGCACGTCGGTCTGCCCGAGGGCGGTCCCGACGTGACCGCTCCCCGAGGCGCGGACGATCTCGAGGATCGCCTCGCGCACCGCCAGGGCGTGCTCGGCGAGGCGCGCCCGCTCGTCGGTCGACAGCGGCATGTCATGGACCTCCACGGAGACCGAGGGAGCGAATCGTTGGCCAAACGAGCCGGCGACCACCGAGAGACCCTAAACCCCGCCCCGACCGGCCGCCAGCCGGAAGAAAGTCGCGCCTGGCGTCGAGACTCCGGCGGTTGGGCGTCGACCGTTCAACGCCGCTCAGTCGCTCTCGAGAGTCGCCGGGCGGCTACCAGTCCTCGCTCACCGCGTAGTCCTTCAGGAAGCAGTTCCACACGGGCTTCCCGTCGACGACCCCTCGCAGGATCGGGTCGAGGACGCGGACGGCGCCGTCGGCGGAGTCGAGCGGCGGGCGAAACGTGACGTCCTGCTTCACGATCGGCGCCTCGTCGGTGACCCAGCCGGTGTCGACGCTGCACATGTAGACCGCGTCGTCGGCGAGGTCATCGGCCGAGGTGCGCGTCAGCATGTTGAGGGCGGCCTTCGCCATGTTCGTGTGCGGGTGCATCTCGCCCTTCACGGCCCGCCGGAACTTCCCCTCCATCGCCGAGACGTTGACGACGTAGCGGTCTTCGAAGCTCGACCCGCGCATCAGCGGCACGAGGCGGTTCGTCAGGATGAAGGGGGAGATCGCGTTCACGACGTGGGCGGTCACCACCTCGACCGGACCGACGTCGCCGATCCGCTGCACCCACGAGTTGACCGGCCTGAAGTCGGTCGCGAGGCCGCTCTCCTCCTCGAGAAGCGCCCCGCCCTCGACGAACAGGGCCCGGGCCCCCGGGGCGGCCTTGGCGAGCGCCGCCTCCTCGGCGCTCGCCCGGTCCCCGCCGAGGAGATCGACGAGGAGCGGCGGCGGCGGCTTCTCCTCCTCGGCATACAGGGCGGCGTGATGGACCGGCGGCCGCCACACGGTCTGCGCCGCGTTGTGGACGATGATGTCGAACGGCTCCGCGCGCCGGGCGAGCACCTCGGCGAGGACGACCACCTCACGAAGTCGCTGCATGTCGAGCGCGTGGATCGTCAGACGATCACGCCACACCTCGAAGTCGTCCTCGGCCGCGTAGCGCTTCGCCGCGTCGACGGGGAAGCGCGTCGTCACGTCGAGGTGAGCGCCCCACCGGAGCAGGCGCAAACCGGTCTCGAACCCGATCTTGATGCGGCCGCCGGTCAGGAGCGCGCGGCGGCCGGTCAAGTCCGCCGAGCGGAACCGCCGGTAGGCCTCCTCCCGCGCGCAGCTCGGGCAGTGCTGGTCCCAGTGAGCCGACACCGCCCGGTACGGCTTCTTGCACATGTAGCAGGCGCGCGGCCGGTCGAGCTCGGCGACGACGGTAGGCTCCTCGGATGGCGGGAGCTTGCTCGCCTCGGCCCGCTTCACCCGATCGCCGCCGCGCAGCTTGTGACGGCCGAGCCGACGCCGGCGACGCTTCCGGTGCTTGCGGAGGTCGGTCACCGCGCGCTGGACGGCGAGAAAGTCGGGGTCGTCCTGCGGCGCCTCGCGGAGCCCATTCAGGACGCGGATGCAGGCGGCGATCTCATCGGACGTCGGCGGCCCGGCCGGCGCCGCCGGCGGGGAGGCCGACGGGGGCGCAGGCTCGGGGACGGGATCGGCGTCGGAATCGGAACGCGACTCGGCCATCGAGGTCGCATTCTACCCGGCCGCCGCGAACGAGCGACCCCAACCGGCCCGGAGCCGCGTCTAGATAGCTAGGCGTCGGACGGCGGAGGGGCGGGGCGGACCGCCCAGCCGAGCTTGGGCCGCAGACCGAGGGTCTCGGAGTCCTGGGTCACCCCGACGAGACCTCCGAAGAGCTGCATCATCTGCTCGTTGCCATCGGCCCACTTGATCGACATCGGCACCGACGAGAGACCCTTCGGGAGCGCCGAGGTCGGAAGCCCGCCCCGCATGAACGGCAGAAGCTCGTGCTCCTCGTGGGTGAGGAACGGGTTCGGCTCGGTGAGCCCCTCGCTCTGGCCCTGGATGTAGGGAAGAAGCCTGAGCACCCAGCCATTGATGCGACTGCTGCCATAGGCCTCCTCGAGCTTGTAGATCCTCCTCCAGAAGGCGAGGTCGGGCTCGCCGGCGGCGGAGCGCTCGAGCTGCTCGCAGACAGGCAGCAGCTTCTCGGTCCAGAAGCTGAGGTCGCCATCGAGGTCCGTGAGCTGACGAACGCGTGAGGTCAGGGACCGCCAGTCGTCGACCGTTCCTTCGAG
This sequence comes from Planctomycetota bacterium, assembly GCA_029260755.1. Classification (GTDB taxonomy): domain Bacteria; phylum Planctomycetota; class J058; order J058; family JAJDCQ01; genus JAJDCQ01. Next base: position 4,751 of record JAJDCQ010000217.1, on the reverse strand, counting down.
CGTGACGGTGGGGATGCCACACACGCAGACCGCCCCGTAGTCGTAGTAGGGCTCGAACACGTCCATCAGCCCGATCCGGAAGGCCGCCCTCTCGGCGGGACCGGTCGTCGAGAAGTCGCCCACGAGGAGATCGTGGAGCTCGGCGCCGATCTCCTCGCGGAGGCCCGCGCCGAAGTGCTCGAAGAGAGACGCCCAGTCGTTCTCCGGCGACCCGCGAACGAAGTCGTCTCGTGCGACGAGGAGCTCCTTCTTGCCCTCGCGGTGGCGGACGAGGCGCTCACGGAGGCGTCCCTGATGCTTCGCGACGTGAGCAGCGAATCCCTGGATGATCGTGACCCAGAGCGCGTCGGGCGTGAGGACGAGCGGGCGATGCTCGGCGAAGGCCAGATGGATCGCCTTGATGAGCGGCTGCCGGTCGACCCGGACGACGACGTCCCCCGACCAGTCGGAGCAGGCTTCCGGATGCGATCCGATCAGGTAGGTGACGCCGGCGTAGCCCTTGCATCTCCCGAGCGGAAGCGCGGCCGGCTCGACCGGGTCGACCGCGAACGTGATCCCGCTCGTGCGGGCGAGCACCTCGGCGGGAGCCTCGGGACGCGACGACGTCTCCCAGGACTCGAGCTTGCGCCGCTCTCCGCCACCGAACCAAGAGCCGAACGCCATGACCGAACTCCCTTCCGTCTCGTCTGGAGCGTACTCGCACGCGCAGGCACCGCAAGCGGATCGGGATTCTCGTTGACTCGGCGCCCCTCGCATCCCTAGATGTCAGGCCTCGTTGCGCACGGTCAGGGGTGATCCGGCGTCGGCGAGAGCAGGGGACAAGAGAGATGATGCGTAGGATGTTGACGCTGGCGGTCATCGCGACCGCCACGATGGGGATCGGTTTCGCCTGCAGCGGCGGCGGCGGCGGCGGCGGAACCGTCGCGACTGGAAGCAGTTCCGGCGGAGCGACGACGCCGGGATCCGGCACGCCCGGCGGGGGAACGACGACCCCCGGCGGCGGCGGCACGACCACGCCGGGCGGCGGCGGCACGACGACGCCGCCCCCGCCCGCGCCGACGACGCCGCCCTCTGGGAGCTGGCTCGCCGGCGACCTCCACGTCCACACCCGGCACAGCGACGACACCGACCCGTTCGGCGACGACATCAGGACGACGATCCTGCTCGCCGAGACCGAGGGGCTCGACTACGTCAGCATCTCGGACCACCGCCAGACCTCGGTCCTGACCGATCCGCAGTTCCTGAACCGGCAGACCAGCCTCGTCGTCCTCGCCGGCGAGGAGTGGGGCGGCCCGGGTCACGCGGGCGCGCACAACCTGAGCCGCGAGCCGATCGCGCACACCCAGGACCGCAGCGCCGGCGCCGCGGCCGTCGCCGGTCGGATCCACGACGTCGTCGACGACATCCACGCCCAGGGCGGCTTCTTCGTCCTCAACCACCCCATCGAGGCCGACAACCCGTTCTGGTGGAACATCGACTACGACCGGATCGACGGCCTCGAGGTGTGGAACGGGCCGTGGGGCTACCGCGCGATCGAGGACACCGTCGACTCCGACATCGACGACTGGATGCGCGACGAGGGCCTCACCGCCGCCGGCATCACGGCCGACCCCGCGATCCGCTCCGCCGTGGCCGTGCAGGGCGGCGGCAAGAACCGCCAGTGCCTCGCCTTCTACGAGGCGCTCATCTCCGCCGGTCACAAGCTCGCCGCGATTGGCGGCGGCGACCGCCACTACCTCTTCCCGCCCGGCCAGCCGACGACGTGGGTGTTCGCCGAGAACACGACCGCCGCCGGCATCACCGACGGGATCCGTCGGGGCCGCACCTGGGTCTCGCGCTCGCCGCGCGCCGCGCGGGTCGACTTCAAGGCCGACCGCAACGGGGACGCCATCTTCGAGACGATCCTCGGCGACACGATCCCGCTCTCGACCACCGGCACGATCGACTTCCAGATCGCGGTCGAGAACGCCGACCAGGGCAAGGTCGAGCTGGTCAAGAACGGCCAGGTGATCCAGACGTGGTCGATCGCGGGAGGATCGTTCGTGACGACCTTCTCCGACACCCCGAGCGGACCGTCCTGGTACCGGGTGAACGTCTACGAGCGGCTCGACATGTCGATCCCGAACGCGCAGCTCCTGCGCCTGCTCGTGATGGGCGTGCCGCTCCAGAACCTCGGCTTCCTCGGATCGACGATCCAGGGGCTGATCGGTCAGGCGCAGCAGGTCTTCGCGACCGGCGGGCCGCTGGCCGTCTACCTCCTGTTCTTCGGCCAGCAGCTCGGCGTCGGGTTCTCGCCCGTCCCGACCACCTTCCTCGTCTTCGACTTTCCCGACGCCCTGAGCAAGCTGATCAACCTCGATCTCCAGGACCCCGACTTCTGCCGCGGGGCCGTGACGAGCGCGATCTACGCGGAGTGACCCCATGAAGATCAAGACCGCCGCGATCATCGGCATCGCCGGTGCCCTCATCTTCCTCCTCGGGCTAGGGCTCCAGCAGCTCGTCACCATTCTCGTGTCGGCCGGCGCGTTCTTTCCGGGCGAGGTGCTGTTCCACATCCTGAACGGGTGCAGCTGCTGCGGGATCTTCTCGCTCGCCGCGTCGTTCGGCGTGGTCTGCTTCGCCCTGATGGGGAAGGCCGAGCAGCTCGACGCGGAGTGACCCTCCGCCCGGGCGAATGAGGGGTGCCGCTCAAGGGCGGCGCCGCCGAGTCCGATACACGATGGCGTGGACCTCTTCGACGCCATCGGCCTGATCTGCTTCACCGTCCCGGCGGCCTTCGCCGCGGTGCAGCTCCTCGCCGCCGCCTTCCTCGTCCGCCACGCCCGCGGGATCGTCGGGCGAGCGGCGCGCGAGGCGGTCGCCGTCGCGCTCCGGAGCCCGCGCCTCTACGTCGCCCTCGGCTTCCAGGCGATCTGGGTCGTCCTCGCGTTCTCGTTTCGCTTCCGCACCGAGCGGCTCCCGCTCGCGGAGGCGCACCTCGACCTCGGCGACCCGGCGACCCTCGCCGCCATCGCCGTCGGCGGCGGCGTCTTCGCGGGCTACGTGCTCCTCTCGAGCTGCAAGGTGGCGCGGTTCGTCGTGGCCCTCCGCGGGCGCGCGAAGCTCCTCCGGGTGGCCGACGCCGTCCTCGTCCCGCGCGGTGGACCGGTCTGGACCGGGCTGATGCGGGCGACGGCCTGGGCGATCGGCGCCGAGCGCCGGCTCGCCGACGGGGTCGCGACGATGACGCGGCGGGCGCTCGATGGCTTCATCCTGAGCTCGCTCGCGAAGGTCGTCCTCGTCGGCGCGGGGCTCTACTACTACCGGGTCGTCCTGCCCGCCCAGGCGGACGCGCACGTGGCCGGAGGAGACGCGCTCGTCACGGGCGCCCCGCTCGCGATCCCCGGCGCCCTCGCCGGGCTGCCGTTCGCGGCGGCGATCCCGGTCGTCCTCGCCCTCGGCGTCACCTTCCTCGTCGTGGCGCTCGCCGCGTCGCGCTCCGGACCGCGCGGCCGCGGAGCCATCGCCGACGCCAGCTGCGCCCTCGTCGTCGCCTCGACCGCCGGGCTGGTCCTGCTCGAGGCGCTCCTCGGCTCCGAGGGCTTCGTCGGCGGCGTCGTCCCCGACGGCGTCCGGCTCCGGACCGCGGAGCTGCTCTTCGCCGCCGCCCTCCCGCTGATCGCGTCCTTGCGAGGCGACCGCGACGAGACGACCGACGCCGCCATCGTCGGGCTGGCGGCCGCCGGCGTTGCGGGCCGCGCGCTCGGGCTGCTTCGCGCGATCGCCGGCGACCTGCCCGTCGGCATCGACGGCGCGGGCGCCGCCGCCCTCCTCCCCGTCCGCGTCGGCTGGCTCTACGAGACGGCCGCCGCCGCGGCCGTCCTCGCCGCGATCCTCGGCGTCCGGAGCACGCGCCTCGCCGACGGGCGACTGCTCCCGGCGTGGCTCGGCCTCACCGCCCTGCTGCGGCTGCTGCCGCTCACCGGCGCGTTCGGCGCGAGCGTCGAGTCGGGACCGTGGTCGAGCCTGCTCCTCTGGTCGGCCGTCCTCGTAGCGTCGCTCGTCGGGCTGACGGTCCGCCGGCGAGCGACGTCCACGACGGGCCCCGCCGCCCCCTCGCCGCGACCCCGCCCGAGCGACGGCCCCGCGGCGGCCGCCGTCCCGATCGAGCGCCGCCTCCTCGCCGCCGGCGTCGACCTCGGCCTCGCCGTCGTCGCCGCCGCGGCCTTCGCCGCCGGCGCCGACGGCCGCGCCTCGCCGAGCGCGCTCCTCGCCGTGATGATCGTCGGCTTCTGCGGGCTCGCCGCGGCGCCGCGCACGCCCGGGCAGCGGATCGCCCGCCTGCGGCTCGCGGCCGGGCCCGGGGCCGGGGCCGCGGCGAACGCGACGGTGCCGATCGCCCGGCGCGTGCTCCGCGCCGTCGTCCTCCTCGCGAGCCCGCTGACCGGCCTCGGCCCGGCGCGCCCCCTCGTCGCGGCGGACGGGCGGAGCCTCGGCGACCTCGCCGCCGGGACGCGGCTCGTCGATGCACCCGGGGAGCCGACGCCCGCGTCCGGCGAGGTCGAGGCGCCGGATCGTTCGCCTCCCATCGCGACCGACAGCGCCTAGCCTCGCCTAGCCTAGCCTAGAGGTAATGCCTGGAGGTTAAGCTCCAACTCCCTGCCGCGAAGCAGCTTTCCCTCCCTCCTGAGCTCGTCTGCTCGAGTCGAGCCCCTCTACAAGCGTGTCGATCAGATTCACCGCTCGCGCTGGGCAGGCGCGCCCTGGCAGAC
>JAJDCQ010000216.1 GCA_029260755.1 Planctomycetota bacterium | reverse complement strand
AAAACCCGCCACCTGACCCCTTCTCGCCGCACGGAGCGAGCGGCGTCGCGGCGGAAGCGCCGCGACGCCACGGATCGGGTGCTACGACGGCTGCCAGAAGTGGGCGGAGCCGCCCTGGATGAGGATGCGGCCCGAGCGGTTGCGGATCTTCCGGCCGTCGGCGAGGCCGAGCTCGATCGTCGGAGCCGGACCGTCGCCCGCGTACTGGTAGAAGTAGCCGCCCCCGTTGCCGTGATCGTTGCGGAGCCAGTCGCCGGCGGCTCCCTCGAAGTCGATCGACACGAACGCCACCACGCGCAGCTTCGGCGCCGGCTTCGGCTCGGGGCTCTTCTGCGGCTCGGGGCTCTTCTGCGAGGCGGAGCTGGCCCCGGACGGGCGAACGCTCCCGTTCGCCGGCCGGGGCGCGACGGCGCTCGCCGTGCGGGAGGTCACTTCGAGAGTGGTCGAACGACGGCTCGTCTTCTTGTCGGACATCGACGGGCTCCTCAATGCGAGTCGGGCGCCGAGCGGAGGCACCCACGGGGGCGGAACGGGAAAGCTCGGCCGCCCACGTCGCTGCGAGCGGCTCGAGGATGTCTTTCGAATTGATCACCCCCGGGGCCGACGACTCGCCCGTCTTTTTTCTGTGGGGAACCCGAGCGGCCGGCGGACCGGACGATGTTCGGGTCGAGGGCGCCGGAGTGACCGCGATGCAGCCGTCGGCTCAGCGCCGCTCGCCGTCTGGCGGCACCGCGAGCACGCGCACCGAACGGCGCGGGGCTTGCCGGGTCCCTCCCGAACGCGCATGCTTTGGGATCCATGGCATCGACCCGCCTCGTCGCGATGCTGCTCTTCGGCAGCGGCGTCTGCGCACTCGTCTACCAGACGGCCTGGCTGCGCGCGTTCCGGCAGATCTTCGGTTGCAGCACGCCGGCGACCGCGGCGGTGCTGGCCATCTTCATGGGCGGGCTCGGCTTCGGCGCCCTGTGGCTGGGACCCTACGCGCAACGCCACCGGCGCCCGCTCGCCCTCTTCTCGAACCTCGAGCTCGGCATCACCGCCGGCGCGGCCGCGAGCCTCCTGCTGCTCGAGCTGGTGCGGGTGGTCTACGTCGGTATGGGCGGGAGCTCCTCGCTCGGGATGGTGGGCGCGAGCATCGTCCGCCTCGTCCTGAGCGCGCTCGTGCTCGGCGCGCCGATCCTCCTGATGGGAGGCACGCTGCCCGCCGTCGGCCGCGCGATCACCACCCGGGCCGACGTCGGGCGCAAGGGGCTCGCCGTCCTCTACGGCTTCAACACCCTCGGCGGGGTGGCCGGGGCGCTCATCACGACGTTCCTCCTGTTCGAGGCCGTCGGGGTGCGCACCACCCTGTGGCTCGCGTGCGCCCTGAACGTGGCGGTCGCGCTCGGAGCCCGGGCGCTCGCGCGCCGCTCGGATGACCTGCCGACCGACGAGGAGTCCGTCGCCGCGGCCGTCGCCGCGGGAACGAGCGACGAGCCGGCGGCGAGCGAGGAGCCGATGATCCCGGGCGCGTGGATCCTCGCCGCCGCCTTCGTGAGCGGGTTCGTCTTCTTCCTCGCCGAGATCGTCTGGTACCGGATGGGCGTGCCGATTCTCGGAGGCTCGACCTACACGTTCGGGCTCATCCTGGCGATGGCGCTCGCCGGGATCGGCGGCGGCGGCCTGCTCTACGCCCTCTTCGGCCCGAGGCGGCCCCGCCCCGAGCTCTTCGCGATCACCTGCGGGCTCGAGGCGTTGCTGCTGCTGGCTCCGCTCGCCCTCGGCGACTCGCTCGCGGACTTCGCTCAGTACGCCTTCATGATGGGGCAGGCCCGCTTCTCCACCGTGGTGGTCGGCTGGTCGCTCGTCGCGGGCGCGCTCGTGCTCGCGCCTGCGCTCGTCGCCGGCTTTCAGTTCCCGCTCCTCCTCGCCCTCAAGGGACGCGCCGAGCGCGGGGTCGCCCGCGACGTCGGCCGCGTCTACGCGGCGAACACGCTCGGGTCCATCACCGGCTCGATCGCCGGAGGCTTCGGCCTGCTCCCGCTCCTCACCGCGCCGGGCTGCTGGCGACTCGCCGCCGTCCTGATCCTCGCGGTCGGAGCCGCCGTCTGTGTCCGCGGGCTGCGCTCCGATGGGCGTCGCGGGTCCGCCCTCGCGTTCGCGACCCTGGCTCTCCTGACGATCGCCGCGTGCTTCGCGCGCGGGCCGACCGCGCTCTGGCGGCACGCCTCGATCGGCGTGGGGCGCGCCACGCGCGACGACGCCACCTTCAACGAGCACCGGGCGACCCGCTACAAGCTGCAGCGCGAGGTGCTCGAGGAGCGCGAGGGCTGGGAGAGCTCGCTCGCCTTCATCACCGGCGACGGCCTCAGCCTCTACACCTCCGGCAAGAGCGACGGAGACGCGATCGTCGACGCCCCCTGCGTCGTCCTGATGGGCCTGACCGGGGCGATCCTGCACCCCGAGCCGAAGAGGGCCTTCGTCATCGGCCTCGGCTCGGGCGAGACGGCCGGCTGGCTCGCGGAGGTGCCCACGATGGAGCGGGTGGACGTGGTCGAGCTCGAGCAGGCGGTGATCGACTACGCGCAGATCTGCGCGGCAGGCAACTTCGACGTCGTCGACCACCCGAAGGTCGAGCTCGTGGTCGGCGACGCGCGCGAGGTCCTCCAGACGACCGATCGGGTCTACGATCTGATCGTGAGCGAGCCGAGCAGCCCCTACCGCGCCGGCGTCGCCGGCTTCTACTCGGTCGACTTCTACGGGCAGGCGCGCGGTCGCCTCGCCCCCGACGGGATCTTCGTCCAGTGGCTGCAGGACTACGAGGTGGACGCCGAGTCGTTCGCGATCGCGATCGCCTCGATCCAGCGGGTCTTCGAGCACGTCAGCGTCTGGAACCTGCCACCAGGCGACCTGATCATGGTCGCATCGGCCGCGCCCCAGTCGGTCGACGTGACGAAAGTCCGCGAGCGCCTCGCCGTGGAGCCCTACCGGACGGGGTTCGGGCGCCTGGGCGGGGAGTGGGAGGTCGAGGGGGTGGTCGGACGACACCTCGCCCGGCCCGAGCTGTGCCGCGCGATCGCCGAGCAGGTCGGCGACCGCGTCAACACCGACGACCGTCCGATCCTCGAGTACCGCTTCGCGCGGACCACGGGCGCCGGCGCGCAGCTCAGGGCTCGAAGCGTCGAAGTGTTCGAGATGGCGCGCGCGCGCGACATGCACCGTCCCGAGCTGGTCGGCGAGGAGGTGGACTGGACGCGGGTGGAGTACCTCCGCCGCCGGGCCTGGAACCTCTTCGATGTCGCCCCTCCTCCCGACGAGGCGACCCGGCGTCTCCTCGCGGTGCAGCGCGCGGTCCGATCGGGCGACTACCCCGGCGCCCGAGCCCTCGCCCGCGGCAACCCGGCGCCACCGGCGGCCGACCTCGACGACCGACTTCTCCTCGCCGAGCTCCACGCGTCCGAGTCGGCGACCGCGGAGACTCGCGCCGAGCTGGCCATCGAGCTGAGCGCGCTCGAGGAGGCGGGGCTCGGGGGCGAGGTCGCCTGGCTGCGGCTGCTTTCGGCGGTCATCGACGGGCGTGCGGCGCAGCTGCCCGCCCTCGCCGCGGCCGCCTTCGAGTGGGCGCGGCGCGACCCGTGGCTGGGCATCGACCGGCGTCGCGTCCCGCGCCGAACCCTGATCCTCCTCAACCAGCGGGTCCGCGAGCCGGCGCTCGCCAGGGCGCTCGCGGTCGAGCTGCTGCGCGGGCCGTTCTCCCTCTACATGCTCGAGGGCCAGCGACGACTCACCGCCCAGAACCTCGGTCGCTTCTCGCTCGACGAGGAGGTGTGCGCTCAGGCGTTCGAGCTCGACGAGCCCTACCCGGTCTGGCGCCGACGGAACCTCGAGGTTCGGGCCGCCTGCTATGCGACGGCGCGGCCGGCGCTCCACGCGCAGGCGCTCGCCGACCTGCAGGCGTTCGACGACCACCAGGGGCCCGACGACGACTCGCACCCGGAGCGGAGCCCGCGATGACCACGGAAGGGACGGAGGCGACGGCGCCGGTGACCCCGAGCTCGACCTCGGCGCGCGACCGGAGCGCCCACGGCCTCCCCGGGCTCTCGATCGTCATCCCGGCCTACAACGAGGAGGGGAGCCTCGAGCTGGTCGTGCGCCAGGCCGACCAGATCGCGAGCCGCATCGCGCGCGTCCACGAGATCGTCGTCATCGACGACGGCAGCCGGGACCGCACTCCGGCGATCGCCGACGCCCTCGCCGACGAGCTCGAGAGCGTGCGGGTCGTGCGCCATCCCCTCAACCTCGGCTTCGGCGCGGCGCAGAAGTCCGGCTTCGGCTCGGCGCAACAGCCCTTCGTCACGCTCGTGCCGGCCGATGGCCAGTTCGAGGTCGCCGACCTCGCGCGGTTCGTCCCGCTCCTCGACGGGGCGGACGTCGTCGTCGGGTATCGCGTGAATCGGGGAGACCGGCTGCATCGCCGGATCAACACGCGCATCTTCCGCGCGGTCATGCGCCTGCTGTTCGGCGTCCGCCTTCGCGACATCAACTGGGTCAAGCTCTTTCGCCGGTCGATCCTCGAGGGGATCGAGATCGAGTTCGACGGCATCGGCGTCGACGCGGAGGTCGTCGTGAAGGCCGCGCGCCGGGGCGCGCGCTTCGCCGAGCTCGAGGTGAGCTACCTCGCCCGCCAGACGGGCGTCTCGACCGGCGACAAGCCCCTCAACGTGCTCATCACGATCGCCGAGCTGCTCATCCTGTTCTGGCGCACGCGCATCCGTCGCTCTCGCTGAACCTCGGCCCTCCCTCGATTCTTAGCGTCGCCTCACGCGCGCCTCACGAAGCTCCAATCCCCCCCGCCTAGGCTGGCGGGAATGACGATCGAACCGAGCGGGACGCCCACCCGGCGCCGGGCCGCGTCCATCGGACCGATGGTCGCGCTGGTCGGCGCGATCTTGGTCCTCCACGCGTCGGCCCTCCCGCTCGCGTTGACGCATCGCGACGAGGTGCGCGAGGCCGAGATCGCGCGCGAGATGTCGGTCTCGGGGCCTTCGGACGTCCCCCGCCTGAACGCCGAGCCCTACCTCGAGAAGCCGCCGCTCACCTACTGGACCTTCGCGGCCGCGCGACGAGTCCTCGGCGGCGGCACCCGAGGCCCGGCCCGGGCCGTCGCCTTCGGGTCGCTCGTCGTTCTCCTCGTCTGCTGCGCGGCTCTCGGATGGCGATTGACCGGGTCCGTCCGGGGCGCGCTGCTCGCCGCCGGCGGCGCCGGCTCGGTCGTCGAGGTCGCGATCCTCTCGCGCCGGTTCCTCTCGGACGGACCGCTCGTGGCCGCCGTGGCGGTCGGGATCGTCGCGCTCGCCGACGCGCGTCCCATGACGCGGACCCGGGGTGTCGCGCTCGGGCTGGCGGCGTTCGTCGCGTTCCTCGCGAAGGGTCCCGCCGGCCCTCTCCTCCTCGGCGCCTTCGCGATCGGCGCGGCGCTCGAGGACGCCCGCGCGCCCGACCGGACGATCGCGCGAACGGCGATCGGGCCGCTGATGGTCGGCGTGGGAACCCTGGCCGCGGCCGTGCTCTGGCTCTCGATCCTCGCCCGCGCCCCCGAGGGGGACCTCGTCGCCCCCTACCTGGCGATTCAACGCGGAGCCGCGATCGACGCCCGAGGAAGCGGCTTCGGGCACGCGAGGTCCTGGTGGTTCTACCTGGCCACCCTCCCCGTCTCGCTCCTGCCATGGACGCCGCTCCTCGGCATCGCGCTCGTCGACCGCTGGCGACGGCGCGTCGCCCTCCCACCCGAGGCCCGACGCATCCTCATCGGCGCGGGCATCGCCGTCGCTCTGCTGACGTTCGCCTCCGCCAGGCGCCAGCTCTACCTCGCGCCGCTCCTCGGACCGCTGGCCGTCCTGGCGCTCGTCCTGGCAGCGCCCGATGATGATCATGACGATCGCCTCTGGCGCCTCGTCGCCTGGCTCGCGCTGGCCACGGCGATCGGCTCCGGGGTCGTCGTCGCGATCGTCGCAGCGACGCCGGCGTCCCGCTGGCTCGGCCTCCTGACCTCGGTCGCCGCGGTCGCCCTCGGCGTGGCGGCGCGCCCGTCGGGCCGGCTCGACGGAGCGTTGCTGACGGTGACGTGGGTTCTGCTGACGGAGATGGCCCTCCTCGGAGGGATGCCTCGGAAGGACCGCGACGCCCGGGCGATCGGCGTCGAGGTCCGGGCGATCCTCGAGGAGAGCGATGGCGGCATCGTTCTGGTCGGGCATCGCTGGACCGAGCGACTCAGGGCCGCCGTCCCGCTCGAGCTCGACCGGTGCGTGGTCCTGATCGATTGTCCCGAGGAGATCCGGGAGCTCCTCGCCCGCCCGACGAGCGAGCGCGTGGTCGTCCTCCTCCACGCCGCGCATCACGACGCGATGAGCAGGCCGGGTCGGATCATCGCGACACTTCGAACCGACGATCGAGCGGGCGGCGAGCTCGTCATCGCCGTGCCGGGGCCGCCGATCGAGTGATGATCGGCCCGATCGCCTCAGCGGACGGCTTCGACCCGGAACCGGCCGAGGCGCTCGTTCTCGACGAGGAGCGCTCGGCCGCCCTTCTTCACGAACGACTCCGAGAACGTCTCACCGGCGACGGACACGTTGTGCAGATAGAACGCCTCGCTCTCCTCGAGGCGCTCGATCGTGGCGAGGGTTCCGTCGTCGCGGAGGCTGCCGTATCGGAGCCGCTCGGCCGGCTCGTCGCCGACGGATCGACGGCGAGTGATCTCGTCCGCCGTGATGTGGTACTCGACCTCCGCCCCGTCCTCCGTCGTGCCGCGCCAGGTGCCGATCATCCAGGCGGCCGGGGCGATCTCGAAGGGGAACTTCCGCCGGGGCGCCGGAGCAATCGGCCCCCGGGTCTCACCGGTCCCGGGCGCCCGCAGGGCCGCGCGAAGCTCGGGGTAGCCGGGAAGCCCGGCGAACCAGCGCACCTTGTCGGCGGCCACCGAGCGCTCCTCGGGGAGCTCATCGAGCATCACGTAGGTCGTGAAGGACTCGGCGAAGTCCTCGTCGCCGGCGGAGCGCTCGGCGTACGAGGTGACGAAGTCCCCGTCGAGCCTCGGCGAGCCGTCGTCGGGGTAGCCCTCTCCGTCGCCGCCCTCGACCTGGAAGCGGCTGGTGAACTCGTCGACGGCGCCGTCGAGGAGGCCGCGGATGTGGGCGAACTCGTGGATGAGCGTCCAGTCGAAGTTGCCTCGCCGACCGCTGAGCCGCGGCCCGCGATGCTCCCTTCGCCTCTCGATGTTGGACATGTTCAGCGACAGGGTGAACCCGTACCGTCCGATCTGGTTGGCGGTGCCGCTTCCGTCGACGTGTCCGGCGAGGCCCGAGCTTCGGAAGACCTGAAACTGCACCAGGTCCAGGCGCTGATTGGTCGGGATCCGTCGAACGAGCTCCCTCCAGAGGGTGAGCGCCTCGGTGGCGACGTCCTCGTCGCGATGGAACACGCCGACGAGCGCGTCCCCATCGACCTCGAACGCCGCGACGACGTGGTCCGGGACGCCCGCCAGCGCCTCGGACTCGGGGATGGAGGCGAGCGAGTCGGACGCTCCGCGCGGTCCGTCGTCGGCAGGCGCGAAGGCCGGGGCGGCGACCATCATGGAGAGACTGATGAGCCCGGCGATGCCGACGCCGAGGGGCAGGATCGAGCGGGGACGTGTCTTCATGGCGAGGTCTCTCCGAGGTCGGCGACGGCGAGTGGATCGGGGACCCGCGCCAGCGAGCACCCGCCTGCCGTTGAGTGCCCACGGCGCCCCGGATGTTACGGGGCTCTTTGCCCCCGGAGCGTCATCGTCCGTATCTCACGAGCCGGCCCCGAGATCGCGTCGACAGGACCGAAGGGGTCAGGTCTCGGATCTTCGCATGAACGCCGCGCGCGCCTCGGACGGCGCCGAGCGAAAACTCCGCACCGTCCACGGCTGGCCGCCGCCGACGCGGGTTGGTATCTTGCCGCGCCGAAAGGGGGCGAGACATGTCCGATGACACCGCGTGGGTCGAGTGTGACGCCGAGTGGGCGTTCTGGTGCAACGACGACACCTTCCAGATGACGAAGGTCGAGGGGCGAGTCCCCGTCGGCGCCGTCGTCATCGTGAAGGAGAACCTCGACGACGGGAGCGGCTACCCGAAGGTCGAGACGCGGCTCTCGATCGCGACCGCGGACAGCATCGGCGAGAAGGTCGGGAAGCGTGACATCACCAAGGCGCTGACCGACATGTTGATCGCGTACGCCCGCCGCACCGGCAAGCTGCCGCCCAAGGTCTCGATCAAGAAGGTCTACAAGAACGGCAAGGTCGACCTGGCGTTCGAGCCGAGCCGCTACGACAAGTACACGATCGGGCTGACGAAGGACATCCTCGGCGAGGCGCCCGAGCCGTTCGTGAAGGGGCTCGAGGTGGAAGAGGCGCCCGAGGACGAGGCGGCGAAGGTCGCCAAGGCCAAGCCCCAGCCGGCCGAGGGCGACGAGCCGTGGCGGGTCGAGCCCGCCCGGAGCAGCCGCGCGGCGTGCAAGACGTGCAACGAGAAGATCGCCAAGGGCGAGGTGCGGATCGGCGAGGCGACCGACTTCCAGGGCAACGTGGGCTATCGCTGGCACCACGTGCGCTGCGCCGGAAGCCGCGTCCACACGCCCGAGCTGCTCGACGGCTTCAACGAGCTGAGCGACGGCGACCAGGACGCGGTCCGGAGCGCCTGCACGAGCTCCTAGCCGGGGCCTCTCCTAGACCTACGAGAGCTCGCCGGTCAGGAACCAGGCGTTCTGTCCGCCGGGCTCGAGCGCGAGCCTCGACTCGAGATCCGGCCCCACCTGCCGGGCGAGGTCTCGATCGGCGACGAGGATGCCGAGGCGCCAGAGCGGAAGGTGCGCCCGGACGGTGTTGCCCAGGCTCGCGTAGAGATTCCGGAGGTCCTTCCCGGTGGACGTGCGCCCTCCCCACGGGAGGTTCGTGATGAGCCAGCCGGGGATCTCGCCGGGCGACCGGAGATCGGAGATCGCCGCGACGCGAAACTCGATCGCGTCGACGACCCCCGCGCGCTCGGCGTTCGCGCGGGCCGCCTCGATCGCGCCCGCGTCCCGGTCGCTCGCGACGATCGGCGGCGTCGCGCCCCCGGCCCGCCCGTCGGCCTCGCCCTTGACGCTGCCCCACGTGCCGGGCTGGAAGCACGGCCAGTCCTGAAACGCGAAGCGCCGAGCCCGACCGGGCGCGGCGCCCGAGGCGAGGAGGGCGGCCTCGATCGGGATCGTCCCCGAGCCGCAGAAGGGGTCGACGAGCGGCGTCACCCGGTCCCATCCCGACGCGAGGAGGAGGCCGGCGGCGACCGACTCCCGCAGCGGCGCCTTCGCCGTCTCCTGCCGCCAGCCGCGCTCGTGGAGCGGCCGGCCGGACGCGTCGATGCTGACGACGAACTTGTCGTGGGTGGCGCGGACGACGACGAGCTGCTCGGGGGCGTCGGCGCCGGGCGAGCGGGGGACGGCCGCTGCCACCCGCTGCTCGATCGCGCCCTGATGCCAGAGGGTCGAGCTGTGGGACGTGACGCGGAACACCGGCCGGACCTCGGGGCCGATCCAACGGCCCCAGTCGATCGCCTGGACCTTCCGCTCGAGCTCGGCGAAGCCGCGGGCGCTGAAGGCGGCCACGCGGACCAGGACGCGGGTCGCGGTGCGGAGGGAGACGTTTGCGGCGTAGAGCTGGCGAACGGTCGGGCGACACGAGACGGCGCCCTTCTCGGTCTTGAGCCGGTCGAGACCGAGCGCGGCGAGCTCGGCGGAGGTCACCGCCTCGAGCCCGGGCGGGCAGACGACGAGGGCGTCGAGACGGACGGTTCGGCGCTTGGGCATGGCATCAGCTTGCCATGTTCCGGCCGAAACGGCCTCCCGCCTCGGGCCGGCGATCCGCCCCGTCACCTCGCGACGGAGGAGCGCCGGGTCAGTCGGACTCGATGCGCGTGTACTCGACCTCGGCGAACCGTAGCGACGTCGCCTCGCCGTCGGCGACCGGGCCGACGGTGAGCTCGTAGGTGTCCGAGCCGTCGCTGACGGACAGCGAGCCGTCCGCGCCTTTCGCGACGAGCATGCGGGTGACCTGACCGCCGGTCCAGGTGATCGTCGCCCGGAGGACGTCGCCGTCGAGGCCGACCCGGAAGACGTTGCCGCGCGCGTCTCGATAGGCGCCGGCGAGCCGGCCCGCGACCTCGGGGTCGGCCGGACGGGGGAGGGTCGCGGTCAGCTCCTCGCCGAACAGGAGCTGCTCGACGCCCCGGGTGACGGGCCCGAGCGGGGCGTCGTCCCGGTTGCAGAGCACGAAGATGCAGGCGTCGTCGTCCGGGTAGCGACGGACCTCGCAGATGAACCCCCGGACGCCGCCGCCGTGGAACTGGACGAGACGCCCGCGCTCCACCCGGACGAACCAGCCCAGGGCGTAGTCGTTGAGACCGGGCTCGAAGAGGGCGGTCCTCGAGCTCTCGCTGAGCAGCTTCCCGTCCAGGGCCCGATGCCACCGCCAGAGATCCCACACCGTCGTGACGGCGCCGCCCATGCCGCGGTACTGGAAGCCGTACTCGCCGTAGGGATGCTCGAGGGCCGACCGCGGCGCCCCGTTTTTCGAGCGACCGACCGCGACGACCCGGCCCTCGGGCGCCGCGTCTCCGGTGAAGCAGGTCACGGTCATCTTCGACGGAGCGAACAGGGCGTCCTTGCAGACCTCGACGTAGGGCTTGCCGCCCGCCCGCGCGACGATCTCGGTGAGGAGCGCGTAGCCCTGGTTCCAGTACTCCCAGTGGGTGCCCGGCGGGTGCTTCGGGCCTCCCTTCAGGAAGATCGGCAGGACGGCCGCCAGGTCGGTCCCGCCCCCGCCGGAGTTCGTCCCCGGAATCCCGGACGTGTGCTGGATGAGCTGCCGGACCGTGATCGCCTTGCAGTCCTCCGGGATACCCGGGAGGTAGGTCGCGATCGAGGCGTCGAGGTCGATCTTCTTCAGGTCGACGAGGTGAAGCACCGCCGCCGCGGTGAACTGCTTGGTCGCGGACGCAATCTCGAGGAGCGCGGCCGGCGTCAGCGGGATCTTCCCCTCGAGGTCGGCGCTCCCCACGCCGACCGCGGCGACGACCTTGCCCTTCCGGGCGGCGAACACGACGCCCGAGAACCCGGCGGACTCCGCCGACCGCGCCCAGGCGACGATCCTCTCGCCGACATCACCCTCCCCGACGGTGGCCGCCTCCCGGTCATCGGCGAAGGCCACGGACGTGGAGAGGAGGATCGCGAGGGTCAGAGCCGGAGCGGTGCGGCGCATGGCGGGTCCTTTCGCGCGTCGCGCGAGCTACGGAGCGGGCCGGGGTGGCGGAGGTGGCGGGAGTGGCGGGAGAGGTGGGGGAACGATGCTCGGTCGATACGGCGGAGGGGGCGGTGGCGGCGGAGGCGGGGGAACTCCGGTCGCCGGCATCGGCGGCGGCAGCAACCCGGGGGGAGGCGGTGCGGGGTAGGCCGGGTACGCCGCGGGCGGCGGAGGCGGCTGCGTCGGAGGGGGCGGGGGCGTCGGCGGTGGTGGCGGCGGCGGTGCCCATGCCGGCGCGGGCGGCGGCGGCGCGGGGGGTGGCGGCGCCCCTTCCGTCGACGTCACCATCTCGACGTCCTGCCCGGCTCGTCGCGCCGCCGCGTCGACGAGCTGGCGATGGACCTGCCCGACGATGGCGCGCAGCCCCTCGACGTCGCCGGCGACCTCGTCGCCGAGCATGTCCACGCGAACGACGTCGCGACGGGCCGCCGCCCGGACGGCGGCGACGATGGCCTTCGGCAGACCGTGAGCGCCCTCGACGATCGCCGCGATCAGCTCCTCGGGCGGCTCGCCGTCGGCCGCCGATGGGCGACCGTCGGGCGACCGAGGCTCGTGGACGAGGGCGTTGAGGCAGCTCTTCGCGACGTCGACGGCGGCGTCCGTCGTCAGCGGAGTCAGGGCGACCTTGCCGAGCGGACCGCCCTCCCCGAGGCGCCGGGCGACGCGGATCGCCGCGGGGCCGTCCTCCGCCGTCGAGACGAGGACGAGCGGCGCCGACGCGGCGTACCCGACGAGGGCGGCGAGGACGTCGAGGGTGCCGCGGTCGGCGTCCTGACTGTCGTCGACGAGGATGACGATGGGCTGCTTCGCCGTCGCGCGCGCCGCGATCAGGCTCGCCACGAACGGCCCGGGGATGGGGCGCTCCTCGGTCAGCGCCGCCGCATCGCCGACGAGGAGAGGGAGGAGCGTCTCGAGCAGGGTCGCCTGATGCATCGGCGGAACGGCCCGGGCGATCGCCTCGCGGAGCCTCCGCTCGTCGCCGGGGTCGTTCGGCGGCCCGGCGAGATCGAAGAGGTAGCGGACGATCTCGCGGGGCGCCCGCAGCGGCTTGCCGCGGACGCAGGCCGACGAGAGGAGGAGCGCGCCGCGACCGCGGACGGCGAGGCCGAGCTCGAGGAGCAGGCGGCTTCGGCCCACGCCTCGCGGGCCGACGAACAGGATCGAGCTGCCGCGGCCCTGGGCGGCCTGCTGGACGAGCTGGACGTAGGTCGCCACCTCGGCCTGGCGACCGACGAAGACGGGTCCGCTCCTCTTCTTCTTCTTGCGGGGGGGATCCCCGGAGGCGTCGGGCATGCTTCGCGTCTCGGGGAGCGCACGCTCCGGCCGTCCGCCGAGACGCGCGAGCCCATCCATCCCAAGGGTGAGCCCGATCATACCGACGTCGGACCTCGACGCGAAGGAGCGGAGGAGCCGTCCTCCGCTCTTGCGTCGCCGCGCCGGGGAGCTAGGTTGAGGGCCCGCCCGAGATCGTTGGAGAACGAAACCGATGCGTGACCACCTCCGAGCAGGAGCCCGAGACGGCGCCGTGGCCGGGCTCGTCGTCCTCCTCGTCGTCGCGCTCTGGGCGATCTTCCTGCGAACCCCGCCGGTCGAGCAGACCTCGGCGCCGGTGCGGGTCGCGTCGGCCCCCGATCGCTCAGCGGAGCGCGCCGACGGCGCCGTCGCGGCGCCCGAGCCCGAGGCCGCGCCGGTCCGGGCTCCCGCGGCCGTCCCGATCCCCGAGCCCGAGCTCGCGACGCCCGAGGCCGCGCCCGAGGCCGACACCGTCGAGCCTCCCGCGGCGTCCACGATCAGCGGCGTCGTCGTCGACGGCGCCGCCGCGCCGGTCCCCGGCGTCGGCATCTGGTGGTCCGCCTCGAGCTCGGGAAAGGGAGACGGGAAGAAGGGCGGGAGCTGGCAGCACACCGCGACCGGCGAGGACGGCCGGTTCGTTCTCGAGGGCGTCACGGAGGGCGCCGACCACCAGCTCTACTTCGAGCCGAACGCGGGCGCGAAGGGAAAGGGCAAGGGCAAGGACGACGACTGGGATGAGTCGCTCCCCGAGGATCGCCCGGCGTTCCTGCCCACCGTACGAGAAGACGTCCCGGCCGGCGCGGACCTTCGCGTCGTCCTGAGCTCGGGCGCCGGCCTCGCCGGCGTCGTCCTCGAGCGAGCGACCGGCGCGCCGGTCGCCGGCGCGATCGTGTCGGCCACACCGATCGACGGCACCGGCACCGGCGGCGGCAAGGGAGGCAAAGGCGGCAAGAGCGGTCTCTCGGCGAAGGCGAGCTCCCCGCGCGCCGGCCGCGCGGTCTCCGATGACGAGGGGCGCTTCCTCATCACCGGCCTCCAGCCGGCGGACTACCGGCTCGAGGCGCAGAGCGATGGGTTCGCCCCGGCGAAGCCCGACAACGCGATCCCGGTCGCCGCCGACCAGCGCCGCGACGGGATCGTGATCGAGCTCGCCACCGGCGTCGTCCTCGCCGGCCGCGTCGTCGATGCCGCCGAGCGTCCCGTCTTCGGCGCTTCGATCTCCGTCGATCAGAGCGCCGACGACGGCGACGCCGGCCGGGGCAAGGGCAAGGGCAAGCGAGGCTCCGCGAAGGGTGCGACGACCGACGAGTCGGGCGCGTTCCGGATCGAGCACCTCACCCCCGGTCCCGCGAT
The DNA here is from genome assembly GCA_029260755.1 of Planctomycetota bacterium. Classification (GTDB taxonomy): domain Bacteria; phylum Planctomycetota; class J058; order J058; family JAJDCQ01; genus JAJDCQ01. Next base: position 129,233 of record JAJDCQ010000216.1, on the reverse strand, counting down.
CGTGCACGTCACCCACGAGGCGTTCGAGCCGGCCCGCGAGGAGCTCATCCTCCCTGACGTCGGCGGGCTCGAGAACGTGACGATCGCGCTCGCCGCCGGAGGGAGCATCGAGGGCATCGTCGCCGGGCTGGGCGACGACGAGTCGGCGACCGTCACCGTGACCGGCGGCCCGGTCGGCTGGAACGGTCCGGGCGCCGAGGTCGATGTCGGGGGCCACTTCGCGGTCACCGGCCTCGCCCCGGGCCAGTATCGGGTCACCGCTGCGGCGAAGCCGCGGGTGCGATCGGCCTCGGTCGTCGTCCGCGCCGCCGAGACGGTGCGGGTCGACTTCGACCTCGACGACGGCGTCCGGGTGGAGGGGACGGTGCGCGCATCCGGCGGCGGACCGGTCGCCGACGCGAACCTCGAGCTCGTCGCCCCGGGCGATCCGTGGGCGCGCGTCGCCGGGCGGACCGACGCGGCCGGCGCCTTCGCGATCGATGGGGTCCGACCGGGCACCTACGCGACGCGCGTCGGCAAGATGGCCGGCCCCGAGGTGGAGATCGGGCAGGGTCCGGTCGAGCGCGTCGCGATCGAGCTTGCCCAGGGGGAGCTGACCCTCCGGGTGGTCGACGCGACGACGAAGGAGGGCGTGCCGGGATTGAGCGTCCTGATCGTCCGACCCGAGACCGATCTCTCGACCGCCACGATGGGGGAGGTGAAGACGGTCTCGGTCGGCTTCTCCGGGACCGACGAGGACGGCTCGGCCGTCCTCGCGGCGCCGGCCGAGGAGGTCACCGTCCACATCTCCGGCGCCGGCTACGTCGCCGTGCGGGCCGGCCCGGTTGTCGTGGCGCCCGACGCGATCACCGACCTCGGCACGATCGAGGTCACCCGCGGCGCAGACGCGCGGCTGCTCGTCGTCGACCCCGAGGGCCAGCCGGTCTCGGGGGCGCGGGCGAGCCTGGTCGGCGTCGACGCGATGCCCGACTGGAGCGCGTTCGGTCGCGCGACGCGCGCCGACGGCATCCTCGAGCTGAGCGGGCTCGCGGCCGGGCGTCACCGGTTCAGCGTCGTCGCGCCCGGCTTCGCGCGGGTGCCCGCCCTCGTCGACGTGCCCGCCCCCAGCGCGGAGCCGATCCGCGTCACCCTCGTCCGCGGCGGCGCGATCGAGGTGAACGCGACCGGTCCCGACGGCGCGCCGATCTCGGGGGCCCGCGTGGTGATCGAGCCGTTCCAGGGTCAGGCGAGCCCGACCGAGGAGGGTCGCCTCCTCGCGATCACGCCGACCCGAACCGACGCGCGGGGCCTGTTTCGTCGCGACGACGTCGCCCCGGGCGCCTACCGGGTGCGAGTGAGCCGCGGCGATGGTCAGCCCGAGCAGGTCGCCGAGGTCACGGTCGCCGCCGCCGAGACGGCGCCGGTCGCGCTGACCCTGCCGTAGCGCCGGCGGGACGCTTTCGTCGCGAGCTCCATTCACCTGACTGACGCCCGAGCCCGGTGAAGGCTCTGCCGACGGCCCTCTCCGTCAGCGACCCGAGCGCGCCGGGCGCGGCAATGCCATCGGGTGGCCGCCGTATCCGTCGATGAAGAGGTCGCGCTCGCTCCGGTTCTCCTTGTCGCGGATCAGCGCGCGCCAGACCGGCAGGAAGACGAGGTCGATCTCGAGCACCTCGAGGTCGAACTTCTTCGCGGCGGCCTTCTCGACGGTCGCCGCGCCGACGAGCGCGTTCATCTCGTCGGCCAGCAGCTCGAGCTCGCCGGGCATCGCGGTCTCGAGGCACGCCAGGTCGTCGAGGTCGACCACCTCGACCGGGTTGGCCGGCGTCTCGGCCTCGAACGAGAAGCCGGTGCCCTTCACGAACGTGAGCAGGTCGCCGGTCAGCCCGTTGAAGTAGAGGCAGTCGCGCCGCTCGACGGTGCGGGTGAAGATCCACCCCTCGGTCACCTTCGCCGAGAACTTCAGGCGGTAGATCGGGAGGTGTCCGAGCGCGAGGGAGGCGACCTCCTCGCGGGTGAAGACGAGCATCGAGGTCGCCAGGTCCTTCTCGGCGCGGCGGCGGGCGTCCGGCTCGAAGACGGCCAGCTTGACGGCCTCGACCGGGCCGAGGAGGTCCCAGTCGGGGAGGAGGGCGTGGTCTGCGTGGTAGTGGACGTGCTTGCGGCCGCGCTTCGCCCGCCTGATGAGGCCGCCCTTGAGGAGCTTCCGGACGGCCCGGGTGACCGTGTTTCGGGCGTCCTCCACCCGCTCGGTGATCTCGTCGTAGTCGAACGCCGTCGGCTCCTTCGCGAGGAGAGCCAGGACGCGGTCCTCGGACGTCTTCGGCTCGTCCGGCGGCTCGGGTCGGGCGACGGGCGCGGCGACGGGCGTCGGGGTGGCCGGGGCCGCGGCCGGCGCGGCCGGCGTCGCCTTCGCCGCCGGCTCCTCGCGCGAGACCTCGGCCTCGCCGCTGAGGTCGAGCGGCTTCTCGGGCGGGACCGGCCGCTCGCGCTTCGCCTTCCCGAAGATCACCGGGAGCGCCTCGACGATCGTGGCGACCGGGACGACCTCGATCGCGTCGCGGAGCGCCCGCGGCAGCATCGCGACGTCGCCCTTGTTCTCCGCCGGGACGACGATCGTCGCGTAGCCGGCCTCGTAGGCGGCCTTCGCCTTCTCCTCGATGCCGCCGACCTCGAGCACCTTGCCGAGCATGGTGATCTCGCCGGTCATCGCGACGTCGCGGCGCGGCGCCCGCTCGCGCAGGGCGGCGATGATGCCCGTCAGGTAGGCGAGGCCGGCGCTCGGGCCGTCCTTCTTCACCGCGAGGCGCGTGTCGAGCACGGTCACGTCGTAGCGCCGATCGAACTCGCGGGGGAGCTCGATCGCGTTCTGGCGCAGGAGGAGGCTGGCCGCCTCCCAGGCGACCTTGATCGCCTCCTTGCTGACGCGCGTCTGCCCTCCGAGCGCGGTGATCTTTCCGTTGCCGCCCCGCTGCACGACGATCTCGCACGCGTTGACGTCGCCCTCGCCATCGCCGGTCACCGCGAGGACGGCCACCTCCGCCCGTCCGACGGCCGGCCCGGCGCTCGGGTCGGACTCGTCGACCGGGCTGGCCGGCCCACCGTGGCCGGGCTCCTCGTCGATCCCCGCGAGCCTCTCGAGGTCGGCCCGGAGGTCCGGGTCGGTCGCGCTCGCGATGCCGTCGTCGTCGAGGGTCCGGTGCTCGGTGACGAGCCAGCGCACCCGGAGGCTGACCGGCGCCTTGAACGCGTCGGGACAGACCAGCCGGAACTGACCGGGCTTGAGCGAGGGAAGCTCGGCGGCGATCTCCTCGGCGGCCGTCGGCGCGATCGACTCGAGCACGCTCTGGACCTTCTTGAGCTCCTGCCGCGTCATCAGCCGCCCGAGGTTCCACGTGCCGATCTGGCTGAGCGCCGTGTAGTCGATGTCGCCGGGGCTCTGGGTGGCGAGGAGGCAACTGAGGCCGTACTTCCGAGCCTGGCGAAGGAGGAGCTTCAGGGCGTCCTTGCAGACCGGCTTCCGGACGGGCGGGATGTAGGGCGCCACCTCGTCGACGTAGAAGAGCGCCTGCGGCGTCGTGCTCGGGTGCTCGAGCATCCAGCGGTAGACCGCCTGGGCGAGCTGGCCGAGGAAGAACTGCCGCTCGCGGTCGGACCCGAGGGTGTTGAGGTAGACGACCGAGAGGCGCGCGCGCCCGCTGGCGCGGAGTTCCTCATCGTTGCGCCCGAGGAGGGTGTCGACGTCGAGGGGGACGCCGCCGGTGAGCATGAGGCTCTGCGGCCCCATCGTGAGCATCCGGAGGCGCCGGACGACCTCATCGGACAGCTTCTCGGAGACGACGCTCGAGACCTGATCGGCGAGCTCCTTCGGCATCGAGGAGAGGAGCTTCAGGAGCGGGCCGATCCCCTCGAGCGGCTTGCCGTGGTCGGCGGCGAATCGAATGACGAGCCCGAAGAGGGCGGTGACGTAGCGTCCGTCCTTGCTCTTGAGGTCGAACCCGGCCAGGTCGGCGAGGCCCTCGGCGGCGAAGGCGATGTCACGAAGGAGCTCCTCCTCCTGCCCCTCGGCCGCGGCGCCGGAGGGGGACGAGGTCGCGGCGAGCGGGTTGACCGAGATCGGCACGCCGAGCGCGGAGCCCGGCGTCCAGACGACCACCTGCGCCTTCCTCAGAAAGCCGGTCCGAACCTCGGCCGGCGTCCCCTTCGCGACGACCGTCTCCTCGTCGGCGACCCGGGCGAGGGACGCTATGTCGCCCTGGGGATCGACGGCGATGACGGGGATGCCGCGCCGGATGTACTCCTCGACGATGACCTTGCAGGCGACGGTCTTGCCGGAGCCGGACGAGCCGAGGCAGACGGCGTGCCGGAGCATGGTCTTGAGGGGAAGGTGGAGGGGTTGGCCGGTTGCGTCACGGCCGAGGAGAAGCTCAGACATTTGGGTTCATCCGCTCCGTCGAGGGAGTCTGCCATTCAGTTTCTCGAGACCGAGCGCGTCGGCAAGGACTCGGACGGCTGCAGCTCGCAATCCGCGTAATCCGCGCAATCCGCGGTTCCCACTCGCGTCACGCCGAGAAACGTAACCGCGGATTACGCGGACTACGCGGATTGCACCGGATGGCGCGGTTCGCCCTGCCGTGTTTGTTCGGCGCAGGCGATCGGAAGCACCCTCGTTCTCGTTCACGCGCGCCCAACCAACTCATCCCTTTGCGCTTCTTGCGTGGATCATCATCAAAATGACGAAGCGCGGGAGAGGGGTTGCCTCTCCCGCGCTTCGCGGTGCTTCTCACGGCTTCAGCGCGGGCGCCTAGGCGTCGCGGATGAAGTCGAGCAGGTCGTCGGCGCTCAGCACCTTGATCGCCTTGTCGTGGATCACGGGGACGCGGCGGTAACCGCGGCTTCCCATGAAGTTCAGGCCGCAGGCGATCGAGTCCGTTCCCTTGAGGCATTCGGGGTTCGGGGTCATGAGCTGCGCGACGACGACGTTCTTGATGTCGACGCCGTCGGGCAGGCGCAGGAGCAGGTCGCGCTCGGTGATGATGCCCGCGATCGCTCCCTTGTCGCCCTCGACCAGGACGGTCTTGAGATGGTCGCCTCCACGCATCTTCTCGAGGACGGACGCGACGTTGTCGTTCCGCTTCACGAAGACGGTGTCGGCCTGCGCCTTGACGTCCTTGAGCTGGGAGCCGGTCAGGATCCTCTCGAGCTCGGACGGCTCGGCCTTGGTGAGGGAGTCCTCGATGTCCTGCTCGTAGGACTCCTTCTCCTCGCCGACCTCCATGTCGTTGGCGTCGACGCTCTCGAGGTGACCCGAGACCGTCTCGCCCTTGGCCTTCGGCGCCTCGATCACCCACGTCTCGGCGCCGCGACGGAAGAGCTTGGTGAGGTCACCCTCGCCGAGCTTCTCCTTCGCCTCGGCCACCTGCTCGTGGAGCCGGCTGTCGTAGGTCGGGCGATCGACGTCACGCAGCACGCCCATCGGCACCGGGTAGTCGGGGTAGTCCATCTGGGTCAGAGCGTAGGCCAGGCTCTCGGTGTCGTGCTTCTCGTTCATGATGAGCGCGTCGGCCGGCGGCCCCGCCTCGGGGTCGAACTCGACGACCTCCGGGTCGAGCCCGGTCATCTTGATGCACTTGTTCTTCGTGTTCCCGAAGACGAGCGGCTTGCCGTGCTCGATGTAGACGAGGCGCTCGCCCCGCACCTCGCGCGCGTTGATCGAGGCGTGGATCCCGTCGTTGAAGATCTTGCAGTTCTGGTAGATCTCGACGAACGAGACGCCCTTGTGCTTCGCCGCGCGCTCGAGCATCGCCTGCATGTGCTTGGCGTCACCATCGTGGGTCCGCGCGACGAACGTCGCCCGGGCCGCCATGGCGAAGCAGAGCGGGTTGACCGGCTGCTCGATCGAGCCGAGCGGCGAGGTCTTGGTGACCTTGCCCTGCTCGGAGCACGGCGAGTACTGGCCCTTCGTCAGGCCGTAGATCTTGTTGTTGATGAGCAGGATGTTGATGTCGATGTTCCGGCGCATCGCGTGCATCAGGTGGTTCGCGCCGATGCTCATCCCGTCGCCGTCACCCGTGATCATCCACACCGCCAGGTCGGGGTTGGCGCTCTTCACGCCGCTGGCGATCGTCGCCGCCCGCCCGTGGATGGTGTGGAAGCCGTAGGTCGCCATGTAGTACGGGAAGCGGCTGCTGCAGCCGATCCCCGAGATGAACACGTTCTCGTGCGGCGGGCGCCCGAGCTTCGCGAGGGTGTTGTGCACCCCGAAGAGCACGGTGTAGTCCCCGCAGCCGGGGCACCACCGAACGTCCTGATCGGAGGCGAAGTCGCCGCGCTTGAGCGCCGGGGCCTCCTTGGTCGCAGCTTCGGTCACTTGGCACCTCCGTTGAGCTGAGCGGCGAAGGCCTCCTTGAGCTCGGAGACCATGAAGGGTCGACCCATCATCTTGTGGAGCTCGGCCGCGTCGATCGCGAACTTGCCCCGGATCAAGAGCGAGAGCTGCCCGTTGTTCAGCTCGGGGATGAGGACCTTCTTGAACTTCTTGACGAACTCACCCGTGTTCTTCGGGAACGGGCTGATGTGTCGGATGTGGGCCGAGGAGACCTTCTTGTCGGGGTTCTCCTTGTTCCACTCCACCGCCGCCATGTGGATCGAGCCGTACGTCCCGCCCCAACCGAGGACGAGGAGGTCGTCGCCACCGTTGACGTCGTAGTCAAGAGGCGGGATCTCGTCGGCGACCTTGTCGACCTTCGCCTGACGGAGCTCACACATCCTCTGATGGTTCTCGGGCTGCATGTTCACGTCGCCCGAGCCGTCCTTCTTCTCGAGGCCGCCGATCCGATGCGCGAGGCCCGGCGATCCGAGCTTCACCCACGGCCGCGCCAGGTTCTCGTTGCGCGCGTAGGCCTGGAAGTTCTCGGGGTCGGTCCGGTAGGTGATCTCGACCGGCGGGAGCTTGCTGGCGTCCGGAAGGAGCCAGGGCTCGGTGCCGTTCGCGATGTAGCCATCGGAGAGGAGGACGACCGGTGTCATGTACTTCGTCGCGATCCGGACCGCCTCGTAGGCCATCTCGAAGCAGTCGCTCGGCGAGTTCGGCGCGAGGACGACGATGGGGCTCTCGCCGTTCCGACCGTAGAGGGACATGAGCAGGTCGGCCTGCTCGGTCTTCGTCGGGAGCCCGGTGCTCGGACCGCCGCGCTGGACGTTGATGAGGACGAGCGGAAGCTCGGTCATGACGGCCAGTCCGAGCGCCTCACCCTTGAGGCAGACGCCCGGGCTGCTCGTCCCGGTCGCGGCGATCAGGCCCGCGAACGAGGCTCCGATCGCGGTGCCGATGCCGGCGATCTCGTCCTCGGCCTGGAACGTCATCACGTTGTAGTTCTTGAGCTGCGCGAGGTTGTGGAGCACGTCCGAGGCGGGCGTGATCGGGTAGCTGCCGTAGAACAGCGGCACGCCGGCCTTCACGCTCGCGGCGCAGAGGCCGTAGGCCGTCGCCTCGTTGCCCGTGATCTGGCGGTATTCGCCCGGCTCCATGTGGGTCGCCGCGGCGATCTTGTAGACGCTCGTGAACATCTCGACGGTGTCGGCGTAGTAGTAACCCGCCTTGAGCACCTTCTGGTTCGAGTCGACGAGCACCTGCGACTTCTTCTTGAACTTCGCCTCGAGCCACTTGAGGGTCGGCTCCATCGGGCGGTCGAACAGGTAGTAGACCATCCCGAGGGCGAAGAGGTTCTTGCAGCGAGCCTTGCCCGCCTTGTTGAGCTCCTTCACGTCCTCGAGGGCGTTCATCGTGAGGCTGGTGAGGCCGGCCTTCACGAGGCGGAACTTGGTCAGCGAGCCGTCCTCGAGCGGGTTCGAGGTCCAGGTCGCCTTCTCGAGGTTGGCGTCGGTGAACTCGTCCTCGTTGACGATGATCGTCGTGCCGTTCTCCATGTCCGGGAGGCAGACCTTGAGAGCGGCCGGGTTCATCGCGACGAGGACGTCGGGCTTGTCACCCGGCGTCCGGATGTCGGCGCGTCCGATGTGGACCTGGAACCCGGAGACGCCGGGGAGCGTCCCGGCGGGCGCGCGGATCTCGGACGGGAAGTCCGGGAACGTCGCGATGTCGTTGCCGAGGAGCGCGCTCGTGCTCGTGAACTGCGTTCCCGTGAGCTGCATGCCGTCGCCGGAGTCGCCTGCGAACCGGATGACGACCTTCTCGACTTCCTGAATCGGCTTCTTGCTGGTGGTCGTCATGGCTTAGCCTCCATCCACGGCGAGGACCTGGTGAACGTCGGGCGGCAGAGCCAGGACCTCCTGGGGGAACCGCTCCGCCAGGTACTGGCTCATGTGCCGGAACGCGAGGAGCTTCGTGGCCTGCTTGCCCTCCTGCACCGGGAGGTGCCGGAAGTTGCCGCGGCTCATCAGCTCGAAGGCCTGGCTCAGGTCGGTGTCGGGCTTGACCGTCTCCGGGTTCTTGGTCATGACGGCGTCGATCTTGCCGGCCGCCTTGTCGGTGCCGAGCACTTTCTTCACGAAGTCGACCTCCGTGAAGATGCCGACCGTCGCGCCGCCAGCCGTCACGACGATCGCGCCGCGCTTGCTCTCGCGCATCTTCTTGACGGCGTCGGCGACCGACGAGCCGGAATCGATCGTCGGTACGTCCGGAAGGTCGAGCTGCGCCACGACCGATCCGTCGAACAACTCCTTGAGGTTCATACGTCTCCCCTGGGCCGAAAGGCCACCACGATGAACACGCGAGAAACTCCCCGCTCGATGGCGAAGAGCCTCGGCGCGACCGTGTCTCTGCGTTCTCTGCCTGCGTTCTCTGCGAGCTGGATGCTGATGCGAGGCGGCACGTTATCATCACTGGCAGAGTCAATGCAAAGCCGGCGGAGGCAGCCCCCGAGCGGGTCTCGAGCGACTCCCTGACGCCTCGCGTCAGCCGTCGGAGCCGCCCGCGGGCGACGCCGTGAGCGTGCCAGCGAGCTCCTCGTAGAGGTGGATCGCCGACCGGACGGACCGGTCGAAGTCGGCGAGCGAGAGGCTCTCGTTCTCGCCGTGCGCGTTGGTCGCCGGGTCCTCGACCCCGATCAGCAGGGCCGGCACCCCGCCGAGCTGCTCGGCGAACGGCTCGACGAACGGGATCGAGCAGCCCGCCCCGATGATGACCGCCTCCCGGCCGAACCCGGCCGCGAGCGCGCGGCGCGCCGCGTCGAAGGCCGGGTGATCGGGCTCGGTCGTCCACCAGCGCGCCGTCCCCTGGCGCCGAACGCGCACGCCGAGCCCCCACGGGGCGCTCCGCAGGAGCGCCAGGCTGAGCGCCTCGAACGTGTCGTCGACGTCCATGTCGGGGACGGTCCGGATGCTGACCCGCGCCCAGGCGCTCGGACAGATCACGTTGCGGGCGTCGGCCCGGCTGCTCGCCTGGATCGCGTTCACCGTCAACGACGGGCGATACCAGGTCGCCGCGAACGGGCCCTCCTTCCCGCCGAGGAGCTTCGCCCCGGGGAGCATCCCCGCCTGCTCGCGGAACGCCTCGGGCGAGACGGGGAGCTTGCGGAGGCTCTCCCGGGCCGCGGCGGACGGACCGCGGACCGCGTCGAGGATGCCCGGGACGGCGATCTCGCCGTCGTCGTCGACGAGGGTCGCTAGCATCTTCGAGAGCGCCATGACCGGGTCGGGCACCGGGCCGCCCCAGAACCCCGAGTGGAGCGCGTGGTCGAGCGCGGTCACCTCGACATCGACGATCACCATGCCCCGGAGCGCGGTCGAGATCGAGGGAATCCCCTCGTCGACGTTGGCCGTGTCGGTCATGACGACGACGTCGGCGTCGAGGAGATCGCGGTAGGTCTCGAGGAAGTCGGCGAGGTGGGTGCTCCCGATCTCCTCCTCCCCCTCGACGATCATCTTGACGTTGAGCGGCAGCTGCTTCGCGGTCTCGAGCCAGCTCCACACGGCCGCGGTGTGGACCACCACGCCCGCCTTGTCGTCGGCGGTCCCCCGCCCGAAGAGGCGCCCGTCGATCTCGGTCGGCTCGAACGGCGGCGTCCGCCAGACCTCGGAGTCGCCGGGCGGCTGGACGTCGTGGTGCGCGTAGAGCAGCACCGTCGGCAGATCGGACGACCGGATCACCTCGCCGAAGACGGCCGGGTGCGCGTCCTCGATCTCGAGCAGGCGCACGTTCTCGAAGCCGCGCCGGCGGAGCAGCTCGACGCACGCATCCGCGCTCACCCGCACCGCGCCGGGCGGGAATCCATCGAAGGAGATGCTCGGGATGCTGACGAGCTCGTCGAGGTCGGCGCGATGCTTCGCGCGATGCTCGTCGTAGTGGGCGAGGGCCTGCTCGGTGGGGGTGGGCATGGTCGCTCCGAAGTGCGGCGAGCCGCCGGCGGAGCGCGCGATCCTATCCGGTAACGGACGAGGCGCCAGACGGCGCGGCGGCGCTACCGAGGGCCGTCCTCGGGGGCGGCGAGCCGGAGCGACTCGCCGAGGCCGGAGAGGTCGAGCCCCCGGACGGCCACCCGGGCGCGCGCTCGGACCCGCTCGCGGATCGCGTCGACTGGCTCGACGATGCCGAGCGCCTCGACCTCCCAGACGAGCAGCCGGCCGTCGACCGTCGTCACCGCGACCCGCCCGCCGGCGACCGCCGCATCGATCGGGACCGACCGCTCGAGGTCGATCGCCGCGATCGGCGAGAGCTCCGCGTCGAGGAAGCGGACGCGGCCGTCGGCGCCGCCGGAGACGAGCCAGCGCCCGCCGGGCTCCCACGCGAGCGCCGAGACGCTGCCGGCGTGGGCGACCGCGATCGGTCCCGGCTTCGGCGCGGCCGGCTGCCCGACGTCCCAGCGCCGGAGGGTTCCGTCGAAGAGCCCGGTGACCATCTCCCCGCCCGGCGCGATCGCGATCCGCCGGACCGGGTCGCCGCCGTCGGGGACGCGGCCGAGCAGCTCGCCCGTGCCAGCGTCGAACACCTCCACCTTGCGGTTGGCGCCGACCGCGACGAGCCTCCCGTCGGGAGCGACGGCCGGGCCGCCGAGCCAGGTGTCGACGACCTCGTCGAGCTCACCGAGCTCGCGCGCGTCGAGCACGCCATCGCGGACCTCGAGCCGGAAGAGCTTCGACGGGTAGCAGAGCGCCACCTCGCCGCCGGGCCCCGCCGCGACGGCGCGGACGCGGTCGCGCTCGGCGCCGAGGCGCGTCTCGCCGATCACCTCGGCGCGCGCGACATCCCAGAGGCGCGCCCGGTCATCGGGGCCGCTCGTGACGACGCGCGCACCGTCGGCGCTCCAGGCGACGTCGAGCGGCGGCCGGGCAGGCCGCCGCTCGTGCGCGAGCGGCGGGAAGGCCTCGACGCCGGCGTCGAGGACGGCGACCTCGGCGAGGGTCGCCGCGTCGAGGAGGCGGACGCGGCCGTCGGCGCCGCCGAGCGCGAGCCGCGCGCCGTCGGGCGCGAAGGCGACCGAAGCCGCGCCGCCGTCGACTGCGACAGCCGTCGCCAGCGGCGCGCGGCCGGGCGGCGGAAGCTCCCACAGCCTCCACGATCCGCTCCGGTCCGCCGAGGCGAGGCGGCCGCCGTCACCGCCGTCGCCTCCGTCGCCGTGCAGGAAGTCGACGGAGGTGACGTCGTCGTCGTGGCCGTCGAGGACGGTCGCGAGCTCGGGCGCGCCCTGGCCCGATCGCGGCAACCGCGCCACCCGGACGAGGCCGTCGTCGCCGCCGCTCGCCAGCAGGCGCCCGTCGCTCGACCAGGCGACCGCGCGGGCGGCGGCCTCGTGCCGCGTCGCGACCCCGCCCTCGCCGAGGCCGTCGGACCGGACGAGCCGCACGAGGCCGCCCTCCCCGGCGACGGCGATCGAGCGGCCGTCCGGGCTCCAGGCGACGGCCGTCGCCGCGCCGTCGTGGACCGCGGCGCGGTCGACCGGCGTCCGCTCGGCCGAGCTCCAGGTGCCGACGCTCCCGTCGGCGAACGCGACGGCGATCCGGTCCGCCGAGGGCGAGAAGGCGAGCCCGGTCACCTCGGCGTCGACGGCGAACGAGCCGTCCCCCGCCGCGCCCGAGATCCAGACCTTCGGCGCCGCTTCGGCGAACGCGAGCGACGTCCCGTCGGCGGAGAACGTCGCCGCGCGGCAGGAGTAGGTCTCCTTGATGACCTCGCCCGTCTCGGGCGAGACGACGCGCGAGGCGCCGGCGCGCGCGCAGAGGACCATCACCTCGCCGTCGGGTCGCCACGCCATCCTGCCGCGTGCGCCGAGCTTCCGGCGGGAGATCGACCGCCCCGTCTCGAGATCCCACACCTCGACCCACCCCGACGGGTCGGCCGTGGCCAGGCGACGGCCATCGCCGCGGAGGGCGACCGTCGTCTCGCGCTCGCCGCCGTCGTGGCTGCGGCGGCCGGCGAGGGTCGCGACCGTGATCGGGGCCGCGCCCGAGACGTCGTAGACGCGCACGCCTCCGCCCTTGAAGGCGCTGCCGGCTCGCGACCCCTCGATGATGGCGAGGCGGCGACCGTCGGCGCTCCAGGTCGCGATGGCGGCGCCGAGGTCGGCGCCTTCGAGCGTCTCGACCTTCCCGCGCACGAGGTCCACCAGCCACGCGCCCCGGCCCTTCCGGTCGCCCCATACGATGCTCCCGCGATCGGGCGCGACGCCGACGATCCCGCCCGCGCCGAGGACGCCGGGGGGCACGACCGCGCGGAGCGCCGAGAGGGCCGGCGAGCCGTCCTCGCGGACCGACCAGGTGACCGCATCGATCCGACCGCGGAATGGCGAGAAGATCCTGATCTCCGAGCCGACCGCCTGGAGCGCCATCGCGCCGTCGTCGGCGAGCTCGACGCGCGCGGCGCCTGCCGGCCCGCCCGAGAGCGAGAGGCGGTCGCCGCCGGTCGAGAGGGTCGCGACGAGCCCCGGGCCGACGGGCACGCTCCGCTCGGGCACGCCGCCGTCGGGTGCCGGGCTCGGGAGGAGGTCGATCGTCGCATCCGGGGTGGTGAGGCTCACGCGGAGCGGCTGCGATCGCGCGCCCTTGCGGACGACGAGGCCGTCGCCGTCGCCGTCGAACGAGATGCTCTCGATCAGCTCCTTCCGTCCGATGACGATCCGGTCGAGGACGGTGCTCGCGCGGGCGACGTCGCGGACGTGAACCCAGCCGCCGAAGCCGCCCGAGGCGACCCGCTCCCCGCGCGGTCCGAACGCGACGACGCGCGCGCCCGTCTCCGGCGTTCGGGGAGGGCGCCAGCGGCTGACGAGCCGGCCGGTCGCGAGGTCGAAGACGCGGACGAAGCCGCGGCCGTCGCCGACGGCGAGGCGGCCGCCGTCGGCTGACAGAGCGACGGCGAGCGCCGGGACGCGACCGCCCGCGGCCACGACGCGCGGCAACAGAGGCAGGGCGAAGGCCAGGCGCGATCGCGTCTCGGGTCGCTCCCGGATGGCGAGGCTCTCGACGAAGAAGGCAGCCGCGCCCGCGTGACGTCCCGCCGCGAGAAGCCGCTCCCCCTTCTCGGCGAGCGCGCGGGCGAGGAGCCCGTCCTTCGCCCGGCTCTCGAGCTGCACCCGCTCGCGCGCCGCGTCCGCCTGCCGCCGCTCGGCGTCGGCGCGGTCGCGCTCCCGCTCGGCGCGCGCCGCCTCCGCCTCGGCGCGCTTCGCCTCCGCCTCCGCCTTGGCCCGCTCCCCCTCGGCGCGAGCGCTCGCCCCCGCCGCGCGGTCGGCCGCGAGGCGCGCGTCCGCCTCGGCCACCCTCGCCCGGGCGCTCTCCTCCTCGGCGCGGCCGCGCTCGCGGAGGGCATCCTCGCGTCGCGCGTGGGCGCGGTCGCGCTCCTCCCGGATGCGATCGAACGACCACGCCGCGAAGGCGATCCCGAAGACGACGGCCCCCGCGAGGACGACCCCGAGCACCGTCGACATTGCGGCGAGGGCCCGGTTGCGCCGGGCCCACCGCGCGAGGCGCTCGCGCCGTCCGATCGGCCGCGCCCGGATCGCCTCGCCATCGAGGAACCGGGTCAGCTCGGCGGCGACCTCGGCGGCGTCGCCGTAGCGGCGCTCGGGCTCCTTCTCGAGGCAGCGGAGCGCGATCGTCTCGAGGTCGGGGTGGACGGACGGATCGCTCCGGCGCGGCGGCTCGGGGTCCTCGTGAATGACGCGACGGATGAGCTCGATCAGGCTGCCGCCCTCGAACGGCTCACGCCCCGCGAGGCCGCGGTAGAGGACGCCGCCGAGGGCGTAGACGTCGGCCGCCGGGCCGGCCGGCTCACCGCGAGCCTGCTCGGGGGCGACGTAGGCAGGCGTGCCGATGAGCTGGCCCGACCCGGTGAGCTTCGCGTCGGCGTCGAGGTCACGCGCGAGGCCGAAGTCCGTCAGATGAGGGCCCGCGTCATCGACGAGCACGTTCTGCGGCTTCACGTCGCGATGGACGATCCCCCGCTCGTGGGCGTGCTGGAGCGCGCGGGCGGTGTCCCGGACGAGCCCCGCGAGCCTGCGCGGTGCGACCTCGCCGCGCTCGAGGAGCTCCTCGAGCGTCGCGCCACGAATCAAGTCCATCACGATGAACGGCCGGCCGCCGTCGTTGCCGACCTCGTGGACCGCGACGATGCTCGGGTGACGGAGGCGCGCGACCGCGCGCGCCTCGCGCCCGAACCGTTCGACGGCGCTCGGTCCTGCCCGGCGCGCGTCGAGGATCACCTTGACGGCGACCTCGCGATCGAGAGCCGAGTCGATCGCCCGATAGACGACGCCCATCCCGCCGCGCCCGAGCTCGCCGAGGACCCGGTAGCGGCCTAGGCGCGGCCACTCGCGGCGATCGGCGAAGGCCGGCCCGCCCGGGGGCACCGCGCCGGCGGGTCGGGGAGAGGCGGCGCCGGCCCGCCCCGGGGTCGCCCCCGGCGGCGGAGCGGACCCCGGTCGCCCGCTCCCGGATGGCGGACGCCCGACGCCGGGCGCCGGGCTCGCCGGCGCGGCGACGGGACAGCTCCCCGGCGGATGGGCTCCACCACAGCGAGAGCATCGAAGCGGCCCGGACATGACTCCGTGGTAACGTCGACGCGGCGGAACGCCAACCGGCCCACGCCGCGGCTCGTCGTCGGTATCGGTAGGTGCGTGCGCTGACCGCCCATCGCGCGAGGCAATCGACCCCTCTACCTCCACCCGGCGACACGCAACGGCCGTTGACGATCTCTCAAGGATCGGGTCGACAGCCGCTTCCGCGTCTCGTCGCTTCTCGTGATCTTGGCACTCGGTTCGCTCGTGAGAGCGGCTCGAAACCCCTCTTCGAATCGAGGAACCACGATGACGGATTCGACCCGGGCCCCGGCGGCGACCGACGGGATCGTCGCCCACCTCGCGTCCCCCGATGCGCACGTTCGCGAGGACGCCCTCCTCGCCGTCGACGAGCTCGACCTCGCCCGGCATCCCGAGCTCGGCCCGCCGCTCGACCGGCTGGCCAGCGACGAGGGCGAGCTGCCGGCCCTCCGGGTCGCCGCCGCCCAGCGCCTCGGGCGCCTCCACCCCCGGCGGAGCCACGACCTCCTCCGCGGCTTCGTCGTCGCGCCCGAGCCCGGCCTCCGCTGGCGAGGCCGCGCCATCCTCGCGCATGCCGTCCAGGACGAGGAGAGCGTCCGGAAGATCCTCCGCGACGGCACCGACGACCCCGATCCCGAGGCGCGGCTCCGGGCCAGCGTCGCCCTCGCGATCCGGGACGAGTCCTTCGACCCGCTTCCGATGCTCGGAGCGCTCCTCGAAAGCGGAGGAGCGGAGATCCGGATCGAGGTGCTGAAGGCGCTCGGCGCCCTCCCGCTGTCGACGGGCGCGCGTGAGCTCGTCGCGCGGGTCCTCGAGACGGACACCGACGAGGGCGTCCGCGCGTTCGCCGAGGTGGCGGCGATGATGATGCTCGAGGAGAGCTAGACTGCCGTGCGCGACGGGCCGGTCCCGCTCTTCGCTGGCCCTCGAGCCCGATCGTATGGCGTCCGACCCATTGCGAGTTCCGAATCCGGCTCCATGGCCGTCGCGCGAGATCCGTTCCAGGAACACGAGAGTCCCCGCTCCGAACGGCTGACGATCCACAGATTACACAGATTTCACAGATACGAGCTGACGAAGGCGGTCATCCCTCGCCGAAGGGCTCAGGCCCGTTTCGGCATCGGCAACGACTCGGACCCGCCCGCAGCAATCTGTGTAATCTGTGAAATCTGTGGATCGTCCATCGCGACGGCAGTCGCACGCTCCTGTTCCATCAACACGCGTGGTCGCCCGTTCGCTGACGGACTCCGGGTCGTCCGGACTCGCCCGCCCCAGTAGAATGCTCCCCGCCTCGCCCGCAGGCCATCCGCAGCCCCCCCGGGAGCAGTCTCATGTCCGACGCCGCGCCGAACGGGTTCCGCCGCCTCGCCCAATTCGACGGCGCGCGCGACCACGCCGTCCCGCAGGACCGCCTCGCGGCGATCAGGAAGGGCGCCCACGCCCTCCACGAGGAGCTCCACGACGCGGATCCGGTCGTCTACTACCGCAGCTTCGACCTCGTCCGGGTGCCCTACCCGACCAAGTACGGGTTCCTCAACGCGTGCGGCCGACCGACGCCCTACATCCACATCATGAACCGCGTCTTCGTCGTTCAGTTCCGCGGGTTCGACGGGCGGATCAAGACGCTCCTCATGAGCCCGACCGACGTCGAGGGGAGCAAGGCGACGCCGTTCTTCCGCGACCTGACCGACTCGATGGGCGCGTTCAAGGGCGTCGGCGCGCGGATGATCGCGCCGCAGTACGCGACGGTCGAGGAGGCGCTCGCCCGGACCGGGATCCCGCCCGAGCAGGTCGACTACCTCTCCTACGACCACCTCCACACCCAGGACGTGCGGCGCTGGCTCGGCACCGGCGGGCGGCGCGGCTACTTCCCGAACGCGAAGCTGCTCGTGATGCAGCGCGAGTGGGAGATCACCGGCGGGCACCTGCCGTGGTTCTCCTACTGGTACTGCCCCGGCGGGATCGAGGGCGTCGACCCCTCGCGCGTCGAGCTCATCGACGACGACGTCCTCCTCGGACCGGGCGTCGCGCTCGTCCGGACGCCGGGCCACACCGAGGGCAACCACAGCTTCTGCGTCCGGACGCCCGAGGGCGTCATGGTCACGAGCGAGAACGGCGTCGGCCCCGACGCCTACGCGCCAGAGAAGTCGCGCGTGCCCGGGCTGCGCGGCTTCGCGAAGCGGACCGGCGCCGAGGTGATCCTCAACGGCAACAGCATCGAGGGCGGCATCGACCAGTACCTGTCGATGGTCGCCGAGAAGGAGATCGCCGGGCCGAGCTCCCGCAACCCCGAGTTCCCGAACGTCGTCACGAGCTCCGAGTTCACCTCCTACTGGATGTTCGCCGGGCTCCGGCCGACGTTCCGGTTCGGCGCCCTCTCGTTCGGAGAGCCGCGGATCGGGCGCGCCGCGACCGAGCCACCCGCGGCCGAGACGACCGAGACGCCCGACCGCCCCGCGACCGTCGCGAGCGCCGACCGATGAGCGGCCCCGGCGTCGCCTTCGTCACCGGCGCGGCGAGCGGCATCGGTCGCTCGCTCGCCGACGCCCTGATCGCCCGCGGCGACCGCGTCATCGCGGCCGACCTGGCGGCCGACGCGATCGCCGCCCACGCCGGCGCCGCCGGCTGGCCGGACGGCGCGTGGGAGGCGATCTCGCTCGACGTCCGCGACGCCGCCGCCTGGGACGAGGCGATCCCGCGCGCCGCAGAGCGATGGGGCGGGCTCGACCTCGTCATGAACATTGCCGGCGTCCTGCGGCCGGGCTGGGTGCACGAGTGCGAGGCCGCCCACGTCGACCTCCAGATCGACGTCAATCTGAAGGGCGTCATCCACGGCACCCGCGCCGCGTCGAGGGTCATGATCGCCCAGGGGCGCGGCCACATCGTCAACATGGGCTCGATGGCCGCGATCGCCCCGGTGCCCGGCCTCGCCCTCTACGCGGCGAGCAAGTTCGCCGTCCGGGGGTGGTCGCTCGCCGTGGCGCAGGAGCTCCGTCCGCGCGGGATCTACGTGACCTGCGTCTGCCCCGACGCCGTCGCGACGCCGATGCTGACCCTGCAGGAGGACTACGAGGAGGCGGCGATGACGTTCTCCGGCTCCGCCCGCCCCCTCGCCCCCGAGGACGTCGTCCACGCGATCATGACGCGAGGCCTGCGGAAGCGTCCGCTCGAGCTGCTCATCCCGCCGTCGCGAGGATGGCTGGCGAAGCTCGCGAACACGTTCCCCGACCTCGCGTTCAAGATCGGCCCCGGCCTGATCAAGAAGGGGCGCGCGGCGCAGCGGAAGGCGCGGGCGGCCCGTGGGGGCGGAGGGTCCTGAAATCGAAAGGCCGCGGGCGTGTTGCTGGCTTCGGAGGGGAGCTCGACTGGTGTGAATCGAGGGGTCAGGTCCAGGAATCACACCAGCGAAACGGTCGCAGCAGCTCGTGTGACCTGGCCCCTTGGTGTGACCTGGCCCCTTTGGTGTGAATCCTGGACCTGACCCCAGGAATCACACTAGCGAATCGGTCGCGGCATCGTTCGCGATCACCGGCTCCCGCGCGCGCGCCGCTGGTCCTCGCGGCAGCGCGCGTCGGCGCGGCGGATCGGCTCGGGGAGGCGGAAGCGCGCGGCGAGGCGGACGACCCAGTCGGCCGACGACTCGATGTCGATGAGGTGACCCGGCGAGACGAAGACCGGGCGGACGCCGTCGCGGGTCCGGACGACCCGGCCGAGCTCGTCACCGTCGGGCCCCACGATCGGGCTCGCGGCGCCGCGGGTCGGGGCGGGCTCGTCCCACGCGCCGACCAGGTGGGTCTTCGCGCAGCCGATCGTCGGGCGGTCGGCGGCGAGGCCGAGATGGCACGCGAGCCCGAAGCCGCGCGGGTGGCAGATCCCGTGGCCGTCGGCGATCAGGAGGTCGACGTCGCCGGCGAGGCGCTCCAGCGCGGCCAGGATCGGCGGCACCTCGCGGAACGAGAAGAGGCCGGGCACGTAGAGGAACGCGGGTTCGCCGACGACGGACGCCTCCTCGAGAGTCGGCAGCTCGGGATCGGCGGCGTCGATGACGACGACGGCGGCGAAGAGGCGTCGCTCGTCCTCGTCGTAGGCGACGTCGCATCCGGCCACGCGACGGATGGCCCCGACCGGCCGCTCGAGCCGGAGCGAGGCGCGGAGCCGCGTCTGGATCGCGGCGGCCTCCTCGGGGCTCGGATCGGGCGGGTGGAGGGTCGGGAACGGGCCCATGGGCGCGCCGGCCGGGTCAGGCCTTCGCGGCGCGGCTCGCCTTCTTCTTCGCCCGACCCCTCTTCGCGCTCTTCGCGCTCGCGGCCTTCTTCTTGGCCGGCGCCTTCTTCGCGGACCGCTTCTTCGCGGCGGCCTTCTTCTTCGCGGCCTTCTTCTTCGCGGCCCTCTTCTTCGCGGTCTTCTTCCCGGCGGCCTTCTTCGCCCCCGCCTTCGCCGGCGCCTCGATCGTCTTCGCGTTCTTCCCGACCGTGAACGCCGAGGGGCAGAGGCCGTCGTTCAGGACGCAGGTCTCGCAGTCGGGGTTCCGCGCCTTGCAGCAGTGACGCCCCAGGAACTGAACGAGGTGGCAGTAGCGCGTCCACCGGTCCTCGGGGAGGATCTCGGCGAGGTCGGCCTCGACCTTCTCGGGCTTGTCGTTCTCGGTCAGCCCGAGCAGCTTCGAGATCCGGAGGACGTGGGTGTCGGTCGCGATCCCGGGCACCCCGAACGCGCATCCCCGAACGACGTTCGCCGTCTTCCGCCCGACGCCGGGCAGCTCGACCAGGTCATCGAGGTCCACCGGCACCTCGCCATCGTGCTTCGCGAGGAGCATCCGGCACGCGCCCTGGATCGACTTCGTCTTGTTGCGGTAGGTGCCGCACGGACGGATCCACTCCTCGATCGCGCCGGTCTTCCCCTCGGCGAACGCGAGCGGGTCAGGGTAGAACCGGAACAGGGTCGGGGTGACCTCGTTCACCTTCTTGTCGGTGCACTGCGCGGCCAGGATCGTCGCGACGAGGAGCTGGAAGGGGCTCTCGTAGTCGAGAGCGCAGCGCGCCTGGGGATAGCGCTTCTCGAGCTGGTCGTAGATCTCGATCGCGCGCTCGGCGCGCGCAGCGGCGGTCTCGTTCACACGCGGGCTCCGACGGTCTCTCCGGCTCCGAACCGCATCCAAACACGAGGCGGCGATCATAAACGAGCCGCCGGCCGGCTTGCAACGGCGTCGCCGGCTTGCGTATCACTTGCGAACGGTCGCCGCCCGAGGCGACCTCACGAGCAGCCCGAGGCAAGGCTCACGAATGGCCCGACTGGTCATCCTTCAACACGGCGCGCGGCAGCAGGACTACGAGATCCGCAAGGATCGCGTCGGCATCGGCTACCTCGAGGACAACGACGTCTGCATCGCCGACGACGAGGAGGTGAGCAAGCTCCACGCCGTGATCGAGCAGGAGCGCCCGGGCCGCTACCGACTCCGCGACCTCGGAAGCCTGAACGGGACCTACATCAACGAGCGCCAGATCGGCCCCGAGCCGCACCGACTCCGCACCGGCGACCGGATCCGCGTCGGCCAGACGCCGATGTTCTTCCTCCACACCGAGGAGGACGAGCAGGCGCTCATCGCCGAGAAGCAGCAGGACGAGGTCCCGGGCAGCAAGCGCCTCGCGCCCATGCCAGCGGACCCGAGCGCGGAGCCGTCTCCGGTGCGCAGCAGCTCGCGCAAGATCGGCGACCTGCTCGTCCTGCTCGAGATCAACAAGGAGCTCAACGCCGAGACCGACCTCTCCCGGCTGCTCGAGCTCATCATGGACGCGGCGATCCATCTGATCCGGGCCGACCGCGGGTTCCTCGTCCTGGTGAGCGACGGCGAGCTCCAGTTCATGGTCGCCCGAAACGTCGACTACCGGGTCGTCCACGAGCCGGAGTTCCAGATCAGCAACTCGATCATCCGGCGGGTGGTGAACTCGGGCGAGCCGGTCCTGACGAGCAACGCGCAGGCCGACCTCCACGACGTCCAGAGCGTCGTCGACCTCGAGCTCCGGAGCCTCCTGTGCATCCCGCTTCGGGTGAAGACGCGCGTCCTCGGCACCCTCTATCTCGACAGCCGCGAGGAGACGCGCGAGGCGGCGTTCACCGAGGCGGACCGCGACCTCCTGATGGCCTTCTCGGATCAGGCGGCGATCGCGATCGAGAACGCGCGGCTGCTCTCCGAGGTGAAGGAGGCCGAGCGCGTCCGCGAGGAGCTCCGGATCGCGAGCATGATCCAGAGCTCGCTCCTGCCCCGCGAGATCCCGCGGATCGCCGACCTCGACGTGGCCGGCGACATGGTGACCGCCGCCGAGGTCGGCGGCGACTACTTCGACTTCATCACGACCGGGATCGACCGGGGGCGCGGGCGCGGAATCGTCGCGTGCATCGGCGACGTGAGCGGCAAGGGCGTCCCGGCCGGCCTCATCATGGTGATGGCCCGGAGCGTCCTTCGGCCGCTCGTCGCGCAGCTCCCGGACACGCGCGAGGTCATCGTCGCCGCGAACCGGATGCTCGCCGAGGACCTCAAGGACGGGCTGTTCATGAGCCTGCTCCTCTGCCAGTGGGATCCCGAGCGCGGCGTCCTGCGCTACACCGTCGCCGGCCACGAGAAGCCGATCCTCTACCGGGCGCGCGAGCGGAGCGCGGAGCTGCTCGAGGGCGGCGGGATCGTCCTCGGCGTGATGGAGGACATAGGCTCGGTGCTCGTGGAGAGCGCCGTCGAGCTGAACCCCGGCGACGCGCTGTTCCTCTACACCGATGGGGCGACCGAGGCGGTCGCTCCGGACGGATCGCTGTTCGGCGTGGAGAAGCTCGTCGCCGGCGTCGGCGAGTTCGGACACCTCGGCGCCCGCGAGATCGTCGACGAGACGTTCCGGCGGGTCCGGCGCCACACGCGCGGCGCCGAGCTCCGCGACGACGTCACCGTCCTGGTGATCAAGCGCAAGCGGCTCGAGGACACCGCCGTCTAGGCGATCGGGCGGGGCGTCCGATCAGACGACGCGGCGGCGCCGCGCCTTCGCGGTCGGCTCGAGCGACGCGACGATCTTCTTGGCGATGTCGGCGACGTCCGCGAACTCGTCGCGCTCGCCCGCCACGTAGACGCCGACGTAGCCGTTGCCGCGCGGGTCGGCCGCGACGACGAGCTCGAACCGAGCGTCGAGCCCGTCGATCGCCCCGTGGCCGGGGCAGGCGATGATCGCCATGCCGTTGCGCCGGTCGACGCGGACGCCCTCGAGGTCGACGCCCTCGAGGAAGCCCTCCTTGAAGCACTCGATCGCCTCCTCGAGGTTGCGCGAGGGCGCGTTCTTCGGGAGGCGCGCGGCGACGAGCGTGGTCCGGCCGTCGCCGCTCGTCGCGACGATGCCGCGCAGCTTCCCGAGCGGGCCGAGGTCGGTCCGGCCGCGAGCCTTCCACGACGACGGGATGACGAGGGTCGCGTCGAGGACGTCCCCGCCGACCCGTTTCCACTCCTCGGAGAGCCGGGCGTCGGCGCGCGGCGCGCCGGCGACGCCGAGCGCGACGGTGGCAACGAGGAGAACGAGGAAGCGGAGGCGGCGGTCGAAGCGAATCATCTCGTTGGAACTCCAGCGATAGAACGAATTACACCCCGGAAGCTCGAGCTCGGCATCGAGAAGGCGTCGAGCGCGATCCCTGGTTCCCCGGTCGCTCGGTCCCGTCGCGGAGACGTCGTTCGAGAAAGAAACCCGGGGACGATCCGAGGATCCTCGGAAGTTGATACGGACGCGGTGGGTGCTTGTGAGGCGGGAAGTTCCGACACGCCATCGGGCTAGCGATCAGCGAGCGAAAATGATGTCAACCCTAGTTTTCGCTTTTCCTCTTGCCCCCCACGTCACCACTCTGTATAGTCTGCGGCTCGACCCGGGGGGGTTGGGCGTCACCTCTACGCACCAGAGGGAATAACGATGCTGAGCCTCTCGTCCTCGCCGTCCTTCGGGACGGGGACGACCCGGGTAGATTGTACGTCCCGGATCCTCCCCTCCCGGATCGTCCGTATCTCGTTTGCCGCGGTCCTCGCGGTAAGCATTCCCATCGGCCTCGCTGGTTGCAGCAGCGGATCGCGCAGTAGCGGATCCGGCGGCACCACGACGGCCGGCTCGGGAAGTGGCACCACCACTCCTGGCACCGGCAGCGCCCTTCCGGGCGGCACCGTCCCTGGCGGCGGCGTCGGCGGCACCACTCCGGGTGGCGGAACCACGCCCGGCGGCGGCACCACGCCCGGTGGTGGCACGACCCCCGGCGGCGGAACCAACCCGCCTCCGGGCACCGTTCCGCCGGCCGGCTCACACACCGCCTACGTCACGAGCTTCATCGCTGACGAGGTCGTCGTCGTCGACGACGTCACCGGCGCTCCGACGAACCGGATTCCGGTCGGGAGCAAGCCGACGGACGTCGCCGCCACCAACGGCCATGCGTTCGCCTATGTGACCAACGCGATCAGCCAGGATGTCACGGTCATCGACACCGTCACCGATCAGGTCGTCGGAACGATCGACCTGACGAGCGGCACGATCTCCGGCATCCCGCTCATCGGCAACCTCCTCGATCCGCTCCTGCGGCCGCTGATCCGGCCGACGGGCATTGGGATCACGCCGGCCGGCGACAAGCTCGTCACCGCCAACCTGGTCAACGTCACGATCATCGACACGGCCGGGCGCAGCGTCGACAAGCACATCCTCCCGCTGAACCTCCCGAGCTTCAGCATCGCCAGCCTGTTCGGCGGCGGCGGCCCGGCCGCGCTCCTGAACAACTTCCTCCAGAACCCGCTCCACGGCCTCGGTCAGGCGCGCGTCGCGTGCACGACCAACAAGGCCTACGTGACCAACATGGTCACGAACAACGTGAGCGTGGTGAACATTCCCAACGAGGAGATCGACACCAACATCCCGGTCGGCCGTCTGCCGATGGGTGTCGCGGTCGCTCCGAACGGGAACGCCTACGTCGTCTGCGCCCTCGCCAACGAGGTCTACGCGATCGACACCACGACCGACACGGTCAACGGCGCCCCGATCCTCCTCAACGCGATGCTGCCCGTCGAGGTGACGGCTGATCCGAACCCGGTCTCGAATCGCGTCTACGTGACGGAGTTCGTGAGCGGCGAGATCACCGTGATCGACACGAGCATCGGCACCGCGGGCATTCCGACCGGCAAGCTGCCGGCCGGCCCGAACCTGGCGTCGATCCTGAGCCTCATGGGGATCAACCTCCCGACCGGCGGCACCGGCGGCACGGGCGGCGGGACGAACCCGCTGGCCGCGCTCTTCGGCAGCTTCCTCGGCGGTGGCGGCGGCGGTTCGAGTGGTGGCATCGGCGGACTCCTCGCCGGCCTCCTCGGTGGTGGCGGTCCGGGCTCGGGCAGCGGTGGAACCCTCGCGGGTATCCTAGGCGGCCTGCTCGGCGGCGCGACCGGAGCGGGTCCGGGTGGAATCCTGACGTCGATCCTCAACATGTTCCTCTCGACCCTCGGCCTGAACCCCAACAACATGCCCAACTTCCCGTCGCTGGGGCTCATGGGTGTCGATGTGAGTGTGGACGCCTCGCGGATCACGAGCGCGGGCGCCCTCATGGGGAACGTCAACATCACCGAGGTCCAGAGCCAGAACGTGACGAGCCAGCTCGCCGTCCTGTCGCCTGGGCCGGCGTCGGTCGCCACGATCGACCGCTAGCCGACTCGCTGCACCGTCCGGCTGGCCGGCGAGAAGCCAGCCAGACGCTCGCCGATACGGCGAGAGAGAGGCACGAGCCCGAGGGCCGCTTCCCCAGAGGAGGCGGCCCTTGGCATGTACCCCCTGAGTTGTATTGTCCGATCGCGGCCCTTATCGTGGCTCGCCCGAAGCCGGCGGATCGAGCTTCTGGAGGCGCGTCACCTCGACCATCACCCCGGGCATCCGCTCGGTCCCGTGGGGGCGCGGCGCCTTCCGGAGCCAGCCCTCGACGAGGAGGTGCTGGCCCTTTCGGAGATGGGTCATGGCGTCGGCGAACGATCCGCGGCCCTCGAGAGGGATGCGGGTGACCACGTGGCCGTCGGCCGCATGCCCGTCGTGATCGTGCTCGATCTTGGCGAAGAGGCTCTCGGTGTGAGGACGCTCGTGACCGCCGTGGACGGCCAGGATGACGCGCGCGACCGCCTCTCCGCTCGTCGTGTAGCGGAGCTCCGATGCGCCGGCGACTTCGCCGGCGAGCAGGACTCGGTTCAGGGACGCGGGCACGCGCCGGAGACCTCCTCCCGGGAGACCGCGCCGTGAGCAAGGGCAAGAGCCAGCGCGGACGCCCTCTTCAGATCGTACCCGATCAACGCTTCGACTGCCGATCGTGCGGGCGGTGCTGCCGGAGCTGGAACATCACGTTCAGCCAGGCCGACCACGAGCGCCTCTCGAAGATCGAGTGGGGGACGATCTTCCCCGAGCTCGCGGGCAAGGAGCTCTTCGTCCCGGCCGGCGAGGAGAACGGCAAGCCGATCTGGCGGTTCGCGCTGCGGCGCCACGACGACGCCTGCTGGTTCCTCGACGAGGAGAGCCGCTGCCGGATGCACGCCCACCTCGGCGGGGAGAAGAAGGCGATCGTCTGCCGCGCGTTCCCCTTCTCGATCGCCCACACCGAGGCCGGCGCGTTCGCGTCGCTCCGCTTCAACTGCCCGACGGTCGTCGCGGGCGACCACGGCCGACCGGTGTCCGAGCAGCGCAAGGACGTCGAGCGCCTCGACGCCGACTACGCCAAGGACGAGCACGCCGCGAGGAAGCTCGCCGGGCTCACCATCGGCGGCGGCAAGACCGACCTCGTCCCCGACGGCGAGATGACGGTCGCGTTCGCGCCGGGCTACCGGCTCGAGTGGCCCGACATCGGCAAGATCGAGGCGACGCTCGACGGCTGCATCACCCGCGACGAGATGTCGCTCACGGGGCGACTGATCGCCGCCACCCACATCCTCGCCGCCCCATGGACGCGGGCGCGCCTCACCGTCCTCGAGCAGGCGAACCAGCAGGCGGTCGCCGACGGCGACCGCGTCGCCGTCGGGATCGAGCCGGAGCTGATCTTCGAGGTCGTCCGCTCCGACGACGCCGAGCGACGCGCGCTGAAGGCGCCGCCCGCCCCGACGCTCATGCACCGGGTGCTGAGCCGCCATCTCCTGCGCCACGTCGTGAGCCGCCCCTGGTCGATGCGCATCCTCGAGGCCGGCCTCGCGCGTCGACTCACGGCCCGGGCGGGCCTGTTCGTGCGCGACCTGATGCTCCTCGCCGGGTTCGGGAGCATCTCTCCGGAGAGCTTCGGCCGCTCGGTCGGCGTCCGCGCGATCGCGCGGAGCGTGAGCACGCCGGTGCCGGTCGCGACCGCGAGCGCGATGGACGAGACCCTCGCGCGCTTCGTCCGCGCGAAGCTGTTCGGGAAGTTCTTCTTCGGACCCCGCTTTCACCGGTTCCACTACGTCGCCGGCTTCAACTTCGTCGTGCTCTGCTGCTCGCTCGCTCGCGCGATCGCGCGCGGCCACGCCCTCGCCCACGACCGCCTCGTCCCCGAGCTCCAGGACCTGCACGAGGGCGTCATCGCCGTCGAGGACGCGTTCTTCTCGAGCGCACCGTTCGCCGGCTTCCACGGACGCGGCCTTCAGCTCGCGCTCCTCGACGTGGAGGCGCTCGCGCGGACGACGCGCTTCTGGGACTGGCGGGTCGTGGGATGATGATGAAGAGAGATGGGTACAAAGCGGCGGACGACTCCGGAGGGTTAGGAGTCGTCCGCCGATACGTAGCAGAGACAAGGTGAGGTCAAGGGAGAGGTGAGTCGTATCCACGACCCACTACATGGAGTATAGCTGGGTCGATGGGAGTGTCAACCTGAATCTGGACGGCATCCCGCCCCGCGCCCCTTGCTTCGTCGCCTCACGCTCACGAAAAGACGGCATCATTGGGAGTTACGCATCCCGCGACGGCGCCCGCAGGAGCCGCATCAACGCTGGATGATGCTCATCGCGAGCCCGCCAGCGCCGGCGTCTCGCGCGAAGGCTAGGCTCCAGGCCCGCGATCCGGCTGGTATCATGCTCTGGTGACCGGTCGTGACACCCTCCGCCTCCTCCTGATCCTCAACATCGTCCCCCTGGTGATCCTCGCCGGGGTGGGAATCGCGGTCTACGAGGGGAGGATCGGGATCCGACTGCCGACCCAGGGGATCACGATCATCGGGCTCCTCTGCGTGGGGGCGCTTCTCTCGACGGTGCTCGGCTTCTTCGCCGCGCCGGCGGTCGAGCGAGCCCGAAGCCGGAACCGACAGCGGATCGCGTTCGACCGGGAGACCCTCCACCGCCCCCTCGGCGCCTTCCGGCGCCTCCGGACCCACCTCGGGATCCTGCTCCGCCGCCTCCTCGGCGCCGTCCTCGCGGTCGAGAGCCTGGGCGTTCACCTCGCCCTGTTCGCCACCCTGATCGCGATCCTCGGCGTCGCCGGCCTGGGCGTCTGGCTGGCGTACCAGATGGCCACGGGGCAAGCCTGACCGGCTGAGCGGGGCGAGGTAAGCGTTCTGTTCTATCAGGTGGAGTTTATGGGTATTGCTGGGCGTGAGACGCTGAACCGTAGAGAAAAAAAGGCCCGCCAAGTCCAGCGATTCTCATGGGGGGGAATTCAGGGGGGAAAAGTGCGCCGGACTGGCGGGCCTTGGCTCTTTGTCGATGGCATTCTAAGCAGCGGCGAAGAGGTCGGTCAAGGCACCCCCCGGCGATGCAAGCTCAAGTCTCAATGGAGTTTGGCGTTAGCTATTTTTCCGACCGGATCTACGCCGACGGATCGGAGGGCTCTGCGCGCACCTCCACCCGTCGCCCGTCGATCCGGAGCCGGCCATCCGCGAAGAGGCGGATCGCCTCGGGGTAGGCCGACAGCTCCTCCGCGAAGACCCGGTCGGCGAGGGCGG
Source organism: Planctomycetota bacterium (assembly GCA_029260755.1). Classification (GTDB taxonomy): domain Bacteria; phylum Planctomycetota; class J058; order J058; family JAJDCQ01; genus JAJDCQ01. The sequence goes on along the minus strand of JAJDCQ010000216.1, from coordinate 101,343 downwards.
ACGGATCGTCGTCGAAGTGAACGGGCACGACGCGCTGGAGGATGATCGGCCCCGAGTCGTAGCGATCGTCCACGAAGTGGACGGTGCAGCCGCTCCAGCGCACGCCCGCGTCGATGACCGCCCGGTGGACCCGGTCGCCGTAGTAGCCCTTCCCGCCGAAGCTCGGCAGCAGCGCGGGATGGATGTTCATCACCCGCCCGGCCAGCTCGGCCGGCGGGCGCCAGAGCGAGAGGAACCCGGCCAGGACGACGAGGTCGACGGGACCGAAGTCACGGACGGCCTCGGTCACCTTGGCCGAGTAGGCGTCGACGTCGCGGGTCTCGCGGCGCGCGACGACCGCGACGGGGATCCCGGCCTCCTCCGCGCGCGTGATCCCGCGGACGCCGGGCTTGCTCGAGACGACGCCGACGATCTCCGCGTCGAGCTCGCCCCGCGCGATCAGGTCGATGAAGTTCTGGAGGGTCCGTCCGCTCCCCGAGAGGAGGACGGCGAGCTTGAGGTGCGCCACGCGCGTCAGTTTCGGATACGCTCGGAGGGTGTCAAGCACCCCGGGGAGCCTTCGCCCGCGATGAGAGAGTGCGCACGGTGACCGCGCCATCCCTCCCGTCGGAGCTACCGCGGCTCGGCGACCGCCTCGGCCCGTACGCGATCGAGGACACGCTCGGACGCGGCGGCATGGGAGCGGTCTACCGCGCCCGTCACCTCGAGAGCGGCGCGATCCACGCGGTGAAGGTGATCGCGCTGCAACCGGGCGCCGACGCCGAGCGCGCCCTCGCCCGCTTCCGGCGCGAGGTCGAGGTGCTCGCGCGGATCGCCCCGCACCCGCACGTCGTCCCGATTCACGCCTGCGGCGTCGACCGGGGCGCCTCCTGGTGCGCGATGGGCCTCGTGCCGGGGCAGTCGCTCGGCGAGCATCTGCATCGCGGCGCCCTCCCGATCGAGGCCGCGGTCGCCGTCGCCCGGAAGATCGCGGACGCGGTCGAGCACATCCACGCCCACGGCGTCCTCCACCGCGACATCAAGCCCGAGAACGTCATCATCGACGAGCTCGGCGAGCCCCGCCTCGTCGACTTCGGCCTCGCCGCCGACGTCCTCTCGGCGACCCTCACCGAGACCGGCCAGTGCATCGGGACGCCCGCGTTCATGGCCCCCGAGCAGGTCGGCGCCGGCGGCGCGGGTGTCGCGACGACGCCCGCCACCGACGTCTACGGTCTCGGCGCGCTCCTCTATGCCGCCCTCACGGCACGACCGCCCTTCGAGGGCGGAGCGGCCGTCCACCTCCTCGCCCGGGTCGTCCGAGAGCGACCCGCCCCGCTCACGACGATCCGACCCGACGCACCGGCCGCGCTCGACGCGATCTGCCAGAAGGCGCTCGCGAAGGCGCCGGAGGATCGCTACCCCTCCGCGGCCGCCCTCGGCGAGGACCTCCGGCGATTCGCCGCCGGCGAGCCCGTCTTCGCGACCGGCTCGAGAGGCTCGGGGCTCGGGATCCCCCGGAGTCGGCCCGCCCGGGCCGCCTTCGCCGTGCTCGTCGCGTCGCTCGCCCTGGCGGCCCTCGCCGCGCTCACCGTCCTGCGCCACGTCGAGACGGCCGACGCGTTCCTCGATCGCCTCGAGCGAACGCTCGAGCGCGGCGACGCGCTCGACGACGATGACCTCGCGGCGCTCGACTCGTTCCCCGCCGGATCGCAGGACGCCCCCCTCCGGCGCGCCGAGACGCTGCTGCTGCTCGACACCCTCCTGCGGAGCGACGCGACGACCGCCGAGCACCGCGAGGCCGCCAGCGCTCTCGCGGCGCAGGTCCGGCCCGACGGCGCGCTCGCCTCCGGGGAGCTCGAGCTCGCCGCGCGCGCGCTCCACCGGGCCGGCAGGCTCGGAGCGCTGAACGAGCTGCTCCACGGCGACGAGCCCATCGCCGCCGTTCCCTTCGAGCTCGCCGCCGACCTGGCGCGCGCCATCGCGACGGCCCGACGAGACGACGGCGACGACGACGTCCTCCTCCGCGCTCCGATCGACGACGACGCCTTCGCCGCGCTCCGTCGCGCGCCCGGGCTCGACGACGCGACCCGCGGCCGGCTGCACCTCCGTCGCGCCGGCCGGCTCCTCGACGCCGCCGAGTCGCGGCACGACGCCGCCCTCGAGGACCTGGTCGCCGCCTGGAACCTCGGCGTCGCTCTCCCGCGCGAGTCGGTCCCGCCGGAGTTCATTCACTTCTTCTCCGCGCACTTCCTCGAGCGCCTGACGGCTCGGGCGCCGGCGCCCGAGCTCCGCACCCTCGCCGACGTCATCGTCGCGTCCGGCCGCGCCGACGTCCTCGTCGCGAACGAGGTCTACATCGGTTTCCGCCTGGAGACCCGGGCCGAAGATGCTCGGGACGGCGAAGGCCCCGAGCGGCTCCTCGAGGCGGAGGTCGTCGCCACGGCCCTGCGCTTCAGAGTCCGGTCCGAGGAGGGCGATCCCGACCTCGCCCTCGGCGGCGATCGGCTGGCCAAGATGGCCGCGGCCGAGCGCGCCCGCCCCGTCGGGCGCCGAAACGTCGCGCGCCTGATCACGATCGCCGACCGCCTCACCCGGGTCGGCACCTGGGAGGATGCGCGCAGCGCCGTCCTGTCAGCCCTCGAGGGCGGGATCGACGAGGCCTGGCTGCACGCCCCGATCACGATCGGATACCGCCGGGCTGACCTGGCCAATCAGGCCTGGATCTCGGCCGAGCGCGCGATCGCGCTCGACCACGACCAGCCGCCGGCCCTCCGCAACGCGCGGATTCCCCTCCTCCTGAGCGGGAAGGTGGCCGATCCCCGCCGCCGGGTGGAGCTCGCCGCCCTGGGGCTCGCCTGGAGTCACCCTCTCCGCGAGATCTGGGACGCACACCTCGCCGGCAAGGTCCGCCCCCCGCAGCGGCTCGCCATCCCCCTGGACATCGCGCGGTCGCTGACGAGAGCGATCGCCGCGCTCCTGGCGGCCGAGACATCGTGCTGCGAGGGCGCCGTCGCGCCGTCCATCGACGAGCTCCTCGACTCCGCCGTCGAGATGCTCCGGGGCGCGAGAATGGACCGGATCGCCGGAGAGCCCGTCCGATTCGCCGAGTCCTACGAGGTGCGGGCCGACCACCATCGCCGCCATCGCCGCTGGGATGCGAGCCTCTCCGACTACGAGATCGCCCTCGGCTTCATCGAGCATCGCGCGGAGCCCGAGATCGAAGCCCGCCTGAGCGAGAAGCGGAAGGCGCTGCTGGACGAGCGGGCCGCCGCGGGCGACGACTGAGCCCTCGCCCGCGATGAGAGAGTGCGGACGGTGACGACACCACTTCATCCATCGGGGCTACCGCGGCTCGGCGACCGCCTCGGCCCGTACGCGATCGAGGACACGCTCGGACGCGGCGGGATGGGCGCGGTCTTCCGGGCCCGTCACCTCGAGAGCGGCGCGACCCACGCGGTGAAGGTGATCGCGCTGCAACCGGGCGCCGACGCCGAGCGCGCCCTCGCCCGCTTCCGGCGCGAGGTCGAGGTGCTCGCGCGGATCGCCCCGCACCCGCACGTCGTCCCCATCCACGCGTGCGGGGTCGACCGGGGCGTCTCCTGGTGCGCGATGGGCCTCGTGCCGGGGCAGTCGCTCGGCGAGCATCTCCGCCGCGGCGCGCTCCCGATCGAGGCCGCGGTCGCCGTCGCCCGGAAGATCGCGGACGCGGTCGAGCACGTCCACGCCCACGGCGTCCTCCACCGCGACATCAAGCCCGAGAACGTCATCATCGACGAGCTCGGTGAGCCCCGCCTCGTCGACTTCGGCCTCGCCGCCGACGCGCGCAGCCACGCCCTCACCTCGACGGGGCAGTGCATCGGAACGCCATCGTTCATGGCGCCCGAGCAGGTCGGCGCCGCCGACGGCCCGCAGGGCACGACGGCGGCGACCGACGTCTACGGCATCGGCGCGCTCCTCTACACGGCGGTGACGGCCACGCCCCCGTTCACCGGCGACGCGGCCGTCCACGTCGTCGCCCAGGTGCTCCGGGCCGCGCCCGACCCGCTCGGCGCGGCCCGCGAGGACGCGCCGGCCGCCCTCGACGCGATCTGCCAGAAGGCGCTCGCGAAGGCGCCGGCCGACCGCTACCCGTCGGCGGGCGCCCTGGCCGAGGATCTCCGCCGGTTCGCCGCGGGCGAGTCGATCTCCGCGACCGGATCGCGCGGCTCGGGGATCGCGCTGCCGCGGAGCCGCGCGGCCCGCCTCGCGCTCACCCTGCTGCTCGCGTCGCTCGTCGTCGCCTTCGCGAGCGCCGTCGTCATCCTGGCGCCGCGCGAGTCGCCCGAGGCTCTCCTCGATCGCGTCGAGGGCGAGCTCCTCCGCGGCGACGCGCTCGAGCCCGCCGCGCGCGAGGCCGTCGCCGGCCTCGCCGCCGGCGACGGCCCGTTCGACGATCGGGCGGAGACGTGCCGACTCGTGGATCTGCTCCTCCGAGCCGACCCGACCGAGGCGCGGCACCTGCACGCCGCGAGCGCCCTGGCCGCCCATGTGCGACGTCACGGCGAGCTCGCCCGGGACGAGCTCACCCTCGCCGCGAAGGCGCTCCACCGCGGCCGACGGCTCGGCGCCCTCGCCGAGCTCCTCCACGGCGACGAGCCGATCGAGCCGGCCTCGTTCGAGCTCGCTCCCGACCTCGCCCGCGCGATCGCGACGCCCGGCGACGCCGCCGATGCCGTCCTCCTCCGCGCGCCGCTCGATGCCGGCGCGTTCGCCGCCCTCCGACGCGCGTCGGGGATCGACGACGCGACGCGCGGGCGGCTCTATCGGCGCCGGGCCGAGACCCTGCTCGGGAGCGAGCGATGGTCCGCCGCCCTCGAGGATCTGGCCGCCGCATCGAGCTTCGGGGAGGCGCTCCCGCGGGGCTCCCTCCCCGTCCCGTTCGTTCAGTTCTTCACCGAGCACTTCGTGGAGCGCCTCGAGGCGCGCGCGCCGGCCGAGGAGCTTCGCACGCTCACCGACGTGCTCGTCGCTTCGGGCCGCGCGGACGTCCTGATCGCCGACGAGGTCCACCTCGCGTTCCGGCGGGAGGCGAACGCGGAGGACCGGACCGCCGGCGAGGGGCCGGAGCGACTCCTGGAGGCGCTCGTCGTCGCGATGGCCCTCCGCTTCCGGACGCGGGTGAGCCCCGAGGAGGACGCCGAGCTCTCGCTCGGCGCCGATGAGCTCGGGAGGATCGCCGCGGCCGAGCGGGCGCGCCCGGTCGGCCGGCGCAACGTCGCGCGCCTCCTCGTCCTCGCCATCCGGCTCTCCCGCGTCGGGTCCTCGAAGGAGGCGCGCGCGACGTTCGAGGCCGCCCTCGAGGTCGGCCTCGACGAGGCGTGGTTCCATGCGTGCGTCGCGATGGACTTCCGGGGGCACGACCAGGCGTGGGCGTCGGCCGAGCGGGCGCTCGCCCTCGACCGGACCCAGCCGGTGATCATGCGGAACGCTCACGTCCCCCTCGCTCTGAGCGAGCGGTCGACCGACCCGCGCGAGCGCGTCGCCCTGGCCGCCGAGGCGCTCGCCTGGCACCACCCCTACGCCGAGCACTGGAGGGCGCTCGAGCGCAAGAAGACCGCCCGCGATCCGGTCCGCCTCACGGGCGCCCGGGCGATCGTCCGCGCGCTCACCCGGGCGATCGTCGCCTTCGTCGAGGCGGAGGGCGACTCCTGCTGCTCCCGGCCGACCTCGCCGACGGTCGATGCGCTCCTCGACGAGGCCGTCGGCCTGCTCGAGAGCGGCGCCATCGGGCTGGACAGGCTCCTCCAGGAGGGGGACCGCTTCGTCGAGCCGTACGAGGCGCGCGCCGACCACCATCGCCGGCACGGCCGCCGGGAGGCCGCCGTCGCCGACTACGGCCTCGCGATCGGCTTCATCGAGGGGCGATGGGATATCCCCGAGATCGAGAAGCGCCTCCGAGAGAAGCGGCGGACGCTCGACGCCGAAGGCGACGGGGCGGGCGGCGACTAGCTCCGAGACGCCGCGGCCCGGATCGACGCCTGCCGCTCGTCGAGGAAGTTCAGGAAGAGCTGCTGGAGCGCGAAGCCGTCGCCGTCCGCGTTCCGCTGCTTCGCGAAGTGGCCGATCACGTGCAGCACCGCGCCGCCGCGGAGGTCGTGGGCCGTCCGGCGCTCGGCGCTCGCCCAGCGGGCGCCGCCGGTGCTCGGGCGCTCGTCGCCGCGCCCCCGCCGCCGACCGCGACGTGGCGAGCTCGCGTCGCGCCGGAACGTGACGGCGACCGCGCCGTGGCCGAGGCTCTTCGCGAGCTCGGCGCTCTCGACGAGGACGGTCGTCTCGGGGCCGGGCGCGATGGTGTAGCTGCTCGGGTCGACCTTCCAGCGTGGCGGCGGGACGCCCTCGCGACGCGCGGAGAAGACGTCGTGGAGGAGGTGGCGCGCGACCGAGCTCTCGCCCGCGCCCGCGGCCGGGCCGATCGCGACGTCGAGCTCGGTGAAGCCGCTCGAGCCCGCCTTGCTCGCCGCGCCGGGGAAGGCGGGCTCGAGCACCTGGGTCAGGCCGTAGTCCGAGGTGAAGAGGTAGCCGCCCTCGCGGACGAAGTCGCGCAGCTTCTCGACCGCGCGGCGCGGGAACGCATGCCCGCCGCAGCCGATCACGACGACCTGCCGCTCGGGATCGAGCCGCTCGCTCGCGAGCCTCTTCCGGGCGACGCGGCGGTAGGGGATGCCGAGGTCATCGAGGACCTCGTCGATGACGTCCCAGTTGCCGCGGACGACCAGGACGTCGTCGCCGCGAAGACGCGCGACCGTCGGCGGCAGGCGCGGGCGCGTTCGCGTCTCGGGCGCCTCCCGGACGACGGTGCGGATGCGCTCCTCGTCGTCGCGGTCGTCGTCATCGGCGTTGCGCTCCGGCGCCGGGGTGAACGACTCGCCCCGGCTTTGCCACCACGCGCGCCAGCCGTCGACGTCCTCGTGCTCCGCGCCGGTCAGATCGACGAGCGCCTGCCGGATCGCCTCCGCGACGACGTCGCGGTCGGACACCGACCGCCTCAGCCGAGCGACCGCGGCCAGGGCGTCGACGAGCGTCTCCACCGCCGCCGCCGTCCGCTGCCGCCGCAGGGCGAGGACCGCCTCGACGCCGAGGAACGGACGGGCGCTCTCGATCGTGTCGACCAGGACCGGACGGGCCTCGGGCCAGTCCGACGCGGCGAGGGCGAGGAGACAGAGCCAGGAGCGGGCGCCGCCCTTGCGCCGACGGGCCTCGGCGACGACGTAGTCGCGGGCGGCCGGGTCATCGATCGAGGCGACCGACCGAGCCACGAGCCGGCAGTCGCCGCTCCCGCAGTGGACGACGGCCGCGTCGGTGAGGACGCGCACCGCCCGCTCGCCGCCGAGCTGGGCGACCTGGGTCAGCGTCGCGTCGAGGAGGTCGGGGTTGGGCTCGTCGGCCTCGAGGGCGTCGCGGAGGTCGGCCCGGGCGGCCTCCCACGCGGCGTCGGCGTCGTCCGGGTCGGCCCGGAGCATGGCGGGGCCGAGGACGAGCGCGGTGACCGTCAGCGAGATGCTCGCGCGGAGAAGCCCGCGCCGGCGTGCGAACGACAAGATCCCCTCCCGCCCCATCCGACCTCACGTCGCAGACACGGAGAGGGTTGCACGGCGATCAGCCGTCGTCGTCGCCGCCGAGCATGTCGAACCCGACGACCAGCCCCGTCGCGACGAACATCGGCACGAGGGCCGCCCAGACGCCGACGTAGTACCACGCCGGCGCGGCGAGCGGGAAGACGAAGAAGGCGAGGCCGACCCGGACGATCCGGCTCCGGGCGTGGGCGCGGGCCGACTCCCGCTCCAGCTCGATCTGCTCGGCGATGCGCTCCCCGGAGACCTCGGCGCCGCCGGCGGCGAGACGCAGGACGAGGTCGAGCCGCTCGGCCATCCCGGTGACGAGCGCGACGAGGCCCTCGTCGCCGCCGGCCTCGAGGTCGACCAAGACGGCCATCGATGCGACCTGACCCCGGATGGCCTTGCGATCGTCATCCCGGGCGAGGACCGACTGGATCCGGCACCGCGGTCCGCCGTCGGGCGTGACCTCGAAGTCGATCCCGTCCTCCTCGACGGCGCCGAGGCCGTGGAGCGCCCGCTCGAGCTCGCCGAGCGGGATGGGCTGCCCGGAGCGCGGGGCGAGATGGACCGAGAAGCGGTGCACCGTCGAGGGCTCAGACGACGGCGATCGCGAGCTTCGTCGCGTGCCCCTCGATCTTCACGCTCTTCGGCTCGCCGCCCGGGGCGGCGGCTCGCTCGATCGCGTCGACCTGGCACTCGGCCTCGATGGCGGCCCGGCCGCCGTCGACGACCGTCCAGAGCTCGTCGTCGGTCTCGACGAAGAGCTTGATGCGGGCGTTGTAGTCGAGCGCCGCGTCCTTGCGCATGCCCTGGACGTGATGGACCACCTCGTTGAGCAGCCCCTCGGTGCGCAGCTCGTCGGTGAGCTCGGTGCTGACCACGACGACCGCGCCGCGCGCCTGCGCCGCCGACCAGCCGGGCTTCGCATCGAGGCGCACCTCGACCTCGTCGCCCGAGAGCGACTCCTTGGCCCCGTCGACCTCGACCTCGACGGCGCCCGCCTCTCCGAGCGACCGCCGCGCCTCGGCGGCGTCCAGCGCCGCGACCGCCTTCGCGACCGCCTGGACCTTCTTGCCGAACCGCGGGCCGAGCGCCTTGAAGTTCGCCTTGATCGAGTAGGTGACGTACTCCTCGCCCGCGGTGGTGAGCTCGACCTCGCGGATGTTGAGCTCGGCGCCGATCAGCTCGGCGTGCCGCCCGAGCCACTCGGCGTGCTCCTTGCGCCCGAGGATCACCTCGCACCGCTGGAGCGGCTGCCGCACCCGCAGCTTGGCGCCGGTGCGCGCGGCGCGCCCGGCCGACACCACCTGCCGGACGAGGTCCATCTCGGTCGCCAGCCGGTCGTCGATGAGGCTCTCATCCGCTGTCGGGTAGTCGCAGAGATGCACGCTCTCGGGCGCGCCGGCGTTGCCGAGCCCGGCGCTCCGGACGAGGTTCTGATACACGCTCTCGGCGAAGAACGGGGTGAACGGCGCGATCAGCTTCGCCGTCGCGACGAGCACCTCGTGGATCGTGTTGTAGGCGTCCCACTTGTCCTGGTCCTTCTCCGAGCGCCAGAACCGGTCGCGGCTCCGCCGGAGATACCAGTTGCTGAGCGCGTCGACGAAGTCGTTGAGGTGCCCGGCCGCCGGGAAGTTCTCGAACCGGTCGAGCGCGGCGCGCACGTCGCGGGTCGTGCGATGCAGCTCGCCGAGGATCCAGCGATCGAGCTCGCTCCGCTCGCCGGGCGCCCGCCAGCCGGTGCCCTTGCGAGCGCCGTCGTGCGACCCGGGGTCGAACTGGTCGTTGTCCCCGTTCGCGTTCAGGACGTAGAAGTTCCAGACGTTCTGGAGCCGGACGAGGAACTCCCGCTGCGCCTCCTGGATCGCCTTCTCCTGGAAGACGACGCCCGTCCACGGCGTCTGCGCGCTGAAGAAGTACCAGCGCATCGCATCCGCGCCGAGCTGATCGAAGATATAGGTCGGCTCGCGGTAGTTCTTCGTCCGCTTCGACATCTTCAGCCGGTCCTCGCCGAGGAGCAGGCCGAGGACGATGCAGGCGTTGTAGGGGAACGCGGTCTCGGGGCGCGGCAGGTCCGGCGCCGGGAGCTTCGCGTCGTCGCGGGTTTCGCCAAACAGGAGGGTGCTGATCGCGAGGAGGCCGTAGAACCAGCCGCGCGTCTGGTCGAGCGCCTCGCTGATGAAGTTCGCCGGGAACGCCCACTTGAACGTGTCGATGCTGCCCTCGACGTGGGGGAAGCCCCACTGGGCGAACGGCATGCTGCCGGCATCCCACCAGCAGTCGATCACCTCGGGGACGCGCCGCATCCGCGCGCCGTCGGCGAACGGGCTCGCGTAGGTGACGGCATCGATGTACGGCTTGTGGACGCGGAGGTGGTCGGGCAGATCGGGATCGGCCGCCTTGGCCGCGTCCCACACCTCGGTGCCGGCGACGTCGGGCTTGGCGAGGAGCTCGTCGTAGCAGCCCGCCGCCTCCATCTTGCCCGTCGCCTCGCAGCGCCAGATCGGGAGCGGCGTGCCCCAGAAGCGCTCGCGCGACAGCGCCCAGTCGACGTTGTTGCGGAGGAAGTCGCCGAAGCGACCGTCCCGGATGTGCTCGGGCAGCCACTTGATCCCCGCGTTGTTGCGGAGGAACTCGTCCTTGAACGCGCTCGTCCGGACGAACCAGCTCTTCCGCGCGTACTGGATGAGCGCGTCGTCCTCGGCGCGGGGGCAGAACGGGTACGGGTGGTGATAGACCTCGTGGTGAACGAGAAGCCCCCGGTCCTTGAGCTCGCGGGTGATGTCCTTGTCGGCCTCCTTCACCCAGCGGCCGCGGTAGGCCGGCGGCGCGTCGTCGGAGAAGCTGCCGTCGGGCTTCACCGCGCACAGGAGCGGGATCGCGTCGAACGCCTCGAACCGGGCGCGCTCCTGCTGGAGGAGATCGAAGTCGACCTCACCGAAGGCGGGCGCCTCGTGGACGAGGCCGCTGCCGGCGTCGATGGTCACGAAGTCGGCGGCGAGGACACGCCAGCCGATCGGGAGCTCGGTCGCGCCGCCGCCGGCCAGGCCGCTCGCTTCCTCCGGGACTCGCTTCAGCTTCGCCGTCCGCTCGCCCATCTCGCCGTAGTAGACGCCCGGGAACGGCGGCTCGTAGCGCAGGCCGAGGAGGTCGGCCCCCTTGCACGTGCGCACCACGGTGAGCTTGCGCTTGGTCTTCTTCGCGAGCGCCTCCACCAGATCCTTCGCGACCCAGAGACGCTCCTCGCCGTCGTCGCCCTCGTCGCACAGCGCGTACTCGATCTCCGGGTGGACGGCCGCGAAGTGGTTGCTGACGAGCGTCCACGGGGTCGTCGTCCAGACGAGCAACGAGGTCCGCCCCTCGAACGCGTCGGGCCCGTCGACCAGCGGAAAGCGGACGTAGATCGAGGGGTCGTCGACGTCGCGGTAGCCCTCGCCGACCTCGCCCTGGCTGAGCGCCGTGCCGCCCTGCGCCCACCACCAGACGACCTTGTGGCCCTGGTAGAGGAGGTCCCGCTCGTAGAGGGTCTTGAGCCCCCACCAGACGCTCTCGACGTAGCTCTGGTGGAAGGTGACGTAGGCCTCGTCGAGGTTCACCCAGAAGCCGAGGCGGTTGGTGAGCTCCTCCCACTCCCTCGTGTAGCGGAACACGCTCTCGATGCAGAGCTTCACGAACCGCTCGACGCCGTACGCCTCGATCTCCTCCTTGGTGTGGATCCCGAGCTCTTTGCAGACCTCCACCTCGACCGGCAGGCCGTGGGTGTCCCAGCCCGCCTTCCGCTCGACGAGCTTGCCGCACATCGTCTGGTAGCGGGGGAAGAGATCCTTCATCACGCGCGTCAGGCAGTGGCCGGGGTGCGGCAGCCCGTTCGCCGTCGGCGGGCCCTCGTAGAAGACGAAGTGCTCCGCGTTCTCGCTGCGCCGCTGCTCGAGCGACTTCTGGAAGATCTCGCTCTCCTCCCAGAAGCGACGCGCGTCGCGCTCGGCGGCGGGGAAGTCGAACTTGGCGGGGAGCGAATCGAGCTTGGGCATCGGGTGCGACTCCGTACCGGCATCCAATGAGTGCGTGTGCGTCGGGAACGACCGTAGAGACGGCGACGACGCCGCCCGCCTGTCGCGGGCGCGGCGGCCGGACAGTATCTCCGTCGCCCCGCCTTGACGCAACGCGTGAGCCCGCCGCGAGGTGCGATGAGCCGCTCGGGGGGCGGATCGCGCCGCCGACTCGACGCGATCGGCCTCGCCGGACACCCTGAGAGGGGAGCCACGACCCGATCGAGCGCCGAGCGCCGGGCGGCACGCGGGCTGCAACGAGGGCGCGCGAAGGAGACCGACATGCACACTCCCGAGCAGTGGTGGACCCGGATCAAGACCGACGAGGACGCCTTCATCGACTGGATGCGCCGGCAGTATCACGGCGAGGTCGGCGCGAGCGGACGGATCCGCGCGTTCGCCGACCTCTTCGCCGAGGGCGGCCCGCACGAGGCGACCCTCCGGCGGATCGCCGACGAGGAGGAGCAGCACGCCGCCTGGTTCGCGGGGCTCCTCCGCGCCCGCGGGATCGAGCCCGTCGTCCTCGACGCCCACGACGAGCGCTACTGGAACCAGACCCTCCCCGGGATCGACTCGTTCGAGACCGGCGCCGCCGTCGCCGCCCACGCCGAGGAGATGCGCCTCGCCCGGATCCGCGTGATCGCGGCCGACGCCGACGCGCCGGGCGATGTCCGCGACGTGCTGGGGCGGATCCTCGAGGACGAGGTCGGCCACGCCGAGGCGTTCCGGGCCATGACGACCGACGAGGCCTACGCGGCGACCTCGGACGCGCACGCCCTCGGCCTCGAGGCGCTCGGGTTGACCGTCTAGCCAGCGGTCCGCGTCGCTCGAAACGACGGGCCGGAGTCGCCACTCGATCTTCGAGTCGATGACTCCGCGCTAGCCACCACTGGGCCGCCGATGCTGCTGGAACAGCGTCAAGTCGGGCTCGCCTCGGTTCGGCGAGCTCGAGGCGGGCCGGGTGGCGCTCGTGGCCCGGCCCCGACGAACTTGACGGTGCCGGGGCTAGTCGTCCGGGCGGTCAGGTGTCCCGACGATCTCGACGGAGATGGAGCGATACTTGGCCGAGAACGACGTGACTTCGACCTCGACGACGCTCCCGCTTCGGAGCTCGTGATGATCGCCGATGCGCCGCGACATCTCGGCCCGCACCCCGCGCGGTTGGAGGTCGAACACGACGCGACAGGGCTCGACGAATGCGACCTCGGCTCGGTGGCGGGTTCCCCGGCGGAACAGGTCCGGCTCGCGCAGCGGGTCGTCCTCGGGCGTGAGTTGACGAACGGAGCCGCACCACACTTTGTCAACCGGATCGTAGTCGAGGACCTTGATCCGAATCTCGTCCCCGACACGCCCGATCTTCGGGTCGGGGACGAAGACGTTCCCCTTCCAGCTTATCTCGAGCGCCGAGACATGGATCCGTGTCTCGCCGTGCTCGAGCTCGATTCCCCGGGCGTCCCAGCTCTTGATCGATCCGAGGACTTCGGCGCCCGGGACGAGATCGCATCCGTCGCCCGTGGCGAGCGCGTCGACGAAGGTCGCCGAGGAGATGCCTCTCGCGGCTTGATCCGAGGCGACCCTGGTCACGTCGAGCGCGACGCGCTCGTAGCTCTTCCGGTCGCTTCCGGAGACGCGAACGAGAACTCCGTCCTGCTCTGAAAAGCACCCGGCCTCGAGCTCGGCGGCCCAGGAGGAGAGCAGCTCGAGGAAGCCGCTCGCCACCACCTCGCGTTCGAGGTCGTGTGAGGACGCCGTTACGATCTGCCCGACAGCACCGCCCCCGGGAGGGTCGAGGTCGAGGACCAGCGCGTCCCGGCTCTCGCCGGTAATCGGAATCCACGCCCGGTGGTAGATGCAGGGACGGGTCGGGCCGACGGTGACGGCCTCTTCGTGGTCCCCGGATCGAGCCACCGCCACCGCCGTGCGCCAGGCGGCGACGACGTCCCGTATCGGGAGGAGTTCGACGCAGTCCAGGATCCCGATCCCCCCGTCGTGGATCGCGAGCGACTCACGAAACGGCTCGGGCAAGCGGTGCAGGTACATGTCACGCTCTGCGCGTGCGATGGCCTCGTCCGTCGCCGGTGGTCGGAGTCCCGCGGCGGTCTCGGGGGCGTTCGCGGCGAGCCATGCGTCGATCCGATTCCATACCTGCGCGATGCTCGGGGGCGCGGTCATTCTATTCTCACGGACCGGCGACGGGTGGGGCGAGTACGAGTATCGAGCCTGGCCGGAGTCTACGGATCGGATGTCGTAGGGGAGCGCTTGTCGTGGCTGCGCCGGCGCGACCCAGAACACACTAGTACTAGCTTACATCAGCGACCTGGGCGGCCACAGCACGGTACGTAGGTCCTGCTCCGAGATGTTCGGTCGGCTCGCTGCTCTGGTTGCGATAGGAAGGAGCAGGTCAAGCTGTGCGAAGAGGCCGAGACGGCCGCCGGCGTTCGCGGCGTCGTGGGCCGACGCGTTTCCCCTAGCAACCCAGGGCGAGTTTTGACGCCGGCGTCCGCGCCGGCCACCATGGCGTCGGAGAGCCCTGGTGACCGACGAAGGCCGACCGACCGACGGCGCCCCTCCCGGCGGCTCACGCCCCCTCGGGCTCGCCGACGCGTCGGCGGCCCTCCTCGAGGCGGAGGTCGCCCGCGCGAGCCAGGACCCGAGCCGCCAGATCGGGCGCTACGTCATCCTGTCGTCGCTCGGCCGCGGCGGCGTCGGCGAGGTCTTCCGGGCGTGGGACCCGGCGCTCCGCCGTCTCGTCGCCCTCAAGATGCTCCTCCCCGAGGCGGCCGCCCGGCCGACGACGGTCGCGCGCTTCCACCGCGAAGCGCTCGCCGTGGCGCGGCTGCGCCACCCCAACATCGTCGGCATCCACGAGGTCGGCGACGTCGACGGCCGCCTCTTCTTCGCGATGGACCTCGTCCCCGGCGGCACCCTCGAGACCTGGCTCGGCGCCAACCCGACCCGCGACGAGGTGATCGCGCTCCTCGCCGAGGTCGCCCGCGCCCTGGGCTACGCCCACGGCAACGGCATCGTCCACCGCGACGTGAAGCCGCGGAACATCCTCGTCGATGCCGAGAGCCGCCCGCTCCTCGTCGACTTCGGCCTCGCCCGCGACGAGTCGAGCGACGACGCGCGCCTCACCCGTCAGGGCGAGATCGTCGGCACGGCCGCCTACATGGCCCCCGAGCAGATCTCGAGCTCGCTCGGGGCGGTCGGCCCCGCGACCGACGTCTGGGCGATGGGCGTCGTCCTCTACGAGGCGCTCACCGGGCGAGCGCCCTTCTTCGGCGCGAGCTCGGTCGAGACGATGGCGTCGATCGCGGGCCACGACCCCGCGCCGGTGAACGAGGTCGACCCGACGATCTCGCCCGCGGTCGCCGACGTCGTCACCCGCTGCCTCGAGAAGGACCCCGCCGAGCGGTTCCCGTCGGGCAACGCCCTCGCCGCCGCCCTCGACGCCGCGTCCGGCACGACGGCCCCCGCTGGCAGCGGACCGGCCGCGGCGCCCGCGGCGCGGCGCGCGTCCGCCCGACTCAAGCGACCGTCGGCCCGCCAGAAGCGGCCGTCGGCGCGGCGCGCCGCCGCCGACGTGCCCGATGCGGGACGGACCGAGGCGAGGCCGCCTCCAGCGCCGGCGGCGA
Source organism: Planctomycetota bacterium (assembly GCA_029260755.1). GTDB lineage: Bacteria > Planctomycetota > J058 > J058 > JAJDCQ01 > JAJDCQ01. Next base: position 86,085 of record JAJDCQ010000216.1, on the reverse strand, counting down.
CGATCGCCGGAGTGCCCGCGTCGCTCGCCGGCCCGGCCATCGCCGTGGTCTTCCTCGCCGTCGCCGTCGTGTTCTTCCTGCTCGGAGCCTCGGGCGGGCAGCCCGAGCCCGGGCCTGGACCCGCGGTCGGCCTGCCCTCACCCGGGACGCCCGGGCCGACGGTCGAGCCGACCGTCGCGGTCGCGGTCTCGCTCGAGCAGGAGCGGATCGTCACCAACGCCGAGGAGGTCGCCGTCGCGGGGCGCGTCACCGCGGGCCACGCCCAGACGCTCATCGTCGGCAAGACCATCGTCCGCGTCGCCGACGACGGGACGTTCACCGAGACGATCGCCCTGACCGAGGGTCCGCACCGCCTCGATGTCCGGCCCGGCCCCGATGACGAGCCGATCGCGGCGATCGAGGTGGTGATCGACCGGACGCCCCCGGCGGTCGAGGTCGACCGCGCGTCGATCGGCGCCGTCGCCGCCCGGGAGACCGCCGTCGTCGGCAAGGTCGAGGATGCGACCGAGGTCACCCTCACCCTCGGCGACGCGGCGGCCGTCGTCGCCGCGCCGGGCGGCCCGTTCGAGCTGCCGGTGTCGATCCCGGCGAACGCCGACCGCGTCGAGCTCGAGCTCCTCGCCGCCGACGCCGCCGGGAACACCGTCTCCGCGCGTCTCATCCTGGGCCTGGACGTGGCCCCGCCGGAGCTCGTCGTCGAGTCGCCCCCGGCGGGCGCCGCCGTCCGCGACGCGTCCGTCGACCTCATCGTCCGGGTCGGCGGCGCGACCCTGACCGCGATCGGGATCGAGACGGGATACGCCGGCGGCGAGCTCCGGCCGATGGGCGGCGGCCTGGTCGCGATCCCGGTGAGGCTCCCGACCGAGGGACGCCACGACATCGGGATCATGGCGACCGACGCCGCCGGCGTCCAGACCGAGATCCGGCACGCGCTGGTCCTCGACACGACGCCGCCCGAGCTCCAGCTCGACGAGCCGACCGGGCCCATCGCGCGGGTGAGCGAGGCGAGGGTCGTCTTCCGCGGCCGCGTGACCGACGCGGGGTCCGGACCGGCGAAGGTCGGCGCGGTCCTGGGCGCGAGGGCGCCGCGGGTCGCGGTCGTCGACGACGCGGGCCGCTTCGAGCTGCCGGTGCCGCTCGAGGACGCGACGAGCGAGGTTCGCATCATCGCCGTCGACCGCGCCGGCAACGAGACCGAAGCGGTCGTCACGGTCGTTCAGGACGCGACGGGGCCGGAGATGACCTTCCTCGGCGAAGGCTTCCCGGCCGAGGTCTGGGGGCGAGGACGGAGCCTCACCGTCACGGGAGAGCTCGACGAGGACGGCACGGTCACCCTCGGCGACGCGTCCGTCCCCGTCGACGACAAGCGACGCTTCGTGATCGAGACCGAGCTCGAGCTCGGCGTGAACGAGGTCGCGGTGACCGCCCGCGACCCCGCCGGCAACGAGCGCCGGGCGACCTTCCTCGTCGTCGCGCACCGCCAGAAGCCGCGCCACCCGCTCGTGCCCGACGAGACGTGGTGGACGCCGACGCGGGCGCAGCTCGAGCACGCCTTCGCCGAACGCCTCCCGGTGTGGGTCGAGAACGAGCTCGGGATGCGCTTCGTCCTGATCCCGCCGGGCACGTTCACGATGGGAAGCCCGGCCATCGAGGCCGACCGGAAGCCCGACGAGCGGGCCCACGAGGTCACGATCACCGAGGGCTTCTACCTCGGCGCCCACGAGGTGACGAACGCGCAGCTCCGCCGCTTCGATCCGAAGCACGAGATGCCGCGCTGGGAGGCGCCCCAGGGCAGGAACCGCCCGCGCGATGGCGAGCGCCAGCCGGCCGGCGCGCTCTCGTGGAAGAAGGCCGCCGCGTTCTGCCGATGGCTCGACGGGACCGTCGGGGGGAGGCACCGCCTCCCGACCGAGGCGGAGTGGGAGCTCGCGTGCCGGGGCGGGACGACCACGGCGGCGTTCTGGGGCGAGACGCCGGACGCGGCGCACCGCTACGCGAACGTCCTCGACAAGGTGACGGCCCGGCTCGCCGGCAAGTCCGGGAGCGAGCATCCCGGGGACGACGGTCAGCGCGTCGGCGCCGAGGTCGGGAGCTTCCGCCCGAACCCGTTCGGCCTCTACGACATCATCGGGAACCACCTCGAGTGGTGCCATGACTGGTACGCGCCCTACCCCGACGGCCCCGCGACCGACCCGACCGGCCCGAAGCGCCGGCCCGAGACCGACCCTCGGCGGGTCTCGCGCGGCGGCGCCTGGCTCACGGGCCGAGGCGGAGCCCGGTGCGCCCGACGTCAGCCCGTCGCACCGAACGGTGTCGTCACCTCGGGGCTTCGCGTCGCCCTGCGGGCGGAGCGGTGAGCCATTACCCCGGCGAAACGATCTCCTGCCTCCGATTTCGTCGCGTCGTCCGCCCCCGTCCGGCATCATCGCCCCGGAGAGGAGGCGTTCGATGCCCGAGGAGTGGGTCTTCGCGATCGCGATCGCCCCGACGGCGCTGACCGTCGCCGGGCTGCTCGTCGCCCTGCCGTTCGTGATCTTCGACCGCGTCCCCCGGATCGTCCGGACCGGACTCGGTCGGGGACCGGCCCGTCGACCCCTTCGCCCGATCTCGACCGACTCTTGCGCATGAACACGCTCATCCTCATGATCGCACCCCGCGCTTGATCCTCGAGCTCGGAGAAGAGAATGAGCCTCGACGCCACCCAGACCACGCCGTCCCTCGATGAGCGGATTCGGCACCTCGAAAGCCGGTTTCGCATCACGGGCGCGGACGCCGACGAGGCCGCCTGGCTCCGCGAGCGCGTCGTCGCGGGCCACCTCGAGCGATCCCGCCTCGAGCTCGCGGCCTATCTCGGCCACGAAGCGGCCCGCCTCGCCGGCGGAGACGTCGAGACGCCCGACGACCTGCACGCGTTCGTGGAGGGCTGCGGCGCCTGGGGCAACGGCCCTCTCTTCCGGGCGACCCTCATCCTCGCCGAGGTCGCCGTCGACGCGTTCGAGGCGGCTCACCCCGACGACGACCGGCCGCGACGCGCGCTGGTCGCGACGCGAGAGGCGGCGCGGCGCGAGGAGATCATCGACGACGCCCTCTGGGAGGCGGCCGAGGCAGCGCAGGAGGCCGGCGAGAGCCGCAGCGGCGACTCGGTGGCGACGTTCGCCGCCGCGGCCGCCTCGTTCGCCTCCCGCTACATCGGCATGACCCTGCGGTCGGGGGGAACCGAGGGGCTCGACGCTCCGACGCTCGCCCTGACCTTCCTGGGCCCGGTCGTCTGGTCGCTCGGAGACCTCGAGGCGACGGCGGGCACGCCCGATCCGGAGGGACTCCGCGCGCTGATCCGCGAGACCCTCGTCCCCTGGGCCCTGGGCGCGGACGACCCGATCGGCTGACGAGCGGACCGGACCGCTCGATCACCGTACACGAATCGAGGCGCGCCTCGCTGCCGCGGGGCACGCCTCGTTCGCTTCGCGACGTCGTTCGCTTCGCGACGTCGCGGAACGACTAGTCGTAGCGCGGCAGCTTGTGGAACTCGTACTCGATCCAGCCGCGACCCAGCTCGACGCCGCCGGTGTCGTCGGACTCGGCCGGGAGATCCCAGTCGACGTACTCGACGCGGCCGCGGATCTTCTCGCCGTCGAAGCTGAGCTCCCAGCGCGTCTCCGCCTGGAACGTGTAGGTGACGCCGCCGTCCTCGTAGGTGTCCTCCCACGTGGCGGTGCCCTCGAGCCGGTCCTCGGCGACCCACTCGAGGCGGATCTCGTAGGTCCGGAACGTGTCGAGGCTCTCCTGGACGATGTATCCGGTGATGCTCCCGTCCTCGCTCTGCTCGATCACGTAGTAGCGTGATGGCGGCGCCGTCGTCGCCTCCGGGCCCTCGCCGTACTCGTGGCTCGGCGAGGTCACCTCGCCGTCCGCGGGACGGACTCGCTTCCAGGTGCCCGCCAGGCTCGGGCTCAGCTCGTCGGCGTGGGTCGCCGTCGCGGTGAGTCCTCCGAGCGCACAAACCGTGATCGCGACGAGGGCGATCCGCCTGATGCGGCTGTATCGGCTCGACATGTCGTTGGCCTCTTTCGGGCGGCGTCCTCGCGTCCGGCTGGGGAGCCGCATCGCGAGAGGTGGGGCCGCCACGTTGGACACTCTCGTCCGAGAGTGCGACAATGCGGAGCGCGGGTGCGCCCCCGTCCCCCGTATGCTCAAAGAGCGGGGCATTTTAGAGGTGACCTTCGCTCGGCGCAAGCCGACGCGGAGGCCTCCCGCCCCACTGGTTGCAGCCTACCGCGGGGGCGCGGGCGCCCGCAAGCGCGCGCCGGGACGCGCCCGGCGCGCCGAGGACGACGAGACCGGCCGGGCCGTGACGCCGCCCGGGAAGCGAGCCCTGACGCCGATGCATCAGGAGGAGTGGACGCCCCCGTTTCCGCTCGGCGCCTACATGGTGGAGTCCACCATCGGGCGCGGTGGCGTCGGCGTCGTCTACAAGGCACGCCGGGTCAGCGACGAGCAGGTCCTCGCCCTGAAGGTCCTGTCCGACCTGAACCCGAGCGAGACCCGCCGCGCCCGCTTCCAGCGGGAGGCGGAGGCGCTCGGCCGCGTCCGCCACCCCGGCGTGGTCCGGATCCTGGATGCCGGCGAGGCGGAGAGCCGCTCCTTCATCGCGATGGAGTTCGTCGACGGCCCCGCCCTCGACCAGATGACGGCCGGCCGGCCGATCGACCCGATGCGCGCGGCGGCGATCATCGAGCGGATCGCCCAGGCGTGCGAGGCGGCTCACGGCTCCGGGATCGTCCACCGCGACATCAAGCCCTCGAACATCCTGATCGGCAAGGACGGGGCGGCGCGGATCACCGACTTCGGCTTCGCCCTCGACCTGCTCGATCCGCAGCGCCTCACCCAGAGCGGACTGACCGTCGGCACGCCGCTCTACATGTCGCCCGAGCAGCTCGAGGGGCGGCGGGTCGACGCGCGGACCGACGTGTTCGCCCTCGGCGTCGTCCTCCACGAGCTGCTCACCGGCGACGTCCCCTTCCACGGCCGCGACCCCGACGAGCTCTTCCGGGCGGTCGAGGCGGGCAACGTCCCGCCGCCCTCCGCGAGTCGGCCAGGCGTGCCGGTCGCCCTCGACCAGATCTGCGCGCGGTGCTACGAGTTCGAGAGCGACGACCGCTACCCGAGCGCCGGCGCGCTCGCCGCCGACCTCGCGGCGCTGCGCGAGGGTCGGGCGCTCGCCCCGGTCCCGCCCAAGAAGGAGCGGCCGGCGCGGCCGGACCCGGATGCCGAGCTGCCCGCCGACCCGCCGCGCACCCTCCGCCTCGTCATCGCGATCGTGATCGGCGCGGCGGTCGGGCTCGCCATCGGCGGCGGCATCATCATCTTCATCATCTCGGGCGGCAGCGGCAGCGGAGACGGCGGCGACGGGGGGAGCTCGTCGGTGCCCGCCGACCTCCCCGAGGGCTTCGCCGTCGGCCCGAAGATCGTCGGGACGGCGTCCGAGCGAATCACCCGGGCGCTGACCGATCTCGACGCCCGCCGCGACGCCGAGGCCGCCCAGGCGCGCGACCGGGAGAGCACGATCGCCGCCGCCCTCTCCGGGGGCCAGCTCGTCCGCGTCGGCGGCTTCGACGTCGAGCCGACCCGCGTCGCCCCGCAGTTCGGGACGAGCTTCGAGCTGCTCCCGCCGCACGGTGAGGGCGATCGGGCCGACTTCGTGATCTTCCGCGCCGTCGAGCGCGACCGCCTCGCCATCACCGTCGACGTGGCCGGCCGCTCCGGCGAGCGCCCCGGCGCGGTCGTCCTCCTGATCCGCCACCGGGCCGAGGCCGTCGGTCCCGCCGACGGACGGATCCACGACTCGGCCCTGCGCGTCCTCGTCGGCGACGAGCCGGTTGCGACGATCCACTCCTTCTCCGGCGAGCCGCTCGACACGCGTCTCCTCGTGACCGACCGGATCGGATCGGGGCCGACGAGGATCGAGCTCCGGCTGCCCGACGACACCCTGACCGCGCACCTCGTCAGCCGCCTCGAAGTGCTCGTCCCCAAGCGACCGTGAGCCGCCCCGCGATCGAGATCGACGGCGGGCGCGGCGAGGGCGGCGGTCAGATCCTCCGGACGGCGCTCGCCCTCTCGGTCATCACCGGGACTCCGCTCGCGATCGAGCGGATCCGGGCCGGGCGGAGCAAGCCGGGGCTGCTCCGCCAGCACCTCGCGGCGGTCGGGGCGGCCGCCGCGGTCGGCCGCGCCGAGGTCACCGGCGACCGGCTCGGCAGCCAGGCGCTGACCTTCGCTCCGGCGGGCTTCGTCGGCGGCGACCATACGTTCCGGGTGGGAAGCGCCGGCAGCGCCATGCTCGTCCTCCACACGGTCCTCCCCGCCCTCGCCGTCGCCGACGCGCCGAGCACGATCACGGTCGAGGGCGGCACCCACAACCCGCACGCGCCGCCGTTCGAGCACACGGCGAGGACGCTCGGGCCGCTCCTCGAGCGGATGGGGACGAACCTCGAGCTGATCCTCGACCGGCCCGGCTTCTACCCCAAGGGCGGCGGGCGCGTCCGCGCCCTCGTCGAGCCCCGGCGAGGCCTCGCGCCGCTCCACCTGATCGAGCGGGGCGAGCTGCTCGGCGTGCGCGCGAAGGCGATCGTGAGCGAGCTGCCCCGCGACATCGCCGAGCGCGAGCTCGGCGTCGCGCGCCGGCAGCTCGAGCTCGGCGCGGATGCGCTCACCGTCGTCGAGGTCGAGCACCCCAACGGGCCGGGGAACGTGCTCATCATCGAGGTGGAGAGCGAGCGAGTCACCGAGGTGTTCGTCGGGTTCGGCGCCAAGGGCATCCGCGCGGAGGTGATCGCGAAGCGGACCGTCGGCGAGGTGAAGCGTTACCTCAACGCGGACGTCCCCGTCGGCGAGCACACCGCCGACCAGCTCCTCCTCCCGCTCGCCCTCGCCGGCGGCGGCGCGTTCCGCACCCTCACGCCGACCGAGCACGCGACGACCAACGCCGAGGTGATCCGGACGTTTCTGCCCGAGGTCTCGATCGAGTTCGACGAGGACGCCGACGGGACGTGCCACATCGACGTGCGCCGCGAAGAGCCGACGTCGGACTCGACCGCGTCCGAGGTCTCCGACGGAGCGTAACCGACGACGAGCACACGATCTCCACCATGGCGACGGGCCGTGACGCTTCGACGCGGCGCGTCGTGATCCAAGGTCGCGCCGCGAGAAGTCGAGAGGAGAGATGGGCGGGGCGCGGGCGGCCCGAGGGCCTGCTTACGAGTTTTTACCGCGCCTCGATAGGGAAAGATCCCGGCGGAGACGCCATGATAGTGACTGAAGGTCCGCCATCCCGCTCCGGGAGCTGGCGGCACGAGCAGGGAACCAGGAGGAGCGCCGCGGTGAACCCGGGGTGGACACCCGAGCCGGTCGACGTGGTCCCCGCCGCCGGCGAGGTCGCGGCCATCGCGGTGCCCGCGGGCGCGACGGTGGCCGATGACGCGGCGACCGAGAAGCGGGTCAAGCCGAAGCTCCGCGGCGTGCTCCACCTGGCGGCCGCGATCGCGGCCGTCCCGGCGGCGGCGCTCCTGCTCGCCTCGTCGGGTCCCGGCGCGCGGGCGGTCGGCGCGGCCGTCTACGGCGCCGGCCTCGTGATCCTGCTCTCCACCTCCGCCCTCTACCACGTGCCGAACTGGTCGCCGAGGACGCGGTGGTGGCTCTCGCGGGCCGACCTCTCGGCGATCTACGTGCTGATCAGCGCGAGCTACGCCCCGATCTGCCTCGTCGTCCTCGACCCGGCCGAGGGGGAGACGCTCCTGAGCCTCGTCTGGGTGACGGCATCCCTCGGCCTCGCGGTCAGCTTCCTCTGGCCCGACGCGCCGCGGGCCGTCATGGCGAGCCTCTACCTCGCGCTCGGTTACATCATCCTGCCGTGGGTGAGCACCTGCTTCGCCCGGATCGAGTGGGTCGACATCGGCCTGATGCTCGCCGGCGCCGCGATGTTCTCGATGGGCGCGATCGTCTACGCCGCGCGCCGCCCCGACCCCTTTCCGAAGACGTTCGGCTACCACGAGATCTTCCACGCCCTCGTCGTCGGCGCCTGCGGCTGCCACTTCGTCTTCTACTGGCGCCTGCTGACGACCTGATCGTCGCACGCGTTCGCGCTCGCGCTCGGCACGACGCTACAGTGGTGCGATGACTCAGCCGCCGAGCCCGTCGCCCGCCCTGCCCCCGACGTTCGCGCCCGGCCGCTACGCCAGCGACCCCGAGGCGCCGAAGCCGCTCCTCCGGATCGGCTCCTACCTCGTCGAGGAGGAGCTCGGCCGGGGCGGGATGGGGAAGGTCCTTCGCGTCCGCCACGTCCAGACCGGCGCCCCCTACGCGATCAAGCTCATCCTCGGCGCGGGCGTCGACGCCGAGTCGCTCGAGCGGTTCCGGCGCGAGGCGGTCCTCCTCGCGCGCCTCGAGCACCCGGGGATCGTGCGCGTCCACTCACTCGACGCGACCGAGGACGGGACGCCGTTTCTCGTGATGGAGCTCGTCGCCGGCGAGAGCCTCGGCTCGCGCCTCGAGCGGGAGACGCGGCTCGCGCCGACCGAGGCGGCCCGGATCGTCGCCGGCGCCGCCCGCGCGATCGGGCACAGCCACCGCCACGGCGTCCTTCACCGCGACCTCAAGCCGGCCAACATCCTCCTCGACGCGCGCGACGGGCGGCCGCGCGTCCTCGACTTCGGCCTCGCCTTCGACCAGGCGCTCACCCGGCTGACCAAGACGGGCATCTCCGTCGGGACGCCCGCCTACATGGCTCCCGAGCAGGTCGACGAGGGGTCGGCGGGCGCGCCGGTCGGCCCGGCGACCGACGTCTACGCCCTCGGCGCGATCCTCTACGCCCTCCTCACCGGTCGCCCACCGCACGACCCGAACGCGCCGATCCACGTCCTCCTGCTGGCGATCCTCGACTCGGAGCCGCCGCGACCCCGGAGCATCGTCCCCGACCTGCCCGAGAGGCTCGAGGCCATCTGCGTCGGGACGCTCCAGCGCCGGGCCGCCGATCGCCCGGAGTCGGCCGACGCCCTCGCCGACGCGCTCGAGGCGTGGCTCCGCGGCTCGGAGGTCGACACCCCGTCCGCGCTGGAGCGCCGAGGCGGCGGGCGCGGCCTCGCGGTCGGCGTCGCGGCGCTCGTGATCGCGGCGGCCGTGGCGGCCTACGCGATCCTCGATCCGGGCGGGGGGCCGTCGGTCGAGACGATCGAGAGCGACGTCGCCCACGGACGGATCCCGGACGAGGCCGCCGTGACGGCTCTCGAGGCGGACCCCGAGGTCGACACGCCGGAGGGGCGCCGCCGTCGGGTCGTCGCGCTCCTCGCCCGGCTCGCCCGCGAGGCCGACGTCGCGCCCGGGTCTCCGGCGATCGACGACGTCCTCGACGCGCTGCCGGCGGCCGTCCGGCCCGACGGGAAGATCGACGAGGCGCTCCTCGAATCGACGACCGCCCTCCTCGTCCGGGCGCTCGCCGCCACGCCGCCCGAGGAGACCGGCGGACCGACGGCCTGGCCGCTCCGCGCCCTCGATCGCGTCCTCCACGGCGCCGCGCCGGTCGCGACCGCGTCGCCGAAGATCGCCAAGCACATCGGACCCGCGATGGCGGCGCGCGGGTCGACCCTGCGCCCGCCCGAGGACGAGGCCGCCTTCGAGGCGCTCCTCGACGGCGTCCGCCCCGGCGTTCAGGCGGGCCTGCACCGCGCCCGCGGCGAGGCGCGGGCTCGCGCCCTCTTCGATGCGCCCGGACGGGATCCGGCCGACGGCTGGGGCGCCGCGCAGGACGACCTCCTCCGCGCTCTCGAGCTCGACGCGACGGAGGGTCGCGTCGCCCTCGCCGAGCACGACGGAGCGCCGATCGCCTGGCCGGCGGCGTTTCACCGGCGAGGCCTCGAGCGACTCCGGAAGCTGCACGCGTCCGGCGAGCGGGACCCCGACGAGGCGATCGAGAGGCTCGGCGCCCTCCTGATCCACATCCCCGGCGACGCCGGCGTCATCCCGCCCGAGGAGGTCCTCGCCCTCCAGTCCCTCACGCCCGAGCTCTACGGCATGCGCGAGCTCCCCAGCCTCGACCGAGACGATCTCCGACAGGCCATCACGACCGGCGCGATCCTCTACCGCTACGGCCTCACGACCTCACCGCAGGTGACCTCGTTCCGCCTCAAGTCGAAGGTCGAGATCCTCCGTGACCTGGCGAGGGGCGAGGCGGATCGTCCGCCCGAGACGCGAAACGCGGCGCGACTGCTCCTCCTCACCGAGCTCGTGATCCGGAGGATCGACGCGAGAAAGACCGAGGAGCGCGACGAGATCCGGTCCTGGATCCCGAAGGCGATCGAGGCGGCCGCCGGGCGTCGCTGGGCCCATGCCCACGCCGCCGACCTCCTCGACGTCTGGGGCGTGAGCGCCGCCCTCCCCGACGCCGTGCGCGCCGCCGAGCTCGACCGCCGCAGCGAGGACCGCTGGTCGGTCGCCGCCCAGGTCGCCGCCGGCCTCCTCGTCTCGGGCGAGCGCAACCGGGAGGGCTACGATCCATCGCACGCGGCGCGCCTCATCCGCGAGGCGGCCCGGATCGCGCTCGACCGCTACGACTGGTCGCGCGAGGTGACCTCGGGCGGCGGCTACGCCCCGGTCGTGCACACCTCGTGGTACAAGATCCTGAGAACGATCTGGGCGGTCGCCGATCACCTCACCCTGTCGGCCACCGACGACCCGAAGGCCCTGAAGGACTTCCGCCACGACGACCCGAGGCCGAAGGCCGACGGCCCGAGACCCTCGTGGTGGACGCCCTGCTGCGCCGAGGAGGCCTCCGAGGCCGGCGTCCCCTTCGAGGGGCCCGACGTCGACGAGCTCCTCGACCTCGGCATCGAGCTCCACGACCGCGAGGCGATCGAGGCCGCCCTCAAGCTCGACCGCGACCGCCACTGGTTCATGCGCGCCTTCCTCCACGCGGCCCGAGCGCGCCACGAGCGAAGGCACGGACGGTGGGACGCCGCGATCGAAGCCTACGAGGCCGCGATCGCCGACGCCGAAGCGCTCGCCACGTCGACCCGCGAGGAAGAGACCCTCAGACTGAGCGGAATCGGAACGCTCCACGAAGGCGTGAGTCAGGTCCACGCCAAGGGAGGCAGCACCGAAGACGCCGAGCACCACGCCGCCCTCGCGAGAGAGTTCTCGAGGCGATCGCGAGCGGCGAAGGAGGGAAAGTGAGCGAGCCGACGACCGCGAGGCGACCCGTCATCGACGACCGCGCCCGACACCTCGATCCTGGCGTGACCGGCCCGAGTTCACATCGAAGCCGGTGCAGGACGGACTAGAACTCCGTCGCACCGAGCCTCTGGTGTGATTCCAGGGGTCAGGTCCAGGAATCACACTAGCGAGGCTGTCGCAGCAGCTCGGGTGACCCGGACCCTCTGGTGTGACCTGGCCCCTTTGGTGTGAATCCTGGACCTGACCCCTGGAATCAGGTGTGAATCCTGGACCTGACCCCTGGAATCACACCAGTCGGCCGGGAGGCTCAGGGCAGCAGCGGCCGCGGATCGTAGTGGAGCTCGATGCTCGCGATCCGTCCGTCGACGACGCGGAACCACTCGGCGAACGCGATCCGGCCGTCCGGCCCCGGCCCGAGGAAGTCGTAGAGGGCGGCGACGTTCTCGCCGTCGGCGATGAGTCGGCGGAGCTCGTGCCGCATCTCGCCGCCGCCTCCCTCCGCCATCATCCCGCGCACCTTCGCGATGAAGCCGTCGGCGGAGTCGGCCGTCATGAGCGGCCCGACGAACGTGAAGTCATCGTGGAGGAGCCGCCGGACCCGTTCGAGGTCGGGACGCCCGGCGAAGAAGGCGTCGAGGTACGCGCGGACGGCATCGACGGGGCTTCGCCGCGTCTCGTAGACCACGTCGCTCACGACCCCCTCGGCGAGGGAGAGAAGCAGCTGGTGACGGATCGTCTCCGGCGCCTTGCCGAGGTGGACGAGCGCCTGAAATCCGACGCCCTCGTCATTACGCAGGAGCCCGGCAAGGAGATGCTCGGCCCCGAGGTAGCCGTGCCCGAGCGAAGCGGCCTCCTCGACGGCGAGCTCGAGGACGCGCTTGAGCCTCGGCGTGAAGGGAAGGTGCCGCGGAGCATCGAGCTCGGGCAGGATCGGAGCCGGCTCGACGTCGACGAACTCCGCGATCGCGGCCCGGGCTGCGTCGAGCTCGACGCCTGCCCCCGCGAGCGCGTCGCTCGCGCGCCCCTCCACGCGGAGCAAGCCAATGAGGAGGTGATCGGTGCCGAGGTAGAGGGCGCCTTGTGACGCCGACTCCTCGCGGGCGCGGCTCATCGTCGCGCGCGCGCCGTCGGTGAATCGATCGAATGCGCTCAACGGTGCCTCCTCCTCGCTTCCCCTTCGTTCTAACCGCCCGGCCGACGACGCGGAAGGGCCCCCGGCCGGGAGCGGCGTCGGTCAACGGAGCTTCGGCGCGGCCCGATCGACCCGGACGGTCACGGTGAAGTCGAGCCGGAGGAAGCGGCAGACGCCGCCGGCGTCGTCGCACACGTTGTAGAGGGCGTAGCCGGGGATCTCGAGCTCGCCCTCGCCCACGCCCGCTCCGATCGCGAGCTCGGCCTCGAGGACGCGCACCTCGCGCGTCTCCGGCTCCGCGGAACCCGGGTGGACGAGCGCCGCCTCCTCGATGGTGACGTCCTCGGGCAGGGCGAGCGACGCGGTCAGCGGGTCGGCCTCGTTGTTCCACCAGGGTCGGGACGTCGCGTCCAGCCGGAAGGTCAGCCGGACCCGGACCCGCTCGCCCGGTCGGACGGACGCGGGGGCGACTGCCGGCTCGACCGCCACGCGTCCGGCCTCGTCGCGGAGGATCGCGCCCTTCGGATCCGGGTCGGGAATCCGCGCCGCCTCCTCGTCCCCCGCCCGGCGCGGCGCGGCGATCTCGGAGCCGCGCGGCTCGCTCCCGAGCGGGTGTGGCTCCTCGCCGCGGGCGCGGATCGCGGCGCGCGCCTCCTCGACCCAGAAGTAGAAGTCGTAGGGCTTGTCGAGGCGCGGGCCGTACTGCTGGATCCGCCGGCGCCAGATGTACTGGTTCGGCACGAGGGCGAGCGCCTCGCCCCACGCCGCGAGGGCGCCCTGGGCGTCGCCGGGCTGCCGCCGCGAGGACTCGGCCCGCCGCCGCCGGGCGACGCCGAGGCGGAACCGGGCTCGAGCGTCCTCGGGGTCGCCGGCGGCCGCCTTCGCGTAGGCATCGACCGCCCGGTCGAGGGCGTCCTCGCCCGCGCCGAAGAGGAACGCCGCGTCGCCCGCCTCGCGCCACGCCGTCGGCGTCGTCGGCGCGGCCTTCGCGCTCTCGGTCGCCCGCGCCGCCAGGTCATCCGCCGACGCCGACCGCCCGTGCCCGTCGGGCACGCCGGCCGTCGGCTCGAGGGCGAGGAAGGCGTCGAGCTGACCGGGCTTCATCCCCCGGACGCGGATCACCCCCGCCTCGTCGATTCCCATCGGGATCGGCACGACCCGGAAGTCGAGCGTGTTGAGCGCGTCGACCGCGATCGGCCAGGGCAGCTGCCGCCACTGCCGGTAGAGGCGCGCCCGGTCGGGGTGCTGCTCCTGGACGACACCGATCGCGACGACCTTCCCCGCCTCGATCGCGGGCTTCAGGCGCTCCTGCCACCCGGGCAGGATCCGGCGACAGCCCGCTCACCACGACGCGAAGTGAAAGAGGAAGACCTTCTTTCCGCGGTAGTCCGAGAGGCGGAGGTACCCCTCGCCGCTCGCCCGCGGGAGGACGAGGTCAGGGTGAGTCTGCCCCACGGCCGTCCCGATCGCCGGCGGCTCCCCGGCGCGGGAGGGCGCCGCGGCGATGGCGAGCGCGAGCGAGGTCGTGACGAGCAACGAGGCGGCGAGCGGAAGGCGCGGGTTCATCGCAGCGGCTCCGAGCAGCGTGAGCGTCGCGAGGGAAGTCGGGATGCGTGGGCTCGCGACGAAGCGAAGAGTATACGGCACGCGCCCCCGTTCGCCCCGACGCCCCTGGCGTTGCTAACCTGACGAGGTCGCGACGGGCCCCCCGCCGCCCGCGCGTCCCGAGGCGAGCCTTGTCCCAGATCCCGAGCCGCGGCGAGCGGCGCCCCCGAAGCGGCAGCGGCAGCCAGAGCCACGGCGATCGGTTCCTGCCGGGCGCCCTCATTGGCCCCTATCGGATCGTCCGGATCCTCGGGCGCGGCGGCATGGGCGCCGTCTACGAGGCGGTCGACGAGCGGATCGGTCGGAGCTGCGCCCTCAAGGTCATCCTGCCGCACCACGCGGCCGACGGCCGGTTCGTCGAGCGGTTCCGACGCGAGGCGCGGGCCGCCGCGGCCGTCGGCGGCCCGCACGTCACCCGCGTCTTCGGGACCGGCGCCACGCCGGATGGGTCGCTCTTCCTGGCGCTGGAGCTCGTCCGCGGCGGCAGCCTCGCCGACGAGCTCCGGAAGGCCGGGCGGATGCCCTGGCGCGAGGCGCTCGGCCGCGGCGCCGAGATCGCGCGCGCGCTCGCGGCCGTTCACGCCGCCGGCCTCGTCCACCGCGACCTCAAGCCGGAGAACGTTCTCATCGACGCCGACGCGGGGCGCGCCAAGCTGACCGACTTCGGCCTCGTCCGCGGCACGCCGATCGACCCGCGCGAGGCGGCCGGCCTGAGCCAGGACGTCGGCGTCGACCTGACCAAGACCGGCGACATCCTCGGCACGCCGCAGTACATGGCCCCCGAGCAGGTCGACGGCGGCAAGACCATCGACGGCCGGGCCGATCTCTACGCCCTCGGCGTCGTCCTCTTCGAGCTGCTCACCGGCGAGCGACCGTTCCCGCATCAGCAGGTGATGCATCTCATCCGGGCGCACCTGCTCGATACGCCGCCGCCGCCGAGCGTGAAGGTGCCGCTGCCCGCGGAGGTCGACGCGCTCGTCCTCCGCCTCCTCGCGAAGGACCCCACCGAGCGCGGCGCCAGCGCGGCCGCGGTCGCCGAGGAGCTGACCCGCCTCGCGTCGGCCGGAGGCGCGACCACCTCCGAGAAGCGGACCCGCGCTCCCCGCCGATCGCAGCGCGGGCTGCTCGTCGCGGCCGGCTCGCTCGGCGCCGTCGGGCTCGTCGCGACGACGATCGCGTTCGCCGCCGGCGCGTTCGACCCCGAGGCGACCGCCGAGGACGATGGGACGACCACCCGCGAGGTCGCTCGCCTCGTCGCGATGACCCTCTCCCTCCCCGCGGAGCTCCGCCCACCGGGCGAGGACTACCTCGTCACCGTCGCCGACGAGATCGACGCGACCGTCTCGCTCGACGGCGAGGCGGCCCGGCTCGCGCTCACCGTCCACGCCCTCGAGATCGTCGACGGCGAGACGATCGTCGAGGGCGACCCGCGGACCTTCGTCGCCGACCCCCGCCAGCTCGACCGCCATCGTCCCGAGCCCGAGCCCGCGGGCGACGGCGAGGCGCGCGCGCCCGCGCGGGTGCGCCTGCAGCTGCCCCACCCGATCAACCTCGTGAGGCTCCGCGCCCGCGGCGCGCTCGGCGCGTGGCACGAGGAGGAGCGGGTCGTCTACCGGGTCAGCCCCGACGCCATCGCGCCCCGCGACGGCGAGCCCGGCGCGTTCACGAACGAGCGGGACGGCTCGATCCTCCAGTTCCACCCGCCCGGCACGTTCCTCATGGGGATGGACGAGCGCGACGGGGAGTTCCTGTGGCGACTGCGGACCGACTTCACCATGCCCGCCGATCGGGTCGGGGTGATCCCGTTCCGCCTCGACTGGACCCACTTCGTCGGGATCGACGCGCGAACCGGCGCGCTCGTGCTCCGCGACGACACCCTCGACTCCTCGGTCGGCGACTGCGCCCGACGCGGCGAGCGCGAGCTGCCTCGCCACCGGGTGACGTTCACCGGCGGATTCCTCCTCGGCCGCCACGAGGTCACCTGGGGCCAGCTCCGCCGGTTCGGCGACGAGCGCGGAGCGACCCTCCCGGAACCGTCGTTCGGCGGGCTGCCCTGGAACGCGGAGAGCCCGCCCGAGGACGAGATCCCCGCCTACAAGACGACCTGGTTCGAGGCGGTCGACTACACCCGCTGGGCGGGGCTGCGCCTGCCGACCGAGGCCGAGTGGGAGTACGCGGCCCGCGGCGGCGACCAGCACCGCCTCTTCCCGTGGGGCGACGAGGCGACCCGCGAGCAGCTCGCGGAGCGCGCGAACCTCGGCGGCGCCGAGGACGGCTTCGCCGGCCTCGGTCCGGTCGGCAGCATCCCGCTCGGACGGAGCCGCTGGGGCTGCCACGACCTCTCCGGCAGCGTCTACGAGATGACGGCGGACCAGAAGTACCGCTACCCGGCCGAGCCGCAGGTCGACCCGCGCCACCCGATCAGCGACATCGGCTTCGCCGACCTCGGTCGCTCCGGCGCGTCCCTCGACCCGCGCGAGGAGCACTACGCCCGCGTCCAGGACAAGGGCGGCGCGTTCGACACCAGCCCCGAGCGCGGCCGTGCCGCCTTCCGGACGACCGACCGGCTCACCGAACGCGACAGCCTCGGCATCCGGGTCTGTCGCGACGCGTGGCTGACCGAAGAGTCCGAATCGATACGGGGTGGACGCTAGTTCCCCGACCCTGCTTTGCGCCGTCCCTCGACCGCTGCCATCCTCTCGAGTGGCCACGGAGATGGCGGTGTTCGAGGACCAGAAGAGCTTTGCGGGACCGGGCGGGACGCCTCCTCCCCCGCCGCCTCCACGTCGCGACGGATCGCCGCCGTCGGCGCCGTCGCACCCGGTGCCTCCTGCCGGGACGCCGGCGCCCCAGCGCCCCCCGCCAGCATCGGCGTCGCCGCCGCCGTCCGCGCCGCCGCCGCCCGCGCCTCCGCTCCCGCGCGGCCCGGTCAGCCCGCAGCTCCCGAGCCCCGCGGTCCACGTGCCGGGCAACGACACGCCGATCGATCCGCACGTGACGACCGAGCGCCAGATCGAGGCGCTCCCGCGCCAGCACCACGCGAGCCACCCCTCGTGGTCGCCCGACGGGCCGCCGCCCGAGGTGCGCGCGGCGCTCGACGACCCCGACGCGCGGATCGGCCCGTACGTGATCGTCGGTGAGCTCGGCCGCGGCGGCATGGGCGTCGTCTACCGCGCGCACCAGCTCTCGCTCAACCGCTACGTCGCGATCAAGATGATCCTGAGCCGGCCGAGCGAGCACGACGTCAAGCGCTTCCGTCGCGAGGCCGAGACCGTCGCGCGCCTCCGCCACCCGGGGATCGTCGCCGTCCACGAGGTCGGCCAGCACGAGGACCGCCCCTACCTCGTGATGGAGCTCGTCGACGGCGAGAGCCTCGAGCACACCCTGATCGCGCGTCCGATGCCGCCGCGCCGGGTCGCCGAGGTCATCCGCGGCGTCGCCCTCGCCCTCGCCCACGCCCACAAGGAGGGGATCGTCCACCGCGACGTGAAGCCCGAGAACATCCTGATCGACCGCGCCGGCGAGCCTCGCCTGACCGACTTCGGCCTCGCCCGCGACCTCCACGCCGACCAGAACCTCACCGCGACCGGCCAGATGATCGGCACGCCGGCGTTCATGGCGCCCGAGCAGGCGGGCGGCCACCGGAGCCTCATCGGTCCGACGACCGACGTCTACGCCCTAGGCGGCGTCCTCTACCGCGCCCTCACCGGCCGCCCGCCGTTCACCGGCGCCTCGATGCTCGAGATCGCCCGCCGCGTCGTGAGCGAGGACCCCGAGCCGCCCCGCTCGATCGAGCGCGCGGTCCACCCCGACCTCGAGACGATCATCCTCAAGTGCCTCGAGAAGGATCCGGCGCGGCGCTACCCGACCGCCGGCGCCGTCGCCGACGAGCTCCGACGGTTCCTGGACGGCGTTCCGATCTCGGCCCGGCCGGTCGGCCGGATCACCAAGGCCCGCCGCTGGGTGCGCCGGCATCGCCTCGCGACGGCCGGCCTCTCCGCGGTGGTCGTCCTCGTCGCGTCGCTCGTCGCCGTCGGCAGCACGGCGGCCGTCAACGCAGCCCGGCGCGAGCGCGCCGCCCTGATCGCGCAGGCGCAGGAGGAGCTCGACGCGGCCGCCGACGCCTTCCAGCGCGAACGCGCCGCCGTCGGGGCATCGACGTCGATCGAGGAGCGTCGGGCGAACCTCGATCGCGTCCTCGCCGCCGGCCTCGACGCCCTCGGCGCGTCCGAACGCCTCCACGCGCTCCGACCGAGCGACCCCGCCGCGCTGCAGCGCCGCTTCGATGTCGCCCTCGACCTCGGCGCGGTCGCCCTCGAGACCGAACAGTGGAGCGTCGCCTCGAGCGCGTTCGAGAAGGCGCTCGACCTCGGGCTCGACGACGCCCGCGCCCGCGCCGAGATCGCCCGCGTCGCGAGCGAGCGGAACCGCGCCGAGGAGCTCCGCCGGACGGCCGTCGCCGCCGCCCTCGATGAGGCGCGCTCGGGGAAGCTGTCGATTCGCGGCGTCGTCTACGAGCGCGCCCTCTTCAGCCTCGTCGGCCACGGCGGCCCCGGGACGGTCGTCCAGCTCGCCGAGGCGCTCGACAGGGTCACCGAGCGACTCCGGAAGGCGTCGCGCGCGAAGATCGTCGAGGCGGCAGCCCCGACCGACCCCGAGCGACTGGCCGGCCACGCGGAGATCGTCGGCCTCGCCGAGTCGGTCGACGCCTGGCTCGTCCGCGACCGCACCCTCCGCGACGGCGCCCTCCCGCCCGCGATCGCGCAGGCCGCCGAGCGCCTCGAGATGCGCTCGACCCAGGGACACAGCACCCTCGCCCTGTTCCTCTCGAGCGCCACCGGCACGCCGCTCGACCCGCACGCGACCAGCTTCCGCGAGCTGCTCGCGACCGCGCAGGAGCTCGGCGCCGGTCGGGCCGGGCTCGCCCTCGCCCGGCTCGTCTGCGACGCCCTCGCCCGGATCGGGATCCGGGAGGGCGCCGTCGAGCCGATCGGACGCTACCTGATGGTCGAGGCGGATCCCGGGCGCGCCCGCACGGCCGCGATCGCCCTGTGCGAGCTCGGCGGCCCGCGCGCCCTCCATCACGTCGTCCAGGCCCGCCGTCGCTTCGGCGCCAACGGTCCGTTCTGGCGGACGGTCCAGCGCTCGTTCGTCCACCTCGACGCGCCCGTCCCCGCCCTGGAGAACGAGACCGCGCTCGCCCTCTTCGAGCGCGGGGTCGTCCGGCGCGACCGAGGCGACCTCGCGGGCGCCCTCGACGACCTCGAGCGGGCGGCCGCGCTCGACCCCGAAGACGCGGCAGCCTGGAACGGCCTCGGCATCGTCTACCGCGACCTCGACCGCGGGGCCGACGCCGAGCGCGCCTACACCCGCTCGATCGAGGCCAACCCGGATCCGCCCCACGCCCTCTGCAACCGGGCCGACTTCCTCGTCGACCGGGGCCACGTCGAGCAGGCGATCGCCGACGTGAACCGAGCCGTCGAGATCGCGCCGCGAGCCCCGGTCGCCTGGGCCGCCCGGGCGAGCGTCCTCCTCAAGGCCGAGCGCTGGGACGAGGCGCACGACAGCGCGTCGCGGGCCATCCGGCTCGAGCCCGACTTCCCCCTCGCCTGGTACGTCCGCGGCCTCGCCCGCGCTGGGCGCGCCGGCGTCACCCCCTCGGTCGCGACCATGGAAGGGGCGATCACCGACTTCACCCACGCCGTCGACCTCGACCCGGGCTGGGCCCATGCGTGGGCCTACCGCGCCCAGCTCCGACGATCGCTCGGCGACGAGGCGAGCGCGATCTCCGACGCCACGCGCGCGATCGATCTCGACCCCGACGTCATCGGCGCGTGGATCTGCCGCGCCAAGGCGCGCCTCGGCCGGGGCGAGCTCGCCGCCGCGCTGGCCGACATCGACGAGGTCACCTCGCGCGATCCGCGCTCGGTCGACGCCTGGCACGTCCTCGGGACGATCCGCCAGCTGGCGGGCGAGCTCGAGGCGGCCGCCGAGGCGTTCGGGCGCGCGATCGAGATCAACGACGCCGCCGCGATGAGCTTCTACCACCGCGGGTTCGTGAAGAAAGAGCTCGGCCGGCTCGATGAGGCGCTCATCGACTACGACTTCGCCTTCCAGCGCGCGACGACCGACCCCGAGCGAGCGAACATCCTCAACGGGCGCGCGATCGTCCGTGAGCTCCGGGGCGACCTCCGCGGAGCGCTCGCCGACTTCGATCAGGCGATCATCCTCGCGCCCGAGCAGGCCGGCGTCATCGAGGCCAACCGAGCCAACCTCCTCGCCCGGCTCGGCGACTGGAGCGGGGCGGAGGCGGCCTTCGACCGCGCCGTCGAGACCAACCCCGAGCAGGCGTCGGTCTGGACGAACCGCGGGATCGCCCGGATGCGTCGGGGCGAGCTCGACCGGGCCCGGAGCGACCTCGAGCGGGCGGCCAAGCTGGCGCCCCGATCGATCGTGATCTGGATCAACCTCGCCCAGCTCCACGCGGCCCGCCGCGACGCCGTCGAGGCGACCGCCGCGATGGACCGCGCCCGGGCGCTCTCGCCCGAGGACGTGGGCGTCCTCGTCCAGAGCTCGATGCTCAAGGAGGGGCTCAAGAACCTCCCGGGCGCGCGCGAGGACGCCGAGCGCGCCGTGGAGCTCGCGCCGCGGAACGCGCTCGCGATTCATCAGCGCGGGCGCGTCCTCCTCGCGCAGGGCCAGGTCCCGGGCGGAATCCGCGACCTCCAGACGGCGGTCGAGCTGGCGCCGGAGCAGTCCCCGTTCTGGTTCTCGCTCGGCTACGCGCTCACGATCTCGGGCAACCCCGCCGGCGGAGCGAGCGCGTTCGAGCGCTCGATCGAGCTCGACCCGAGCCAGCCCAACGGCTACTTCTTCCGGGCGACGATGATCTTCCTCTCCCTCGGCGCGTGGAACGATCCGGTCCGCGCCGCGGCCGACCTCCGGAGCTACCTCCGGGTCGCTCCGCCGAACGACCCGAACCGCGCGCAGGCCCAGACGCTGCTCGAGCAGCTCCCGCCCCCGCCGCCCGCCGCCGGCGACTGAGCGCGCCGGCCCCGCGGACCTGCCGGTCGGTCCGATCGATCGCTATAATCGGCGGCCGCCATGTGGAAGAACCCGCTCAACTGGCTCCTGGTCTGCGTCCCGCTGGCCTTCGTCCTCCAGGGGATGGATGTGGCGGCCCAGTGGACGTTCGTGGTCGCGGCCCTCGGGATTCTCCCCCTCGCCGGGCTCATGGGAACGGCCACCGAGCACCTGGCCGAGAAGACCGGTCCGGCCGTCGGGGGGCTCCTGAACGCGACGTTCGGCAACGCCGCCGAGCTCATCATCGCGTTCATGCTCCTGCGGGCGGGCAAGATCGACGTCGTGAAGGCGTCGATCACCGGCTCCATCATCGGCAACATCCTCCTCGTGTTCGGCCTCGCCGTCTTCCTCGGCGGGCTCCGCTTCCGGACGCAGAAGATCAACCTCACCGCCGCCGGCATGGGCGGGACGATGCTGTACCTGAGCGTCGTGGCGCTCGTCATGCCGGCGATCCTGTTCCAGACGGCGCACGCCGTCGGCAAGACGGAGGCCGAGACCGGCGCGATGGAGGTGCACCTCTCGGTCGCGATCTCGGTGATCCTGCTGTTCACCTACTTCTGCAAGCTCTGGTTCTCGCTCCGCACTCACAGCGACCTCCTCACCGCCGACACCTCGCCCGGCGAGCCGATCGCCACCGTCGTCGGGCCGCACCCGCACGGCGCGTGGGGCGAGGGACGCGAGAGTCAGCGGGCGCAGACCGCGGCGGCCGATCCGGTCGACGACGACGAGGTGCACGCGCACTGGCCGGTGTCGCTCGCCGTCGGCGTGCTGCTCGGATCGAGCGCGCTCGTCGCGGCGATGAGCCACGTCCTCGAGCACGGGATCGGTGCGGCCAGCGAGAGCTTCGGCCTGTCGAACGCGTTCGTCGGCGTGATCGTGATCGCGGTCGTCGGCAACGCCGCCGAGCACGCGACCGCGGTCGTGATGGCCATGAAGGGCAAGATGAACCTGGCGATCACGATCGCCGTCGAGAGCAGCAAGCAGATCGCCCTCTTCGTGGCGCCGGTGCTCGTCCTCATGGGCCTGCTGATCGCGCCCGAGGGCCACGTGATGGACCTCAACTTCTCGCTCGTCGAGGTCGCCGCCGTGTGGGCGGCCGTGCAGTCGTTGATCATGATCGTCGACGACGGCGAGACGAACTGGATGGAGGGCGTGCAGCTCCTCGGGGTCTACCTCGTGATCGCGTGCGCGTTCTACTTCCTCCCGACGCCAGCCGCCGAGGCGGTCACCGACGCCGCCGGCGCCCACGGGGGGCATTGAGTGTCCGCCGGGCCGGCGAGCTCGTGAGCGCCCGGAGCGGGGCGCGCCTTCCGCGGGCGGCCTTCGGCGTCGCCGGGGTCCTCCTCGTCGGGGTCGCGATCTGGATCGGCTCGCGGGGCGTCACCCCGGGCGGCCCCGACGGCGACGACCCGCGCAGCACCGGCCCGGCCGTCGGCTACGGCCTCCTCGATGCGCGCGCCAGCGGCCTCGACTTCCTCCACGTCTCCGGCGCCTCGGGGCGACGCTACCTCCCCGAGACGATGGGCGGCGGCGTGTGCGTCTTCGACGCGGACGGCGACGGCTGGCTCGACATCTACGCCGTCCAGAGCGGGCCGACCCTGCCGGGCGCGACCCTCCCGGACGCCGCGAAGGCGACCGCCGGCGGCGGGGTCCGGAGCACGCTGTTCCGCAACCGCGGCGACGGCACCTTCGAGGACGTGACCGAGGCCGCCGGCGTCGGCTTCGAGGGCTACGGCCAGGGCGCGGTCGCCGGCGACGTCGACGGCGACGGCGACCTCGACCTCTACGTGACCGCCTTCGGCGCGAACGCGCTCTACCGGAACCGCGGCGACGGCACGTTCGAGGAGGTCGGCGCGGCCGCCGGCGTCGCCGATCCGCTCTGGGGCACCAGCGCGGCGTTCGGCGACGTCGACGGCGACGGCGACCTCGACCTCTACGTCGTGAACTACCTCGACCTCGCGACCGACCTCCGCAACCACCAGGTCTGCGTCAACGGGGGCTACCCCTCCTACTGCTCGCCCGACGACCACGCCGGCGCGCCCGACCGCCTCTACCGCAACCGCGGCGACGGCACCTTCGAGGAGATCGGCGAGGCGGCCGGCATCGCGCTGCCCGACGGCAAGGGCCTCGGCGTCGCGATCGCCGACCTCAATGACGATCGGCTCCCCGAGATCTACGTCGCGAACGACGCCGTGCCGAACTTCCTCTTCCTGAACCTGGGAGCGGGGCGCTTCGAGGAGGTCGGCCTGATCAGCGGCTGCGCCCTGTCGGAGGCCGGCAAGGCCGAGGCGGGCATGGGCGTCGACGTCGGCGACCCCGACGGCGACGGCGACCTCGACCTCGTCGTCACCAACTTCCAGGGCGAGACGAACGCCCTCTACCGCCACGACGGGCTCCTCCCCGCGGACGGCGACGGCCCGGCGACGCCGCTCTTCACCGAGACCAGCTTCGCCGCCGGCATCGGCGCCCCGTCGATCCACCGCCTCGGCTTCGGGATCCTCTTCACCGACGCCGACTCCGACGGCTGGCTCGACCTCGCGATCGCGAACGGCCACGTCTTCGACAACATCGAGCGCTACGACGAGACGGCGACGCACGCCCAGGCGCGGCAGCTCCTCCTCGGCGGGCCGGGCGGCGCGTTCCGCGAGGCGAGCTCGGACGAGGCCGGCGCCCTCCTCGGGCCGGCCCGCGTCGGCCGTGGCCTCGCCGCGGGCGACCTCGACCGCGACGGCGCGCCGGACCTGGTCGTCGGCAACGTCGACGGGCCGCTCGAGGCGCTCCGCAACCGGGCGACCGCCTTCGGGCGGCTCGTGATCCGGCTCGTCGCGCGCGACGCGGCCCCCGACGGCGTCGGCGCGGTCGTGGTCGTCCGCTGGCGCGCCGGGAGCGACGGAGACGGCGGAGGCGAGCGAGTCCGGGCCGCCCCGATCCTCGCCGGCAACGGCTACCTCGGCAGCGGCGCCCCGGAGCTGCACGTCGCGGTCGGGGCAGCGGCCGAGGCGAAGGTCGAGGTGCGCTGGCCGCGCCCGGGCTCCGAGCCGCAGCGCTGCACGGTGACGATCGCGCAGCCCGGCGCCGTCCTGGTCGTGACCGAAGGCGAGGGCGCCGAGGTCCAGTCGATCGGCGACGCGGCGCCGTTCGCGCGACGCGCGACGGCGGGCGGGAGCTGAACGTGCGCGAGGTCGGACGACTGATCCTGCCCGAGGTGGCGGAGCTGCTCGAGGGTGGCGCCGACGAGGAGATCCGCGAGGCCCTCAAGGACCTCCACCCGGCCGACCTCGCCGAGGTGCTCGACGAGATGTCGCCCGAGCACGCCGCCCGGGTGATCGCCTCGCTCGGGCTGCAGCGGGCGGCGCGCGTCTTCGAGCTGCTCGAGGAGGACAGCCAGCTCTCGCTGATCGAGCACCTCGGGCGCGAACGGCTCGGCCGGCTCGTCGAGGAGATGGCGCCCGACGACCGGGTCGACGTCATCAAGGCGCTCCCGGAGCGGAGCCGGGCCGCGATCCTGGCGCTCGTCGCCGAGGAGGAGCGCGAGGACATCCGGAAGCTGGCCGCCTACCCCGAGGGGACGGCCGGCTCGCTCATGACGACGGACTTCGTCACGGTGCGGCCGACGCTCACGCCGACCGAGACGTTCGACCACCTCCGGGAGGAGGCGCAGGGCGCCGAGACGGTCTACTGGCTCTACGTCGTCGACGACAACGAGAAGCTCAAGGGCGTGATCAGCCTCCGCGACATCGTCCTGGCCGACCCGCGGCGCTGCATCGACGAGATCATGGAGCGCGACGTGATCACGGTGACCGCGGGCGACGACCAGGAGCAGGTCGCCGGCGTCTTCAGCAAGTACGACCTCCTCGCGGTGCCGGTCGTCGACGACGAGGGGCGGATGCTCGGGATCGTCACCGCCGACGACGTCCTCGACGTCGTCGAGGAGGAGGCGACCGAGGACATCTTCCGCCTCGCGGCGGCCGGCGACCCGACCGACACCGACTACCTCGAGCAGAGCGTCCTCTCGATCTCGCGGCGCCGGGTCGTGTGGCTGCTCCTGCTGCTGGTGACCGGCTTCCTCTCGGCGCTCCTCCTCGACGCCTACGAGGACGTCCGGGTCGGCCTGCCCGTCCTCGTGATCTTCCTGCCGTTCCTGATGGGGACGGGCGGCAACGCGGGAACGCAGGCGGCGACCGTCGTCGTCCGCGGCCTCGGCACCGGCGAGCTCGAGGCGCGCCACGTCGCCCGCGTCCTGACGAAGGAGGCGCTCGTCGGCATCACCCTCGGCGCGTTCCTCGGCCTGCTCGCGGCCGGATGGGTCTACGTCACCCGCGGCGATCTGCCGGTCGCCATGACGGTCGGCGTCGCGATGCTCGTCGCCGCGATCGTGGCGACCTCCTCGGGCGCCGTCCTCCCGATCCTGTTCCAGACGCTCGGCCTCGACCCGGCCCTGATGAGCGGCCCGTTCATCACGACGGTCGTCGACGTCGCGATCATCGTCCTGTACTTCGAGATCGGCCGCGCGATCCTCCCCCCCGCGGCCGCGGCCGTCGGCGGAGGCTGACGAAGACCAAAGGAGTCCCCGCGATGCCCGCGACGCCACCCCCTCGGACGCTCCGCGTCCTCCTCGCCGTCTCCCTCGCCCTCGCCGCCCTCGCCGGCTGCACGACCGTCGAGGTCCGCATCCCCGAGGTGGCCGGCGGGACGGCCGGGCCGCCGCCGCGCGCGTTCCGGGCGGGCGCCGCGATCGTCGACCTGACGCCGCCGCCGGGGCTGCCCGGGCTCGGCTTCTCGGCCGCCGGCCAGGACGACTTCCGCGGGCATCGCGGCCGGCTGACCGCGCGCGCGATCGTCGTCGAGGATCGCGAGGGCGACCGCGCGGCCGTCGTGTGCGTCGACCTCGGGATGTCCTCGCGCCTGCTCCGCGCGCGGGTCGCCGAGGCGGTCTCCGCCGAGACCGGCCTCGACGTCGACCGGATCATGCTCGCCGCGACCCACACCCACGCCGGGCCGGCCGGCTACTGCAGCAACGGCTGGTACAACGTCCTCGGCTCGCCCTCGCCGACCAACGGCTACGACGCGCGCCTGACCGCGTTCCTCGTCGAGCGGATCGCGGCGGCCGTCCGGGGCGCTTGCGGCTCGCTCGAGGCGGCGAGCGCCGTCGTCGAGCACGCGATGACCGAGGGCCTCGTCCGGAACCGCTCGATCGAGCCGTTCCAGCAGAACGAGGAGTGGGCCGATCCCGACGACCCGGGCGACCGGCCCGACCCGGTCGATCGGCAGCTCACGATGCTGCGGCTCGCGAGCGCGCGGACCGGTCGCCCGATCGCCGCCCTCTTCGTCCACACCGGGCACAACGCGGTCGTGCGGAAGGAGAACGACCTCTTCCATCCCGACGTCTTCGGCGTCGCCGTCCGCGAGCTCGAGCGTCGCGCGAGCGGACGCTCCCCGGAGACGGTGTTCGCGTTCGCCGCCGGCTGCGAGGGCGACGTCTCGTTCACCTGGAACCAGGTCGACCGGATCCCCGACCACGGCCACGGCGAGGCCGACCGCCTCGGCCGCGCCCTCGGCGCCCAGGCCTGGAAGCTCTTCGCGGCGCAGCGCGGAGCGGCCCGCGACCCCGACGTCGCCCACGCCCACGCCGAGGAGGCGATCGGCGGCGCCGAGCTCACCGAGGGCCGGCGCGTCGCGAAGCGGCCCTACTTCGGCGTCTCGACCGTCGCCGGCGCGGAGGACGGCCGGTCGTTTCTGTATCCGTTCATCGATGAGGGCGTCCGCGCGCCGGCGGGAACCGATCACGAGCACGCCCCGAAGCCGATCTTCCTGAAGCCGCTCCAGGACGAGCTCCAGCGGCGCGGCGCCCGCCCGCCGACGATCGCGCCCGTCCAGGTGCTGCGGATCGCCGGGCTGCATCTGGTCGGCCTCCCCGTCGAGCCGACGACCCAGCTCGCCCGCCGCGTCCGCACCGACGTCCTCGACGCGCTCGCCGACGAGGGATCGATCGTGCCCGAGCAGCGAATCGTGATCGTCGGGATCGCGAACGACTACATGGGCTACTGCGTGACGAGCGAGGAGTACCAGCTCCAGCACTACGAGGGCGCCTCCACCCTCTACGGCCCGAACGAGGAGCGCTTCTTCCGCGAACGCGCGGCGACCCTCGCCGCGTCGCTCCCCGCGGAGCACGCGCCGGCGCAGCCGCGCCGCGCGACGCCGCCGACCACGTTCCACCCCGGCCCGGAGGTGAGCCGCCTCCCGACGGCGCCGGCCGGCGCGCCGCACCCGCGCCGCGCCGGAGCGATCGCCTTCGACGAGGGCAAGGGCGAGGTCGCCTTCACCTGGAGCGGGCTCGACCCCGCCCGGCAGGCGGTCCACGAGGGCTGGCTCGTCCGCGTCGAGCGCCGCGTCGGCGCCGCGGAGGGAGACGAAGGCGCCGAGACGTGGGCCCCGGTCGTCGTCGACGGCCTCCCCGAGGACGACCGCGGCCTCTCGTTCGCCGTGCGGCTCATCGACGAACGCCGAGGGAGCTTCACCTGGCGGACGACCTGGACCGTCCCCGACGCCGCGCCCGACGGGCGCTACCGGTTCGTCGTCGCCGCCCGGGCGGGCCTGGAGCCGCTCCCGAGCGACGCGTTCGACGTGGGGCCGGTCGGGAAGTAGCCGCGCCCCCGCCGCGACTCGGACGGAACTCCGCCGCGGCGTGGCGGGTGTCGGGGGCATGCGAGCGCGCTGGCCTCTCCGACTCCTCCCCGTCGCGATCGTCGCGATCGCCGCACCGGCGATCGCGGGCTGGCGGGCCGTCCCGGCCCGCTGGGCCGCCCGTCAGAGCCGGATCGCCCTCGACGAAGGGCGCCTCGAGGACGCCATCGCCGCCTGGGACCGGGCCACACGGTGGCGCGGCGCGCCCGAGCCCGAGCTCACCCGAAACATCGCGAGCGAGATCGTCCGCCACGCCGTCGACGACGGCTTCGGCCGCCACATCCAGGCCGCGATCGACGCCGCCGCGACCGCGGGCGGACCCGAGCTCGAAGCCAGCCTCGCACGTCTCGCGCGCTCGTCAGCTCGCGGGGTCGGCGCGACCATCGCAGACGGCCAGCTCGCGAGGGGCGGCGATGAGGCCGCGATCGCGCGGCTCAGGAACGACCTCGGGCGCGAAGCGAGCCTCCCCGCCTGGCAACTGACGAAGATCGCGGATCCCCACCTGCTGCTCTGGGCGCGGGAGCAGATCCGCACACCAACCGATGCGCTCGCGAGCACCGCAGCCGTCGGCGCCATCGGCGACCTCGGCGAAGGACTCGGCGACATCGCCCTCCTCGCCTGGTCATTCCAGGGCCGTCGCGACGCCCCCATCGACGACCCCGCCGTCTTCGTCCTGCGCGCGATGGCGAGGATCGCCCGGCGCCACCCCGAGACGGCCGCGGCCGCGCTCGACGCGTTCGATCGGTTCGAGGCCGCGCGGCCCGAGGATGCGAAGTGGCTCGACGCGGCGCGGACTCTCGCGGGCGACGCAACCGCACACCGATCGCTGGCCGCGGCCGTCGCGGGCGAGAACCCGGTCTTCCTCGACCGGACGCTCCTCGAGGCGCTCGACGCCGCCGGCGACCCGGCCGCGCGGAGGTGGCTGCTGGAGCGCTTCGAGCGCGGCGAGGTCTGGCAGATCCCCGAGGTGCTCTGGTGGCTCAGCGAGGACCGCGATCCGCCCGAGGGCGAGACTCTGCTGCCGATCGCTCGGCGCGCGCTCGCCGGAGAGCCCGTCGACCGCGGGGGCGTCCCGACCGACCGGGTCGGGACGCGGCTCGAGGTGCTCGCCCGGTGGGGTGATCTCGACGACCTCGAGACGCTCCGGCGCTTCATCGTCGCCGACGACGCGCGGGTCGCCGCCGCGGCGGCGACCCTCCGGATCCTCGCCCGCTCCCGCTGAGGTTCGTCCTCAGCCTCGCTCGATCGCCTCGACGAACTCGGCCGCGAGCTGGCTCGCGCTCGGCCGCCGCTCCGGCTGTTTTTCGAGCCCACGGGCCAGGGCCGCGGCGGCGCTCTCGGGCAGATCCACCCGGTAGCGATCGGCGGGCGCGGGCACCTCGTTGAGGATCGCCACGACGAGGGTCTGCAGGTCGGGGTAGGCGATCGGCTGCCGGCCGGTCGCGGCGAAGTAGAGGGTCGCGGCCATCGCGTAGACGTCGGCCGCCGGCCCCGCGTCGCGCGCCTCCTGGATCTGCTCGGGCGGCATGAAGGCCGGCGTCCCGAGGAGCTGCCCGATGCTGGTGGCGCCGCCGAGCGCGTCCTCCTCGGACCCCATGACCGCCTTCGCGAGCCCGAAGTCGGTCAGCCGGACGCGGCCGGCGGTGTCGACCATGACGTTGGCCGGCTTCACGTCCCGGTGAATGACGCCCGCCGCGTGCGAGTGGTCGAGCGCGGCGCCGAGGGCCCGGGCGATCCGGGCGACGATCTCGAGGGGCAGCCTCCCCTCGGCCCTCTCGACGAGCTCCCTCACGCAGGTCCCGTCGACGAAGTCCATGATCATTCGAAACGAGCGGCCGTCGGTGACGGCCTCGTGCAGCTTCACGATGTGGGGGTGGTCGAGGCGCTTGCCGATCGACACCTCGCGCATGAGTCGCGTGAGGAGGGCGCCGCCGCTCTGGCGCGCGTGCAGCGGCACGGTCTTCACGGCGACGATCTTCAGGCGGTCGACGTGGAGGGCCATGTGGACCTCGCCGCAAGCGCCGCCGCCGACCCGTCGGAGCAACCGCAGGGGGCCATCGTCCGCCCCCGGCTCGAGGCCGCCGACGCAGGGGGCGCACAGGGCCCGCTCGTCCTGAAGGATGAGCGCCCCGCCGAACGCGGCCCCGTCGATCCCGCCCCGACAGAGCGAGCAGCTCGTCGCCACGCGGACGGCTGCGATCCGATCGGTCCGCTGATTCTGCTCGGGGTCGGCCCGCCTCCGCGAGGGGAGCTGCACCTCGACCCGCACGACGACCTCGCCGACGCGAACGACATCGCCGTTCACCAGCGCGACGTCGTCGACCCGCGCGCCGTTCACGAACGTGCCGCCGGTCGAGCCGAGGTCGCGCAGGCGCAGACGCCCCTGCCCGTCGAGATGCAGCTCGGCATGGCGGCGCGACACGTTCGAGAACGGAAGGACGACGCCGCTCAGGCTCCCGGACCGACCGAGCACGACGGGGAGGCCGTCAGGGCCGATCCGGAACGTCCGCCGCCAGGCGTCGCCGGCCGACGCGTGCAGATCGACCTGGAGCCTCGGCGCCGCCATCGGCGAAACGCCGGGCGGAGCCGAATGGACATCGAAGCGAGTCGTCGCGAGCGGCGCCTGGTGGGGAGTCATCGATCGGTTCCTCGGGCCCGGGGCTCGAGGAGCACCAAGCATCCGAAGATCCGATCGACCGGAGAGTCCGTAAGTCACCCCGGCGAAGCGACTCGCGAAGAGCGCGCGCCAAGCCGGCCCGCACCGAGGCGATCGCGACCTGGACACCCGGCGCCCGACCCGTCCAGAAGCTGGACGCCTGATCGAACCGAAGGAACCGAAGGGGTCAGGTCTCGGATCTTCGCATTAACACCACTAATGCGAACATCCGAGACCTGACCCCTTCCCTCCTTCGGGGCGTTGCCGACGACCCGCAAGAGCCCGGCGATCACCGACCGCGCGCTCGCAAGGCCGTCTTCTGGAGCCGGCGGCGGACACGCTGTCGGTACTCTCTCTCGCGCTCCTGAAACGTGAAGAGGCAGCGCGGCTCGTGCCATCCCGTGACACGGCTCCACACGCCGAATCCCGCTGGCGCCTCCGCTCGGAGGGCGTCGCGCGCGCTCACCACGTCGGCCATCGCAGAGACCGTCGCGCGGCGAGGGGGCTGCCCGAGGCCTCCGTACGAGAGGATCTCGTCGTCAAGGGGTTGCGCTGCCACCTCGAGGAGCTCGATCTCGTTGGCGTGTCCGGTGCAGAGCAGGTGGCCGGCGGCAGTGGTCGCGAAGGCGCCGGAGACCACGATGATGCCGAGGACGACGAGGGCGAAGCGGGCCGCGCTGAGCCGAACGCAACGGGTAGCCGCCTCCAAGATCACGTCCGCCTCTCGACACGTCAGCGCTCGGGTCGGTCGCTCGAGCGTCGTCGTTGCGGGTCACCTGGCGGTCATCACCTCGGAAGCGCCCCAGGGGTCAAACCGAATGCTCAGGCGAGACCCATCTGGCGGGCCCGGAGGTCGATCCAGCGGGTGGCTCGCGGGCCGGGGTCGCCGTGGCCGCGGGCGAGGGACACGATCGCGCGGGTCGCGTCGACGGTGCCGGCGATGGCGGTGACGACGCCGAGCGCGGCGGGGATCCACAGGATCACGAAGAAGCGGCCGATCGCGGCCGAGCTCGCGACCGACAGGGCGTAGGCGATCACGCCGAAGACGATGGCGAGGAGGAGACCTCCGGCCGCGTAGCCGAGCCCGGCCCAGCCGGACCAGCCGGCGACGCGGCTGCGGCGTGCCGTCGCGATGGGGTCCTTCGGGACCTGGACGACGCTCGAGCAGAGGGGACAGGGGAGCCCGCGACCGGCGTGTCTGCCCGAGACGCCCGAGCGCTTCCACCCGCATCGATCGCACTCGGCGATGTACCTCGCGCTCGCCATGTCACCCCCGCCTCCCGTTCCTCGTCGCTGGAATCCGTCTCGCGGCTTCTTCACCCGCAAGCCCCGTGCCTGGTTCCCGATCGTCGCAACCCTCGACGGGGTCGAGCCCCGCCCGGCGATTCGTTCCGGTTCGGTGCAGCGTGCGCACGCCGTTCCCGCCATGAATCCGTCACGCCGACGTGAACCGGGCGGCGCTCGGCCCGTCTTACTCCCGGGAACGGCCGGAGACCCGACCGATGAAGCTCGAACGCCGCCTCACGATCGCCGTCGTCGCGATCTTCGCCCTGTTCGGGGCGCTCGCCCTCGCCTACCGGCCGATGCGGATCGCCTGGTTCGCGAGGACGCTCCGCGCTGACCAGGCCGACGAGGCCGGGCGCGAAGAGGCCGCCTGGGCGCTCGCGGAGATCGGCGGTCCGGCGGCAGCCGGCCCGATCCGCGAGGCGGCCGCCGAGCACGACGAGTCGGGCCTCTGGCGCGCTCTCCACTTCGCGGGTGACGAGGACGATCGCTTCGCCGCGGCGGTGCGTTCGTTCCGCGAGATCTCCGCCGATCTCTCGTTCCCGATGCCCGCGCGCCCTGGCGGCTCCGTCGACGTCGGCTTGATCTATGCCATTCTCGGCGCCGAGCGCTTCGACGAGGTCGAGGTCCACCTCCGGTGTGAGCGGGCGGGCGCTCTGGCGGTCGCCGGACCGGTTCGGATTGCACCTCCAAGCACCGGACAGACGACAGGCAAGACCTATATCACCGTTCACGTCGCGGCCAACGCTGCGCCCGGGATCTACCCGGTCGTACTCGAGGTCATCGCGACGAATCGCCGCGAGACCGTCGACCTCGACGGCGAGGGCTCGATCCGCATCCCAGTGGGCAGCATCGCGATCGCCCCGCAGGCCGCCGAGCCGAATTGACAACTCTTAACACCCTCCGCCCTGGCGCTTAGGATAGAATGCCGCCACGGAGCGGGAGGGTCCCGATGGACGACATAGAGTACGGCCGCGAGGTGATCCGCCATGAGGCGAACGCCGTCGCCGCGCTCGAGGAGCGGATCGACGCCTCGTTCGCGACCGCGGTCCAGATGGTGCTGGACTGCCGCGGCCGGGTCGTCGTGAGCGGGATGGGGAAACCCGCCATCATCGCCCAGAAGATCAGCGCCACCTTCGCCTCGACCGGCACCCCGAGCCACTGGCTCCACGCCGCCGAGGCGATCCACGGCGACCTCGGCCGCGTCCTGCCCGAAGATGTCGTCATCGTCATCAGCAACAGCGGCGAGACGCGCGAGGTGACCGATCTCCTCGATCCGCTCAAGAAGATCGGCGCCTCCTCGATCGCGATCACCGGACGACCCGACTCGACCCTGGGCCGGCACGCCGACGTCGTCCTCGACATCGGCAAGATCGACGAGGCCTGCCCCCTCGGCCTCGCCCCGAGCGCCTCGACGACCGCGATGCTGGCGATCGGCGACGCCCTCGCCATGACGGTGCTCAACCGGCGCGACTTCGGCCCCGAGGAGTACGCCGTCTTCCATCCCGGCGGCTCGCTCGGGCGGAAGCTCATGAAGGTCTCCGAGGTGATGCGCACAGGCGACCGTCACCCGACCGTCCCCCTCACCGCGAGCGTCCACGACGCCCTCCTCGCGATCATCGACGCGCGGGCGGGCGCCGTCACCGTCGTCGACGGCGAGGGCCGGCTCGCCGGGATCTTCACCGACGGCGACCTCCGCCGCCTCGTCGCGAAGCCCGCCGACGGCGCGGCGCCCGACCTCCACGCGGTGCAGGTCGGCGCGATCATGACCCGCGCGCCGACCACGATCACCGCCGACCGCCTCGCGAGCGAGGCGATGCGGCTGCTCCGGGAGAAGAAGATCGACGAGCTCCCCGTCGTCGACGCCGACGGGCGGGCCGCCGGCATGATCGACGTCCAGGACCTCCTCGACACGGGACACGCCTGAGATGCCTCCCTTCGCGATCAAGGCCGTCGTCAGCGACGTCGATGGCGTCCTCTCCGACGGCAAGATCCGGATCCACGCCGACGGGCGCGAGAGCAAGGCGTTCCACGTCAAGGACGGCACCGGCGCGGCGCTCCTCCGCCTCGTCGGGATCCCGGTCGCGCTCCTGTCGGGCCGCGAGAGCGCCCCGACCACGATCCGGGCGAAGCAGCTCCGCGTGGCCGCGTGCATCCAGGGCAGCCAGGACAAGGCGAAGGCGCTCGCCGAGATCTGCGTGGAGCTCGAGGTCGACGCGACCGAGGTCGCCTTCATCGGCGATGATCTGATCGACATTCCCGCCATGCGCGCCTGCGGCTTCGCCCTGGCTCCGGCCGATGCGCACCCCCTCGTGCGCGAGGCGGCCGAGCACGTCACGACGGCCCGCGGCGGCGAGGGCGTGCTCCGCGAGGTGGCCGAGCTCCTCCTCCACGCCCAGGGGCGGTTCGACGAGGCGGTCGCCCGCTACCTCGGCGAGGACCCGCCATGAGCGTCCTCGCCGCCGGACCGCAGCGCATCCTCGTCCTGACCGTCCTGCTCGTCGCGTCCTTGATGGTCGGTCTGGTTGCGCTTGGCGCGACGTCGGACCGCGGCACCGAGGTCACCCCGCCCGCGCCCATCCGCCGCCGGATCGCCTCGTCGCCGCTCGCGGGCGGGATCACGAGCGCGGGCGATGCGACCGACGCGACGTTCGGAACGGCCCAGCCGGCCACCCTGTTCCAGTTCATCAGCCGCCCCGGGATGCAGCCGATCCGCGTCCCGAAGGACACCGGTCGCCCGCGGCTCGCCCACTCGATCGTCGGCTGGGAGTTTCGCCACCTCGACATCGCCGACTCGGTCGTCGACTGGAAGGCCCAGGGACGCGTCTTCACGCCGCTCTCGCTGACCGCCTACGCCTTCGACGAGCCGCGCCTCGAGTTCTACCGCGTCTCGAAGAACGAGAAGAAGACCGACGCGGCGGACCCGGGCGCGCCGCGCGATGACGAGGACGACGAGCCGGTCATCATCGAGGCGCGCCTCTGCCGGCTCGAGATGGGCGAGCGGGGCGCGGCCGAGTTCGTCCTCTCGGGCGGCGTCCGGATCACGGTGCGCGGCTCGACGCTGCGGACCGAGGAGCTCGTCTGCTCGATCGAGGGCAAGCCGGCCCGTCCCCAGCGAGTCGTGCAGGTCGACGAGCGCGGGCGACCGATCGAGCGCCCCGACGGATGGTCGATCGCGGGCACCGGCAAGGTGCGGATCGCGAGCGAGACCGACGTCCACCTTCACCGCAAGGCGCCGTGGGTCGATCTCCGAGCGGGCGGGCTGCGGGCCGACCTGGCGCTCGACCGCCTCGCCCTCGCCCCGCCGGTTCGCGTCGAGCTCGATCCGTCGACGAACGTCGCGAGCGCCGACGGGGCGCCCGTCGGCGGCGACGACGCCGAGGCGGGGCGGCTCGTCGTCGCGAGCGAGGGCGAGCTCGAGCTGCTCATCGACGAGGGCGGCGACGGCGATCGGAGCGGCTTCGCGGCCCTGTTCGCGGGGAGCGCGAGCAAGGACGAAGGCTCCGACGACGGAGCGGAGGCCGAGACGGAGACGGCGCGCCCGAGCGGTCGCCTCGTCTTCCGGGGCGGCGCCGACGTCCGCCGCGCCGATGGCGAGTTCGGGATCCGCGCGAACACCCTCGTCCTCGCCTTCGCGACCGAGGCGGACGTCCGCGCCCGGGCGGGCGCCGCCGCGCCGGTCGTCGCGCCGGCCCTCGGCGGGATCGCCGCCACCCTCGCCGCCCGACGGGCGACGCCGCGCCGCACTCCCGGGACGAACGAGAAGCGCCCGAGCCGGACGCGTCCGTTCTTCCACGCGGCGCTCGCCGAGGGCGCCGTCGTCCTCGACATCCGGACCGCCGCGGCCCGCGAGGGCGCGGACGGGCGTGCCGTCCCCGAGGAGCGCTGGACGGCGCGCGGCGACCGTCTCGTCCTCGACGCCTGGCCGGCGATCCCACGCGGCGACGGGCCGGGCGTCGTCGGTCGGCGCGGACGGGCCGTTCTCCGCGCCGGCGTCGACGGCAGCCGGGTGCAGGCCCGCTCGGCCGACGGCTCCTCGTGGTTCGAGACGACCGAGCTGGTCGTCCTCCAGCAGCCCGGAGCGAGCGAGGCCGAGGTCGGCCGCCGCGTGGCGATCGCGAACGGCGCGGTCCGCGCCCGGCTCGTGCCGGAGCCCCGGGACGAGCCCGGCGACGACGACGCGACCGGCGGGGCCGGCGACGAGATCGCGAACGTGCGCGGCCCGGTCCTCCTCGAGGCGGACGTCCTCGAGGCGCTCCTCGCAGACGGCGCGGAGACTCCCGCCGCGAGCGACGGCGTCGGCGAGGACGGCGGTCGCGGCGGCGACGCGAGCGCCGGCGGGGACGACGCGACGAGGCGCCTGACCGCGAGCGGCCTCGAGCGCGTCGTCGTGCGCAGCCGCGGCCCGGCGCGCCCCGTTCGTCTCGCGACCGAGGACGGCCAGCTCGAGGCGAGCGCGGCGACGATCGAGCTCGACCCGACCGGCGAGATCGCACGGCTGCGCGGCTCGGGCGCCCGCCGACCGCTCCTGCGGCGCGGCGACGACGTCTTCCGGGCGAACGAGGTCGACCTCGAGGGCGAGGACGGCCTCCTCACCCTGGCCGGCGACGTCGAGGGAACGGTCACGCGCGCCGCCCTCGAGGCGAACCGCGGTGGGAGCGACGGCGACGGCGCCGCGATCGCGGGGGCGGGCGACGCGTGGAGCGTCCGCGCGGCGCGCGTCACCGCCGAGCTCGTCACCGACGAGAAGAAGAAGCGTCGCCTCCGCGCGCTCACCGCCGTCGGCCACGCGGCCGACGCCCGGTATCCGGGCCCCGCCATCGTGTCGATCGACGGGACGACGGACGGCGTCGACGACCCGATCCGCGTCCGCAGCCCCGTCGTCCGGCTCGAGCTCGCCGCCGGTGAGGCGCGCCTCGAGGGCGCCGAGGGCGCGCCACGCCCTCGCATCGAGACCGGGACGAGCTGGATCGAGGCCGACGCGCTCACCCACTTCGAGGAGACCGAGGACGCGCCGGCCCGCGCCCTCGCCGAGGGCGAGGTGCTCGCCGAGGTCGAGCAGGCGCCGCGCGACGCCCAGAAGAAGAACGGCGAGAACGACGAGGGGAACGACGACGACCGCCCGAGCGTCGCCGGCCGCTACCGGATCCACGCCGCCCAGCTCACCGCGACGATGCGCCGTGAGGACGCCGAGAAGAAGAACGGGAGCGGAGCCGGCGACGGGGCCTCCGACGGGGCCGCCGCGCGGGCGCTGCCCGCGGTCGATCGGGTCGAGGCGCGCGGCACGCTCGGCGGCGCCGTGTTCCGCGGCCCGGAGCTGGTCGTCCTCGACGAGATCGCGCGGGTCGACGCGAGCGGCGCCGTCGTCGAGCCGACCGACCCGCTCCGCGTCCGCGCCGCGTCGGCGGTGTGGCGGGTCTCCGACAGTCACGTCGCCCTCGACGGCGTCGAGCGCGGTCCGCGGCCCCGGCTGATCCGCGGGACGAGCTTCATCGAGGCCGACCATCTCTCCTACCGCGACGCGGACGGCGACCGCCCCGCCGTCGCGACCGCGCGGGGGCGCGTCCTCGCCGAGGTGGACCTGCCCGAGGACCCGGCCGCGGCCGGCGGCGCGAACGATGGGCCGCCCGAGCCTCCCCGCGAGCCGCGCGTCGGCGACGAGGTCGAGCGGATCCGGATCGAGGCGGCCCGCGCCGAGGCGACCTTCGTCGCGCCGCCGGCCGGGGCCGAGCGGGAGGGCGAGGACGACGGCGACCACCGGCCGGCCGATGTCCTGCCCGGCGGGAGCAGCGTGCCCAGGGTCGACGTCGAGGCGTTCGCAGGGGCGACGTGGCCCGGCACCCCGGCGCACGCCGTCCGGGTCACCGGGCTCGATGCCGACGGCGTCCCGACCGGACTCAATCTCCTCGCCGACAAGATCCGGTGGGACCACCGCGCCCGCACCGTCACCGCGACGGGCGACCCGGCCCGCGCGGCCCGGACCCTCACGGCCGCGATCGGCGCGGCTCGGGGCTCCACCGGCGCCGCCCCCGGCGCGGCCTCGGAGGAGTTCCTCCTCGCCGACCGCGTCACCTTCCACGTCGTCGACCGCCGGGTGCAGCTCGCCGGAAGAGTCGAGGCGTTCGTGAGCGCGGCGAGCTTCGCGGGCGGCGAGGGCGATCCGCTCGCCGCCCTCGGCGGCGGCGACGGGGACGGCGAGGCGAAGAAGAAGGACGCGCCGAGCCGGTTCTACTGGATCGCCGCCGAGGCGGCCGACGCCCAGTTCGAGCCGCCCCGCGAGAAGGCGGCCGCTGCGGACGGCGCCGGCGACGAGAAGGCGAGCGGCCTGTCCCGCCTCGTCTCGTTCCGGGCGACGGGCAGGGTCGACGTCCGCGAGGTCGTTCCGAACGACGACCCCGCGACGCGCGCCGAGGAGCCCTGGATCTCGACCCTCGCGATCGACGCCGACCGGGCCGAGTACGCCCGCGATCGCGGGATGCTGGTCCTGTTCGGGAGCCCGGTCCGGATCGAGACGGCGACCGGGCTCTCGGAGTCCGACGAGCGATTCGAGCTCGACGTGCGAGGGGTGACGGGCCGATGACACGTCCCGGCGATCGTCGAGGCCCTAGGAGACACCGATGAGCGAGCCCTTGCGGACGCCCCGAACCTCGAACGCGATCCTCCGAGCCGCCCTGCTCCTCGCGAGCCTCGGCCTGCTCGGCCTCGGCGCGCCGGGATGCGCGCTCTTCCACTACGGCTACACCGATCCGGTCTACGAGGTGCCCGAGGAGCACGACGTCCTCATCATCCCGTTCGCCGACCTGACCGAGAACGAGCGTCACTTCCAGAGCGTCCGCGGCGCCGGGATCGCCGAGGCGGCGATCGCGCACCTCGAGGCCGAGGCCGACGAGCTCCGCCTCGTCCCGATCAGCGAGATCTACACCCTGTTCGACCAGACCGACCCGACGCGGCTCGACCCGCACGAGGCCGCGGAGCGGCTCGGCGCCGAGGTGTTCGTCGTGGGCCAGATCGTCGACTTCCGCACGCGCAACCCCGGCATGATGAACATGCTCCGCGGGTCGGCGACCCTCGCGATCGAGATCTTCCAGCGCTCAGAGGAGGGCGACTCGCACCGCCGGGTGTGGTATGGCGAGGTCGAGGGGAGCTTCCCCGATGACTTCGGCAACGACTTCGGCGAGGCGTTCGCCGACGAGGATCAGATCGTCATCGGACTGATGGCGGTCCTGGGCAAGAAGGTCGGTCGTCTGTTCTACGAGCACGACCCCGACCCGCTGCCGAAGAGCTCGTTCGATCGCTAGAGAGCCCGCCCCGCCCTCTTCAGGGAAGACAGTGATGCACTCGAGACGAAGCCCCATCCTCCTCGCGCTAGCCGGCGCGACCCTCGCGCTGGTCGGCGCCGGGTGCCACGGCAACCCGCCCGTCATCGATCTCGAGGACGAGTTCGTCGCGTTCATCCCGCTGAAGGAGCGAACGCTCGGCCACTTCGAGAGCCGGCTCGGCCACGAGATCGCCGACGCCGCGATCGGCCACGTCCAGACCCAGGCGGCCGACATGCTCCGGGTGATCGGGGCCGAGGAGATCTACGACCTGTTCGAGATCTACGAGGATCCCTCCAAGGAGCCGCCCGAGAAGATCGCCGAGAAGCTCGGCGCCGAGGTCTACGCCCTCGGTGAGATCCGCGAGTGGCGCTACCGGGACCCTGGCTCGATCAACCTCTCGCGGGGAACCGCGAAGATCCACCTCGAGGTCTGGCGGCGCGCGCCCAAGCGCCTGATCTGGAGCGGGGTGGTCGAGGCCAACTATCCCGAGGCCTACGGCACCGAGTACGGCCGGATCTTCGTCGCGGACGAAGACATCCGCGACGGGCTCATCGCGGTGACGGGCCGGAACATCGCCCGAAAGTTCTACGACTACGACGACCCGGGGCGCTGACGGTCCCGAGCCCGACGCCGTCTCGAGGTCGGCCGCCATCCTGCAACTCATCCGGCGACTCATCTTGACAGTCCTCTCGAGACTGTCTTATGATGCGACGTCGAGCGGCCCAAGTCCTGGAGTACGTCGTGATTCCGTCGATTCCGCCAGCCTTCACCCTCGGTCCGGTCGAGATCGCCCTGATCTCGGTCGTCGCCCTGCTCCTCTTCGGACGGCGTCTGCCCGAGGTCGCGCGGTCGATCGGTCGCGGCGTCGTCGAGTTCAAGAAGGGGCTGCGCGGCGTCGAGGACGAGATCCGCGAAGAGATCGACAAGACGGACCAGCCGGCCGCCGCGCCGCCGCTCGAGTCGAAGGCGGAGCCGGCCCCGAAGCCGGAGGCCGAGCCGGCCAAGCAGCCCGAGGTCGCGG
This sequence comes from Planctomycetota bacterium, assembly GCA_029260755.1. GTDB lineage: Bacteria > Planctomycetota > J058 > J058 > JAJDCQ01 > JAJDCQ01. The sequence goes on along the minus strand of JAJDCQ010000216.1, from coordinate 46,081 downwards.
CGACCGACGCCGAGAAGGCGACCTAGCGAGGCCGAGACAGACGACGGCCCCGGCTTTTGGGGGGCCAGGTTGGGGACATCGGGCGGGGCGGTGCCCCGCCCGAGGTACGTACGGGCTCACCGCGGCGCGAGCTCGACCACGACTCCGACGCTCGTGCCGATGATCCAGCCCGGCGGACCATCCTCGCCCGCGCGCGCCGGGAGGAAGGCGCCGCTCATCGGGAAGCCGAGCTCCGCGAGCGATGTCTGCTCGTGCTCCTCGAGTCGGTCGGGGCCGGCGCGGCTGACCCGGGCCGTTCCGTCGACGCTCATCGAGAGGACGTGCCGGCCGTCGCCGCTCCAGGCGACGGTGAAGACCGGCTGCTCGTGGGCGTCGGGGATGCCGTCGATCTCGGTGAGGGCATCGAGGTCGACGAGGCGGAGCCCGCCGTCGGCGCCGCCGAGGGCGGCTCGCCGGCCATCGGGTGATGCGGCGACGGCGAGGATCCGCTCACCGGGTGCGAAGATCTGGATCACCCGCCCGCTCGCGAGGTCGAAGAGGCGGGCGCCGTCGGTGCTCGCGGTGAGGACGCGCTCGGCGCCCGCGACGGCGCCAACGGTGAAGACGGGTCCGGCGTGCCCCTCGAGGCGGGCGAGCTCGACCCCGGTTCGGATGTCCCAGACGCGGGCGGTTCGGTCGTAGCTTCCGGTGACCGCGCGCGTGCCGTCGGCGAGCGCGGCGATCGAGTTGAGGCGGTCGTCGTGGCCGCGGAGGCGGACGCGGACCTCGCCCGAGACGAGATCGCGAACGCCAGCGGTGCCGTCCCAGCTCGCCGTCAGGACCGTGGCTCCATCGGGCGTGAAGGCGACCGAAGGCACCGCGTCGGGGTGACCGAACAGGCGCCGCTCCCGCCCAGAGCGGCGATCGATGATGCCCACCTGGCCGTCGAAGAAGCCCACCGCCACGTGCGATCCATCGGCCGCGATGGCCACGCTGCGGGCGTTGGCGACCCGGACCGGGACGCTCCGCTCGGACTGCCGTCGGCGGGCATCCCAGAGGTGCAGGACGTGCCCGCCGCCAAGGATCACCCGGTCGCCTCCATCCTCGACGTCGAGGTCCCCGAACCCGAATCCCGACCGTGGGAGGTCGGTCGGCGGCGAGACCCGAGGCGTCGCCCCCGAGAGCGAGATGGTCTGGATCGTCTTCTTGGTGCACGCGATCGCGTCGGCGCCGTCGCGAGCGAACCCGACGACGAGCGTCGCCTTCTCGAGCTCGCGAGAGTCGACGACCTCGCCATCGGCCAGGTCGACCGTCGCGAGGGACCGGCCGTCCCACGCAAACGCGCGCGCCCCGTCGGGCGACACGGCGAGGCGGATGATCGGGAGATCGGAGCCGAGCTCGAAGGTGCGAAGCACCCGCCCGGCGGTCGCGTCGCAGAGGGCGAGTCGGCCAGCGGCGAGGCCGACGAGGACGTGTCCGGGAGAGCGCGTCGGGACGAGCGCGTGCGTCCCGCGGAGCGCTCCCTCCGCGTCGACGGACTCGGCGGCGTCGGGACGGGCGGCCAGGTCGACCCGCACGAGGCCGCCCTCGCCGCCCACGAGGACGACCTGCCGGTCGGCCGACGCCTCGAGGACGACGAGCGCGCGAGGCACCTCGAGGGAGAGCGACGTCGGCTCGGACGCGGGCGCGCCGGGCTCGAAGGACCAGAGACGGATGGCGCCGCCGCCCGCGGTCGCGCCCCAGGTCCCGTCGGGCGAGACCGCGGCCGCGACGACGTCGGGGTGGACGCCGAGAGGCTCGAGGTTTCCGTCGTCGCGCCAGAGACGAAGCTCGCCGTTGAGGAACACGGCGAGGACCGAGCCTCCGAGGACGCGACGGACGAAGAGGCACGGAGCGCCGACGCGGATCATCTCGCCCCAGCTCCCCCGGATCCGGGCGCGGATCTCCGGATCGATCGCCTCCCAGACGTGTGACAGGATGGCGGCCGCCGGATCGCGAGCCGAGTCCGGCCCGGACGGGACGACCCGAGCCGCGTCCGAGGAGCCCGCCGGGTCGGAGCGTCGGCGGGCGACGACCGCCGCCGTGACGACCACCAGCCCGGCGACGATCGCGACGATCGCGGCGGAGGCTCGGCGGGCGGCAGGCCGGCGCGGAGCCTCCCGAGCGGCGAGCTCGAGCGCCTCGAAGAACGCCATCCCGTGGGGCGGGCGCATGGTCGGGTCGACCGCGAGGGCGCGTCCGACGAGGTCGATGAGACCCTTCGAGAGGTCGGGACGGAGACGGCGGAGGGAGGGGTGCTCCCCCCGGGCAGCGCGGCGGGCGACCTCGAGGGCGGAGTCGGCGACGAAGGCGGGGCGGCCAGCGAGGCACTCGAAGAGGATCGCGCCGAGGGCGAACACATCGGCCGGCGGCCCCGCCGACTTCGCGTCGGACATCTGCTCGGGGGCCATGTAGCCGACGGTGCCGGCGAACATGCCCGACCTCGAGAGCGAGACGCTCCGGCTCGCGCCCGGGACCGTCTCGGAGAAGTGCTTCGCCAGGCCGAGGTCGGCGACGAGCGGTCGGCCGGCGACCGTGAACAGGACGTTCTCGGGCTTGAGGTCGCGATGGACGACGCCCGCCTGGTGCGCCCTCCCGATCGCCGCGGCGATCGCCGCGGTCATCCGCACCGCCTCGTCGATCGGAAGCGCCCCCGAGCGAAGCCGTTCGCGGAGCGTGCCTCCGGCGAGGAACGGCATGACCAGGTAGGGACCGCGCGCGCTCTCGCCGACGTCGAGGAGGGGCACGAAGCCGGCCGCCTCGCCGAGGTCCGCCTGGATGCGCCACTCGCGCTCGAAGCGATCGAGGCCGACGCGCGCATCGGCGCGGAGGAGCAGCTTGAGGGCGACGGCGCGACCGTCGGGAGCACGCCCGCGGAGAACGACCCCGACGCCGCCACGCCCGATCTCACCTTCGATCGCGTAGGGACCGAGCATCGCCATCAGGAAACCAGGGAAGGACCCACCGCGTCGAGCCCACGTTCCACGGAGACGAAAAAACCCCGAGGCGATCGCCTCGGGGTCGGTCCGTCGTCTCCGCCAGCCGAGGTGGCGCCTAGCGGCCGAACTTGAGGCGCTCGGCGAGCGGCTCGGGGAGCCCGGCGTCGCGGATCTTCTTCGCCGCCTTCTCGATGTCGTAGTCGACGCGCGTGATCCGGATCACCGCCTCGTCGACGTCGTAGATCGCGAAGCTCGCCTTCGGGTTGTCGTCGCGCGGCTGCCCGACGCTCCCCACGTTGACCAGCGCCTTCACGCCCTCCTCGAGCTTGATCTCGGGCGAGAGGGTGTAGGAGATCATCTCTCCCTGAAAGAACGTGATCGGGACGTGGCTGTGCCCGAGGAAGCAGACCTGGTTCTCGAGGAGCTGCAGGCTGAGGTAGGCGTCGTAGGTCGTCTGGATGTAGTCGAACAGCTCGGGGCTGTAGAGCGTCCCGTGCACGACCGTGAAGTTCTCGTGGTAGTCGACGAGCGGCAGGCTCCGGAGGAACTCCTTGTCGTCGTCGGTCGTCACCTGACGCGTCCAGAGGGTGGCCTCCTTCGCGTAGGTATTGAAGTAGTTGATGTTCGTCTTGCCGATGCACGCGAAGTCGTGGTTGCCCGCGATCGTCGACATCTCGTGCTTCTGCACGAGCTCGATGCACTCACGTGGGTTCGCGCCGTACCCGACGATGTCGCCGAGGCAGACGATCCGATCACATTTCTCGGATTCGATCCGTTCGAGGACGGCGGTGAACGCTTCGAGGTTGGCGTGGATGTCCGAGACGATGGCGAACTTCATTCGCACTCCTGCGCGGTGGGGTTGACGTACGTCGCGCAGCGCATCGAGCCGGGCGGCAGAAGTGGCCGGGCGGCAAAAAAGGACACCTCATGGGTGCCCTTTCATCTCGATGCATCTCGCGACGGCGCTAGGCCACCTCGCGTCTCTCGAACAGGACGATGGCCAGCCCGAGAGTGACGGCAATGTAGCCGACCGCGTAGAGCAGTGTCAAGAAGACGTAAGTACCTGATACGCCGTGACCCTGAGACACCGCCGGAAGCACGTCGAAGTGCTGGAGGTTCGGAAACACCGCCATCACGGTCCGCGCGAGGGCGTAGGCGAGGATCGGAGTGTCCTCGTGCTGGGTCACCCCGACGAGCCAGTTCGAGAGGTGCCCGACGCTGAAAACGCCGAGACAGGCGACCGCCCCGGGCAGGAACGGAGCGAAGACCGCGAGAAAGTGCGCGACCGCGAGCAGCACCGCCCCCTCGACGAGGGCGTAGAGGGTGCCGACGAGGATCAGCGGGTCGAGCGAGCCCTCCTTCCACCAGAGGCACCCCAGGAGCACGATCAGATCGATCACGAGGGCCGCGCCCACGACGGCCAGCACGCCGAGATAGCGGCCGATGATCACATCCGCCCGCCGGACGGGCTTGCTCAGGACGGTGAAGAGGCGGCGCCGCTCGATCTCCTCGCAGAAGCCGCCCAGGCCGAGGAAGATCGCCAGGACGAGCCCCAGCAGGCGCATCGTCGAGAGCCCCGTCTCCCGCATCATGTTGAGCTCGACCTCTCCCAGCCCGAAGAGGGTGAAGTCGAGCGAGAGCCAGATCAGGACGACGCTCAGGCCGACCAGGATCAGAAAGATGGGCTGACGGACCCCGTCCCGGGCGGTCGTCGCGGCGATTCCTCTCACGCAGGTGATGCGCATGGTGTTCGGTCGGCTCGGCTCGTGATCGGTCGCCCCCCGTCGGCCCGACCCCGATCGAGGGGGCTGCGCGGAGCGATCTGGAGATATAAGGCTCTACGGTCATCCGCTGTCAACGGTTCACCGGACGCGCGCGCCCGACGAGCGTCTCGAGATGGGAAGTGCCCTGACGGCGGTTCGGGGATTTGTTACAGTCTGCGCGCTCTCGAGCCGTGCCCCCACGAGGGTTTGCGCGCGCCGGAGGCGTCCAGCGAGAACGGACGATGCCGCACGTGGTCGCGATATTCGGAGCGAAGGGCGGGACGGGCAAGACGACCCTGTCGTTCAACCTCGCCGCCATCCTCGCGCGCGTCGGCCGCCGCACCGTCCTCCTCGATCTCGACCCCTCGGGCGACGCCGCCGCGGCCGCCGGAGTCGTCGCCGAGGGTGACCTCGACATCACCGACTCCTCGCGCCTCCGGATCCAGTGGACCGACGGCCGCCTCGAGGTCGAGCAGACCACGACCCCCTCGAGCGGCACCTTCGCCACGCCGAGCGGCGGCACCCGACGCCCGCGCCTCCCCGGCGACCCGCGGCCCTCACCGCGCGTGCCCGACCTCGAGGTCGTTCCGATGCTCGGCGACGCCGACGACGAGACGACCGCCGAGCACACCTACGCGATCACCCACCGCCTGCGTCGCGACTACGAGCTGACGATCATCGATTGCCCCGGCCGATGGGGACCGTGCACCCGCGCCGCCGTCCGCGACGCCGACCTCGTCCTCATCCCGCTCGAGCTCCCGCTCGACGCCCTCTCGGCGCGCGCCGCCCGCCGCGCCGCGCGCCGCATCGCCGACCTCTCGAGCAAGCCCCACCCCTTCGGCATGGCCGACTCGATCGCCGTCCGGAACAAGGACCAGCAGGGACCGCTCGTGCGCGGCGTCGGCTGGAGCGTCTCGTTCCAGCCTCCGCCGGGCACCAAGGGTCGCCCCGCCAGCGGTGCGGCCCGCCGCCCCGGCGGCGCCCCCCTCGAGGAGGAGCCGCTGCCGATGCTCGAGTCGATCATCCCTCGCGAGGCGACCGTCGCCGAGGCGATCGCGTCGGGCCGCGCCGTGATCGACTACGAGCCCGGCTGCCGCGCGAGCCGCGGCTTCGCCGAGGCGGCGCGCGAGGTGCTCGGCCTGCTCAACTCGACGATCGGGCGAGACGCGACCAAGTACCATTCGAGGCGGGACGTTCGTGGTGCCTCGGGGGATCCGTCCCCTCAGGACCGCGGACCTCGAGGCGCCGGGAAGAGCCCGGCCGTCCCGAGCGACGACCCCCCGCGATCCGCGGAGACGAGCGGAAAGCCGCGCGTCCCCGAGGAAGCCTAGGAGAGATTGACCCCATGAACGCGCCCATCCTTCGGCGCCGGTTGCCGCACGCTCCCTCGCACCTGCCGGGCGCCGCCGTCGCGCTCGGGCTGCTCGTCTCGACGCTCGCGCTCGCGCCGCGCGCGTCGGCCGACGACGTGGTCCGGCCTCCCCGCGCTGCGCCCGCCGCGTTCGACGCTCCGGCCGCCGGCCTCGCCCGCGGCGGCGTGCTCGACCTCCCCGAGCGCGTCGCGCCGACGTCGGCTCGAACCGCCTTCGCGCCCTCGGACGAGACCGACGCCGCCCGCGCCGTCCGCGACGCGAGCCGCCGCGCGATGGACCTTCCGCCCGCCGCCCCGGGCAAGCTGCTCATCACGCTGCGCGACGCGATCTATCGGGCGCTCGAGAGCAACGTCGACATCAAGGTCAGCCGCGTCGACGCCCTCGCCGCGCAGGAGTCGCTCCCGGTCGCGCAGGCCGCGTTCGACCCCGCCCTCGCCTTCAACCTGACCAAGGGCCAGAACCGGGCGCCGTTCTTCAGCAACAACCCGTTCAGCGGGCTCCCGCCCGGGCTCCAGGTCGCGCAGAGCGACTTCCTGAACACGAGCACCACCCTCTCGAAGCGCTTCGTCACCGGCACCGAGCTCTCGCTCGGCCTCAACACGCAGCGGACCCGGAGCGAGAACGTCTTCTCGCTCAACCCCGAGTACCGCGGCTCGATCGACGTCACCTTCCGCCAGCCGCTCCTCAAGGGGATCAGCATCTCGGCGAACACGGCCGACATCGACCTCGCGGCGCTCGAGGCGGAGATCGCCCGGGAGCGCCTCCACCGTCAGCTCCTCGACTCGCTCTGGGACGTCGAGCTCGCCTACTGGGACCTCGTCTTCGCGATCGAGGACCTCCGCGTCCGCCAGATCTCGCTCGACGTCGCCAAGACGCTCCTCGTCCGCGCGCAGAAGACGTTCGAGGCCGGCACGGTCGACAAGGTGCAGGTCTACATCGCCGAGGCGGGCGTGGCGATCCGCGAGGAGGCGATCATCAACGCGCGGAGCGCGATCCTCGCGGCGCGCGACCGGCTCGTGCGCCTGATGATGCCGTCGCTCGAGAACGCCGACTGGGACATCGACATCGTTCCGGTCGATGGCGTCCCCGAGGTGATCAAGGCCGACGATCCCGACGTCACCGCGTGCGTTCGCGAGGCGCTCGAGGTGCGGCCCGAGGTGAACATCGCGCTCCTCGACATCCGGAGCAAGGAGCGGCTGCTGGACCGGGCCGAGAACGACGCCCTCCCCCAGGTCGACTTCACCGCGACCTGGACGCAGCGCGGGCTCGGAACGAACAGCGATCAGGTGTTCGACGGGATCGGCTCGGGCCGCTTCTACGACTTCACGTTCGGCCTCGACGTCCAGATGCCGCTCTTCCTCCGGGCGGAGCGGGCGCGGGCGCGCCGGGCGTCGCTCGATCTCCGCTCGTCCACGCTCCAGCGCGCGAACGCGGAGTACCTCGTGATCGAGGACGTCCGCCGCGCCGCCCGCGAGATCAAGACGACCCGCGAGCGGATCCAGGCGACGACCAAGTCGCTCGAGAGCGCCCGCCGCCAGCTCGACCAGATCCGGAAGAAGTTCGACGTCGGCCTCGCCGCCACCTTCGAGGTCTTCGAGCTCGAGGAGGACTACGCCGAGGCGGAGCTCTCGTGGATCCGGGCGCGGATCGACCACCACATCGCGATCATGGCCCTCGAGCGCGCGAAGGCGGTCTTCCTCGACTACTACAGCGTGACCGTCCACTAGCCCGCGCCCGCCCCGCGGTGAGCGGTGAATCCGAGGTCCGCGACGCCCTCGCCCGGCTCGAGGCGCTCCATCGACGGATCGCCCTCACCCTCCTCTCCGAGTGGTCCGACGCCTCGGTCGGGTCGCCCGAGCTCGTCCGCGCGATCGCCGTCCTCCGCCGGCCGAGCTGGGGTCACTGGGTCGCCGTCATCCGGGCGCTCGCGAGGTGGCGGAAGAGCCGCCTCCGCCAGGCTCAGCCCGACGAGCGCGACCGGCTCGTGAAGGCGCTCGAGCGAACCGAGCGCGCCCTCGACGCGCTCGCCGCGCCGCTCGACGGCGCCGACGCCGGCGCCGCATCCGAGCTCGCCCGCCTCCTCCGCCGCCGCTCGACCCCGCGGACTCGCCAGCAGCTCTTCGAGGAGGCGGTCGCGCTCCGGAACGTGACCGTCCATCACCGCCCGACCGAGGACGCGGAGGGCTGGTGGCGCGACGCGGCGGCCGTCGTCGCGAAGGTCGCCTCGGCTCTCGAGACGCCCCCGCTCGCCGACCTCGAGCCCGGGGAGCCGTTCGCGATCGACGGCGATGGCGGCGCGCGCCTGATCCTCGCCGACTTCGATGGCCGCGGCGAGGCGCGCTTCGTCCCGATGACCGGCGGTCCGCCGGTCCCGCGGCCCGAGGCGGCCCTCCCGCTCCGGCGCGCGTGCGCGCGTCTCCTCGGCCAGACCGATCCGAGCGATGAGGACCTCGCGGGCCTCATCGCGCGGCACGCGCCCGAGGAGCTCGGCGGCGTCCTCCTCGGGAGCGACTACCTGATCCGCGACCGGGTCGGCGAGGGCGGCTTCGCCGACGTCTTCCGGGGCGTCCACCTCTCCACCGGACGCCGCCTCGCCCTCAAGGTGCTGCGCCCCGGCTCCCCTCGCGGAACGCGCACCCGCTTCGAGCAGGAGGGCGAGCTCCTCTCGCGCCTCAACCACCCCCACCTGGTCTCGTGTCACGCGATCGAGGAGACGGGCTGGCAGCTCATCGGCCCCGTCGAGGCGCAGCGCCGCGCGACCGGCTCGACGTGGTTCGCCGACTTCGGGGCGACCGACCGTCATCTCTTCCTCGCCCTCGAGTGGGTCGATGGCCCGACCCTGGAGCGGCTCTTCGAGGCGACGCGCGACGCGGCCGGCCCGATCGACCTCGACCGGTTCCTGGCCGACCCGGCCGCGCCGACGGTCGCCGGCGAGGAGGCCGCGTTCGTCGCCCGACTCGTCCGGTGGTGGGCGGTCTACGCCGACGCCCTCGGCCACGTCCACGAGGCCGGCCTCGTTCACCGCGACGTCAAGCCGAGCAACCTCATGCTCACATCGACCGGCGAGCCGAAGGTGATGGACCTCGGGATCGCGAAGGACCTCCGCGACGAGGAGGCCTCCCGGACGCTGACGGGCGAACGGCTCGGCTCGTGGCCCTACATGGCCCCCGAGCAGCTCGGCGACGCGCACGCGGCCGCCGGCGTCGGCCCGGCCACCGACCTCTACGGCCTGACCCAGACGTTCTGGGAGCTGCTCACCCGGCGGCGAGCCTGGGGGCACGACGCCTCCGACCCCACGACGGTCGGCCAGCACAAGCGCGAGGGCCGGCCGCCCGGCGGCCACGACGGCCACCTCCCGTGGGCGCTCCGGGCCCTCCTGGAGACCGGCCTCGACCCCGAGCCGAGTCGGCGGTTCGAGAGCGCCGCCGACCTCCGCGACGACCTCCATCGGTTCCTGCGCGACGAGCCGATCGCCACCCGTCCGCCGGGACCGTGGCGCCGCCTCGCCCTCGCCGTCCGGCGGAACCGCCGGGCCGTGATCGTCGCCGCGCTCGCCGCGGTCGCCCTGACCGGCTCGCTCGCCATCTACGCGGCCGTCCTGACCCGCAAGAACGCCGAGCTCGCCGACGCCCTCCGCGAGTCGCGGGCGCTCGCCCTCGTCGGCGTGTCGCGAGAGCAGGACGACGCCGAGAAGGCGCTCGCGTTCGCGCGCGAGGCCGTCCTCGCCGACCGGTCCTCCGCGACGATCGGCCGGCTCCGCGAGGCGCTCCGGCTCTCGCTGGTGCGGATCGAGATGCGCGGCCACCGCGGCCGGGTCACCGCGGCGAGCCTGTCGGCCGACGGCGCGACCGCCCTCACCGCCGGCGATGACGGCATCGTCCGCCTCTGGGACGCCGCGACCGGCGCGCCCCGCGAGGTCATCGACATCGGAGCGCCGGTGCTCGCGGCCGCCCTCGACCCGACCGGAGAGCGTCTCGCCATCCTGACCGCGGATGGCGCGCGGCTCTCGGACCTCGTCGGCGGCGACGTCGTCGCGCTTCGCCTGCCGGCGGACCACCGGATTGACGGCCTCGCCTGGTCGCCCGACGGCCTCCGGATCGCGACCGCCGGCGTCGACGGCGTCGCTCGCGCGTGGGACCGGTCGGGTCGGGCGGCCGGCGAGCTCGCCCGCCACGAAGCAGCCCTCACCTCGGTCGCCTGGGCGCCGGACGGCTCGAGCGTGGCGATCGCCTCGGTGGACGGGACCGCGCGGGTCGTGCGGGTCCGCGACGGCGTCACGCTCGCGGTGGTCCTCGGCCACGAGGGGCCGGTCAACCGGGTCGCGTTCTCCCCGACCGGGGGCCACCTGGCGACCGGCTCGTTCGGCGATCGCACGGCGCGACTCGCCGCCGTCGGCTCCGGCGACGTGGTCGCCGTCCTCCGCGGTCACGAGGACGCCGTCCGCGACGTCGCCTTCTCCCCGGACGGATCCCTCGTCGCCACGGCCGGCGCCGACTGGATCACCCGGCTCTTCGACCTCGAGGGACGGCTCGTCGCGGAGCTCCGCCGGCACGAGGACATCGTCACCGCCGCCTCGTTCGGGCCGCGCGGGCAACGCGTCGTCACCGGATCGTGGGACGGCACCGCCCGGATCTGGGCGGTCCGCGGCGGCGAGGGTCCGATCTACGCGGGGCACGCGGGCGACGTCCGCTCCGTCGCCATCTCGCGCGACGGGGCACGCGTCGCCACGGCGGGCGACGACGGCACCGTCCGCCTCTTCGACGCCGCCGAAGGCGCGCCGCTCGCCACCGCGGACGCGGGCTCCCCCGTCTGGAGCGTCGCGTTCGACCATCGCTCGGGACGCGTGCGCACCGCCGCTCGCAGCGGCGAGGTCGTCGAGCACGACGGCGCTCTCGCCGCGCTCGCCCGTCGCGACGCCGGCGGCCCGATCGTCGGCGCCGCCTGGGCGCCGGCCGGTGACCGGGTGGCGGTCGTCCTCGACGACGGAAGCGCCCGGATCATGCCGCTCGACGACGGCGGCGCCGGCGCCGCCGTCGAGCTCCCGGCGCACCCGAGGCAGGGCTGGACGATCGCCTGGTCCCCGTCGGGCGACCGCGTCGTCACCGGCGGCGGCGAAGGAAGCCTCCGGATCCTCGAGGCGCGCACGGGCAAGACCATCGTCGGGCTCGTCGGTCACGAGGGCCTCGTCCGCGGCGCCGCCTTCTCGCCCGACGGTGCCTCGGTGGCGAGCGGAGGCGTCGACCGCACCGTCCGCCTCTGGGACGCCCGCACCGGAACGCTCGTCGCGACCGGGAGGGGCCACGACAAGGGCGTCATGACGACCGTCTTCTCCCCCGACGGCGCCCGCGTCCTCTCCGCATCGTGGGACGGCACCGCCCGCCTCTGGCGCCGCGCCGGCGACCGCCTCGTCGAGGAGACGGCGCTCCGCGGCCACCGCGAGGGAGTCCTCGCCGCCGTCTTCACCCCCGACGGCCGGCGCGTCGTCACCGCGAGCGCCGACCACACCGCGGCGACGTGGCTCCTCGACATCGACGCGCTGCTGCACCTCGTCGACGAGCGCCTCTTCCGACCGCTGTCCGGCGCCGAGCGAGCACGCTACCGCGTCGTCCTCGGCCGCTGACGAGCCCCGCCGAGCCGCACTCCCTGCACTCCAGGGGTCAGACTTCGGTCTCTCGCGCGTCTCGAGGCGAGACCGGGGACTCGGGCCGATCGCCCGGCCGGACGAGGTCGCCGGAGAACAGCTCCCCGGTCTTCGCGCCGAGGAGCATGAGGCCGCAGACGCTCAGGACGGACACTCCGTAGCAGACCACGATCGGGACGAACGAACGGAAGTCGTCGTTCATGCCCGACGCGCACAGGGCCGAGCTCGTCAGCCAGAGCACCACGGCGAAGCAGAGCCCCGTCGCCCGCGCCGGGAGGCCCGGCTCCGGAGCTCCGATCGGCACGGGGTCGAGCCCCCAGGCCAGGAACCGACCCACCCGGCCGGCCACCATCGCCTCGGACGGAACTAGGACCGAGAGGTAGACCATCGAGATCGACATCGCGAGGACCGCGACCGCCGCGAGGATCGGAGGCGCAGGCAACGCCGGGCCGGCGCTCGGGCTCGCGAGGCCCTCGAGCGCCGCGCCGACGCTGGACGACTCGGAGAGCAGCGCGATCGCCCGCCAGATCAAGATCGACAGCCCGTAGCCGAGCGGCCCGGCGAGGGCACCCCCGACGAGGCTGGCCGCGGGGCGACGGCCGGCGATTTCGCGCGCCAGCGACACCGCGAGCCCGACGACGACTCCGGCCGTCAGCCACGCCACGAACTGGTCTTGCGGGCCATGCCCTCGCGATGCGAGGTACCCGGCGACGGCGGGCAGGAGCCAGAGCGGTGCGGCGAAGAGCGTCGCCCCGACGCTTCGACAGATCGGGGACCGGAGCCTCCCGCTCACGTCGATGGCTCGCCCCCGCCCTTCCTCCTCGCCACGGACCACCGCGTCGACCTCCGCCCTTCAGACTAGCGAGAGCCTTCGCGATCCGCCGACGCGACCATCGCCCTCGTCGCGGTGCACGCGCCCCGAGCCCGGCGCCTCCGGGCCCCCCGCCCGGCGCTCGCGCGTCTCGCGGGGCGACGCTATCGTCGGGCCCCTCATGCAGAGACCTCGGAGACATTAGGGGGACACCGATGCGAGGACGAACCGCTCTCACCGCGCTGGCCGTGGCGACGCTGCTCGCGACGCCCGCCACCGCGCTCGCCGCCGACGGCGACGAGCACTGGTCGCGGCAGTTCAAGAAGCCGGCGAACAGCCTGAAGATGGCGCCCGACACGGGCATGTCCGACGGGACGAACAAGCCGATCTTCAACAAGGCCAAGTGGCACGACGGCAAGCTCTGGATCGCCGGCGCCTGGGAGAACGGCGTCGACCCCGAGAACGCCAGCAAGAAGAAGCTCAACGTCTACTGGCACATGTGGACGTGGTCGCCGACGACCGGGTGGGAGGCGTTCGCCTGGTTCCACTCGGCCCAGGGCGGCAACGGCCCCGACGGCAAGATCAACGACTTCCTCTGGCTGCCCGACGGCCGCCTCGTCGTCGGCGGCGAGTTCACTCGCCTCGATAACCCCGGCGGGATCATGTACCACCGCGTCGACGCTCTCGCGGTCTGGGATCCCAACGAGACCTCGGCCAACAAGTGGCAGCCGCTCGGCACCTTCCAGAACGACGGAACGGTCAGCCCCGGCGGCTCGATCCAGTCGATCGCCTACGACAGCAAGGCCAACGACCTCTACATCGGCGGCAGCTTCTCCGGGATCGCCGGCCCCCGCGCCCGGCGGAAGTACCCCGCGAGCAACGGCGTCCACCGCCTCGACCTCGACACGAAGAGCTACGAGCCGATGTCGCCGGGCCTCCGGGGCGCCGGCGCCGTGATCGTCCACAAGCTCGCGATCGACGAGTCGACCGATCCGTCGACGATCTACGTCGCCGGACGCTTTCAGCACACCGGCGGCAACGGCGAGAGCCCGATGCAGGGCGGCAGCACCGCCCGCTACTCGACCGGCTTCGCGTCGTGGCAGCTCGGCAAGGGCTGGACGTGGTTCCCGAAGAAGGGGATCAAGCCCCAGGACGGCGGCAAGGAGGCGATCCTCCAGCGCGCCGGCGACTACAAGTACTTCGACTCGGTGAACGTCCTCGACGTCCTCCTCGACGGCGGCGACATCTGGATCGTCGGCGCCTTCTCCGAGGGCAAGGACAGCGGCCAGACGCTCCGTGGAGTCGCGAAGTGGGACGCGGAGAAGGGTCTCTGGATCGACCCGACCGGCAAGGGCGGGCTCGGCCGCGAGGCCTACTCGATCGCGAAGGCCGAGGACGGGAAGATCTACATCGCCGGCAGCTTCGGCGGCCCGGTCGGCACGGACAAGGTCTACGAGGGGTTCAAGAACGGCGACCCGGCCGCGATGGCCGCCTGCTTCGATCCGAAGTCGGGTGAGTGGACCCAGCTCGGCAGCGGCCTCGCCGGCCGCGCCATGCCCGAGTGCCGCCTCGCCGTGAACGGCAACGACGTCTACTTCGTCGGCGACTTCAACTACGTCGGCGCGGGGCGCAATGGCAAGGGCAAGGACGACAAGAAGTGGGAGTCCTGGTACATCGCCCGCTGGAACTCGGCGAAGGACTTCACGGCCGCGCCCGAGAAGATCGAGAAGATGGCGACCGCCTCGAGCCGCCACTGGAAGGCGCCGACGACCGCCTGGTCGAGTGGAAACGAGCACTGGTCGCGCGCCTTCCCGAAGCCCCCGCGGGCCAAGGGCAAGGTCAGCCAGATGTCGGGCAAGACCGGCATGGACGACGGCAAGGGCACGCCGACCCCGAGCGGCGTCCTCAAGCACGGCGACAAGCTCTACTTCTGCGGCCGCTGGGAGGCCGACGTCAACTTCAACTGGTTCGTCTGGACCCACCACGCCGAGGAAGGCTGGCAGCGTCTCGCGTGGCAGGGGCCCGGCGGCGCCGGGGAGGGTCCGCAGAGCCCGCCGAACGGGATGAAGATCCACGACGGAAAGCTCTGGGTCTACGGCTCGATCAACAGCCACGCCGGCATCGCGATCTACGACCTCGAGGCGAAGACCTGGAGCGCGCTCGAGGGCAAGGACGAGGCCGGCAACGCCGTCGTCGGCAACTCCGATCCGAAGAAGGGCAAGCCGGTCAACGACATCGCCTGGAACTCGAAGACGGGCGACCTCTACATCGTCGGCTCGACCGGCGGGATGACGAACAGCAAGCTCGACTCGCCGGCGACGGTCAGCCAGGTGATCCGGGTCGACAAGGACGGCGTCTACCACCCGATGGGCCGGATGCTGATGCCCGAGACGCCGAAGGCGCCGAACATCTCGTCGTGCATCTACGTCGACGAGAGCAAGGATCCCGCCGACCTCTACGTGGCGGGCAGCTTCGGCTTCTACGGCGCGGGCACCAACAACGCCCAGCTCACCTACAACGTGGCGAAGTGGAGCCACGCCGACGGCGACTGGCGCCCCCTCGAGGTGGGCAAGGACGCCGGCGACAAGGTCTACCTGAGCGAGCTCGACCAGAAGAAGTTCCCGAACGGGCTGCCCGGGCTGCCGGCGCACCCGACCGACAACTTCCACGGCTTCATCCAGGAGGGCTTCCCGCGCGTGCGCGCCATCACGATGGACTCGGCGGGCAACCTCTACGTCGGCGGCACCCTCGGGATCGTCACCGGCACCTTCCCGATCGCGGACCGCCTCGAGGAGGAGACGTTCGGGATCGCCAAGTACGACGCGGCGAAGAAGGCCTGGGTGAGCTGCACGAAGGTCGGCGGCGTGAGCCGCGACGTCTACCAGATGAGCTGGCTCGACGAGGGGCGGACGAAGCTCCTGCTCTCCGGCAGCTTCCACTTCGACAACGCGTGGGCGCCGCTGAACGGCGCCGCCGTCCTCGACACGAAGACCGGCGACCTGGTCCCGTTCGGCGGCGGGCTCCTCCTCGAGTCGCGGACGCAGGCGATCAGCAGCGACGTCCGCCACTTCGTCGAGGGGAACGACATCTACTTCACCGGCTTCTTCGACCACGCCGGCATCAACGCGAACGACCTGGTCGGCGGCCCGATCCAGTCGGCGTACGTCGCCCACTGGAACGGCACCAAGAACTTCGACCCGAACGCCGGGCTCACGATCGAGCCCGTCGCGCCCGTCGAGGCGCCGAGCGGCTTCAGCAGCAAGTCGGTCAAGGTGGCGCTCGTCGCCAAGCTCGACGGCGAGGGCACGGTCGTCTGGTACGAGAGGAGCACCAGCGGCCAGTTCAAGGAGAAGGGCAAGAGCGCCACGTTCAACGCCCAGCTCCGGGTGAAGGCCACCGACGGCGACAAGTACTACTACGTCGCGGTCCGCAAGGCCGACGGAACCGAGGGCGGCAAGCTCCCGGTCCGGATCCCGATCGTCCCGGCGGGAGGCGGCAAGTAGCCTCGCATCCCCCGCACGCAACGAGACGACGTGACCCGACGCACCGCGCCCCTCGCTCCGAGCGGGGGGCGCCTCTCATCGACCAGCCTCTGGTGTGAATCGAGGGGTCAGGTCCAGGAATCACACGAGCGAATCTGTCGCAGCGCGGGTGACCCGGCCCCTCTGGTGTGAATCCTGGACCTGACCCCTGGAATCACGATAGGCGATGCCAGAGATTCCGGGCGCTACTCGCGGGTGATGACGTCGCGGATCAGCGCCGCGATGTCCGGCGGGACGGGGGGGGCCTCGCCGCCGGGCCCGGTCGGGCCGCGCTGGCTGACGACCGAGACCACGACCGCGTCCGCCGTGGCGACGACGATCGAGAGCCCCTCGACGAAGAGCCCGTCCGGCGTGGGTCGAGTCGCCTGGATGAGGAGGACGTCGAAGCCGCGCTCGCGGGTGAAGCGGGCCAGGTCGGCCAGCTCGAGGGGTCGTCCGGTCGGCGACGCCTCCGGGAGCGGCAGGGCGACCAGCCCGGCGACGAGGTCATCGCCGTCTTCGAGCGAGGCGCCGAGCCGGATCGCCCGATCGTCCGCGCGGCGCAGCCGGCCATCGACGGCGAAGGCGACGGCCACTCGCGACGGCACGGGGAGCGCCTGATCGGATCGCGCGACGCTCCGGAGAGCGGCGATGCTCGGGATCGACACGGCCGGCCCGAGCTCGTGCGGATCGGCCGTCTCGGGATGGCGCGCGTAGGGCGTCGCGCCGCCGGCGATCACGAGACGCGGCCTCGCCCGATTCGACGCGCCGAACCTCGGCGGGGTCGACGGCGACGCGTCGTCCGCCAGGTCGTGCGCCCGCCGCTCGGCCGCCCCCCGCGGGCGCCGCGCCTGCGCCGTCGTCGTGTCCTCGCGGAGGAACGGCGCCTCGGCGTCGACCTGAACCTTCTCGTGCGTCGAGGAGCAGCCGGTCGCCTGGACGAGGAGGACGAGCAGCGCCGCGACTCCGAGGATCGGGAGGCGACGTTGCGGGGCGAGGGCGGAGCGGGTCATCGGGGCGGTCTCGAGGGCTCGGGTTCGTTCCTGCTTGGAGGACTCTGCCTGCCGAAAGTCACGACATCGTCACGCGTTCTCTCTCTCGCTAGCGGCGATCGACGCCGGCGGCCGCGCGGTTCGCGAGGTGGCCTCCGATCGGCGATCGCCCCGGCGTCGCGGACGGCGCCGCCGCGGAGCCGTCCGCCGCTCGGAGCTCCACCACGCTCACGACGTCGCGCTCGTCGAGGACGATCGCGACGCCATCGGCGGAGCGCGTGACGATCAGCACCAGCGCATCGAGACCCTGGCCGGCCGCCTCGGCCGCGAGCGCGTCGAGCGTCCACGGCCGCTCGCGGGCGGGGAGGGCGAGCGGGGTGACGGCCGCGACGAGGTCGTCGCCCGCGAGGGCGCGGCGAAGCGCCGCGAGGCGTTCGGGCGCGGCGACCAGGCGCTCGCCCTCGACGAACGCCGCGCCGAGCCGACACGGAACGGTCAGCGGCTCCGACGGGCGGGCGCGCGCACGAAGCTCGGCGACCGGGGGGAGGATCACCCGCGCGGGCACGCCGCCCGCGTCCGGGGCGCGCGTCTCGGGCCGCCGCGCGTAGGGACCGCCGGCGAGCGGGTCGGGCGGCTCGCCTCCGCCGGTGGCCTCGCCGCCCTCGCCCTCGAGCGGTGCGGTGTCCCCTTCGCCCGTGGTCAGGGCGCCGCCATCGCTCTCGCCGCCGTCGCTCCCGCCGCCCTCGGGCCCATGCTCCGTGTCGCCGCCGCCGCCTCGATCGACGCCCGCCTCGTACCTCGGGGCGGACGCGCAGCCCGACGCCGCGACCTGCAGGGCCGCGGCGAAGACGAGGGCGATCCCGAACGGGTGGCGCGCAACGGTTCGCACGATCATCACTCTCCTCCCTCGGCATCGGGCCGCCCGCCGAGCGCTCGACCGAGGTCGCGCAGCGCGGCGTCCTCGACCCGCTGCAGCAGACGGCGCGACGCCCAGCCCTCGGCACGCTCGGGCGGCGACAGCGGCCGGTCGCGCGGTGGCGCCGCCGCTGCCGCCGAGGTCACCGCGGGCGGATCCGCCCGGGCGAGGGCGGTCGAGCGGACCGCGCGCCCCTCGCCGCCGAGCCACGCGCCGAGCGCGCCGATGTATTCGAGGCGCGCCGCGGCGGTGAGCTCGGCGAACACTGCCTCGTTCGAGCGCAGCGGGCTCGCCCGCTGCCTCCGGCTGGCGATCGTGACGGGAGTCCCCTCCCAGAGGAACGCACCGGTCCGGACGTCGAGGACCAGGGCGGCGACCTCGATCTGGACCCGGTGCTCCTCGCCGGGGAGGGCGAGCCCGAGCAGCGTCGGGTAGAGGAGGCCGAGCCACGTCGTGTCCTGCCATTCGAGTCCCCAGCCCGAGTCGAACAGCAGCACCCGTCCGCATCCGAGGCTCGCCGCGTGACGGCGAAGGGCGAGGGCCGCCCCCGGCGCGGCCGGACCTGGCAGCGAGGCGGCCGGATCGAGCGTCCGGACCGACGCGTGTCCCGGGGCGAACCGCTGGAGCTCCTCCGCCGAGACCGGAACGAACCGCTTGTGCTGGGGCGCGCCGCAGGCGAGCAGCCGGCCCCAGCGGGCCGCGACGAGCTCGTCGTCGCTGTCGGCGATCTCCACGACCAGGAGGGCGTCCGGGTCCCCGCCGACCGCCTGGGTCGCATCGAGGGCTCGGGCGATCCGACGGTCGTCGGCCGCGGCGACCGCCCGATCCAGGCTCGGCACCCACTCCTCGATCGAGGGAGGCGGCTCGCACGAGCTCCGGAAGCCGGCGCATCCCGATGCGAGGAGCGCGACGCTCGCGACCGAGGCCAGGAGGGCGGGGGCGGTGGTCATCGCAGCGACTCCGTGTAGCTCGAGGCGAACGCCGGTCGGCCGGGTCGCCGGGGACCCAGCGCGCGCCAGCTCTCGTCGGTGAGGCGACGGCGCGCCGTCGTCTCGTGGTACAGCAGCGCCGGTCCGGCGGCGATCACGTGGCGCGACCCGGCCCGGGTCGCGACCTCGAGAGCGAGGGTGACGCGCGCCCAGCCGGTCGTGCCGCGGTGGGTGATCGTCGGCGGGACGCCGGGGCCGTGACGCAGCGTGTGGATGTCGTCGACGACGGCGGCCGGCCCGAGCCCGAGCGCGTCGAGGAGCGCGGGCGTCCGCGCGAGCCGCGCGCGCGCCTCGGCCGACGCGGCCTCGCCGCCGAGCTGCTCCCGCGAAGCATCGCGGAGCGCCTCGAGCCAGCGGGCGGTCGCCCGGGCGCCGGCCAGGGCGGCGGCGCCGGTCGGACCGCCGCCGTCGGGGCCCCAGGCGCGCTCGAGCCCGACGACGGCCCGGGCGAGGGCGTCGGCGAGGACGTGGTAGGCCTGCGGGTGCGGCTCGACCAGCATCGTCCCCGCCGCGCCGGGCGACGCGTCGAGGCGGGCGAGGCGGGCGAGGCGATCCCGGTCGGGGCGCGCCGGCGCCGGCGGGACGAGGGCGGCGAGGCCGACCTCGACGCCGCGGCGGACCCCGGCGTCCGAGGCGAGCGCGGCGGGGCGCGGGCCGGCGACGCCGGTCGTCTCGGGCGTCGCGCCCGCGATCGCGGTGATCGCCCGAAGCCGCGCCCAGACGAGCGGCTCGACCGGGCCGGCGGTGCGCTCGCCGCGCAGGACCGGCCGGAGTCGCTCGCCGAGCCGGTCGAGGACGGCCTCGAGGCGCGCCGGCGGCGTCCGCGCCGGGTCGCCGAGCAGGAGCGCGCGGGCCGGGGCGACGCCGCACGCGGCGAGGACGTCGAGGCCGCGCGGGCGGAGCCGCGGGCGCTCGCGGGTGCCGACGTCCGGCCAGGTCGTCCCGAGGAGGACCGCGACCTCGGGCGGCCGCGTCGGCGGCAGGAGATGGGTGTCGGGCGGGAGGATCGCCTCCCGATCCCGGGGCATCCCGCGGAGCGCCTCGCCGAGGCGATCGACGGCCTCGCCGTCCTCGAGATCGGCGAGCTGGAAGTGGTCGCCCCAGGTCTCGCGGAGGGCCGCGTGGACATCGGCCGCGCTCGCCGCGTCGGGGGCGCCGAACAGGAGCGAGACCGTCGCGGCGAGCTCGTGCCACGCCTCGAGCCCGACGTTGCCCTCGCCGCCGTCCACGGGCCCACGAGCCCGGAGGACGCAGAAGGCGAGCGCCGCGGCCGCGCGCGTCCGCTCCCGACGATCGAGCCGCCGCGGCGCGGCGAGCCATCGGCCGTCGCCCGCGTCGCGCCGGATCGGCGCGCGCGCCGCGCTCGGGGTCCCGCCGATCGGCCCGATCGGCGCGCGGGTGAGGAAGACGACCGCGCGGTAGTGGCGCGCGAGCGCATCGCCGTCGCGGTATCGTCCGCTCGGCGCGTAGAGGCTGTAGTCCTCGTCGTCGCCGCGGACGGTCGACCACGCGGCCGTCGCATCGGCGGAGAGAATGAGCGCCACCTCCCGGACGACCGCGTCGCGGACCGGCGTCGGGAGCGTCCGGACGATGCGCCGCTCGAGCCCTGGGACGCCGTCCCGCCCGGCGAGGGCCGCGGCCGTCCCGACGTGCGCGATCACGCCGTCGAGGGCGTGGGCGGTCTGCGGCCGGTCGGTCCGGATCGCGCGGATCCGGAGGTCGATCGCGTCGCGGCAGAGCGCGTCGGTGAGCGCGGCGACGGCCGGCACGAGAGCGTCGCGCTCGATCGCCTCCTCGAGCGCCGCGACGCTCGCGCCGTAGGCGTGGAGCGCGAGATCGGCGGTCACGAGCGGCGCGGGGCCGCCGTCGCGGGCATCGCGCGTGAGCTCGGCGAGGAGCCCGGACGCCGATCGGTCGTCATCCCGGCCGCTCGTCTGCACGAGCACGCCGTCGCGGACGAGGCGATCGCGAGCGGTCGCGGAGAGCCCGACGTGCCCGGCCACGGCCGACGCGCTCGCGGGCTCGCCCGAGAGGCGACTCGGAACGACGATCGGCGCGGCGGGCGCGTCGACGAACGGCGCGATCGCCTCGGCGATCGCCACCGACGGGCTGCCGACGCCGGGCAGCCGGTCGACGAGGACGGCGAAGACGGCGACCGCGGCGGCCGCCGCGACGCCGATGCTGGTCCCGGCCGCCGAGGCGCGGGCGCGCCACGGCTCGGCGCCGCGCCCGGCGCCGCGGTCGACGCCGCGGTCGACGTCGCGGTCGCGGTCGACGTCGCGGTCGACGTCGGGGCGAACGGGCCGCGCGATCGGGACGACGATCGGGCCGAGGCCGGTCCGGGGCGCCCGGGTGAGCGGCGCCGCGGGGGCGCCCGCGTCGATCGCAGCCGCCGCGCCGCCGGGCGCCGACTCGGCCGCCACGCTCGCCCGGAGCGACGCCGCGAGCGCGCTCCAGCGATCGGGCGAGACGGTCGGGACGGCGGCGGCGTGCGCGAGCGCCGGCTTGAGCGCCTTCGCGGCGGCGACGTCGCCGGCGCACGCGGCGCAGCGCGCGAGGTGCGCCTCGAGGAGCGTGCGTTCCTCGCCGTGCAGCTCGCCGTCGGCGTAGGCGTCGAGAGAGCTGCGGAAGGGCTCGCAGGAGAGCAGCGTCATGACCGCTTCTCCGCGTGGGCGGAGAGCAACCCGCGGAGCTTGGTCCGGGCGTAGTGGATCCGGCTCATGACCGTCCCCTTGGGACAGCCGAGGATGTCCGCGATCTCGGCGTAGGAGCGCCCCTCGACGTCGCACAGCAGCAGCGCCGCCCGCTGCTCGGGCGGGAGCTGCTCGACCGCGACGCGGAGGTCATCCATGAGCTCCGCGTCGATCGCCCCCTTCACGGGACCCCGCGCCTTCGCGTCGGCGAGGATGTCGCCGTCGGGCAGCTCGGCGCCCGTCCGCTCGCGCTGGCGCTTGCGCTGCTTCGCCCGGTTCAGCGCCGTGTTGGTCGCGATCCGGGCGACCCAGGTGCCGAACGAGCTCCGCCCCTCGAACGTGTCGAGCTTGCGGTAGGCCTTGAGGAGCGCGTCCTGGCTCACGTCGAGCGCCTCGTCCTCGTCGCGGAGGATGTGGAAGGCGGCCGCGAACACCCGCCGGCGATGGCGCTCGGCGAGCACGCAGAACGCCTCCCCGTCGCCAGCCACGGCGCGTTCGATGAGATCAGCCTCCTCTTCGGAGGGGCCGACTCGGTCGACCTGGTCGCGCCGCGACTCGTCGTCCACCATTCCTCGGGACAGCCCGGGACCGGGCTCGATTCGGGTTTCTCTGGACGGGCTTTGCGCGCGCCGCCCGCGACCGGGGCCCCCCAACCGGTAGGAGGTGGGGGGACGCGACCCACGTCACGTTGCGAGACCGGTGACAGCGCCCTTATAATCCTTCGGCTTTCGAACCGAAAGTCCCTGGCGGAGGCGAGCTACGTCGTGCGCTTCGACGCGATCAGCGAGGAGATGGCGTCGGGGGAGGTCCGGCAGATCTTCCACGACGTCCGCCGCGAGCTCATCCTGACCCGGGTCCCCCGGTTCTTCCGGGTGTTCGGGCGGAATCCGTCGGTCCTGCGCGGGGTGTGGGCGCTCTACCAGTCCCTGATCCTCGAGGGCCAGGTGCCCCGCACGACCAAGGAGCTGATCGCCCTCGCGATCGAGAGCGGCCCCGACGGAAGCCGCTACTTCCGCGAGTTCCACCGCCACTCGCTCGTCGCGACCGGCGTCGACGCCGAGATCGTCGACGCGATCGCCCGCGATGGCGTCAGCCCGCTCCTCCCCGATCGGACGCGGCGCCTGATCGCCTTCGCTCGCCGGATCGCCGCCGGCGAGGCGGCCGCCGACGAGGAGACGCCGGCGAGCCGGAAGAAGGCGGCGCGCAAGAAGGACGTGAAGGCGGAGGCGGAGGGGAGCGACGCGGAGCCGGCGCCCGACCCCTACCCGCTGACGAGCGCGGAGTCGGCCGCCTTCCGGCGGGAGGGGCTCGACGCGGTGGCGATCGCCGAGATCATCGCGCTCGCCGGCGGAGTCCGGGCGCTCAACGCCTGCGCCCGCGCGTTCGAGCTCGACCCGGAGGTCGACCCCGACGCGCGGTAGCGCCGACGCCCGAGAGGGCGAAGAGACGGGCTAGAAGCCGCGATGCCGGGGGAGATCGCGCAGGACGCGGCTCTTCACGAGCGCTTCGAGGCGACGGCGCGTGTTCTGCGGGATCGTGAGGTAGCGAAGCGCCGCGACGAAGCCGCGCCGCCCCACCTCGGTCCGGACGACCTCGGCGTCGAGCAGCAGCTCGTCGCTGAAGGCCGGCAGATCGAGCTTGAGGGTGACCCGCTTGCCGCAGCGAAGGCGCTCGCGGAGGGCGGCGATGGTCGCCGCGTCGGTGTTCTCCTCGTCGATCCCGACGCGGAAGCCGCCGCCGCCGATCTCCTCGACGAGCAGATCGACCTGGGCGAGCTCGGGCGGCGCGTTGACGCGCGCCCGGGCGTCGCGGACCTCGAAGCGATCGAGCTTGCGTCGATCGATCGTCGGCCACGCGCCGGTCCCCTCGTGCGTCTCGGGGATCGCGGCCGCCGGCCGCTCGGGCGAGGTCTTCGGCTTCCCCGCGACCTTCACGGGCGTGCCATCGGCGTTGAGGCGCGGGATCGGTACCCGCACCACGTTTCCGCACGAGGGGCAGAGCGTGCGTCGTCCGGCGAGGTCCGCCGGCACGACGACCTTCCGCTCGCAGAACTGGCACCGGCAACCGAGGTGCCCCTTGCTCTTCTGCCCGGTCTCTCCCGCGCGGGACGAATCAGAAACGGAACGTGTCCAGATCATGTCAGTCCCTATGTCGACTCCCAACCAACTCGCTCTATTGCAAGTCCAGGGCCGAATCGCAACATACCAGTCTCCCAGGATCGGGAGTCATCGAAGCGTCATCTTCCGTTGACGGGCGCTTCACCCCTTCGACGCCCGCCGGGGCGGGGCCGTTCCATCGATTCCCGCGTCCTGGTATCGTGGCGCGGCGCGCTGCGCGCCCCCGACCATCACCCCAACTCCCGAAGCCGCATGGTTCCATCGATCGAGAGCCCCCAGAACCCCAAGGTCCAGCTCGCCGCCAAGCTCGCCGCGGGCCGGCGCATCGATGGGATGTACATCCTCGAAGGCGCCCGCTCGGTCGAGGCGGCCCTGCAGGCCGGCCCGGTCGAGTTCGTCCTCGCGCGAGAGGGGAGCGAGGACGGCGCCGTCGGCCGCGCCCTCGCCGCCGCCCGCGAGCGCGGCGCGACCGTCTACCACCTCGCCCAGCGCGCGTTCGAGCGCGTCGCCGCGACCGAGCACCCGGCCGGGATCCTCGCCGTCGCCCGCGAGCGACCGGCCGAGCTCGCCGCGCTCCTCGAGGCGATCGGCCACGCCCGACGCGGCGCGCTCGCCGTCGTCGTCCGCCTCTCCGACCCCGGCAACCTCGGCAGCGTGATCCGGACCGCGCGCGCGTTCGGCCTCGCCGGGCTCGTCGTCGTCAAGGGGAGCTGCGATCCGTTCGGCCCGAAGGTCGTCCGGGCGACGGCCGGCGCGGTCGCCCGCTTCCCGATCGCGCGCGTCGAGAGCGTCGACGAGCTCGCCGCGGCGGCCTCGGCGGCGGGCGTCGAGCTCGTCGCCGCCGTCGCGAGCGGAGGCGAGCCGCCCGAGCGAGCCGCCTGGCCCGAGCGCGCGGCCATCCTGATCGGCTCCGAGGCCCACGGCCTCGAGGCCTCGGAGGCGGCGCGCTGCGAGCGCGCCGTCACGATCGCGACCGCCGAAGGCGTCGAGTCGCTCAACGCCGCCGCGGCCTTCGCCGTCCTCGCCCACGCGTGGCGATCGGCGACCGCGGCCCCCCAGGGGGAGGTCGAGCCGTGAAGAGGCGCGCCGCGCCGGGAGACGTGATCTACACCCACCACGTCGAGAACGACGAGGAGGGGCGGACCCTGTTCGACCTCCTCTGCACCCGGATCGCCGAGCAGAAGGTGAAGCGCCTCCGCCAGGCGATCCAGACCGGCCTCGTCACGATCAACGGCCGGGGCGCCCGGCCCGGCGACGAGCTCGAGCCCGGCGACGTGATCGAGCTCCGCGAGGGCGGCGGCGAGGTCGAGGCGTCGGCCGCGAAGCGCGAGGCGGCCGACACCGTCACGATCCTCCACGAGGACGCCCGCTGCCTCGTCGTCGACAAGCCGACCGGGCTGCCGGTGCTGCCGACCCGGACCGACCTCGAGGCGCGCTTCCTCGCCGCGATCGAGAGCCACCTCCACGAGCGGTCGCCGTTCCGCGAGCCGGGCCGGACGGTGAAGCCGCGGCTCGTCCACCGGATCGACCGCGACGCCTCGGGCGTGCTGATCGTCGCCAAGGACCGCGGCGCGATGCGCGAGCTGACCGACCAGTTCATGGAGCGGACGATCGAGAAGCGCTACGTCTGCCTCGTCGGCGGAGAGCCCGACGAGGACGAGGGCGAGGTCGACGCGCCGATCCTGGAGATCAACAAGCGCCGCGAGAAGGCGACCGTCGGCGAGGGCGGCAAGGCGGCCGTCAGCCACTTCACGGTGCTCGAGCGGTTCCGCGGCTTCGCCTGGGTCGAGGTGCGGCCGCGGACCGGGCGGCAGCACCAGATCCGGCTCCACATGCGCCACCTCGGCCACCCGCTCGCGATCGACCCGATGTACGGCAGCGACGAGCCGCTCTACCTGAGCAAGCTGAAGCCGCGCTACAAGCGGAAGCGCGGCGCCGGCGAGAAGCCGTTCCTCGCCCGGCTGCCGCTCCACGCGATCGGCGCGACGTTCCGGCCGCCGGGCGCCGCCGCGGACGAGCGGGTGACGGTCGAGGCGCCGCTCCCCGACGACCTCGAGGTGGCCTTGAAGATCCTGCGGCGCCACCTCGCCCGCCGGGTCGTCGGCGCGGCCTACGACGACCTCGTGCCGCCCGAGGTGGAGGATTCGTCCGCGTCGGACGCGTCCGACGCGTCGCTCGATCCCTCCGACCCGCCGGGCGCGCCCGCCTGATCTCCGCCCCGCGTCGGACCGGGTTGCTATACTGCCTTCGGTCGCAACGACAGGGAGGAACCATGACGGACGGTCTCCACCTCCGGAGCGCCGCGGACGGCCTGCCGCCGGAGGTGCGGGAGGAGCCCGTGGCGGAGTCCGAGGTCCACTTCCTCGTCCTGACCTACCTCGTCGACGCGCTCCGCTGGCTCTTCCGCGGTCGCGCCGACGTCCTCGTCGAGGGGAACATGGCCGTCCAGTGGGACCTCTCCGACCTGCGTCGCCATGTCGCCCCCGACGTCTTCGTCGCCCTCGGCGTCCCGGGGAGCCCTCCGCGCCGTTCGTTCGCGACGTGGGAGGAGCCGAGCTCCGCGCTCGACCTCGTGATCGAGCTCACCTCGGAGTCCACCCGGGACCGCGACCTCGGCGAGAAGATGGAGCTCTACCGCGACGTGCTCGGAGTCCGCGAGTACGTCCTCTTCGACCCGTTCGGCGAGTGGCTGAGCCCGCGGCTCCAGCTCCACCGGCGCGTCGGCGAGGAGCTGCGCCTCGTCGAGCCCGAGCTGGGCGTCGAGCACGTGAGGCTCGAGAGCATCGACGCCGACCTGGTCGCCCTCGACCACGAGCTCCGCCTGCGGGACCGTCGATCGGGAGCGCTCGTGCCGAGTCACGCCGAGGCGACCCGCGAGTCGATCGCCCTCCGCGCCGAGGCCGAGACCGCCCGAGGCCAGGCGGAGGCCGCTCGCGGCCAGGCGGAGGCCGCCCGGGACGAAGCCGCGGCCGCCCGCGAGCAGGTCGCCCGGCTCGAGGCCGAGCTCCGCCGCCTGCGCGGCGAGGACGCCTGACGCCTCGTCCGCGGATCGGCGAGCCGACTACTCGCCTTCGCCCTCGGCCGGTCCCTTGGCGGGCGAGGGAGCCGCGCCCGACAGGTGCGGCCGGAGCGGCTCGGGGATCGCCTTCATCGCGTCGTCGAAGCGCGCCCGGAGCTCGGCCTTGCGCGGCCCGGCGAAGCCGTCGATCTGGTCGCGGACGTCGGCGACGCGGGTGACGACGCGGTCGCGGACGCGGTCGATCGTCTCCTTGGTCGCGTTGCGGCCCTGGATCACGAAGCTCGAGATGTAGGTCTTGAGCTCGTCGACCTTCTGCGCGAGCGCCGCGTAGCCGCCGTCGTCTGAGGGAGCTTCGGCATCGTCGTCGCCGCGCGGCGGGCTGAACGCCTCGGGCGCCACGCGCGCCGCGGGCTGGTGGTGCCCCTTGCGCGACGACTGCCCCCGGACGGCCGCGAGCGGGTCGAGGTACATCGAGACCTCCTCGCCGCTCGGGAACCGGACGCTCACCTGGGGCATCGGCTCGACGCTGAGAATCCGCGCGTAGATGCGGCCGCCGACGCTGAAGATGTCGGCCGACTCCGAAGGGCTCACCGTGACGTCGGTGGCGAGGTCGAGCGGCGGGTTCTCCGACATCGGGTCGAACGGGCGCGGCTCGTCGTGGTCGACCAGGGTGAACTGGAGCTCGATGATCGGCGGTCCGCTGTGGATCCGCACCTCGAAGTCGCTGTCGACGGTCGTGCCGCCGCTCGCCGCGAGGCGCGCCTGGACCTGGTAGTGGGGCCGGTCGTAGACGCTCTCGGGGTTGATCTTGTCGATGATGTGGATGACGCCGGTGAGCTCGTCCTCGCCCGGCTCGATCTTCGCCCAGAGGATCGGCTTGAAGTTGAAGTCGACCTTGGCGACCGGAACCGCGAGCGGCGAGGGCCCCGAGCCCGACTGCATCACCCGGAAGCGGACCTTGCGGCCCTTGCGAACCGGCTTGATCGGGTCGAGGAACCGGATCTCGAGCGGCACGTCGTAGCTGCCCGGTCCGGCCGAGACGAAGGAGGTGCTCGGCTCGGTCGGCGTCACGTCGGCGGTCATGTCCATCTCCTCTCGGGGCGGTGTTAAACCCCAGGGGCGCAGATCATAGCAGCCGAATCAGGCGCGGCGCAAGGATTGCCAACGGCCGCCGCGCTCCGTAGGATCGCGCGCCATGACCACCGCCGACCTCCCCGCCGTGAACGCCTGCCTGAACGGGCTGAGCGCCGTCCTGCTGACCGCGGGCTGGGTCGCCATCCGCGGCAAGCGAGTCGCCCTCCACAAGGCGCTCATGCTCTCGGCGCTCCTGTCGTCGGCCGTCTTCCTGACCTGCTACCTCGTCTACCACTACCATCACGGGTCGACGAGGTTCGGCGGCGAGGGGGCCGTCCGCGGCGTCTACTTCGGGATCCTGATCACCCACGTGATCCTGGCGACCGTGATGGTGCCAATGATCCTCGTCCTGCTCGTGCACGCGCTTCGCGACAGGATCGAGAAGCACGCGCGCCTGGCGCGGATCACCCTGCCGATCTGGCTCTACGTCAGCGTGACCGGCGTCGTGATCTATCTGATGCTCTACCAGATCTACGGCGCGGCACCGGCGCCCGCGGCGGGCTGACCCGGCGGGAGCGGACCGCCCCCCTCAGCCGTCGTTCGGGCCGCCGCCGCCTTCGATCCGGTCGGCGGCCAGCTCGAGGAGCGCGCGGCGGATCGCGACCGGGTTGCGATCGGGGATCGCCTCGATCGTGATCGCGACGGCGAGCAGTCGCGCGAGCGCGTCGCGCGCGATCATCCGCTCGGACCACGCCAGCTCGAGCGCCGCCACGTCGGTCAGGTGGCGAACGACGTCGACCGGCGCCGGCGACCCGAGGTGGCCGAGCCCCTCGAGGGCGAGGGTTCGCGGGAGGACGGGCTCGGCCCCGCCGATCCCGTCGGTCGGCCAGTCGAGCAGCGTCCGGACGATCCGGTCGCGCGGCGCGATCCGGACGTCGGCCCGCGCCGGCAGCCCCCCGAAGGCGAGGGCGAGGGCGGCGGCCCGCCGGAGCGGCTCCTCGCGCGCGTGGACGATCTGGGCGAGGGTCGCCCGCAGGCGCGGCGCATCCAGGAGCCGGCGGCGGCGGTCGCGGCGCGCGTCGTCGATCGCGGCGAGGGCGATCCGGCGCACGAACGCGACCGTCGCGGGCGCGCTCGGGTTCGCGCCCGACGGCTCGGGCGCGGGCAGGCCGACCACGGGGCGTGGCGGCGGGCCGGCGAGCCAGTCGGCCGGCTGCGGGCCGCCGAGGCGGCCGAGCGCGATCAGGGCCGTCATGCGAAACGGGCTGTCGATCGTGAGGTCGGGGTCGCGGAGGAACGCGGCGATCAGAGCTCGATCCGCGTCCGAGCCGACCTTGCCGAGGCCCTCGACGAGGCCGTCGCGCGCGTCGGGTGCGGCCAGGAGGAGAGCGCGCAGCGTCGGCGCGTCGCCCGGAGCCGGCGCGACGGCGACGATCCGCGCGGCGGCGTCGATCCGATCCCACCGACTCCGCGCGCGCTCGGGCTGCGCGGCGAACCGCCACAGCTCGGCGCGGGCCTCCTCGATCGTCTCGAGGTGCGGCGGGCGATCGGCCGACTCGGCGTCGCGCTCGGGCGCGAGGACGATCGGCGGCGGCGGCGGCGGAACGGCGTCCGGACCCGCGATCCGCCGGAGCCACGCCCGGCGCTCGTCGAGGTCGAGGTCGAACGCGATCGCGTGGTTGTGGTCGACCTCGGCGAGGAGACGACGAAGGTCGGTCTCGACGCGGAGGCGATCGGTCCAGGTAGGCGAGCTGTAGGCGCGGCCGCTCGGCCGCGCCAGCTCGAACCGGAGCCACGCCTCGAGTCCGAGGAGCTCGTCGCGTCGCTGGTGACCGCCGAGGCACGCGAGGAACGTCGAGGCGACGAGCCAGTCGTTCGGCGCGCCCGCAATCAGGGCCTCCCGGAGGACGCGCGCCGCGTCGGGCGGCACCTCGCCGCCGTGGGCGCGGCGAACGATGTCGCCGACGTCGCGGATCACCGAGAACTCGCGCTCGCGCGCCAGGCCATCGAGGAGCGCGGCGTAGGCCTCGCGGTCGCCGCGCTCGACGAGCGCGGTGTAGGTGACGAGGCGCCGGTCGACGTCGTCGGCGTCGAGCCCGCGCGCGATCCAGGCGACCTGCACCGGGTCGGAGAGGGCGAGCGCGACGAGGGCGACGACGCAGGCGAAGGCGGCGGTGGTCGTGGCCGTGGCGAGGACGGTGCGGCGACCGAGGAGGCGAGGCGCGTTCACCGGGCGCCTCCGCCGGCGGGCGCGACGCCCGGCGAGAGAAGCGCCGCGGCCGCCTCGAGCGGGGCGCGCAGGTTGTCGTAGCCGACCCGCGCGGCGGCCTCGGCGAGCGGGACCCAGAGCGCCTCGAGGACGCCCTCCTCGCCCTGCGGAGCGAAGTCGCGCGCCTCGGGGACCGGGTCCACCCGGAGCAGGAACCAGTGGGTCGTCTTGAGGCGCGCGGGGCGATCGTCGCGGTCGCGCTTGCGGAACACGTGATGGGTCGGCGGCAGCGGCCGGTCGATCTCGAGGCGGAGCGGGTCGCCGAGGCCGAGCTCCTCGCGGACCTCGCGGAGGGCCGTCTCCGCGGGGGTCTCGTCACCTTCGAGGTGACCCTTCGGGAGCTCGATCATCTCACCGTCGCGCCGGCGGACCCGGATCAGGACGACGCGGGCGCCGCCGGGCGAGGCGGCGTCGACGAGGACGCCGCCGGCGCACTCCTTCTCCTTGAACCCAGCGTCGAGCTCGCAGACGGCATCGGCGGCGAGGGCGTCGATCGAGAGGCCGCCGTCCGTCGGATCGGGGCGCGGGGGCTCGGCGAGCCGCGTCGAGTCCACCGCGAGGGCCAGGCCATCGCGCGAGATCGCGACGGCGTCGGCGCGCACCGGGAAGGCGCGGACCGGGCCGATGCGCTCGCCGCTCCGGAGCCGCTCGAGCGTGCGGAGGTCACTGGGGACGAAGAGATAACGTGAAGCCATGACCACGATCGATCATCGGCCTTGCCCCGAAGGATTGCGAGCGGAAACCGCGGCCCGGGCGGCCTGCCGACGGAGCGGTTCGGTGGATCGGCGCCTGCCGGGCTGATAGAATGCCCGCCGGCCGTGGGAACGGTTCTGCTCCCGGCCCTTGGACTTGCAGCGAGGAGGCGTGCGGTGCTCGGTGGTGACGGCGAAGCGGTGATTCACTATCCCGATCCGCGACTGCGAGAGCGGTCGACCGAGGTCGAGGAGGTCACCGACGAGATGCGCAAGCGCATCGAGACCCTCTGGCCCGTGATGTACGAGCAGGGCGGGATCGGGCTCGCCGCGCCGCAGGTCGGCTGGATGGTGCGCCTCTTCCTGATGAACCTCGCCGGCGAGTCGGACGAGGGCGAGGAGGTCTGCTTCGTCAACCCGGTCGTGCAGAGCAAGCGCGGCATCGAGGTCGACGAGGAGGGGTGCCTCTCGCTCCCGAACGTGCACGGGGCCGTGGCGCGCCCGAAGAAGATCGTCGTGACGGGCAAGACGCTCGACGGCGACGAGATCGAGGTCGAGGCGGAGGGGCTCGCGGCGCGGTGCATCCTCCACGAGCTCGACCACCTTGATGGCAAGCTCATCATCGACCACTTCTCCGAGCAGGACCAGCGCAAGAACGCCGGCGCGATCGAGAACCTCGAGCGCGCGTTCGCCGATCGGCCGCGGGTCGAGAGCGAGGCCGAGGCCGAGGGCGAGCCGGCGCCCCAGTGAAGGTCTTCCACCTCGAGCGCCCGGCGGACGACCCCGACCCGGCGTCCGAGGGCGGGCTGGCGCCCGACGCGTTCCGATCGCCGACCGTCACCACCGGAGTCTTCGACGGAGTCCACGCGGGGCACCGCAAGGTGCTCGCCGAGCTCACGGGCTGGGCGAGCCAGGACCCGGCCGGCGACGCGGTCGTCCTCACGTTCGACGTCCACCCGCGGGCGGTGCTCCGCGACGAGCCGCCGAAGCTCATCACCTCGCTCGATCACCGGCTGCGCCTGTTCGCGCAGGAGGGCGTCGACGCGGCGGTCGTGCTCCACTTCACCCGCGAGGCAAGCAGCATCGAGCCCGAGGCGTTCGTCGAGCGCATCCTCGTCGGGCGGATCGGCGCGCGGCGAGTGCTCCTCGGCGAGGACCACCGCTTCGGCCGCGCCCGCCGAGGCGACCTCGAGCTCCTGAAGACGCTCGGCCGCCAGCACGGCTTCGAGGCCCGCGCGGTCGACCTCGAGGTCGGCCCGGGCGTCGTCATCAGCAGCACCGAGATCCGCGCCGCCATCGAGGAGGGGAGGCTCGACGACGCGAGCGCGATGCTCGGCCGACCCGTCAGCGTCATCGGAGACGTGGTGACCGGCGACGGGCGAGGAGCCCAGCTCGGCTTCGCCACCGCGAACCTCGACCTCCACCACGAGGCGCGCCCGCCGCGAGGCGTCTACGCCGCGACCGTGACGATCCTCCCGCCGCTGGAAGAGCTCCGCGCCGGAGCGGCGTGGCCGGAGCCGAGCCACCTCGCCGTCGTCAACGTGGGACGCCGGCCGACGTTCCACCCCGAGGCGCAGGAAGACCTCGTCGAGCCGCACCTCCTCGGCTTCGAAGGCGACCTCGTCGGACGAGCCCTCGAGGTGACCTTCATCGAACGGCTCCGCGCCGAGAAGCGCTTCGACGGACCCGACGCCCTGGTCGCCCAGATCGAACGCGACCGCGACGCCGCCCTGGCGATCGCCCACGAACGCGGCCTGCCGCACCCCTAGACCCCGCGGGCGAAAACCCCTGACGCCAGCGTTGACTCGCCGAGCGAAGCTACCGTAGAATCCGCCGCCACGCGGGCGGATAGCTCAGTTGGTAGAGCACAGGATTGAAAATCCTGGTGTCGGCAGTTCAAGTCTGCCTCCGCCCACCATCGCAAGGCACGACGCCGCGAGACCTTCTGGTCTCGCGGCGTCTGTGTTTTCAGGCGGCTTAGGGTGGCGCGCATCCCGAAGCGCACCAATCGCGCTATCACGGCGCGATGGGCGCCGCTGGGCGGTCGCGACGAAGAACGCACGCCACCACCCCGTATTGGTCCCCGTCGAGCCCCTCGGGGGTGTGCCGGATGTCCTCGAGTCGCCCGAGCTTGCTCGTCCACGCTCCCGTAGGCAGCTGGCGCGCGGCATGCGTGGGTGTCCCGAGCCGATCGGCGTATAGGGCTACCTTCTCGACACCACTCTCAAGGGCGCCGCCCACGTTGCATGGCGCGTATCCAAGCGTCGCGAACGCCGCGATGAACGCATCGAGGGTGACTTCGCACGGAACTCCAGCCGGCCAGTAGGCAAGGGGCGACCGCACTGGCCACCACCAACGCGTCAGGTCGCCCGCCGCCCAAGCGATGCAGTTGTATGTAGGCGTCTTGGCGCTCGTAATCGCGTAGTTGCCAACTGCGAGTCCCGGGAACATCGCCTCGAGCATCGCTGGGCGCCGCTACACCAGGCCCTTGGTGTGACCCCACTCCAGCCACGCGGCTTGAATTCGGTCCAGACGACCAGCGTCCTCGTCATCCACCGGATTCTCACCCGTGAGCGCCTCGAGCGCCCAACCCCAATGATCCGGTTGGACGGCGAGTTCCGCCAGAATGAGCGGGACGGCTGGGCGCCCGAGCCCGATGATTCGCTGGTATGCTGCGTGCGTTACCACGTCAGTGAGCGAAGACGACAATGCAGTTTCGGTGCGCCACTGGTTGGCGAGCATCCCGAATATCTTGGCGATCGCGGCGCCGGTCTTCTTCTTCATCCTTAGCCTGCGAATCACAAGACCTGCAACCTGAGCATCTGAATCCCGGCGCCCGATCGACGCTCGGCCGAGCTCGGCACCCACACCCACGCCCACCGACTTGAGCTTGTCGAAGAGACGCTGAGAGGCGCGCTTCGACGACACCCGGCGCCCGCCGCGGCGCACCGAAGCTCGGTCGAGAGTCTTCACTCCGCCGCTCCTTCACCAGCCGCGCCAGTCTCTTCCGGCTCGATGTCGCCGAGACTCTCCAGGACCTTGAGCTTCCGCCCGACCGTCTTGAGCTCCTCGGTCAAGCTCTCGAGCACGTCCGTGGGTAGCTCAAACACCAAGTCCCTGACCTCCCCGACGCCGTTTGTGCAGCGAACCCTCATCGTGACGACCGGAAGGAACTCAACGATTTCGCTCCGCTCCAGATCGAACACGGGCCTGGCGTCACAGAATGTGCGCACGCTCGCCGCCGTCAGCGCGAGGCCTCGACTCAACTCCTGCCTCTTGCGTCCAAGTGCGGCGGACGCGCAAGTCTCAAGGATCGGCCCCAGAGACGAGAGCGTTTCGGCTCCCTCAACCCCTTGCGCGAGCGCAGAGGCGCAGATCTGCTCAAGAGCTTGAGCTGGCTCAACATCGAGCGCCTCAGCCTGCTCGACGAGATAACTGAGCGCCTGAAGGCCCTCATACGCAACGGAGTGGGCGACCCCTAGGCCCTCAGCCGCATCGCCGTAAATCTCTAGGGCGATTCCGCCTCCGGTCTCCGCAGCGCGCTCCCGTTCAACAAGCTCCGACAGCACTCCAGCCTCAACGCCCACGCGTAGCACCTCGATCGCGGACTTGAGAATCTGGGCGGGAAGGAAGAACCGAGGCACGCTGGACCTCCGACAGGTGTTGCGCATCATTTTATGCCACAGTGGATTAGCCTACAACCGCCCGGCACGGGCCGTCAAGCGAGACCTGAACGGAGATCCAGTGAGCGCTAGCCCCGCCAGTTCTGTAGACGCCCGAAGCCCCCACGCGTCGTTGCGAAACCGGGTCTTGCTCCGCCCTTCAGGTCAGGGGTCCCGAACCCCGATCTCATGCGTGACGCGGACCCCTCCCCTCTCCTTGTAGACGGCGCGCCCGAAGGCGTCATTCGACGAGATTGAGCCGCGTAAGGGCCGAGGCGATCGACGTATCGGACTGCTCGGCCTCTCCCGGGACCCAGCTCACCGTTCCGTCGAGCCGAAGGACATTGCGTCCCTCGACGTGGTTGTAGATGTGCGAGGTCGGCGGGAACGGCGGGCTTTGCGCCGGGTGAGCTCGATGCTCCCTCCGCAGCCCGACGCTCCGGTCCGCGGCGATCACGGTGTCTGACGGCGCCTCACCGACGCGTACCTGCTCTCGAGTGAATCCGTAGGAGCACCAGAACAGACTCCGCACGTAGACCCAGGTCGCGCTCCTCGCCCTCCTCGATGACCGCGAGGGCGATCGCCCGCTCCTCGTCGCATCGACGCACCTCAAGGCGAAGCCGGGCTTCGAGGAGCGACGCGGCGCCCAGGCGCGGCAGCTCGTCGCCGCCCTCGCGGCCGAGCGCGACGGCCTCGATGGCGAGGCGGCCGTGATCGTCGGCGGCGACTGGAACGACGTGCCCGGCTCGCTCGCCCACGCCGCGGTCACCGAGCACCCGCTCGGGCTGGCGAGCGCCTACGCCGCGCTCGACGGCGCCGAGCCGGCGTGGACGAGCTGGAAGGTCCGCGCCGCCGGCGAGGTCAAGCGGACGATCGACTACGTCTGGTTCGAGCGGAGCACCCTGCGACCCGTCGCCACTCTCGGGATTCCCGACGACGGCGCCGTGGGCGCGGCGCGCCTTCCGTCGTGGCAGTATCCGAGCGACCACCTCGCCCTGGTCGTGCGCTTCGCCCCGGCCGGAGACTAGCGACCCGACACCACGCGGAGCCGGTTGATCTCGGCGCGGACCTTCGGCAGCTCGGGGCTGCCCGGTGAGAGGCGGCACCACTCCTGGAGGTCGGCGATGGCGCCGTCGATGTCGCCGGCCCGGCTCCGGACGACGCCGCGCATGAGCCAGGTGTTGGCGACGTTCGGCTTGCGCTCGCTCGCCTCGTTGAAGTCGGCGAGGGCGCCCGCGAGGTCGCCGCTCGAGAGCTTCGCCTCACCCCGGTAGGCGAACGCGTCGGCCTCGGGGACGATTGCGATCGCGGCGTCGAGGTCCTCGATCGCTCCGGGGAGGTCGCCGAGCTTCATCCGCACGAAGCCGCGGTTGTAGCGGGCGAAGTAGATCGTCGGGTCGAGCCCGACCGCCTCGTCGAGGCTCTTCCGGGCGGCGGCGAAGTCGCCGCCGTTGATCTGACGCACGGCGATCGACACCAGCCCCTGCGCCCGCGCGTTCCCCGGATTGCTCGGGTCGCCGTAGTGGCGGATCCTCGCGATGACTCTCGGATTCTCGGATCGACCAACGGGACCGTCGTTCGAGGGCGGGACGGCGTGGACCGCGTCCGGGTCGGCGCGCGGAGCGGGCTCTTCGGGAGCGCGGGCCGCTTCGTTCGCCTCCTCGCGATCGGCTCCGGCGATCCCGCCGCCGCTGCCGCTCTCCGAATCACGACCGGCGACGACGGAGGGCGGCTCCGCGTCCTCCTCGAAGGGCTCCTCGGGACGCGCGTCGCCTTCCTCGCCTTCCTCGCCCTCCTCGGCCGCCGCGAGCCGCGCCTCGAGCCGCGCGATCGTCTCCGCGTGCGATCCGCGCTCCGCCGCGAGCTGGGAGCCGAGGAAGGCGATCGCCACGAGGAGCACCGCCCCGGCGGCCGCGAGCCCGACCCAGACCGGGACGCCGGACGACCTCCCGGGCGCCGCGCCGAGGCTCGTCCGGGTCGATGTCATCGTGCGCCGTCCGGTCGTCGTCCTCTTCGGGGCGCGCCCGCTCACCTTCCGCGTCGCCCGTCGCGCCCGCCGCGCCTCCCACTCGTCCGATGAGTCGCCGCGCAGGTATCTCTCGAGCGCCTCGGCGAGCTCGCGGGCCGAGCGGAACCTGCTGCCCGCCTCGACCTGGAGGCAGCGCATGCACAGGTCGTCGATCTCGTCGACCTCGAGCTCGGGCCGCATCTCGGAGGGACGGCGGACGCGTCCGGACGTCGTCGCGATGACCATCTCGACGAGGGTGCTGCCGATGACCGGCGGCTCCCCCGTGAGCATCACGCAGAGGGTCGCGCCGAGCCCGTAGATGTCGGCCGCCGGACCCAGCTCGTCGGCCCCCTTCGCCTGCTCGGGGGCGGCGAACCCTGGAGTCCCCATGAACCGCCCGCGGATCGAGATCATCCCCGATCCCGAGACGTCGGGGTCGTCGAGGTCCTTCGCGAGGCCGAAGTCGGTCAGCATCGGATCGCCCGCGAGGGTGACGATCACGTTCTCGGGCTTGAGGTCGCGGTGGAGCACCTGGTGCGCGTGCGCCGCGTCGAGGGCTCGCGCGAGCCGCTCGGTCAGGCGAGCCGCCTCCGCCGGCGGCAGCGGTCCGTCGCGGTCGATCCGCGTCTGGAGCGTCTCGCCCTCGGCGAGGTCCATCACGATGTAGGGATTGCCGTCCTCCTCGCCGATCTCGTGCACGCTGACGACGTTCGGATGGCGCACCTTCGCCAGGACGCGCGCCTCACGATCGAACCGCTTCAACGCCGCTCGCCCGGTCCGCGTCGGAAGGAGCATCTTGATCGCGACGTCGCGTCGCAGGCGCGGGTCGGTCGCTCGATAGACGACGCCGGCGCCCCCGCGACCGAGGGTCGCGCGGATCTTGAATCGGCCGATCGTCCCGGGCCGCTGCACTCTCCGAGGATGTCACCTCGACGCGCGTTCCGCGAACGCCCGCTGCCCGTTGTCCGGCGCGCGCGCAGACGCCTATCCTCATCCCGTGCGGATAGGAAGTTACGAGATCGAGGGGGAGCTCGGCCGGGGCGGCATGGGCATCGTCTACCGCGCCCGCGACCCGGACGGGGGGCAGGTCGCGATCAAGCTGATCGCGGCGGAGCGGGCGAAACCCGACGCCCTCGCCCGGTTCGACCGCGAACGCCGGATCCTCGCCGAGCTCGGGGCGGAGGCCGGCTTCGTTCCGCTGCTCGACGCCGGCGGGAGCGAGCTCGGCCCTTGGATCGCCATGCCGTTCGTCGGCGGGGGCACCCTCCGCGACCGACTCGCTCGCGAGGGCGAGCTCGCCATCGGCGAGGCGATCGACCTCGCCCAGCGCCTCGCCGTGACGATGGAGGCCGCCCACGCCCGCGGCATCGTCCACCGCGACCTCAAGCCCGAGAACATCCTCTTCACGACGGACGGCCGGCCGCTCGTCGCCGACCTCGGCGTCGCGAAGCACCTCGCCCGCGACCCCGGCAACAGCCAGTCGCTCTCGCGGTCGGGCGAGCTGCGCGGGACGATCGCCTTCATGGCGCCCGAGCAGATCCGCGATGCGAAGAACGTCGGGCCGCCCGCCGATGTCTACGCCCTCGCCGCGATCGCCTTCGAGTGCCTCACCGGCGCCCCGCCGCACCGGGGCGCCGACCCGGTCGAGCTGATCGCCACGATCCTCCGAACGCCCGCCCCGGCCCTGCGCTCCCGCCGACGCGACGCCCCCGCCTGGCTCGACCGCTGCCTGCGCGTCGCCCTCGACCGCGATCCCGCGCGCCGTCCCGCCGACGCCGGCGCGTTCGCCCGCGCCCTCGCCGCCGGGCCCGCCTCGAGCGAGCCGCGGCCGACGCGCGGCCGGTCGCTCGGCCCGGGGATCGCGCTGGGCGCCACGGCCGCCGTCGCGACGGCCGTCGGCGTCGTCGCGATCCTCGGTCTGCGCGGCGACGCCGTCGAGCCCGGCTCCGCCGCGACGGGCCCGGGTCGGACGACGCCGTCCATCGCCGAGCGCCTGCGCGCGCGCTCTGGCGGCGACGACGACGACTCGCCGCCATCGGCGATGACCGGAGGCGGTCCGCCCGACACGCCGCCCGACCCGGTCGGCGTCGCGGTCGACCCGCCCGTCGATCCCGACGTCGATCCCGGCGACCCCGAGGCGATCGACGAGGTCGCCGCAGCCGCCGCGCGCGACGACCGCCTCGCGTCCTACGCGTCGGCGGCAGGCCGCGCCCTCGTCCTCACCGAGGTGCTCGGCGAGCCGACGATGGCGCATCCCGGTCTTCCGATCGTCCGTCTCGCCTGGCCGCGCGACGACCTCGCCGTCTCCTCGGGCATCATGTCGACGACGGCCATCTGGGATCCGCGATCCTCGCTCCTCCGGGGACGGATGGGCTCCCGGATCGGCGGCGTCGCGGCCCTCGCCACCACCCCCGATGCCGACCGCATCGTCACCGGGAGCGGCCGCGGCACCTTCTACCTCCACGACGCGGACGGGCGCCTCGTCCGCGAGCTCAGCACCGTTCCCGGTCGCGCGACGGCGGCCGCGATCACCGCCGACGGCCGCTTCGCCATCCTGGGCACCGATCGGGCCAGCGCGCCGATCGTCGTCCAGGACATCGACGCGGATCCCGGGAGGCCGCGCGCGATCGCCGATCATCCCGACGCCGCCGTCGACGACCTCGTCGTCCTGGGCGAGCATCGCTTCGCGGCGGTCTACGGAGACGGGGCGATCGCGATCCACGACGCCGACTCCGGCGAGCGCCTCGGGGGCCTCACCACTCCCGGCGGGTCCGTCGCCGGCCAGCACCGGATCGGGGCCTCCCGCGACGGCTCGCTCGTCCTGGTCACGGCCGGCCAGGCCGTCGAGGCCTACGACGTCGGGTCGGGCCGCGTCGTCGCCCGCCTCGTCGCCCACGCCTCGGCCGTCCGGTCGGTCGCGCTCGCCCCGGCCGGACCGCGGCGGGCGG
This sequence comes from Planctomycetota bacterium, assembly GCA_029260755.1. GTDB lineage: Bacteria > Planctomycetota > J058 > J058 > JAJDCQ01 > JAJDCQ01. Next base: position 6,636 of record JAJDCQ010000216.1, on the reverse strand, counting down.
CGGCCGGCTTCGAGGACGGGACGACGGTCGTCTGGGACCTCGATGCGCGACGCCGGCTGACCTCGATCGAGAGCGTCGCGCCCGGCCCGGTCCGGGCGGTCGCGTTCTCTCCCGACGGCCTGGTCATCGCGCGAGGCGAGGCCGACGGCTCCATCCGGCGCGTCGTCATCGAGACCGGACGGGCGCTCGGCCCGCGGACCGGCGCCGCGACCGCGGCGGGCGGCGTCGCCTGGCTCGCCCGCGGCCTCGAGAACAACTTCCAGATCGCGACGGTCGGCGGCGAGGGGTTCCGGCTGTGGGACGTCGAGCCCTGGGCCGAGCGGATGTCGCTCGGCGGCCCTCCCGCCGAGCGGATGGCAGCTTCCCGCGACGGCCTCGTCTTCATCCGCGACCGCGCCGACGGCGGCCTCCAGGGATGGGACTACCGGAGCGGCATGCGCTCGCGCAGCCTGCGGAAGGGCGCCCCCGGCGACGTCGTCACCGCCCTCGCCGTCGCCCCCGACGGGAGCCGCGCCGCGAGCGCTCACGGCGGCGACCGCGTCTCGATCTGGAGCATCGACCGCAACGCGGAGGAGGGCTCGGTCGCGGCGGAAGGCGCCGTCGCGGCCGTCGCGTTCGCCGACACGCGCGAGGGCCTTCTGATCGCGACGAAGGACGGATCGCTCCGGCGCGCGATCCTCGGCGGCTCGGGGCGGTCGGTCGTTTTGCCCCTCGGCCGCGGTCCGATCGACCCGACCGACCTCGCCGCCTCCGGCGACGGGCGCCGCGCCCTCTCCGCCCACGACGCGGGCGAGGTCATTCTCTGGAGGATCGAGGGCGCCTCCGCCCGGCCGATCCGCCTCGCGGAGCCGGGGCCACGGTGGGGGACGGCCCGGGTCGCCATCGCCCCCGATGGCCGCGTCGGCGCGTCGATCGGCGGGATGGACCGGGCGGTCATCCTCTGGAACCTCGACACGGCCGAGGCGATCGATCGGATCGCGCTCGTCGAGGTGCCCGACGCGCCGACGGCGCTCGCCTTCTCGCCCGACGGCCGCCAGCTCGCCGTCCGCACCGGCCGGCAGGCGGTCCTTCGCTACGCGGTCCGCCGCTGACGGAGCTCGATCAGCGGCCGAGGCGGGCGCGCACGGCGTCGGCTTGCTTCCGAACCGACGGCGCCCAGGCGTGATCGGGGTGGCGCGCGAGGAGCACGTCGTAGTCGGCCAGCGCGCCCTCGAGGTCGCCTCGCTTCTCACGGCAGAAGCCGCGGGTCGTCCGGGCGATCGGGTGGTTCGCGGCGAGGGCGATCGCCCGGTCGAACGCGCTGATGGCCGCGTCGAGTCGGTCGAGCTTGTTCAGGGCGACGCCGAGGTTCGCCCAGGCATCGGGATCGGTCGGCCCGAGATCGACGGCCCGCTCGTGGTCTCCGACCGCGCCCTCGAGGTCGCCGAGCCTCTCGCGGATCACGCCCTGGTTGCTCCAGAGGCGCCCGTTCATGGGCTGGCACTCCACGCCCCGTGACGCGAAGCGGAGCGCCTCGTCGAGGTCGCTGCGCTCGATCGCGGCAGCCGAGAGCCGCGACAGGACGTTGATGGCGGTCGGGTCGACCTCGAGGGCGCGTCGCCAGACGGCGCACGCCCCGTCGAGGTCCCCGGCTTCCCTCAGGCGGTCGCCCTCCGCCATGAGCTCGCGGGCCTCGATCACCATCGCCTTGGGATCTTCGCCGCTGCGAAGCATCGCGGCGTGGTTGCGGATCCGGCCCACGTCGGCGTGATAGGGCGCCGCCTCGAGAAACGCGTCGAGGTCGACGAGGGCCGCCTCGACGTCGCCGCGCGCCGCGAGGAGGAGACCGCGACGGGCCCGCCAGGGAGGATCGACGGGTCCGAGCTCGATCGCCCGGTTCAGGTCCGCGAGCGCCGCGTCGGGATCGCCGGCCAGCTCGTGGACGTAGGCGCGCGCCGACCAGGTCGCCGCGTCCTCGGGATCGAGCGCGAGAGCGCGCCCGTGATGACCGAGGGCCGTCTCGACGTCACCCCGGGTGCAATGGGCCGACGCCAGCCCGCGATGCGCCTCGACGAAGTCGGGGGCCAGCGCGAGAGCCCGCCCCAGGTCGGCGAGCGCCGCGTCGGGGTCGCCGGATGCCTCTCGCGCCTGGCCGAGGATCGTCCACATCCACGGGTTCCCGGGGTCGAGCTCGGTCGCCTCCTCGAGCGACGCGATCGCGTCGAGGATGCGTCCCTGATCCATCGATGCGCGGCTCCGATCCAGGAGCGAGGTCACCTGGACCGCGAGCTCGGCCGACAGCGAGAGGCTCGGCCCCGGAGTGTCGGGATACGGCGGCGCCGACGGCGTGGGCGCGACCGCTCCCCTCGACGGGGATCCGGTCGCTGGAGAGGGCCCCGCGGAGCTCGCCGCGACCGCGACCGGCGTCGGCGCGCCGGTGGGGCCGGACCGATCGAGGCCGAGCAGGCCCGCCGCGACGACGAGGGCGGCGACGCCGACGGCGCCGGCGAGGCCGAAGAGCGCGGGCCGAGCCATCGAGGCCCGCGCGCGGGGCTCCTCGCCCGCGAGCGAGCGTTCGAGCGCCTCGGCGAGCGCGGCCGCCGAGGGGAACCGCGCTCCCGGCTCCTTGGCCAGGCAGCGGAGACAGATCGCGTCGAGCACCGGGGGCACGTCCGGACGGCCCGCCGCGGGAGACGGCGGCGCGCGGTTCGTCGTCGCGAGGATGACCTCGACGATCGAGTCACCCTCGAACGGGGCGTCGCCGGTGAGCAGCGCGTACAGGGTCGCGCCCAGACCGTAGACGTCGCTCGCCGGCCCGATCGCCTCGGACCTTCCGTGCACCTGTTCGGGCGGCGCGAACCCGGGCGTCCCGAGGAACCGCCCGTCGGCGGAGAGCGAGTCGGATCGCCGCTCGTCGTCGAGCTCCTTGGCGAGGCCGAAGTCGCCGAGGCGCGGCTCGCCCTCCTCGTCGACGATCACGTTCGCCGGCTTCACGTCCCGATGCAGCACGCCCTCGGCGTGGGCCGCCGCGAGCCCCGACGCGACGCGCGCGACGAGCGAGGTCGCCTCGTCGACCGGGAGAGGCCCGTCGCGGTCGAGGCGCGCCTGGAGCGACTCGCCCCGGACGAGGTCCATCACGAGATAGGGGCGAAGCTCCGCTCCGTGAAAGCCCGCCGCGTGGACGCCGACCACGTTCGGGTGGCGGACCTTGGCGAGGGCGCGCGCCTCGCGCTCGAAGCGACGCCGCCGATGATCGGTCGCGCCGTCGCCGAGGAGCAGCTTGATCGCGACCTCACGGTCGAGGCGGGCGTCCCAGGCTCGGAACACGACGCCGGCGGCGCCGGCGCCGAGCCGCCCCCGGAGCTGGTAGGGGCCGATCCGGTCCATGCCCCACCATGGCAGCGAGGGACGGTCGCCGCGAGGGCGAGGTCGGTTCAGCGCGGGGCGAGCTGGAGGATGCGACCGCGGCGAGTGCCGACCGTGAAGGAGCGGCTGTCGGGACCGAAGGCGAGGCTGGTCGCGTCGTCATCCCCGAGAGAGGGCTGGTCGAGCACCCGCAGCCCACCCGCGTGGAGCTCGAGGACGGCGAGCTTGCCCGCTCCTCGGATCAGCACCACGCGCTTCCCGTCGGGCGAGACGTGGAACCCACCAAGCGCGGCGACGCTGAGAGACTCGACCGACGCGCCGGGCGTCGTGGCCTCGAGGAGGAGCTCTCGCTCCGTCCGACCGAAGGTCCAGCCCTCGGTCAGCGCGCCGGCGACGAGCGGATCGTCGCCGCGACCCCGGATGAACCCGGTCACCGACTGCCGGATCGAGCGGGGGTCCGCGACCGAGACCTCGAATCGGACCCCGTTCGCCGCCAGGACGAAGACGGTGTCGCCGGCCGGGCTGAAGTCGATCGCGACCGGCGACGCGCTCAGGCCGACGAGCGCCCGGCTGACGCCCGAGCTCGCGTCGAGGAGTGAGAGATGGCGCGTCGTGCCGACGGCCAGGAGCGGCTCGGACGGGCTCGCCACGACGAGCCGGACCGAGCCGGGGTCCGTGCTCGGGACGGGCATCCTCCGGAGCCCGCCCCCTCGGGGCCACCGCACCAGCTCCCGATCCGGCCCGACGGTGAACGCCTGGCTGCCGTCGGGGGTCACGGCGATCGAGCGCGCGGGGCTCGAGCCGTACGCAACGGGCCCCGGTGGATCGGCTCCCGCCAGGTCGTGAAACCGGACGCGGGCCTCTCCGCCGAGCGATGCGAGCCAGCGTCCGTCGCCCGAGATGCCGACGGCGAGGACGGACCCGGCGTGGCCGGTCGGCGGCCGGACCTCGCGATACGCCCCGCTCGCCTCGAACAGGCGGACCGATCCATCGACGCTGCCCGCGACGAGGTGACGACCGTCGGGCGAGAACGCGACCGACGAGATGGCGCCGACGAACGGACCGCAGCTCCCGAGCGCCTCACCGGTCTCGACGACGACGATGCGCACTCGACCGTCATCGCAGCCGACGGCCGCGCGCCAGCCGTCCGGCGCGACGGCGACATCCCGGATCCCGGGCACCGGCATGACGAGCTCGCCGGTCTTCGCCCCGGAATCGGCGTCGAGCACCCAGACCGCCTGGGTCGAGCCATCGCAGAGGATGCGAGCTCCGTCGGGGGTGAACGTCGCGAAGAGCTGCCAGCGTTGCGGGCCGACCCTCTCGGTGCGGACCACGATCGGGGCGTGGGGCGGCGCATCGCCACCACCGAGATCCCAGAGTCGGAGGGTGCCATCGGTGCTCGCCGAGATCATTTGCGTCCCGTCCGGCGAGACGTCGACGTCGCTCACGGCCGCCGGTTCCCCGGCCTCGGACGGATGCTCCACCTCCCAGACGAGCCGCCGCGAGTCGAGCGCGTAGGCTCGAACGCGGTCCTCCACGGCCATGATGAGATGGCGATCGTCGGGCGTGACGACGAGATCGAGCACGCGACTCCCCGCGCCCGACGCCGGGACGAGGTCGCGCGCCTCCCGCCGCGCGGCGTCGAGCAGGGCGACGCGTCCCCCGTGCGTCCCGAAGGCGATGCCGCCGCCGGGGAGGTACGCGCCCGCGTGGATCTGCGTCGCCTCACCCTTCCCCGAGGCGCGGAGGCGCTTCGGCGACACGCCGGTCGCCAGGTCGCGCACGACCGCCGTGCCATCGTTCGAGACGGTCAGCACCTCGCGCCCGTCGGGGGAGAACGCGACACGATTCACGACGAGGTCGTGGCGCCAGTCGTGAGCGCCCCAGGCGTTCACCAGCCGGTAGGTGACCCCGTTCGGTTTCGTCCGGTCGCGAAGCTCGGCGAGGGCGACGGGGAGCTTGATCGGCCAGCCCTCGGCGATCTCGCCGTCGGCCGCGGGCTCGACCGGCGGCGGCCGGTCGATCGGCGGTTCGACCACCGCTGGCTCGCCGCTCGCCGAGGGATCGACCACGCCGGTCCCGCCGGCGACGGCGCCCTCGGTCGGCGCGGCGTCCGGCGAGACCGCGTAGGCGACCAGCCCGACGATCGCGACGAGGAGCACCGCGCCGGCGGCGACGAGCGGACCGAGGGGAGCGCGAGACCGCTCGGGCGGGGCCGTCAGGAGGCGGTCGATCTCGGCGACGACGTCGGCCGGGGTCGCCGGTCGGTCGGCACGATCCCGGGCGGTGAGCGAGGCGATCAGCTCCGCGAAGCCACCCGAGAGCGAGGGCGCTCGCTCGCGCGGGTCGGGGCAGTCGCTCGTGAGGCGCTTGGTGAGCAGTCCGATCGGCGTCTCGGCCTCGAAGGCGTGCCGGGCGGCCGCCATGCGGTACAGGATCAAGCCGAGGGCGTAGAGGTCGGTCCGGATGTCGATGTCCCGGACGCCGTCGGCCTGCTCGGGCGACATGTAATGGGGCGTCCCGACGATCACCCCGGTCTGGGTGATGCTGCTCGCCGCGGTGGTCTGCTTGGCGAGGCCGAGGTCGGCGAGCTTGAGGGTGCCGTCGGCCGCGATGAGGACGTTCGCCGGCTTGAGGTCGCGATGCACCAGCCCGTGCTCGTTCGCGTGGCCGAGGGCGACCGCGATCGTCCGCGCGATCCTCAGGCACCGGCGCTCGGGCACCGGCGCCTCGCGCCGCACGAGGCCCTCGAGATCGCCGCCTTCGACCAGCTCGAACGCGATGTAGTGCGCGCCGGTCGCCGCGTCGGTCCCCGCGTCGTAGACCGAGACGACGTTCGCGTGCGCGAGCGCGCCCGCGGCGCGCGCCTCCCGGACGAAGCGCGTGACGAACTCGGGGTCGCGGGCGAACTCCGGCGCGAGCACCTTCACGGCGACCTGCCGTCGAATGCTCCGCTGGACGGCCAGGTAGACCTTGCCCATTCCGCCTTCGCCGAGGAGGCGGACGATGTCGAAGCCGCCGAGACTCCTGGGCGGCATCACCTCGGTGGGCGGAGGAGGCGGTCGGAACGACGGGTGATCTCCGGCGCTGGGAATCTCCACCCACGCATTGTGGCCGGCGGTTACCCGCGCCCGCCACCGCCGGCTCGCTCCTAGGAGGCTGTTGCAGAATGACGCGAGCGGCTCGTCGAGACAGCGTCGTGCAGGCCGAGGCGCGCGGCCGAGGGAACCCGTCTGGCGTTCGCGAGGCCGCGGAACGAAGGCCTGCGCGGCGATGTCCGGCGAGACGCCG
>JAJDCQ010000215.1 GCA_029260755.1 Planctomycetota bacterium | reverse complement strand
CTCCTGTTCCTGGAACGGGAGCGCAGGCGTCGGCAATGAACTGCGCGCCGGCAACTCGCAATCCGCGTAGTCCGCGTAATCCGCGGTTCCCACTGGTTCAACGCCGAGAGAGACCGAACCGCGGATTTCGCGGATTACTCGGATTGATTCGGGCGTCGCCGAGCCATTGCCGACGCGTCCCCGTCCTGGTGCTCCGCCCGAGACTCCTGTTCCTGGAACGGGAGCGCAGGCGTCGGCAATGAACTGCGCGCCGGCAACTCGCAATCCGCGTAGTCCGCGTAATCCGCGGTTCCTACTGGGTTCAACGCCGAGAGAGACCGAACCGCGGATTTCGCGGATTACTCGGATTGATTCGGGCGTCGCCGAGCCATTGCCGACGCGTCCCCCGTCCTGGTGCTCCGCCCGGGACTCCTGTCCTGGAACGGGCCCGGCTCGGCACCCTGACATCCACCTTCCATTGCGAAGCGTCGTCTCCCGCTGCCACCATCGCGGCGTGACCCAAGGCTTCTCCAACGCGCCGACTCCGCCTCCGCCGGCGGCGGCTCACCTCGGGCGGATCGGCCGCTACGTCCTCCTCGAGGAGCTCGGTCGCGGCGGGATGGGCGTCGTCTACCGGGCGCGCGACGACGCCCTTCGCCGCCACGTCGCGATCAAGATGGTCCTCGACGCGAGCCGACTCGACGAGGCGAGGATGGGCCGCTTCGTCCGGGAGGCCCGCGCGGCGGCCCGCCTGGCCCATCCCGGGATCGTGGCCGTCCACGAGGTCGGCACCGACGGCGAGGGCCGCCCGTTCCTCGTCATGGATCACATCGACGGCGAGTCGCTCGAGGCCCTCGCCGAGCGCGAGCCGCTCGCGCCGCGCCGGGCGGCGACGCTCGTCCGCGAGGTCGCCCTCGCCCTCGATCACGCGCACGGCGAGGGCATCGTCCATCGCGACGTCAAGCCGGGCAACGTCCTCGTCGGGCGCGACGGCCGGGCGCGCCTCTGCGACTTCGGCCTGGCCCGCGAGACCGGCGCGCGCGGGGAGCTGACGGCCACCGGTCAGATGCTCGGCACGCCGCAGTACCTCTCGCCCGAGCAGGCGCGCGGCGACCACGACGCCATCGGCCCGCAGACCGACGTGTTCAGCCTCGGCGGCCTCCTCTACTGGGCGATCACGGGGCGACCGCCGTTCGACGGCGCGAGCCTGGCCGAGGTGCTCCGGCGCGTCTTCGTGACCGATCCGATCGCGCCGCGCGCGCTCGATCCGCGGGTCCACCCCGACCTCGAGACGATCGCCATGCGCTGTCTCGAGAAGAGCCCGGACCGTCGCTATCCGGGCGCGGCGGCCGTCGCGGCCGAGCTCGAGCGCTTCCTCGGCGGGCTGGCGATCGAAGCGCGGCCGATCGGGCGGGCCGAGCGCGCGCTCCGGTGGGCGCGGCGCAACCCCGCGATCGCGGCGGCCGTCGGGCTCGCCGTCGCCGCCCTCGTCGCCGCGGCCGTCGTCGTCGGCGTCTCGTGGGTGGGCATGTCGCGGCGCCTCGCGGCCGAGCGCACCGCGTTCGTCGGCGAGCTGCGGACCGAGGTCCGGGCCGCCGCACACGCGTTCGCGGAGGCGCGCGCCCAGCCGACGCCGGCCGACGAGGCGCCGGCGCGACGGCGCGACCGCCTCGACCGGACGCTCGCCCTCGGGATCGACGCGTTCGGCAAGGCGATGACGCTCCACGCCCTCGAGCGCCACGCCTCGCCCCGGCGCCGCGACGCCGCGGCGCGCGAGGCCTTCGACCTCGCGATGGCGACCGGCGAGGTCGCGCTCGTCGCCGAGCAGTGGAGCGTCGCGGCGGGCGCGTTCGACCGCGCGGTCGAGCTCGGCGCCGGCGATCCGCTCGCGCGGGCGCGGAGGACGGCCGTCGACGAGGCGCGAGAGGCGCGCGCGCGGTCCCGGCGCGACGACGTGCTCGCGATCCTCGAGCGAGCCCGCTCCGGGCAGATCCTCGCGACGAGCGGCGGACGCGAGGACGCGTTCCTCGAGCTCGTCGGGCTCAAGGACGAGCAGACCGTCGCCCTCCTCGCCGCCGAGCTCGATGCGATCACGGCCGAGCTCCGGGCGGCCGCCCGGGTGACCCTCCTCGAGGTCGCGGAGCCGACGGCCGACGAGGCGCGCGCCGGCGAGACGACGATCGCCGGGCTCGCCGGGGCGATCGACGCGTGGCTCGAGACGAGGCCGGGCGATGACGTCCCGGAGCCGGCGGCGCGAACGCTCGCGCGCGCTCGCGGCCGGATCGAGGCGCGGGCGCCGCGGAAGGACGTCGCCGCGGCGGCGAGCGCCCTCGCCATCATCGGCGGCCGTCAGGCGGAGTCGCTCGGACGGTCCCGCGTCGAGACGGCGCGGCTGATCGTCGATGCGCTCGGGAGGATCGGCATCCGCGCCGGCGCCATCGAGCCGCTCGGACGGTACCTCTTCGCCGAGGGGGACGAGGTCCGGGCTGCCCCCGCGGGGGTCGCCCTCTGCCGCCTGGGCGGCGCGCGCGCCGAGTCGCTCGTCGTCCGGGCCAGGCGCACCCACCTCTCGCTCAACGGGCCCTACTGGGCCCGGGTCTCGAGGCACATCGAGAAGACCGACGTCGAGACGGCGCTCGAGAGCGAGGATGCCGAGAGCTACCACCGCCGGGCGCGGGTCCGCACCGCGAAGGGGGACCTCGAGGGGGCGCTCGCGGACTACGACCGGGCGATCGAGCTCGACCCCGGGCTCGTCCGGTCCTGGTCCAACCGAGCCCTCGTGAAGTTCCGTCAGCGCGCCTACCGCGAGGCGCTGGTCGACGCCGACCGCGCCGTCGCGCTCGACCCGGGCTACGCGGTGGCGTGGTCGACCCGCGGCTGCGTCAAGCTCGAGCTCGGCGACCTCGACGGCGCGGTCAGCGACCTCGACCGGGCGATCGCCCTCGACCCGCAGTTCGGGACCGCCTGGGGGAACCGGGGCTACGCTCGCTCGCTCCTGGGCGACCGGGAGGGGGCGATCGAGGACCTGTCGCGCGCGATCGAGCTCGCGCCGGACGACGTCACCGCGCTCACCAATCGTGGAGACGTGCTCCGGAAGGGGGGCGAGTGGGGGCGCGCTCGGGCCGACTTCCTTCGCGTCGTCGAGCTCGACCCCGAGCATGCTCGCGCGCGGATCTTGCTCGGCTACGCCCGACTCGAGCTCGGCGACCCGGCCGCGGCGATCGCGGACCTCGATCGGGCGCTCGTCCTCGCGCCGCGCTCGAGCACGGCGTTTCAGATCCGGGCGAAGGCGAAGCTCGCCCGCGGCGACGCGCGCGGCGCGCTCGCCGACCTCGACGAGGCGCTCGAGATCGACCCCGGCTCGGTCGACTGCCTGATCGATCGCGGGAACGCGCGCTCCGCCCTCGGTGACCTCGCCGGGGCGGTCGGGGATCTCGATCGGGCCGTCGAGCTCGACGGGCAGCGCGCGAGCGCGATCGGGGCGCGCGGGTTCTGGCGGATGCGGGCCGGCGACCTCGAGGGGGCGATCGCGGATCTCGAACGGGCGATCGAGCTCGAGCCCAACCTCGCGTCTTCCTGGGGAAACCTGGCGAGCGCTCGCAACATGAACGGCGACCTCGCCGGGGCGCTCGATGCGCTCGACCGGGCGATCGAGCTCGCGCCCGAGAACGCGATCGGGTTGACGAACCGCGGCTTCCTTCGGTGGCGGACCCGAGACTTCGAGGGGGCCGACGCCGACCTCGACCGCGCCGTCGCCGTCGATCCGGGCTACGCCGAGGGATGGGCGAAGCGGGGGATGGTCCGACGCCGGCGGGGGGACGACGAGGGGGCGCTCGCCGACCTCGAACGCGCTCTCGAGCTCGACCCGAAGCTCGTCGCGGCCCGCTGCAACCGCGCGATGATCCGTCAGCGCCGCGGCGACCTCGACGGCGCCCTCGCGGACCTCGACCTGGCCCTCCGCCTCGCTCCACGGAACGCGGCCGCGTTCGCGGCCCGGGCGCACGCCCGGATGCAGGCGGGCGATGACCGTGGCGCGCTGGCCGACTTCGAGCGGGCGCTCGAGCTCGACCCCGACCGCGCCGACGCCGAGACGCTCCGGTCCTGGGTGACCCGGCTCCGCGCGAAGCTCGCCGGCGAGTGAGCCGGTCGGTCCACCCGTTCCGGCCCGGTCAGGCCTCGAGGACGACCTCGTAGCCCTCGAAGACCGGGTGCCCGGTCAGCGTCCCCTTGGGCGTGCGCGCGTCGCCGTGCGCCTTCCGGAACGCCTCGCTCTCGGTCCAGCCGCGGAAGGCGGCCTCGTCCTTCCAGATGGAGTGCGAGATGAAGGTCGTCGTCTCCTCGCCGGCGGCCCCGCGGAGCAGCTTGAACTGCTGGAAGCCGGGCACCTCGTCGAGGAAGCGCTCGCGCTCGCGCCAGACCTTCTCGAAGACGTCCTCGTGGCCGGAGGCCACGGAGAAGCGGTTCATCGCGATGTACATGGCTGTTCCTCTGCTCTTGTCGGGTTGGGGCGGGCTCGCCTGCGGCGAGCGGGATGTCACCACGGAGACACGGAGGACACGGAGAATCTTCGTTCGGGCCTCGTCACCTGGGGGATCGGCGCTCACTCGAAGGAGAAGCGGGCGAAGCGACCCGTCCGGGCCTCGGCGCGTGCTCCGTGAATCCTCCGTGCTCTCCGTGTCTCCGTGGTGACATCCTCTTCGCCGAAGGCGAAGCGCGAACGTCACGCTCCCGCGAGGGTCTTCACGATCGCCGCGCGGTGCTTCGGGTCCTTCTCGCGGAGCTCGACGAGGCGGTCGCCGAGGTCGAAGTTGAGGAAGCACTCGAACCGGGGCTTCCCCTCGTGGATGAGCTCGAGCGGCACGACGCCCGAGAACGGGTCGCCGGCGTCGCCCTCGAGCGAGACGGCGGCGAGCTCGACCTTCGCGGCCGCGCCGCCGCCGGGCCGATCGACCTCGTAGACCTCCGCGATGGCGGTGACGAGGTTCTTGCCCGGCTTGCCCGGAAGCGTCAGCGTCACCCGCGCGCCGCCGTCGTGGACCGCGTCGGGGTCGTCGCCGTCGCGCGTCCGGATTGCGACGCCGAAGCCGACGGGCGTCTCGCCGTACCGGCCGACCGCGTCGAAGCGGTAGCCGTCGTCGGTCCGGGCGGCCGACCGGATCACGAAGATGAGGTCGCCGAGGCTCGGCAGGTCGTCGCCCGACTCGTCCTCGTCCTCGGGATCGGCCTCGGTGATGTCGGGCAGCTCGCCGTCGTACTCATGGGCGAGCGACTCCCAGAGCGAGTCCTCGTCGGGCCGCTGGATCTCGATGACGACCTTGTCGGCGCCGCGCTCGGCGGCGTAGCGGGCGATCTTGGCGAGGTCCTGGAGGTCGGCCGCGAACGCCTCGGCGGCCGGCGGCGCCTCGTCGTCGCCGTCGGTCGCCTCGGCCCAGAGGTCGTCGTAGACCGCGACGATGGGCTTCACCTTCGCGTCGCCGTCGGCGAGGAGTGCGGCGAGCTTCTCGGCGGCGCCGGCGAGCTCGTCGGGCGTCGCCCACTCGACCTCGTCGTCGGGCGCCTCCTCGGGCACGGCCGCGAGGATCGCGTCGACGCCGAGCTCCTCGAGGGCGTCCTGCGCGTCGTCGCTCTCGGCGAGCTCGCACAGCACCAGCGTCCAGAAGAGGCCGCCCTTCCGGAAGCCCGGGTGGCCGTTCTTGTCCTCGGCGCTGGCGCCCGGCCAGCGAACCCGGACGGGGTCGGGCGGCATCCCGTGATCGTGGTCGCAGTCGGGGCCGTGCTCGTGCTCGTGTCCGCTCACGCGTCGTTCTCCGGTCTCGGCTCTGCGCCGACTCGCTCAGACCTTCGCGGCCAGCTCTTTCACCACCGCGTGCGCCCGCTCCAGCGCCTCGGGGATCTTGCTCGGGTCGGTCCCGCCGCCCTGAGCCATGTCGTCGCGTCCGCCGCCCTTGCCGCCGACGATCGGCGCGACCTCGGCGAGGAGCGCCCGCGCGCTCCCGCCCTTGCCCTGGAGCACCTTGCTCACCGCGGCGAGCAGGTTGACCTTGCCGTTGCTCTCGTTCGCGAACAGCCCGATCAGCGGCCGGCCGTCGCTCTTCACCCGATCGCCGAGCTGCCGGAGCGAGCCCGGGTCGTGATCCTTGAGGTGCGCGATCACGTGGAAGAGGGCGCCCTCGGCCTGCGCCGCCGCGACGAGGTCCTTCGCCACCGCGCCCAGGTCCTTGCTCGCCGACTGCTGCTTCTTGCTGCGAAGCTCCTTCACCTGCTCGAACATCTGCTCGACGCGCTGCTCGAGGCTGGCGGGGTCGGTCTTGAAGCGACGGCACAGCGCGCTGATGAGCCGCGCGTCGGCCATCGCGTCCTCGACGCTGCCGAGGCCTGTCTTGGCCTCGATGCGACGGATGTCGGCGCCGATCTTCTTCTCGAGGCCGATCTTGACGTAGCCGATCTCGCCGGTGCGCCGGCAGTGGGTGCCGCCGCAGAGCTCCTTGCTGAAGCCGCCGATGTCGATGACGCGGACGTCCTCGCCGTACTTCTCGCCGAAGATCGCCATCACGCCCGAGGCCATCGCGTCGTCGAGCGAGGTCTCGCGGCTGCCGACGACCACGTCGCGAACGACCCTCTCGTTGATGAGGCGCTCGATCGCCTCGAGCTCCTCGGCCGCGACCGCCTTGCGATGCTCGTAGTCGAACCGGAGATGGGTCGGCGCGACGAGCGAGCCGCGCTGCCGGGCGTGGTCGCCGAGGATCTCGCGGAGCGCCCAGTGGAGGATGTGGGTCGCCGAGTGGTTCTTCTCGATCGCCTCGCGCCGGTCGGCGTCGATCGCGGCGGTCGCCGGCGCGCCCTTGAGCGCGACGGCCGCGTCGCCGCGGACGAACTCGCCGCGATGGACGAACACATCGCCGAGCTTCTGGGTGTCGGAGACGACGAACTCGAAGTCGTAGGCGCCGTCCTTGCCTGCATCCGCGCTCCGGATGCGGCCCGCGTCGCCCATCTGGCCGCCGCCCTCGGCGTAGAACGGGGACCGGTCGAGGATGATCTCCCCGTCGGTCGCCGAGAGGACCGAGGCGCCGTCCTCGCTCGTCGCGTCGTAGCCGGTGAACTCGGTCGGCTGGTCGACGTCGCGGTGGCCCTCGGCGAGGCCGGCGGCCTTGAAGCCGCCGCCCGCGGCGCGGCTCCGCTCGACCGCCTCCTGGCGCGCCGCCTCGAAGCCCGCCATGTCGACGGTGAGCTGGCGCTCGCGCGCCATGAGCTGCGTCAGGTCGACCGGGAAACCGTAGGTGTCGTAGAGCTCGAACGCCTTCGCCCCGGGGATCTCCTTCGCGCCGTCGCCCTCGAGCCCGGTCGCGACCTCCTCGAACAGATTGATCCCGCGGTCCAGCGTCCGGTTGAACTGGACCTCCTCGCGCCGGATCACGTCGACGACGTGCTCCTGTCGTTCCCGGAGCTCGGGGAACGCGTCGCCGAGCACCTCGACGACGACGGGGACGAGCTCGCAGACGATCGGCTGATCGAACTGGAGCTGGCGGCCGAAGCGCGCCGCGCGGCGGAGGATCCGGCGCAGGACGTAGCCGCGGTCCTTGTTCCCCGGAACCGCGCCGTCGGTGATCGCGGTGGTCAGCGCCCGGACGTGGTCGGCGAGGACGCGGTGGGGCATCCCGCTCGGGCCGCTGTCGTAGGGGACGCCGGAGCGCTCCGCGACCGCCTCGATGAGCGGCATCAGCAGGTCCGTCTCGTAGTTGCTGGGCTTCCCCTGCAGCAGCATCGCGACGCGCTCGAGGCCCATGCCGGTGTCGACGCTCGGCTTCGGGAGCGGCGTGCGCGTCCCGTCCGCCGCCTGGTCGAACTGCATGAAGACGAGGTTGTAGTACTCCATCCAGCGATCGCAGTCGCAGACGCCCAGCGCGCACTTCGGACCGCAGCCGTTCGCCTCGCCGCGGTCGTAGTGGAGCTCGCTGCACGGGCCGCAGGGGCCGGTGTCGCCCATCGCCCAGAAGTTGTCCTTCGCGCCGAGGCGGTGGAGCCGGTCCTCGGGAAGGCCGACCTCGTCGCGCCAGATCGCGTAGGCCTCGTCGTCCTCCTCGAAGACGGTCGCGTGGATCAGCGCCTCGGGCATCCCGTAGACCTTCGTCGAGAGCTCCCAGGACCAGGCGATCGCCTCCTTCTTGAAGTAGTCGCCGAAGCTGAAGTTGCCGAGCATCTCGAAGAACGTGTGGTGGCGGGCCGTCTGCCCGACGTTCTCGAGGTCGTTGTGCTTGCCGCCGGCGCGGATGCACTTCTGGCTGCTCGTCGCGCGGCTGTAGCTGCGCGTCTCGCGGCCGACGAACACGTCCTTGAACTGGTTCATCCCGGCGTTGCTGAAGAGCAGCGTCCGGTCGCCGTGAGGGATCACGGGCGAGCTCGGGACGACCTCGTGGCCGCGCTCGCGGAAGAACTCGAGGAACCTGCTTCGGATGTCGCTGGCCTTCACCGGCGGTCGCTCCCTTCCTGTCGAGGCTCGGCGGCCTCTCCCCCTCTCTATGGAGGGAGACGGTCGGGCTCGACGCGGGCGGTCATCAATGGCCGGGAAGTTATCACGGGTGGGGCGTGCGGACCAGCGCGCGGGCGTTCGGGGAGGGCGGCGCTGGCTCCTGAGTGGCGAGTCTGGTGCGCGCGTCGGCAATGGACCTGGAGCCGGCAGCTCGCAATCCAGCGAATCCAACAATCCGCGGTTCCCACCCCGTCGGCGTTCGAGAGAGTGGAACCGCGGATTACGCGGACTGCGCGGATTGGTCCGGTCGGTGCCGAGTCGCTGCCGCCTGGAGGCCGTTGTTCAGTCCCTCACGCTGCAGGCGAGTTCGAGGGAGCGCGGCGCTGGCTTCTGAGCGGGGAGCCTGGCTCGCGCGTCGGCAATGGACCTGGAGCCGGCAGCTCGTAATCCAGTCAATCCAGCAATCCGCGGTTCCCACCCCGTCGGCGTTCGAGAGAGTGGAACCGCGGATTACGCGGACTGCGCGGATTGGTCCGGTCGGTGCCGAGTCGCTGCCGGTCACTCTTCAGAAGCCAACCGTGGCCGCGCCAGCGGGACGTAGCTCGGTCCGGTCGGGCCGAGGATGCTCTGCATCACGACCACCTCCTCGACGGGGACGGTGAGCCCGTCCAGCCCCGTCGGCGTCTCCAGGATCTCCCCGAGCGCCGGCTCCCCCTTCGGGCTTCGCGACCGGGCCAGGGTCAGGTGGGCGGTGAACGGGCGCTTCTCGCGGCTGGCGAGGCGGGCCTTCGCGACCTCGCGGTCGACGGCGCCGGCGAGCTTCCGGAACGGCACGGCGGCCGCCTCGTCGGTCCCTACCCACAGCACCCGCGGCTTGCGCGGCCTCGGGAACGCGCCGAGGCCGGTGAAGTCGAACGAGAACGCCGCCCGCTCCGCCGCCGCCCTCTGCACCGCGGCGATGAGGTCCGGAACGCGGTCCTCGTCGACCTCGCCGACGAACTTGAGCGTGATGTGGAGGTTCGCGAGGCGGACCCACTTCGCCTTCGCGCCGCGGGGGAGCGCCGTCTTGACCCGGTCGAGGAGGACGCCGAGGCGGTCGCGGATGGGGTCGGGGACCTCGACGGCGACGAAGGTGCGCATCGTCGTCGTCGGGGCGCCGCGGGGGCTAGCCCGGGATCGTGACGGCGCCGACGAGCTGGGCGTAGCGCGCGTCCACCTCTTCGCGCTTGAGGCGCCTCACCCGGTCGGTGCCGATCCCCTGGACGTTGAACGAGGCGAGGACCGTCCCGTAGGCGACGGCGCGTCGGATGTCCTCGAGGGTCACCTTGCGCTCGCCCTTGCAGTTCTCCGACAGGCTGCCCATGAAGCCGCCCGCGAAGCTGTCGCCGGCGCCGGTCGGGTCGACGACGTCCTCGATCCAGTAGGCGGGCAGGGGGTAGATCTCGCCGCCGCTGCCGTCGTCGGCCATCCCGTAGAGGAGCGCCCCGTGCTCGCCCTTCTTCACGACGACGTGGTGCGGGCCCATCCGCCCGATCTGCCGCGCCGCCGAGATGAGGTTCTGCTGGCTGGTGAGCTGGCGCGCCTCCTCGTCGTTGATGAGCACGCCGTTGACGGCGCCGAGCGCGCCGACGAGGTCCTCGCGCCCGTTGGTGATCCAGTGGTCGATCGTGTCGAGCATCGTGAACTGGGCGCCGCGGAGCTCCTCGAGGATGCGCCGCTGGATCTTCGGGTCGATCGTCGCGCAGAACGCGTAGGGGACCTGGCGGAGGTGCTCGGGCACCTTCGGCTCCCACGCCTCGAACGCGCCGAGGTCGAGGGCGAGGGTGTCGCGCTTGTTCGGATCCTGATGGTAGCGCCCCTTCCAGCGGAAGGTCGGCTGGCCGGCGATCGTCACGAGCCCGTCGGTGTCGATGTCGTGCTCGCCGAGGACGTCGCGGAACGCCTCGGGGAGGTCGTCGCCGACCGCGCCGACGAGATGCACCGGCGCGAACAGCGACGCGGCCAGGGCGAAGTGGACGGCCGCCCCGCCGAGGATGTCGTCGGCCGCGTGGCCGTCCGGCGTGATGATGCTGTCGATCGCGACCGAGCCGACGACGAGGATGTCGCGGCCCGGGCCGCCCGATTCGGGCTTGGTCTCGCTCATGGCGGCGCACCCTACGGACGCGCCGGGGGCGTGTCAAATCAATGTCGGTTCGTCGTCACCGGCGTGGACGAGGTCGTGAAAAGGGGCGCGCCCGCGTCACTGGGGGGAGCGACGCGGGCGCAGGGAAAGGAGGAGGGAACAACTGAGGACGGTGTCCCGAGAGGCGGCTTCGTCGAGGATCGACGACGACACCGGTTCGGGGTGTTCGGGGGCGGAGGACGCCGCGCGCCCTTCCGGTCTTCACGGGTTAGGACGCCCGCCGTCCGGCCCGTTCACGAGGTTTCGGGGCCGTCCGTCGTCCGCGGGGAGCTACTCCTCGGCGAACGGCTCGGCGGGGGATTCCTCGTGGCTCATCGTCGGCGTGTCGGCCGCGTCGGGCGTCGACGCCGGGCTCTTGCCACGGTTCGCGAGGAAGAGGCCGACCAGGGCGAGCAGCAAGACGATCGCGACGACGACCTCGACCAGGCCCTGTCCGCGGTTCCCCTTCGTTCTCTTCGACATGGGTGGCAGCCTCCGAGCTTGCGCGTTTCCAGTGTCTTGCGGTTCGGGGGCCCTTCGAGGAGCGGTCCCCGTCGATTGGACGTCGTCATCGGCGTCCGGGTTTCTCCGATCGCGGCCACCCCCTCCGGCTGGCTCCTTCCTGCTCGTGCTCGCTTCGGGGCCACCGGGTTCTACCCGCGAGGGGGGGTGCGAGTTCGCTCTGATCTACGGCGAGACCCCTCCCGCCGATGGCCCATCGCCGCCGGCGCCGCCGAGGCGTCGGCTCATCGTGTCCAGGAACTCGGCCTCCTCGGCGGTGAGGGAGTCGCGGCCGGCCCGCTGCACCTTCTCGAGGAGCTCGTCCATCCGGATCCGGTTCATCCCCTCCGCGAGCGCCTCGTCGTCGAGTTCCTCCGCCCGGACCTTCTCGATCGGGGGGAGGTTCCTCGGCGCCTGCTCGAGGCGCGCCGACTCGCCGCGCCGTTTGGCGCGGGACGCCTCCCGGCTCGTCGCGGCGGCGGCGGCTCGCGCGCGTCCGCCCGGGATGAGGCGGGTGAGGCGAAGATCGAGGACGCGGAACAGGAGGCCGGTGCCCGCGCCGCCGAGGTGCGCGGCGTGCGCGATCCCCGAGGCCTGACCGCCCTGCGCCCGGACGAGCCCGCTCACGTCCATGCCGATGTAGAGGACGACCATCAACCAGAGCGGGACGGGGACGAGGAACCAGAGCAGCATCGGGCGGGTCGGGTAGTAGAGGGCGCACAGGACGACCACGCCCATCACCGCGCCCGACGCGCCGATCGCGGACGACCCGGTCGACAGGACCAGGAACGCCACGCCGGCGATCAGCCCCGAGAGGAGGTAGAGGAACAGGGTGTCGACGGTCCCGTAGAGGCGCTCGACGTCCCGGCCGAGCCACCACAGGAAGATCATGTTGAACACGAGGTGGAGGACGCCGCCGTGGAGCAGCATGTGGGTGAAGAGCTGCCACGGTCGGAACGCGTCGCCCGCGTGCAGGGCGAGCGCCTCGGTCAGACCCGGGACGACGTTCTGGAGGACGAAGAAGACCGCGGTGAGGCCGATGATGGAGACGATGACTGGCGCGCGCTCGCGCGCGGCCATCCGGTCGGCCCCTTCGTGGTAGTAGCCTCGGTCCTGGATCCCCATGGTCGTCTTGCTCTTCGCGCCTCCCGCGCGGTTCCTCATCCGGGCATTCCCCAGCGACGGGTGAGGATGCCGATGGTAGCGTGGTGAGCGTCGGCCTTCAAAAGCCGGTCCCCGTAGGGAGCCGCTAAGTCCAGGCCCTGACGGGAGGACCGTCGTCGCCAGACGACCTCGCTCCGCGGGCGGAACTCCGCGGAGCGCCGGACGTCCAATGGGACGCACCAGCCACGACTTCGCTTCGAACTGCTTCCCGTCGAGCCGCCCGTGAGCACGATCGACCAGACCGAGCCGACGACCTCGAGCCGCGCGGCGGCCGATCCGCCCGCGGCCGGCCGGCGACGTCGCGTCCGTCTTGCCGTTTGCACGGTGCTCGCCGGAATCGCCCTCGTCGCCGGAGGGATCGCCCTCGCGCCGCGGGTGGAGCGGGCGGCGCGCTGGTGGCGCGTCCGTCGGCTCGAGGGGCAGGAGCTGCAGGCGCTCGACGCCGAGGCGCAGGCGGCCATCGTCGACGACCTCCGCGCGCTCTGGCCCGGCGCGCTCGGCGAGGACGACGAGGTGACGAGCGCCTTTCCCCTCTGGATGGGGCCCGGCCTCGTCGCGCGGCTCCGGACCGGCTCGGGGCGGTCGCTCTGGGCGGTCGTGCTCGTCCAGCAGCTCGTGATGATCCCCGGCGACTCGCGCGCCGCCGTCCTGCTCGTCAACGATGGCGGAGACCTGCGGAACGAGCTCGAGGACTTCTCGACCGGCTGGCGGATCAGGATCGACTCGGTCGGCGCCGAGCGGCACGGCGCCCGCGTCGACCTGGTGATCGAGACGAGCGCGTCGATGGGCGGTGGGCCGTGCGCCCGTCAGGTGCTCGCCCTCATCGAGGCCGAGGACCGCGTCGCGCTCGTGCGCGCGGAGGCGGCCGACGGGACGTTCTACGCGAACTCCTACCGCCACCCCAATCATACCCTCGGCCCGCGCGTCCGCGGCCGGGACGACGCGGCGAGCTCGCTCGCCGGGCTCGCGTCCCCCGACCCGGTGCGGCGGCTCGAGGTGCTCGTCTGGCTCGGCGGGGACCACGCGCCGGTGGCCGACCCCGACCGCGCCAGCGTCCTCACCGAGACGGTGACCGACTCCGAGGCGGCCGCGGCCGTCTGCGCCTCGCCGCGGGCGCGCGAGCTGGTCGAGGCGCTCGTCGACAGCGCCGATCCCTGGACGGCGGAGGCGGCCGCGCACGCCCTCGCGGCGCTCGCCTCGCCCGAGACGACGGCCGTGGACGGGTCCCGATGACCTCGCCGGCCGAGGGAGCCGGCCCTGTCCGGCGGCGCCGCGCGGGCGCGATCGTCGGGATCCTCACGGGCGTCCTAATGGCGGTCGCCCTCGTCGTAGGGATCGCCCGTCGCGACGAGATCCGGTTTCGCCTCCTCGTCCTGCGCTACGAGGGGGTGTCGATCCCGAGCCTCGCTACTACTTCGGGATGATGATCTCGACGAGCTTCCACTGAGCGTCGAACCGCTGCACGACGTAGTGGCGCGGCACCGGCTTGTGCTTCGCGAACACCTTGACGCGATCCTCGGCGAGCTTCTCCGGCTTCACGATCGCGTCGGGCGCTGGCACCGCGTCCTTGCGCCCGCGCAGGGCGAGCCAGTCGTCGAGGAGGTCGTCGCGCCAGGCGTCGAACGAGGGGAAGTGGTCGGACATGTGGCCGCCCCCGTCCTTCTGGCGCTTCTTCGCCGAGTCGTAGATCCGACGGAGCTCGACGGCGCTCTCGGCCTCGCGCATGTCGCCGCGCAGGAGCGCGTCGTGGAAGAAGGCGACCGCGTTCTCGGGCGTCTTGAGGTCGCGCTCGGTCGTGCGCGGGAGCGCCGGCTCGAGCTGCTCCTTCGCCTCCTCGGCGTCCTTCACGAGCACGCTCGTGATCGCGCTCTGGCCGCCGGGCGTGCTCGCGCCCGCGTCGGTCGACTGGATCAGGAGTCGGCCGTTCTCGTGGACCCAGAGCAGCTCGGAGCCGTCGGCCGTCTCGTGGGCGCGGCCGATGACGATCTGATAGGCCTCGTCGGGCGTCGCGCGGACCATCACCTCGACCGGCTCGGGCGAGATGGCGACGTCGACCGGGAGGCGCGCGCCGATCATCGTCCGGGCGTTGAATCGGACCCGCCGCGGGATCTTCTTCCCGCGAACCAGGACGCGGGCGATCACGTAGAGCTGGCTCTCGATGTGGATGACATTGGCGTCGTACGGGATCCGCTCGATCTCGGAGGGCTCGGTCTTGCCGGCGCCCTGGAGGTAGACGACGTCGCCGCCCTCGCGGGCGACCCGTCGCGTGGTCGAGAGGCCTCCCCGCTCGACCCGGCGCTCGGCCTCGATCGGCTCGAGCGTCGCCGCGTCGAACTTGCTCGTCCCGGTCGCCTCGAACCCCTCGCCGCGGGTGCGGAACTTGATCGAGACGGTGTGGGTGGCGACCTGGCGGCCTTCCGCGTCCTCCTCGATCGCGAGCGACTCGGTCGCGAGGCCGACGCTCCGCCCGTTCACGTAGACGCCGCGGGTCTCGTCGAACGCCTCGAGCGGGTGCTCGGCGAGGCGCTTCCGCACCGCGTCGAGGGCGCCCGGCGTCGGCTCGGGGCCCTCCTGGGCGAGGGCGTCGGCCGCCCCGGCGATGATGATGATGCCGACGATGGCGGTCGCGAGGACCGGATGATTCGACGAGCTCACGTGGCTGTGCCTCCCCGCGACGATCCGCGAGCGGCGGATGCTCCCCAGGCCGCCTCCTCTCGTCAAGCGAAGTGAGGCGGGTCGGAGAGACTGACATGGGACGTATTCAACACGTTCCGCGCCGAATGACCCGTCTCTGCTGATCGTACGGCTTTGAACCTACAGAGCTTGCGTGAATGG
This sequence comes from Planctomycetota bacterium, assembly GCA_029260755.1. GTDB lineage: Bacteria > Planctomycetota > J058 > J058 > JAJDCQ01 > JAJDCQ01. The sequence goes on along the minus strand of JAJDCQ010000215.1, from coordinate 28,164 downwards.
CCCCCTGCTTGCGTTTGTTCGGCCAAGCGCGCCCGGGATTGAGACGAAAACCACCCGGGCCAGGAGGGTCAGAACCATGCTTGCCAGCAAGAACCAGCACAAGGGTTGGCGGAACGCGATCTCGAAGCTCGCGCTCGCCAGCGCTCTCTCGGTCGGCCTGTTCGCCGGCATGAGCGTCGTGTTCGCCGACGACAGGAACGTCCTCGCGTTCCTGAACGACGAGGCGGTCGACGCGGAGAAGCTCGCCGCCGAGACCGGGATCACCCAGTGGCGCGCGTCGCTGATCATCGCTCAGCGGAACGCCTTCGGGAAGTTCGAGTCGATGGACCAGGTCGATGCGGTCTGGGGCGTCGGGCCGAGCACGATGGACCAGCTCCGCGAGGCGCTCGGCGAGCGCAACTCCGGCGGCGGCGATGATGGCGACGACGCCGGCGACGACGGGGACGGCGACGACGGCGCCAGCGGCGGAGAAGGCAACGGCGTCGACGGCAGCGGCAAGCCGACCGTTCCGGCCGACCCCGCCCAGCTCGACCAGCTCGCGTTCGCGAACGCGATGCTGAAGTACGTCTTCGAGCAGAACTTCCTCGCCTGGGACAACTACCCGGGCCTCGAGGGTCACCGCGAGCCGACCTCGGGCTGGGGCGCCGGCCTCGCCCGGGCGCGCGACCTGCGCCTCGATGGCGTCCGCTACCAGTCGTGGGGCACCAGCTTCTTCAGCCCCGACGCGGCGAGCTACATCCACGCCAACCTCTACCCGATGGACCTCTTCAAGCAGAAGATCGTCGACACCGGCAAGCCGGTCTCGTTCCCGACGAACACGGTCGTCGTCAAGACCATCTTCAGCGAGTACACCGAGCCGGGCATGAAGACGGTCGAGGCCTCGATCTGCAACAGCACCCGCAGCGGCTGCAACGACAGCAAGCGGCACCTGCGGCCCGGCTCCATGCACACGCACACCATGGGGCTGCTTCAGGTGGACATCAGCTCCAAGCAGTATCCCGAGTGGACCTGGGCGACGTTCGTCTTCAGCCCGGACGGCGACCCCGAGCACTTCAACCTCGTGCCGCACCTCCAGGACGGCACCTACGTCCAGACCAACTACGACCAGCGCTACTACGGCCCGGTCGACAACCCCCGCAGCAGCTGCCAGGCGTGCCACCAGGCGGCGCAGTTCCCGCCGATCTCGATCGGCCTCGCGGTCGCCAGCGCGACGCACCACAGCCGTCACCCCGGTCCGTGGAGCACGGCGCGGGGCCAGGGGATCCGGGTCGACTTCATGTGGGAGGTCAGCCAGTCGCTCAGCCAGTACGAGCGTGAGCACCCCGACGAGATCCTCGTCCTCAACGAGCCGGACCTCGACGACGACGACACCGGCACGGCGGACGCCGACAGCGAGGACGACAAGGTTCTCGACTTCGTCAACGACCGGGCGCTCACCGCCGAGAAGCTCGCGGCGGAGGCCAACATCGACCTGCGCCGGGCGAAGCTGATCACCGACCGTCGCGACAACGTCGGTCGCTTCAACGAGATCGGTGATATCGACGACATCGCCGGGATCGGCGCCGGGACGCTCCGGAGCCTCCGGGCGGCCGCGAACCGCAGCGCCCGCGGCTTCGTCGACGAGCTCAGCGGTATCGGGAGCGGCAACGGCGGGAACTGACCGCCTCCCCCCTCCAGACCCCAGACCCTCCAGAGTGCGGGCGCCCGGAACCCCCGGGCGCCCGTAACTTTTTTTCGATCTAGCCCCGGCAAGCACACGGACTTGCGGAGAAGGGGTTGAAGCGGGTCGTCACGACCGATAACTCTTCATCTAGGTTCCGTGATCGTGGAGCGCGGAAGGCGCCTTTCGCACCGACCGACACGTGACCCACCCTGCGATTCTCAGAAGTATCGAGGAGCCCGGCGGTGTTCATGCCGGGCTCCCGGCACGTACCGGGCGTCGCCCCCGCCCGATGGCTCCGACTCAGCGCTGGTGGAGACGCCCGAGTCGCGACCGCGCCCACGCCAGCTCGAAGAGGCGGCCTCTCGCGCCCGAGGCGATCGCCGCCTCGTAGTGCTCGCGGGCGCGAGCGGAGTCGCCCGCCCTCTCGGCCGCCATCCCGGCGTAGGCGTGCCCCTGGGCGAGCCCGACGGCGACTCGCTCGGGGTCGCCCTGGGCGCGCGCGGCAGCCAGGAGATCCGCGGCGCTCACCCGCCCGAGGAGATGCCCCGCGAGGAGGTTCCCCCAGTCATGTCCGCGCTCGAGGCCGGCCACGATCTCGGCGTCGCCTCCGATTCCGACGAGGACGAGGCGAACGATTCCATTGCCGGGGCGAAGAGACAGGCAGCGCGTGAGATCCGTCCGGGCCAGCTCGAGCTCCCCCCGGAGGGCTCGGACGAGCCCGCGCTCGTGGAGCGCCTCGGGGATCGGGTCGAGCGCGATCGCCCGATCGAGATCCGCGAGCGCCTCGTCGAGCTCGCCGAGGTCGCGGCGGACCGAGCCTCGGTTGACGTAGGCGATCGCGCTGGGCCCGTCCAGATCGAGGGCCGCGTCGAGATCGGCGAGGACCTCGGCGGCGGGGGCGCCGGTCGCGTGGAGGAGGAGGCCGTGATTCATCCGGGCGATCCCTGACCGGGGATGATGCCGGATGGCCTCCTCGAGGTCGCTCAGCGCGCCCCGTACGTCGCCGAGCATCCGCCGCGCGAGCCCCCGGCCGGTCAGCGCCTCCAGCGAGCGGGGGACGGCCCGGAGGGCGCCGTCGTAGTCCTCGATCGCGCCCCGGATGTCCTTCATCCGCTCGCGGAGCGTCGCCCGGTTGAGCCAGCTCCTCGCGGAGGCGCGGTCGAGCTCGATGGCACGCCCATAGTCCGCGAGGGCGCCCTCGATGTCTCCCGCCTCCTCGCGGGCCGCGCCGCGGTTCGACCAGCCGGCGGCGTGTTCGGGTGCGAGCTTCACGACGAGGTCGAGCTCGGCGATCGCCCGGTCGAGCTCTCCCAGGCCGAGCAGGACCGCTCCCCGGTTGCTTCGGGCTCCGACGTCGTCCGGCGCCAGGGCGAGGGCTCGGTCGAGGACCCGGAGCGCCTCGTCCGGTCGGCCGAGCTCGTAGAGGGCCCCGCCCAGGTTCTGGAGCGCGCCGACGCGACCCGGGTCGGTCTCGACCACGCGGCGCCAGTCCTCGACGGCGCCAGCGACGTCCCCGCCGAGGCGGCGGACGGCCGCGCGCTCGGTCCGCGAGGCGATGTCGTCGGGGGCGATCTGGATCGCCCGGTCGAGATCGAGGAGGGCGCCGGTCGGATCGCCGCGCGCTCGTCGAAAGACCGCGCGGGCGCACCACGCGAGGGCGAGGTCGGGCTCCACGGCGATGGCGCGGTCGTGGTCGGCCTCGGCGCCGGCGACGTCCCCGAGGCTGAGCCGGACCGATGCTCGGTTGACGAGCGCCGCCCCGAGATCCGGCCGGAGCTCGAGGGCGCGGTCGAGGTCGGCGAGCGCCTCCTCGAAGCGCCCGATCCGGGCGAGCGCCTCGCCCCGGTTGTTGTGAGAGCCGGCGCCCTCCGGGTCGCGGCGGATCGCCTCGGCGAAGTCATCGATCGCGCCCGGGACGTCATCCCTGATCAGGCGAATTCCCGCCCGGGTCGCCCACGAGGTCGCGAGCGCCGGCTCGAGCTCGATCGCCCGGTCGACATCCGCGAGGGCGCCCTCGAGGTCGCCCTGCTTCCACCGGACCAGTCCGCGCATTCCGATCGCCTTGGCGGAGTCCGGGGCGTCGATCACCGCGGCGTCGGCGTCCTCGCGCGCGCCGGCGAGGTCTCCCCGGTCGAGGCGGAGCATCGCTCGCTCGAGTCGATCCTCACCGGCGCCGCGGTCCAGATCGGTCTCGACGGACGAGCCTTCGAGGATGCCGCGAACGCGAGTCCAGAACGGGCCGTTGGCGCCTCGTCGTTCGCGTTCATCCGCGAGCACCTGCGCGCTCAGCTCACCGCCGATCCGCGCGAGGGCACGGCCCGCGACGATCGCCGGGGCGAGGTCGTGGCTGGCGACGAGGTGATTCGCCACGGCGGGGCTCGCCGCGGGGGAGCCGACGCGTCCGAGCGCGTCGCAGCAGAGCCGCGAGAGGTCGATGCGCCGGCCGAGGGCTTCGCGCTCCGCGGCGGCCAGGCCGTGGAGCGCGGCGGTCTCGCGGTCGGCCTGGGGGTCGTCGAGGTCGCTTCGCTGCTGAAGTCGGTCGCCGAGTCGTCGCCGCGCGAGACGGAGGGCCGACTCGATGCCGGGCGAGGGCTCGGTCCGTTCGAGCGGGCGGACCCGGAGCCAGTCGAGAGCGGCCGGGAGCTCGTCAATGGCTCCCTGTCCGAGCCCGCGCTCTTTCGCGTCCGGTTCGGTGACCGAGGCGAGCAGGTCGGCGTCGGCCGCCGTGATGACGTCGGTGAGCTCGTCGAGCGTCGCCACGAGCTGCGCCTCGGTCGCGGGCGCCGCGAGCGCGACGAGGTCGAAGAGGGCATCTTGATACGGTTCGGCCCGTTCGAGCTCGCCCGCGGCGGCCGCCCGAAGAAGCTCCGTGACGGCGACGGCCCGACGGCGTTCGGAGGCGTGGCGCGCCTCGTCGAGGCGCTCCGACGCCGCCTCGACGATCGCCCGGTCGCCGCCTGGGCAGTCGCGGGCGACCTGGAGGGCGAACGAGGCGAGGTCCCAGCGCCCCTCGCGCGAGGCGAGCTCGGCGAGCTTCGTGGCCGTGTCGAAGCGTTGGCTGCCGAGCTGGAGCTGCTCGCCGGCGTCGGTGTCCGCAAGCAGTCGTCCGCTCGCCTCGAGAGCCTCGAGGCCTCGGACGAGGGCAGCTCCAGGCTCACTCGCCGCGGCGCCATCGAAGGCCGCTCGAGTCGATCGGACGCGCTCCTCCAGCTCGGCTCGGCGCGTGGCGCGCTCCGACCGGAGCATCGCGATCGAGACGAGCACCGCCCCGAGTCCGGCGATCGACGCGGCCGCGATGGATGCCACGATCGCGCGGCGTCGTCGAACAGTCCGCCCCATCCGCTCGACGAGTCCGGGCGGCCGGGCGTGGATGGCCTCGCCCTCGACGAAGCGTCCGAGCTCGTCGGCGACCTCTCCAGCGCTGCGGTACCGCCGCTCGGGCGTCTTCTCGAGGCATCGCCGGGCGATCGTCTCGAGGTCCCTGTGGATCCGCGGATCGACCGATCGTAGCGGCTCGGGGTCGTCGCGCAGGATCTTCACGATCAGGGCGATCTGATCGGACGCGCGAAATGGGGGACGTCCGGCGAGGGCTCGATGCAGGACGGCGCCGAGCGCCCAGACGTCGGTCGCCGGGCCTTGCGCGGCCCGTTCGCCGTTCGCCTGCTCGGGCGCCATGTAGCTCGGCGTCCCCATCACCTGCCCGGAGTGGGTCAGCGACGCTCCCTGGAGATCACGCGCGAGGCCGAAGTCGGTGAGGCGAGCCCGTCCATCGCGCCCGACGAGGACGTTCTGAGGCTTGACGTCGCGGTGAACGACCCCGTGCTGGTGCGCGTGTTCGAGCCCGAGGGCGACCTCGCGGACGAGGGTGGCGATGCGTCTTGGCGAGGGCTCCTCGTTGGCGAGGACCTGCTCGAGGGTGCGACCTTCGATGAAGTCCAGGACGAGATAGGGCCGATCGTCGTGGCGGCCGGACTCGTGGATCGCGACGATGCCTTCGTGGCGAAGCCGTGCGCAGGTCCGGGCCTCCCGGACGAAGCGATCGACCTCGGCGCCCTCCTCGCAGCGGATGATGTGCTTGATCGCGACGTACCGGCGAAGGTCGAGGTCGTAGCCTCTCCAGACGACTCCCATCCCGCCGCGCCCGAGCTCGTCGAGCAGGGCGTAGCGACCGAAGCGACGGTCGGGGTCGGCGAGGGCGACCTCGACCTCGGGCGGGATGGTGCTCGGCGGAGGAGGTCGGGGTGGAGCCGGCGGGGGCGAGCTCGGGACCCTGACGGCGGTCGGCGCCACGGCCCCCGGGCCTAGCCAGGCCCCGCAACGTGGGCAGCTCGGCGTCGCTCGGGGAAGCGCGGCGCGGCACCGCGGGCAGGCGGGGGGGGCCGGGCCGATCATCATCGGCCATCTTCGCGAATTGGGCCCTCAGCTCGCAATCGCAGCGTTCCGCTCCGGGCTCGATCGCCCCATGACCGGATCGCGACCCGATCGTGACCGAGGTCGGCGACCGTCTGGCCATGGTCGTCCGCCCTCGCGTCCGCCGTCCGCGCCTCGCGGCGCGGTTGCTGATCCTCTCGATCGTCGCGCTCGCGCCGGCCATCTGGCTGTTCGCTCGCGAGGCGCGCCGGGTGCGGGCGACCCGGGCGCTCGCCGCGAGCGTCGTGGCGTGGGAGGGCGAGCCGGGCGGCGCTCTGGTCGAGCTCGTCGCCTCGGGGGAGGCGCGGGCCGCCGAGTCGGCCGTCGCCGAGCTCGTCGACGCGGGACGTGGGGCCGAGGCGCTCCGGGCGGTCCTCGACGCGGCGGGGCTCGGCGTCCGGCCCGACGCCCTGGCCCGGCTGCTCGTCGCGGCGCTCCGCGGCTGGGAGCGGTGGGCGAGTCACTGGGACCTCGAACGGGGGCTGACCGTCCTCCGCTACGTCGACCACGATGGCCTGGCGACGGCGGCGGCGGTCACGCACGACCCGACCGCCTATCGCGGTCTGCTCCTGCGAGAGATCGGGCTCGTCGCGGTGGCGCTCGGGCGTCGGCGCGCCGCCGAGCTGCTCGTGCCGCTCCTCCGCGACCGGCGCGTCGTCGAGCCGTGGGCGTGCGGCGATGACTGCCGCCACTGCCTGACGGTCCGCGACTGGGCCGCCCTGGGTCTCCTCCGGATCGCCGGGCAGCTCTCGCGCCCCGACGCCTCCGGCCAGGTCCAGGACCTCCTCGTCGCGGCGGACCCCGAGCTCGTCGTCGAGCTCCCGCGCGCCGAGCGTGAGCTCTTCGTCGCGGCTGCCTGCGCGACGCTCGCGGAGGCGCCCGACGGCCGGGGCCTCGTCCTCGTCCGCGTCCGCGGCATCGATGGCCTCGAGCCATCGTTCCTGCACGAGTCGCTGGAGCGCCGGGTGCGGATCACGCTCGCCGCGGGTGAGGCGGAACGCGAGGCGACCCTCCTCGGCCACGTCTCGGTCGCGGCCGCGGTCCTCGGGCCGGTCGCGCCGGGGCCGGTCACGGTCTCGGTGAGCGACGGGTCGCGGGTGGTGCGGCTCCGCGTGAACGTCCCCCGGGCGGGGGCGCGGATGCTCGAGGTCGACCTTCGGATGGGAGCGCCGGTCGGCGCGACGACTCAGTAGCCGGCGGACCCCGAGCCGGCGCCGCCGCACTTGTCGCAGATCACGATCCCGGAGCCCTTGCACAGCCCGGTCGGGATGTAGCGCCGCTTGGCCGCGTCGTACTTGCGGCAGTCGTCCTGGGTGCCGAGGCACTCGGGGCAGTGGCGGCCCCCGCGGCCGAAGCACCGCTTGCACGCGACGCGCCCCTCGTACTTCTGGTCGGGGAGCTTCACGGCGGCACGGCAGCCGGGGATCGCGATGAGCGCGACGGCGAGGTAGGCGGCGGATCGGTTCATGACGTGGGTTCGATCACCAGGTGGCCGGGTCGGAGGCCAGCTTGATCACCCACGCGACGCCGAAGACCGCGATCCAGGTCTTGAGGACCCAGCTCGGCAGCGTCGGGCGTCGTCGACGGATCGCCTGCCAGCCGAGCGCGGCGAAGCAGCCGATCCAGAAGAGCCCGATCGGAACGGCGAGCGGATGAAGCCAGAGGGACTCGGCGATGTTCCCGCGGGCGAGCGCCTCGACGGCGCGCGTCCCGCCCGTCGTCGGGCTCGGCAGTCCAACGGTCGCCGTGAGCATCGACGGGGCGGGCATGCCCTGCACGATCCACACGATGTTCCAGCCGAGCCAGACGACGCCCATCGCCGCGGCAATGACCCGAAGCGTCCGGTGGGAGCGACTGGTGGTCGTCTCCCGCCGGGCTTCACGATCCTGCCGTCGAGACGGCACGACGAGCTACTCGGAGAAGTTGGGGTCGGCCTTCATCGAGTCGACGAAGAACGGGATGATGCACGCCGGAAGGCAGACGATGATCCCGATGATGAAGACGATGACGCCGGTCTGGTTCAACCCGAGGAAGACTTCCTTGCCCTGCGGCATGGGACACCTCTCTACGATCGATTACGGTTGGTGGATCGGAGACGGGCTCGAGGAGCCTCGCCCTGAAACGAGCGCCGATGATTCGTACATCGGAGGCTCACGTCAAGCGGCTTTGCCCCCGCGTTCGGGGCGCGCGCCTCGAGGCCGTCATCCGGCGGGCGAGGCCGCCTCCGAGCGGTCGACCCGGAGCCGTCTCGAGAGGATCCGCGCGATCGCCACGATCACGTGGAGCTGAAGTGCGCGGTCCTCGCCGAAGAGCCAGTAGAGCTCGTCGCGATGGAGCTCGACCAGGGTCGAGGGCGCGGTCGCGGTGACCGTCGCGCAGCGCGGCTCGAGATCGAGGAGGCAGAGCTCGCCGATCACGTTCTCGACCGGCGGGGGATCCGCGGCGTCGACGGCGAGGGTCGCGACGGTGCGGGTCCGCCCCGCCTCGTCGGTCGCCGTCACCGCGAGGGAGCCCTCGTCGAGGAGGAAGAGCGAGTCGCCGTAGTCGCCCTGCTTCAGGACGATCTCACCCGTCTCGAGCGTCCGGAGGTCGGCGCCGGCGGCCAGCTTCGCGATCGCCGCGTCCTCGAGACCGGCGAAGAGCGAGCTCCGGGCCAGGCGTCGACCGATCTCCTCGGCCCGCTTCGGGCGCTCTCGCGCCGCCTCTTCGGCCATCTCTTTGGGGCGACGATTCTGGTCGACTCTGCGCGCCATATCTCGCCCCAGTCTAGCCTTGCGACGATCCCCCGACAACATGGGGGGTTGATGGGGAGGCGCCGCATCCCGAATAATCGCAGTGGCCCGTAGGCCCTTGGCGGCGAGCGAGATCGGCGAGAAGCGAGTGTCCGACAACGGCAAGCCCGAGTTCAAGGAGCGGCACTTCATCGAGGTGCTCGAGAAGACCGGCCTCGTCCCGCGAGGTCGGATCGACTACGCCATCGCCTTCCAGGCGAAAGCGTTGGAGAAGAAGGGGCGCCGCATCCCGATCGACGAGATCCTCGTCAAGCTCGGCGACCTCGATCGCGAGGGGCGCGACAAGATCCTCGACCGGCTGAGCTACGGCCTCGCCCGCAAGGAGGACAAGTGGTACTGCCGGATCGCGGTGAAGAGTAAGTTCGTCTCCGCCTCGCGCTCCCGGGACGTCCTCGCCGAGCAGAAGCGGCTCCACAAGGCGGGGGCGCGGGTCCGTCGGGTGAACCTGCTCCTGTTCGAGAAGGGGCTCATCGACGGCCAGAAGGATCGGTTGATCGTCGAGGCGATGCGCGACAAGAAGCCGCAGACCAAGCTCCGGTCGCTCGCGGAGGAGGGGCTCGACGGGCGCGGCGAGAGCAAGAGCGCCCTCGAGGCGGACGTGCGCGACAGCAGCCGCTGGCCGTTCCGCGCCGAGAGCAGCGACGCCCTCGGCGGGAGCTCGTCGATCAAGCGCGAGGCGTTCTGGGGCGGCGAGAAGCACCTCGGCGAGCGCAAGCGCGACGAGCGTCCCCGCGGGGACCGCCTCCGCGACGAGGAGTCGTTCGACCAGCCGCCGCCGACCTCGTCCGAGCTCGACCGCTTCGACTCCGACGAGGAGTGGGAGCTCAAGCCCGCCGGCGACGACCTGGCGTAGCGCTCTCGCGGTGATGAGGATGTCACCACGGAGACACGGAGGACACGGAGAATTCACGGAGACGCGCGGGCGGCGCCTACCGGGTTGTTGGTGTCGCTTCGCGACGAGGATGGAACCACGGAACCACGGAGGCACGGAGGCACGGAGGAGGTGCGCCTGATCTCCGTCGAAGAGAACGGACGGACGGCGAAGAGAGCGGACGACCGCGTCAGCCCTGGTCGAGCTCCTCGCGTCTCTCTCCGGGAATCCTCCGTGTCCTCCGTGTCTCCGTGGTGAACATCCCCATCGCCGAAGCCCTGGTCGAGCTCCTCGCGTCTTTCTCCGGGAATCCTCCGTGTTCTCCGTGTCTCCGTGGTGAACATCCCCATCGCCGAAGGCGAGCGCTAGGCGCTATCACGAAGATCCGAGACCTGACCCCTCCGCCTCCTTCTCCTTCTCCCCCTCCTCCTCGGCGAGCTCGACGGTCGGCGTCCCCAGCGCGAACGCGTAGATGAGCCCGCCGATCGCGCTCCAGACGAGCTGGACCAGCCGCAGGAGGAGGCATATCTCGCCGCCGAGCGAGTCGGGGGTGCCCGCCGCCCAGGCGAAGAGGGTCTCGAAGGCGGCCTCCCCGACGCCGATCCCCGAGGGCGTCAGCGGCAGCGCGTTCGCGAAGAGGGCGACCGGGCAGAGGAAGAAGTAGGAGCCGAACGCGATCCCTTCCTCGCCGAACGCGCGCCCGAGCGAGTAGATCGCCGAGATCGAGAGGACGTGGCAGGCGACCGAGATCAGGAACGCCGAGATCCCGCCGCTGCCGCGCCGGCGCAGGCGCATCACCGCGTCGACCATCCGCTGCGGCGTCTCGGGCAGAATCCGCGGGAACCAGCCGATCGCGATGAAGACGACGCCGAGGACGAGCACGGCGTTCACCGCGAGGACGCTCCAGAGGATCGGGACGATCTCCTTGCGCTCGGCGATCTCGTTCGGGATCACGAACGTGGCCACCCCGGCGATCGCCGTCAGCGCGGCGAGGCCGATGATCCGATCGAGGAAGACGCTCGTGACCGCCTCGGGCGTCCGGCTCCGCGCCCGGGCGGCCTTCGCGATGTAGAAGCCCTTGATCAGGTCGCCGCCGACCGCGCCGAACAGCATCAGGTTGAAGAAGTGGCCGGTGAGGGTGAGGCGGTAGGCGTCGCCCGCGCCGAGGAGGACGCCCTGGCCCCGGAGGAGCAGCCGCCAGCGGATCGACGCGCAGACCAGGACGACGCCGATGCAGCCGATCGCGGCGGCGATCCACGGCAGCGCCGTCCGGTCGAGGTTGCCGAGGGCGGACGCGTCGATCTTGCCGGTCGCGAACAGCGCCGTGATGAGGCCGACCGCGACGGCCAGCTTCGCGACCGAGATCAGGCGCGACCGGAGGGTCGAGGGTGGGGACGGCGGAGGGGCGTCGGGCCCGGCCGGCTCCGACGGGGCGGGGTCGGGCGGCGCGGCGGCGGCGTCCGGCGGTGGGTCACTCGCCTCCGGCGACGCCGTCAAAGTCGTAGTCCCGCCACGCGCGCGGGTCGTCGCCGAGGCTCTCGCCGGTGATCGAGGTGAGGCCGCGGGAGGCGTGGTAGCGCACGCTGGGGTTCGGATCGGCGAGGGCGACGACGAGCGCCTGCCCGGCCTGAGGGCCGCCGAGGCGGGCGATCGCCTGCACGATCGCGATCCGGACCTCGTCGTGGCGTTCGCTCCGCCACTCCATCGCGTTGCCGAGGATCGGGATCGCGTCCTTCGGCTCGGCGAGGTCGCCGAGGGTGCGGGCGGCGTCGATCCGCACGAACGGGCTCGTGTCCTCGCGCAGGCCGAGGATCGCCTGCTCGACGCCCTTGCGCGGGTCGAGCTTCGCGAGGACGAGGAGGGCGGTGCTCCGGACGAGCGCGCTGCTGTCGTCGGTCAGGAGCGCGGCCTCGCTCACGAGGCGTTCGACGTCCGCGTCGCCGAGGCCGCCAGCGTCGCGCCGCTCGAGCAGCTTGAGGAGGTTCTCCTGGCGGGTGACGGGATCACGGTCCTCGAGGCGCCGGAACTCCTTCTCGACGCTCGAGCAGCCGAGGCCCGCCGCGCTCGCCACGAGGGCGAGCGCGACGACGGCCGCGCCGGTCACGGGCCTCCTGCGGACCGAGGTCTTGGACCGGTCGGACGACATCAGTGGATGGTGATGTCGACGACGTTCCAGTCCTCGGCGTTTCCTTCGGAGATGTCGCCCAGGTTGATCATGGTGAACGTCACGCCCACCTCGCCCTCGGGCCCCGTCGCGGTCCCGGTGAGCGTGGCGCGGTTGTTGTTGATCGCGGTGTTGCTGAACGACAGGTCGGCCGAGTTGTAGAGGGCCGGGTTCGCCTCGACGAACGCGGTGAACTCCTCGAGCGTGTTGACGGTCTTGTACTCCTCGGAGCAGTCCTCGTACGCGGCGGCCGGATCGGTCTGGGCGAGCTCGACGTGGAGCCGGGCGCCCTCGGGCGCGGCCATCATGATGCCAGCGACGGCGGCGACGCCGGCGCCGATCACGAAGACGAAGAGAAGGACGCCGATCAGCGGCAGTCCCAGGCACCCGCATCCGAGCAGGATCCACGGGAGCATTGATTTCTTCTGAGGCGCCTCGGCGGCGGCAGCATCGGTCACGGTTCTATCCCCCTGAGGTGAACGGTTTCGTTTCCCAAATGTCCGGACAGGATAGCGTTCGCCGCGACGGGGTCAACGGCCGAGGTCGTTGACAACCGCGGCGGTCGACCTAAGATCCGCGCCTTCGCCCCCCGGAGGCTCGATGGCCCGACGTCGCTCCCGTCCCATTCCCCGCGGTCCCTGGCCGTCGCTGCCCCTCTCGGGCGCCGACCGGACGGGCCTGCGCCGCCGGGCCAACCCGCTCGATCCGGCCGTCTCCCTCGGCAAGACGGGCCTCTCGGACGGGGTCAAGACCCAGATCCTCCGGGCGTTCGGCCAGAGCCCGCTCGTGAAGGTGCGCCTCGTGAAGGAGGAGGGCGAGGATCGCCGCGAGGCCGCCGCGCGGGTCGCGACCGCCGTCGAGGCCGAGCTGATCGGGGTGCTCGGGCGGGTCGCGGTGCTCTACCGCCCGCCGGCGGACGACCGCGACGACGGGTGAGCCGCCCGGCTCACTCGAGTCCGAGCCGGATGATCTCGCCGTCGGCCGTCCGCCCGTAGAGGCTACGATCGGCGGCGGCGAGCTCGACGAGCTTCCCGCGGGCGATCCCCTCGCGACCGCGGCGCCGCGGGGTCAGCTCGACGCTCCACAGCTTCGAGCCGTCAGAGAGGCGGAGCGCCCCGAGCTCGCCCGGAGCGAGCGGCGCGTAGACGACGTCGCGGGCGATCGCGACCGCGCGGGCCGAGTAGACGTCAAGGACGCCGACGCCGCCGCGCGCCTCGCCCGTCGCGCGGTCCACGACCTCGAGATCCACCTCCCGGGCCCGGCCGTGCCCTGGCGGGAGTCGTCCGACGACGACGGCGTCCGGGGCGAGGGCGCACAGCAGCGCCGGCCGCGAGGCCGTGAAGACCCGATCGCCATCGGGCGTCGTCGCGATCAGCCCTCGCCGCTCGGCCTCGCCGACCAGGCCAGCCGAGTCGGCCGCGGGGCGCGCCGCGCTCGCCCGCCAGCGGATCGCCCCGTTGTCGGGATCGAGGGCGCAGAGCTCGCGCGGGAGCCCCCACGCGAAGACGGTCTCGGGCGTCGCGACCGCCTGACCGGGCGAGCGCGGGTCGCGCCGTCCGGGCAGGCCGAAGCTCCACCGCGGGCGCGGCGCCTCGCGCGGGTCGGGCATCTCGAACGCCCGCACCTCGAGGAGCGTCTCGACGTAGAGGCGGTCGGCGACGTGGTGCGCCCGCCGGATCGGGCCGATCTGGGTGCGGTGGAGCTCGGCGCCGGTGAACAGGTCGAAGCCGGCGACCGACTGCTCGTTGACGTCGATCAGGACGTCGCCGGCGATCACCGGCGGCGGGAGCTCGTCGGTCGGCGGGAGGCCCGGCACGCGCCAGCGCTCGGCGCCGGTGGCCGGGTCGAGGACGCGCGGCCGGATCCGTCGGCTGCTCACGACGACGCCGAGCGGCGAGGGGAGGACGGCGGTCGGGTCGCCGTCCGGCTCGACCTTCCACGCGAGGGCGGGCGCCTCGGTCACCGGCGCCACGTCGCAGAAGCGCGTCCGCCCCGCGTCGCCCCACGGGTGGCCCCAGGCCGGGCGCCGCCCGATCTCGCGCCGCACGCCCGCCTCGCGGACGCCGCGGAGCAGCACGACGTAGGCCTCCTCGGGGCGCCCGACCCGCTCGAGCGCCTGGGCGTAGCGGAGCCGCTCGAGGGCCCCGCCGCCGCCCTGGTGGACCCTTCGTTCGAGCGCCTTGAGGTCGTCGTCGATCACGCTCGGACCAGGATAGCGCGCCGGGTTTCCGGGCGCGACGCGGCGTGCTATCCTCCCGCCCTCGCTCGCCCCGCCCCGCCCCGGGGCTGCTCGGAGCCCGCCGCCGATGGCCGTGCACGAGATCGACGCCGCCGCCCGGATCTCCGTTCGCCGCGATCCCTCGGCGCTGATCCTGATCGTCGGGATCGTCCTGGTCCTGACGGGGCTCACCGTCGTCGGCGTCACCGACGTCGGCCGGCCCGCCGGCGTCGCCGGCGGCGCCGGCGTCGCCGGGGGCAGCCACGCCTGGGACCTGCTCCGCGACCTCTCGCGCCTCCTCGGCGTGATCCTCTCGATGACGGTCGCCCTCTGCGCCCTCGCCATCCCGCTCACGGCGAACGTCTACACGCCGAAGCTCGTCGAGATCTTCATCGCCGACCGGCGGACGCGCTTCGTCCTCGGTTACTTCGTCGTCGCCAACGCGATCGTGATCGGGGCGAAGTTCCTCGTCGACGCCGACCCCGCCGCGGCCGGCGACCGGTGGTACGTCCTCGCCTGCCTCGGCATCACGGTCCTGGGGCTCGTCCTCATCATCCCGTTCATCTACTACCTCCTCCGCTTCCTCGTCCCGCGCAACATCGTCGGGCGGCTGCGCGACGAGGTGCTCGAGAGCATGGCCGACGCGGCGAAGGCGACCGACCGCGCCGACCTCCACGCGTGCAAGCAGACGGCGCTCGAGGACATCCAGTACCTCGGCACGATGATCCTGCGAAGCGTCGACCGCTACGACCGCGACAGCGCCTACGAGGGCGTTCGCAGCCTGCGGGCCGTCTTCGACGCCTACGTCGAACGGAAGCCGACCCTGCCCGATGCCTGGTTCGACGTCGGCGGCCTCGAGCTGCCGGGCTTCAGCCCCGAGATCAAGCCGGAGGTGGCGCGCCGGCGGACGCTCGTCGAGGTGAGCCTGCTCGAGGAGGTGCTCCTCGTCGTCCCCCTCGCGATCGAGCGTCTCGCCGAGATCGTCGATCGCCTCGCCGCGCTCGTCCGTCATTGCGGCATCGAGTCCGGTCGCCGTCACGACCACGCGGCCCAGGAGATCATCACCCTCTACTTCAACACCTTCATCCGGGTCGCCCTCGAGCACCGGCGCCCGCGGGCGTTCTACCAGTTCGTCTACCAGTACCGGCGCTGGGCCGAGGCGATGCTCGCGATCGAGCCGGCCCAGGCGGCGCGCATCTGCTACTTCCTCGATTACTACGGTCACCAGGCCGTCCGGATGGGGATGGGCTACCTCCTCAACGTCGTCGCCTACGACCTGGCGAGCGTCTGCTCGATCGCCTATCGGCGGCAGTCGCCGAACCGCGAGGAGATCCTCCAGACGATGATCGACGTCGACCGCGACGAGGAGGCGCTGATCGATCTTCCCGGCGTCGTGAAGGCGCAGATCATCCTGGCCGCCAAGCTGCGCACCCAGGGCGAGGACGCGGCCGCCCGCCGCCTCGCGACCGAGCTCGCGAAGGTGACGCCGAAGCGCCTCGAGGCGGCGTTCCAGCAGATCCTGGCCGCCCGCGAGGAGAACTTCTGGGAGATCGCGGACCGCCGACGCCACCTCGATCACGTCGACGAGGAGTACCGACCGGCCGTCGACGCGCTCCACGAGGAGCTGCTCGGACGCGCCGTCGAGGGCAAGGGCATCCCCGAGCTCTTCGACCCGAGCCTGGTCGAGTGACCGGACGGGCGACGCCGGCGGCCCGGCGGAGAGGACGATAGCGATGGCGAACGAGCGTCTCGCCGGACAGCGGGCCCTGGTCACCGGGGCGAGCAGCGGGATCGGTCGCGAGATCGCGAAGATCCTCGCGGGGCACGGGGCGGACCTCGTCCTCGTCGCGCGGCGCGAGGAGCGCCTCCGGGAGCTGGCGGACGAGCTCCGCGCCGCCCACGGCATCGAGGTGCGGGTCGAGGCGGCCGACCTCTCCCGGCCCGAGGCGCCCGCCGCGCTCTTCGCGGCGACCGAGGGGGCCGGCGTCGCCATCGACATCCTCATCAACAACGCCGGCCTCGGCGTCTACGAGGACTTCGCCTGGGTGGAGTGGGAGCGCTGGGCGCCGGTGATCCAGGTGAACGTGACGGCCGTCACCGAGCTCTGCCATCGCTTCGTCCCGAGGATGGTGACGAGGGGGCGCGGCCGGGTCATGAACGTCGGCTCGATCAGCGCGTTCCTCCCGACGCCCAACTTCGCCGTCTACGGATCGACGAAGGCCTACCTGCTGACGTTCTCCGAGGCGCTCGACTACGAGCTCCGCCGGACCGGCGTCCGGGTGATCGGCGTCCACCCGGGCGGGACGTGGACCGAGTTCATGGACCACGCGAACCAGAAGATGAAGCCGATGGCGCGGATGGCGATGATGAGCGCCGAGCGCTGCGCGGCGATCGCCGTCAAGAAGATGCTGCGCGGGCGGCGGACGGTCGTGACCGGCTTCTGGAACGCGCTCGGGATGTGGCTCCTGCGGTTCGTGCCGCGCGCCCTCTACCCGCGGCTGGCCGGGATCTCGATGGGCATGGCGGTCGAGAAGGCGAGCGTCGCGGCGCCCCCGGCGGCGAGCGGGTAACCTCGGAGCGATGGTCGACCCCGTCCTCCGCGAGCTGGAGCGAGCCACCGCCGAACGCCCCGACGACGCCGCCGCCTGGCTGCGTCTGGCCCGCGCGCTCGCCCGGGCCGAGCGCCTCGACGCCGCCGCGTCGGCCTACGCGCGCGTCCGCGCGATCGACCCGAGCGACGCGGAGGCGCGGGCGGCGGCCGATCCCGGCGCCGAGGCGATCGCGGCCCTTCGCCCGGTGGCGCGGCTGGCGACGGGCAACATCGCGACGCGGGCGGCGTCCTTCTCGCCGGACGGGGGGCTGCTCGCCCTCGGGGGCACCTCGCGGGCGGTGCTCGTCTTCGACACGGCGAGCTGGGACGACGTCCTCGCCCTGCCCGGGCACGCCGACTCGATTCACCACGTCGCGTTCTCGCCCGACGGGACCCACCTGGCCGCGTCGTCGCGCGGCGGAGCGACGACGCTCTGGGAGCTCGCGACCGACCGGCGGAGCGCGGTCCGGCGCGACCCGGACGATCCGCCGGTCTGGGTCAACGACCTCGCCTGGAGCCCCGAGGGCGACGCGCTCCTCGCGGCGCGCGACGCCGGCGGCGTGCTCGTCTGGGATCGCCCGAGCGCGACCTCGATCGCGAGGCTCCGCCTCGATGAGGGCGATGGCGACCTCGAGATCGCGGCGACCGGCGTCGCGACGGCGCGGGTGCCGGGCGAGCACGAAGGCGAGCGGGCCGCGGTCGGATGGCATGACGGCAGCGTCACGATCCACGCCCTGCCGGGCGGCGAGCGCCTCGTCCGCGTCGACGCGCACGCCAGCCCGGTCGCGGCCCTCGCCTGGGGGCGCGACGGGGCTCGGCTGCTCACCGCCGGGCACGACGGCACGGTCCTCGTCCACGACGTCGCCGGAGGCCTCGCCGCGAGCGCGCGGCTCGACCCGTTCGCCGACCAGCGCGACGTGGCGCACGAGACGCCGACCGGCGTCGGCCGCCGGCGCGCCCGCGAGGCGGCGCGCGAGGAGGCGTGGGCCGACGGCGTCGTCCTCGGCGTCGCCTGGAGCCCGCACGAGCGCTGGGTCGCCGCCCTGAGCAGCTGGGGCGAGGTGCGGGTGGTGCCGCTCGAGCCCGGCGCCGAGGCGCCCGCGCCGGCCGCGGTGCTCCCCGGATCGGCCGGCCTCTGGGGCGCCGTCGCGTGGGGGGCGGATGCGTCGCTCCTCGTCCACGCCCAGGGGCAGATCGTCGTCTACGGGCTGCCGTCGGTGCCCGACGGGCCGGGGATCGGATTCGACCTCCCGCCCGGGATCGACGCCGACGTCCCGCCCCCGACCGACGTCGGCTTCGCCTGAGCGGCGGGCGCTCTTCGCTTTCTCGCCTTCGGCGAGGAGGATGTCACCACGGAGACACGGAGGACACGGAGAGTTCACGGAGACGCGCGGGTGGCGCCTACTAAGTTGGTTGGTGTCGCTTCGCGACGAGGATGGAACCACGGAGGCACGGAGGAGCTTCGGGTGCGCGAGATTCCCGTCGAAGAGAACGGGCGGACGGCGGACGAACGCGCCAGCCCGGGACGAGCTCCTCGCGTCTCTCTCAGTGAATCCTCCGTGTCCTCCGTGTCTCCGTGGTGACATCCTTTCGCCGGAGGCGAAGAGCGAGCCGACCCCGCGATCGGGCTAGGGTCGGAAGACCTCGTGAGCGGTCACGGCGCCGAAGTTCTGCACGTCGGCGCCGCCGGGGACGTGGATCACGCCGTTCAGAGCGGCCATGCCCATCCCGTGCCGCGGTGTCGTCATGGGGGTGAGCGTCTCCCACGCGTCGGCGCTCGGGTCGTAGCGCTCGACGGTGTCGAAGATCCCGTTCGGGTCGGCGCGGTTGCCCTCGCCGCCGATCACGTAGAGCTTCCCGTCGAGGACGGCGCCGTCGATGTAGCCGGCGCGCGCGGCCGGCATCGGCGTCTTGTCGACCCAGACGTCGAGGCCGGGGTCGTACTCGAACGTGTTCGCGCGAAGGGCGCCGTTGGTCCGGCCGGACGCGGCGTAGACCTTCCCGGCGATCGCGCCGGCGACGTGATGGTCGACCGCGAGCGGCAGCGGGGCGAGCGTCTCCCACGCGTTCGCCGTCGGGTCGTAGCGGCTGACGTCGGTGACCGAGGCGCTGCGCCGACCGGCGACGACGTAGAGGTCGTCGCCGATGACGGCGGTGCCGGCCGCGCCGCGCTGCGTGCCGGCGGGCATCGACGCGCCCTGGGTCCAGCGGTTCCCGACGGGGTCGTAGATGAAGACGTTGCCGACCGCGACGAAGTTGCCGCCGGCGAGGTGACCGAGGACGTAGAGCTTGCCGTCGTGCACGGCGAGGTTCGGGTGGTGGAGCGGCGTCGGGACGGGGGCGCGGCTCGTCCACCGGTTCGCCTGGGGGTCGAACGACTCGACGGAGCTGAGGACGTTGCGGTTGGCGTCGAAGCCGCCGACGACGTAGATCTCCCCGGCGAGCGCGGCGACGCCGTGCTCCTGGCGGGCGGAGAGGAGCGGAGTGCGCGCTTCCCAGGTGCCCGTCGTGGCCGGCGGGGGAGGAGGAGGAGGTGGTGGTGGTGGTGGCGGCGGTGGCGGCGTGCCGCCGCCACCGCCGCGTCCGCCGCCGCCGCCGCCCGAGGTGCCGCCGCCGCCGCCGCCGGTCGTCGCGGGCGATCCGCCTCCACCGCCGCTGCTGCCGCCGCCGCCGCTACAGCCGGCGATGCCGACGGCGGTGATGGCGCCGGCCAGGGCGAGCGCGATGCCGAGGTGCACGACGGGTCTGGACATGAAATTCCCCCGGGAGACGAGGCGGACGGGCCGCTTCCCGTCAGGATAGTCGAACGGCAGCGGCCCCCCAACGAGCCGCGGGCGAAGACGCTGACTCGCTCGGACCCTTCCCGGCTCGCCCTATCGTGATTCCAGGGGTCAGGTCCAGGATTCACACCAGAGGGGCCAGGTCACACCAGCGACTGCGACAGATTCGCTGGTGTGATTCCTGGACCTGACCCCTTCGATTCACACCAGAGGCTTGGTGCGTAGCGTTCTGGTCCGCACGACGCCGGCCGGCGCCGAGCCGAGGCTGTTGCGCGCACGCAACTTTCGCACGGTGCGAGAGGTTGGGTTCGCACGGCCCCGACGCTCGGCAAGCGGTCGGGAACGGGAGTGGGCGTCGCGGCGTCGAGATCACCTCGGAGGCGTCGAGGGAGCCGGGGAGCCCAGTGGCCGGTTCCGTGATGGACGGATGCGCGCCCGTCGGCATCGTCCGGAGCTCTCGGCTCGTCCGTTTCGTTCGAGCGGGCCCGATCTCGCGGTGCGCTCGGACGCCGGGCGGCTCTTGGCCGCTCGTCGGGCGCCGCCTCGGTCTCGCCTGCTCGGTCCGCGCGCGGGCTCCGATGCGAGTCGCTCGACGACCTCGGCTTGTTCTCGATCGCGGGCTCGAGGTCGGCCTGGCTCTCGGCCTCGACGACCCGTCCGAGGCTCCGCTCCGCTAGGATGGGGCCATGGATGCCGACGAGCTGGCTCGGCGCGCGCTCGCCCGCGGGTTCCTCGGGGCGGACGATCTGCGCGACGAGGTCGCCGACGAGGGTGATGACGGAGCCGCGCCCGGAGCCTCGCTCCGAGCGGCGCCGTCGCGGTGGCGTCCGGAGCTGCTCGCGGCGGCGGCGCTCGTCTCCGCGCCGGTCGTGATCGCGCTCGCCTACACGGTCGGCGCCGCGCGATCGGTGGGGCCGACCGAGCCGGCGCGGACGGCCGCCGGAGCGCCCGACGCCACCCTCGACGGGTCGCCGCGACCCGCGGACCGTGGTCCCGGGGGGGCGTCCCCGCCTGCGCCCACGCCGACGCCCGTCGCCCCGTCCGGACCCTCGGTCGCCTCCGACGAGGAGCTTCTCGTCTGGCTCATCGAGCCCCGCCTCGTCGATCCCGTCGCGCCCTTCGAGGGCGACCGGCGGCTGATCGCGGGCGACCTCGCCGGCGCGATCGCCGTCTACGAGCCGCTCGTCGCGCGTCCCGACGCGCGGCCCGCCGTGATCGTCCGGCTCGTCGCCGCGCTCATCCGTGCCGCACCCCCCTCGCCGCCCGACCGTGTCCGCATGATCGAGCGCGCGCGGCGGCTCGCCGACCGCGCCCGCGCGCGTGACCCGGTCGCGGCCGCGGGCGCCGTCGCCCTCTGGGTCGCCCATCGCGACGACGTCGCGGCGCTGCGTCGTCGCGGGCCGCCCGGCGTCGCGCCGCGCGTGCAGATGCTCTCGGGCCTGCGGCACGCCGTCCTCGAGGCGCGGCGCCGGGGCGTCGCCGACGATCCGATCCTCGCGGCGATTGCGCTGCGCGTCTCGGGCGAGCTCGCGCAGGCCCTCGGCGACGCCGGGCGACCGGCCGACGGCGAGCGCGTCCTCGCCGAGGCCGTCGGCGAAGCGCGCCGCGTCGCATCGGCGGGCGAGGGCGCCTCGACGCCGGGCGCGGCGTTGCTCCGGGCGACCCTCGAAGGGCTCGGTCGATGAGCCGCTTTCAGACGACCGTCTGGAGCATGGTCCTCGACGCCGGCGACGGGCGCTCGACCGCCGTCGAGCAGCTCGTCGTCCGCTATCGGCCCGCCGTCGTCCGGTTCTCCCGCGCCCGCGGGCTCTCGCCGGCGGACGCCGAGGACGTCGCGCAGGACGTCTTCCTCCGGCTGTTCGAGCAGCGCGTCCTCACCCGGGCCGACCCCGCCCGCGGTCGCTTCCGCAGCCTGCTTCTCGCGGTGACCCGTCACGTGATCGCCCGGCACGCCGAGCGCCGCGCGGCCCGGAAGCGCGGCGGCGGGCGCGCGCCGGTCTCGCTCGATCACGCCGCCGACGACGGGTTTCGCCTCGGCGACGCGCTGGCGACCGAGGCGCGCGACGAGCTCTTCGACCGGGAGTTCCTCGCGTGCCTCCTCGCGCGCGCCCTCCGGCGACTGCAGGAGCAGAACCCGAGCTACCACGAGGCGATCGCCGCGTTCCTCCTCGAGGAGCGGAGCCAGCGCGAGATCGCCCGCGAGCTCGGCGTGCGCGAGGGCGACGTCCGCAACCGCGTCAGCCGCGGCCGGGCGAAGCTCGCCCGGCTCCTCCGCGACGAGGTCGAGGGCTACGCGAGCAGCCCGGGGGAGTTCGAGGACGAGCTGCGCTACCTCTCGTCGCTCCTCGACCGGCGGGAAGGGTGACCCGCGGGTGACGGCGGGATGACCCGAAGGGGTGATCGTGCGGTCATGAGCGACCACGAACGAAGGGCGCCCGGCGGTCGTCTCCGCTGGCGCTTCCTCACCGAGACGACGCTCCTGACCCTCGCCGCGATCGCCGCGTGCGGCGTCGGGCTTGGCCTCGCGGCGCGAACGCCGCTCCTCCTCGCGTGGTACGAGTGGCGTCTCGAGCGCTGCCCCGAGGCAGAGGCGCCCGCGATCCTGGATGCGGTCGCGGCGCTCGGCCCCGCGAGCAGGCCGCTCCTCGAGTCGATCGCGTTCTCCGATCAGCCCGCCGCTCCGGCGGGCTGGCTCCAGCCGTCGGAGACGGCGATCCGCGAGCGCGCGCTCCATCACGTCTGGAGTCAGGAGGGGCCGCTCGCGGAGCTCTCCGAGACGCGAGCCCGGCGCTACCTGACCGGGGCGCGCGGGCTCGCCTTCCGGCCGCTGGTCGCGGCGCTCGCCGAGGAAGGCGTCCCGCCGCAGCTCGTCACCGCATCGTTTCTCGATGAGCTGCTCGACGTCGCCCTCCGGGATCCCGACCCGTCGGGCTCGATCGGGGCCTACCTCGCGCTCGTGACGACGGTCGCCCGGTTCGATGATGGCGACGCCTGGGTGGTGGCGACCGCGACGCGGGTCGGGTTGGCGTCGCGCCACGAGGGCACGTCGGTACAGGCGGCGCTCGACCTCATGAACGCGGCGTCCGACGGACGGGAGCGCGCGACGCCGATCCTCCGCCGGATCCTCGGCGCCCCCGATCGCTCGGCGATCGCGCCGTCGTCCGAGCCGCGTTCGGACTCCCGCCGGCTCTTCTGAGCGTTCCCGCCCGCCGCGCCCCCGTCCCGCCCTCGATGCGACCGAAACTCTCTTCGCCCGAGAGCGTTAGAGAGTTCGGTCGTGATGGGTCGTTGGCGCGGCCCGCCCCGACGGATGTACGGTAGGTGCTTGTGCCCAGAGTGCGCGTGTCGAGGCGCGTGACATCGGGGGGCTCCCGTTCGACCCCTCATCGGAAGGACCGCCGATGCCCGACGTTCAGCTCGTCGAGCTCGCTCGCGAGGGTGATCGCAATGCGTTCCGGGCGCTGGCCGAGCGCCATCGTGGCCGCGTGTACGCGACGACGATCGCGATCCTCCGCGATCCGATGGAGGCGGCGGCGGCGACGCGCGACACCTTCGAGCGCGCGTTCGACGGCCTCTCCACCCTCGACGAGCCGCGCCGCTTCGGCGCGTGGATCTCCGGCATCGCCGCGTCCGCGGCGCGCGACCGGCGGCGGAAGGCGGGGGCATCGACGGCGGGAGGCCCGATCGACGACGTCGTGAAGCGGCGCATCGAGGCGCAGAAGGCCGTCCTCGACGCGGCCCGCGCGCACGCGCCCCGCGTCGTCGCGGCGTTCGAGGGGGGCGACCTCGTCGAGGCCAAGCTCTCCGAGGGGCTTCCCGTGTTCCTCGCGGACCTCGACGCCCCGACCCGCCGCGCCCTCGCCCTTCGCTACGAGAAGGGCCTGAGCTACGCCGAGATCGCCAAGGAGATCGGCGTTCCCGAGGACGTCATCGCGGCGGCATTGCAGCGGGCGGGCTCGGCCCTCCGCGAGCGGCTCGCCAGCGTCGGGCCGACCGCGGTCGCGGCGACCCCGGCGGCGCCGGCGGCCCCGGAGACAGGGGACGGCTTCGACCCCCTCGAGGCGGTCGCCCCGGCCGCCGAGGTCGCCGTCGGCGAGGCGATCGAGCCGCTCGCCGTGGTCGAGCCGATCTCCGACGAGGGGCCGGAGACGTTGCTGCCCGTCGCGCCCGCGGGCGAGATCGACACGGGCGGGCCGCAGATGACGCTGCCGCCGCACCTGCTCGCGGCGCGACCGATGCCCGGAACGCCGGGCGCGCCGCCGGTGAGCGACGACGGCGCGGCGCTCGACGTCTCGGCGGCGTCCGTCGCTCCCGAGACGCCCGAGGCTCCCGAAGCGTCTGACGCGTCCGACGTGGCGACGGCTCCCGCCGAGGTCTCCGAAGGAGACCCGGACGGCGGCTCCGCCGGCGACGGCGAGGTGGATCAACGATCGGGCTCCGATGCCCAGAAGGTGGTTTCGTGATCAGCTGCGACACGGTCCAGTCCCGGACGCACGCCTTCCTCGATGGCGAGGTGGAGCCGGCCGAGCATCTCGGGGTTCAGGCGCACCTCCTCGGCTGCCCCGGCTGCGCGACCTCGGTCGCGGAGTCGCTCCTCGCCGTGAGCGTCGTCGCGGAGGGGTCGGGCCGCGGCGTGATCCCCGAGGGCGTGGCGCTCCTCGATCAGCCGTCGGGACGGTCGACCTTCGCTCCGGAGCCCGCTCCCGTGCCGGACGTGCCCACCGACGGCGCCGTCGTGCTCGAGGCGCGGCCGGCGCCGGCGCTGGGCGGGGCGAGCCGCGAGGCCGGGCCGGTCGAGGTGGCCGTCTCGGCGCCGCCGGCGGCGTCGTCGCCGGCCGCGCCGGCCGAGCCGCTCGTCTCGACGACGCCCGAGGATGCGGACTCGCTGCCCGAGGCTCCCCACGCGGTCCTGGGGACCGAGGCGGGGCCCGAGCTCGTCGGAACACGTCTCGGCGGCTACCACATCGCGGCGCACCTGGCGACCGGCGGCATGGGCACGGTCTACCGGGCGACGCAGCTCTCGATGGCCCGCGACGTCGCCCTCAAGATCCTCTCGCCGCGTCTCGCCGCGAAGCCCGACTACGTCAAGCGCTTCCTCCGGGAGGCGCGCGCGGCGGCGGCCCTCGAGCACTCGAACATCGTCCGGATCTTCGACATCGGCGAGGGCAACGGCTACTTCTACTACTCGATGCAGTACGTCCCCGGCGACACGGTCGAGGACGCGATCCGGCGCCAGGGCGCCCTGCGACCCGACTGGGTGATCGACATCGGCGTCGCCTGCGCGAAGGCGCTCGTCTGCGCGTCGCGCCAGGGGATCGTCCACCGCGACATCAAGCCGGCGAACATCCTGCTCGGCAACGACGGCGTCGTCCGCCTCGCCGACATGGGCCTCGCCAAGTTCATCGGCGACGAGGGCGACGGCACCGGCACCGGGAGCGGCAGCCTGACCACGACCGGCGGCGCCCTCGGCTCGCCCAACTACATGTCGCCGGAGCGGGCGCGCGATCCGAGATCGGCCGACCTCGTCAGCGACATCTACTCGCTCGGCGCGACGCTCTACCACGCCGTCACCGGAAAGGTGCCGCACTGGGCGCCGGTCGCCGTCGAGGTGATCGCGCGGGTGCTCAAGGAGGATCTCCTCGGTCCCGCCGATCCGAACCGGGAGGCGGTCCCGCCGGCGCTGCGGGCGACGATCGAGCGGATGGTGGCCCGCGACCGCACCGTCCGGATGCAGAGCGCGGCCGAGGTCGAGGCCGCCCTGGTTGCGCTCCAGGGAGCCGACCTCTCGGTGGGCCCGGTCGCGCCGGACCCGTTCGCGGCGGCGCCGCCGCAGGGTCGGGCCGTCGTCGCGCCGCGAACGGTCGGGGCGTCGGCGTCGCCGTCCGCGCCCGCGCCGGTCGCATCGGCGGCGCCCCCCGGGCGTCCCGTCGTTGCTCCGGCCGGCGTGGCGTCGCCGGCGGCGAGCCCGCGGGCGGCGAGGCGCGCGCCGGTGGCCTCGAAGCGACGGAGCGGGCGATCGCCGGCCTCGTCCGGCTCGACCCGCGCGGCCGGCTCCGCTCGCGACGCGCGTCAGCCGGCGGCCGGCGGCGTCGACATGAAGCGCGGCATCCTCGTGATGGCGGGCGTGGCCGCGGGCGTCCTCGTGATCGCCGGGCTCGGCTTCGCGCTGCTCGGCGGGGGCGGGACGCCGCCGGTCGAGGATCGCGGGGAAGACACGGAGCTCGCCGCGCTGCGGGAGCGGCAGGCCGAGCGGGCGCGCGCCGCGGTCGCGGGGTCGCGCGGGGGCAGTCGACCCGAGCGGGTCGTCCCCGGCGCGGGGCAGGATGATCCCTGGTCCTCGAGCGGATCCTCCTCGAGCACGGGC
Organism: Planctomycetota bacterium; assembly: GCA_029260755.1. Classification (GTDB taxonomy): domain Bacteria; phylum Planctomycetota; class J058; order J058; family JAJDCQ01; genus JAJDCQ01. The sequence continues at coordinate 2,312 of JAJDCQ010000215.1, read as the reverse complement.
GGCGGCTCGACGACGACGACCGACGACGACGCGCCGTCGTCGCCGGGTGCGAGCGCCGGCTTCGACGATCCTCCCGAGGATCCTCCCGAGCCGGGCGTCGGGGTCGATGATCTGGGTGATGACCCCGGCTCAGGGGCATCCGAGGTCACGCCGGTCGATCCGCCCGAGCCGACCCCCGGCGCGGGCGAGCCGACGGTCGAGCCGGTGACCCCGGATCCCGTCACACCCGAGCCGGGTGTCGGCGAGGGCGGCGGCGGCGAGGTCGGGCCGGGCGTCGAGGCGCCGGCGGTCCCGGAGCCGACCGCCGAGCCGCGCGAGGCGATCGTCGCCCGTCACATCGACGAGGCGGCGACGATGCTCCGCGAGGCGCTCGACCGGGGCGAGGAGACGACCGCGGCGCGGGAGCGGATCACGACGATCGCCGAGGAGCCCGAGGCGAAGGCGAACGCGGAGTGGGCCGCGGCGGTCGCCGGGATGCTCGAGGCGGCTGACGCCGTCGAGGGAGCCCGGAGCAAGGCGTGGGACGTCCTGGTGGCCCTCGACGGTTCGCGAAAGGCGCAGGTCTTCCGCCTCCGGAGCGACGATCCGCTCGAGCGTCGCGAGGCGAAGGGGCGGGTGATGGGGACGGTCGACCGGCCGTCGCCGGCGCTCGTCGTGCAGGCCGGGCGGAGCGAGATGGTGCAGGTGCGCGCGGTCGACCTCCATCCGGACGAGCTGCTCGCGCGAGCCGCGATCGAGGGCGATGCGGCGAAGCGTCTGAAGCCGCTCCTGCACCTGTTCGACGATCAGGCGACCCCGGTGGAGAAGGTGCTCGCCGAGCTCGACGGGCAGGGCGACGCGATCGACGACGCCGACCGACGATGGCGAGGTGCGCTCCGGGCGTTCCTCGGGCTGATGCGGCCGGCTGGCGGCGGCGAGCTCGTCGCCGGAGGCGAAAAGGGAGCGGGCGACGGCGGCGTCGGCGGAGACCCCGGCGGCGAGGGCGGCGGCGGAGTCGCGGCCGGCCCGGCCGAGGGAGAGGGCGAGGCGACCCCGGCGGTCGACCCCGACGGCGAGGAGGCGGTCCTCGCGAAGCTCGGCACGCCGAACGTGCGTCGGCTCGAGGACGGCCGCGTCGAGATCATCTACGACTTCACGACCGAGGCGCAGCGCGGCGACTGGCGGATCCAGAAGGGGCCCGGGACCGAGAACCGGATGCTCCGCGACTGGCTCGACCGGAACAGCGGGGACATCCCGGCGCCGTTCGAGGATGCCTGGGATGTGCAGAAGGAGCGGGTGCTCGGCGCCGGCTGGGACCGGTTCGTCTGGCGGCACGGGCTCGCCGCGGGGCAGAAGTTCGAGCTCGAGGTGATCGCGCGCGCGATCGACGAGGGCAAGAACGTCGGAGTCAGCATCTTCGACGGGCAGGGCCGGGAGCCGCTGATCTGCATCGCCGGCTTCGAGCTCAAGCCGATCTGGGGCGGCATGGGCCGAGGCGGCGGCGGCAACCGCGGCCCCGGCGGGATGTGGAGGCAGTGGATCGACGAGCTGAACGAGCGCATCGAGCCGTTCCGCGAGGCGAGCAACGTCATCGTCAAGCAGACCGGGAACGAGTTCCTCGAGATCGAGGAGGTCCGCCGCAAGGACGCGCGCCCGCGGAGCACCTACAAGATCCTCATCGAGGGCGAGGTCGACGAGGAGGGCAAGGCGAACCTCCTCTTCTCGCCCGACGGCAAGCGCGGCCGGAGCGCCGTCAAGGCGACCCTCGAGGACGGCATCGAAGGAGGATCGATCGGCCTGACGACCTTCGGAAAGCGGGTCGTCTTCGAGAAGATCACCATCACCGGCCGCGTCGCCCCGGGGACCGCGGGCGCGGCGGGCGACGGAGACGGTGACGGCGGGAACCGGCGCCGCGACGGCGGCGGTCAGGGCGACGGAGACGGCGGTCGAGGTGGCGGCGAGGGCGCTGGCGCCGGCGGCGACTGACTCGCTCGGACTCTTCCCGGCTCGCCTATCGTGATTCCTGGGGTCAGGTCCAGGATTCACACCAGAGGGGCCTGGTCACACCAGCGACTGCGACAGATTCGCTCGTGTGATTCCTGGACCTGACCCCTCGATTCACACCAGAGGCTTGGTGCGAAACGTTTCTGGTCCGTACGACGCCGGCCTGCGCCGAGCCGAGGCTGTGGCGCGCGCGCAACTTTCGCACGGTGCGAGAGGTTGGGTTCGCCCGACTCCGACGCTCGGCAAGCGCCGTTGCGCCGCGCAACGGAGACGGCGCGGGCCGCGGGCGACCGCGAGTGGATGGCATTCCGGACGCCACGCCTGCGGGA
>JAJDCQ010000214.1 GCA_029260755.1 Planctomycetota bacterium | reverse complement strand
GAAGGTCTTGCTCATGACTCCATCATCGCAATCGTGATGATGGACGTCCATCAGCGAACAGGAGCCTGCGCAGAAAGGGCCGGTCGAGACGCGGAATTCGGCAGAAGGTCGGCCCGGCCCTTTCTGCGACAGGCTCCTAGCTCCCGTTCGCGAGGTCCGAGGTCAGCAGGCTCCGCCGCGAGCTCTCCTCCTCGGGCGACGCATCCTCTGGCGACGACGCCCGCGACCGAAGGTGAACCGGCACGGACGCGTCCGCGAGCGTCCGCGAAGTGGTGGAGTCACCAGCGCGGGTCACTCGCCGAGGGCGGCCCGCAACCGAGCAACCATCTCGTCGTGGCGCGAGTCGTTGGGCTCGCGCTCGAGGTAGATCGCGAGGTCGGCGCGGGCTCCGTCGCGGTCGCCAGTGGCGAGGCGCGCCTCGGCGCGGTGCAGGTAGGCGTGGCCGTCCTCGGGCTCGAGCTCGAGGGCGATCGCCAGGTCGGCGAGCGCTCCGGCGGGATCGCCGAGCCGTAGCTTCGACTCGCCGCGGGTGCAGAGCGCCTCGTAGTGACGGGGTGACAGCTCGAGGGCGCGGTCGGCGTCGATGACCGCGCCGCGGAAGTCGCCCGCGCCGAGGCGCGCGAGGGCGCGGTTGCTCCAGGCGAAGAGCGACTGCGGGTCGAGGTCGATTGCGCGGGAGGCGTCGGCGATCGACCCGGCGTAGTCCTCCAGGTCGCGGCGGAGGTTGGACCGGTTGCTCCAGGTGCCCGCGTCCTCGGGGTCGAGCTCGAGCGACCGATCGTAGGCGGCCCGCGCCTCCTCGGGGCGGCCGAGCTTGCGCAGGATCACGCCGCGGTTGGACCACGAGCTCGCGTGAGCGGGCCGGAGCGCGATCGCCGCGTCGACGTCCCGGAGCGCCGCGGGGTAGCTCTTGCGGGCGTAGTGAAACCGACTCCGCTCGATGAGCATGCCCGCGTCCTTCGGCCGCGCCGCGCAGGCCGCGTCGAGGTCGGCGAGCGCCGCCTCGAGGTTCCCCGCCCGCCGGTGGGCCACGCCGCGCCCCATAAGGGCGTCGGCGTCGCGCGGCGCGATCGCGATCGCCCGCGCGAAGTCGGCGATCGCCCGGTCGAGCTCGCCGCGGTCGGTGTGGATCCTCCCCCGGACGCCCCAGACGATCGCCCGCTCGGGCGCGAGCTCGATCGCGCGGGTCGCGTCGGAGAGCGCCCCCTCGAGGTCGCCGAGGTTCCGACGGGCGCTCGCCCGGTTGATCGTGGCGGTCGCGTCGTCCGGCGCGAGCTCCACGGCGCGGTCCATGTGGACGAGGCCACGTCGATCGCCGCTCGAGATCAGGGCGAACCCGAGCTGGAACAGCGCGGGGACGCAGTCGCGGTCGAGCTCGAGCGCGCGGGTCCAGTCGGCGATCGCGCGCTCCTCCTCGCCGCGCGAGCTCCGGAGATACCCCCGGTCGGAGTAGGCGCCCGCGCGGTAGGGGTCGAGCTCGATCACGCGGGTCAGATCCTCGATCGCCCCCTCCACATCGCCGAGGCGGCGACGGACTCCGGCCCGGATCGAGACCGCCGAGGCGTCCCTTGGCGCGAGGGCGACGGCGTCGTTCGCATCGACGAGCGCGGCGCGCACGTCGCCCGTCCCCGACCGCACCTGCGCCCGCAGCATCAGCGCCATCGAGGAGCGCGGCTGGAGCGCGAGGGCCCGCTCGGCGTCGGCGAGCGCCCCCTCGGCGTCGCCGAGACGCCACCGGAGCGACGAGCGCTTGCAGAACTGCTCGACGCGCGGCGTCGATCGGGCGATGAGCTCGTCGAGGAGCTCGAGGGCCCCGCGGTCGTCGCCCGCCTCCTCTCGCCCACGGATGATGCGGACGAGCTCGCCCTCGGGAGCATCCTCGGGCGGCTCGTCCCGATCGCCATCCTCGGCCGCGCTTCGCCGGACCCGCGGCTCGACGGTCCGCCAGTAGAGGCCGCTCGAGCCGAAGACGTGCCGCGGAGCGGCGGCGAGCCGACGCGCCTCGAGGCCGCCGAGGCGGGTCAGGGCGACGCCCGCGGCCGCGGCGCGGAGCTGGTCGGACTCGGCGGCGAGGTAGCGGCTCAGCGCCTGCAGCGCGCCCTCGGCGATGCGGAGACGACCGAGGACATCGCAGCAGAGGCGCGCCGCGACCGCGCCGCCGGGGCCGAGGCGCCGCCCCTGCTCGCGGCCGAGGAGGGTGCGGAAGTCGGGCATCCGACCGTGCGCGTCCGACGGGCGGCTCGCCCGCTCGCGTCGGAGGACGCGATCGGTCGCGGCCGCGAGGACCTCGAGATCGGAGGCGCCGAGCGAGTCGCCGAGCGGGAGCGCGAACCGCGCGGCGAGCGCGGCGTCCAGGCCGTCGATCCGCTCTTCGCCGACGCGCCGCTCGTCGTCCGTCGGCGTGGCGGCCGGCAGGACGAGCTCGCGCTCCGCCGCTCGGAGCTCGACGACGATCGCGTCGAGCTCGTCGACGAGCCGGGCGACCACCTCGGGCTCCCGCAGCGGGGCGAGCTCGAAGAGGGCGTCCTCGTAGACGTCGGGTCGGGCGAGGTCGCCCGAGCGCGCGAGGCGGAGGTAGCGCTCCACCGTCGCCACGCGCTCGCGGGTGAGCCCGGCGCGGGCGCTCTCCACGCCCGCGAGGGCCGTCGCCACGCGGGCGTCGTCCACCGCGAGCGCCCGCGCCTTCTGGAAGACGCTCGTCGCGAGGCTCCACTGCCTGGCCTCGACGGCGACCTCGCCGAGGGCCAGGGCCGTCTCGAACGCGGCCCGGTCGGCGTCGGCGCCGGGGCCCTCGAGGTGACGAAGACGCTGCGCGCCCTCGAACGCGTCGAGCCCGGCGGCGAGCAGCTCGTCGTGCCGGCGACGTCGTGCGTCGGCGTCCGAGGGGATCGGCTGGTCGCGAAGCGCATCGAGCGTCGCGCGGGCGCGCCGCGCCTCACCCCGCGCGTCCGCGACGAGCCCGTCGCGCGCCTCGGCGGCGGCCCGGGCGCGGGCCCGCGGGACCCAGACGAGCGCGGTGACGAGCGCCGCGCCGACGAGGAGGACGAGCCCGAGCAGGGCGGCGCTCGCGACTCGGTTGTGGCGAAGCCAGCGGCCGACCCGCTCGACCCGCGCCACCGGCCGCGCCTGGATCGGCTCGCCCGCGAGGAACCGGCCGAGGTCGTCGGCGAGGGCGGCGGCGTGCTCGTAGCGCCGCGCCGGGTCCTTCTCGAGACAGCGCAGGGCGATCGTCTCGAGGTCGCGATGGACGGCCGGGTTGAGCGCGCTCGGACGCACAGGCTCCGCCGTCATCGAGGCCATGATCACCGCGACCGCATGATCGCCCTCGAACGGCGCGTGCGAGGTGACGGCGAAGTAGAGGAGCGCGCCGACGGCGTAGACGTCCGCGAGCGGCCCCGCCTCGCCGAGGCGGCCGTCCACCTGCTCGGGCGCCGCCCATCCCGGCGTGCCGAGAAACGCCCCCGAGCGGGTGATGCCGGCGGAGTCACGCGTCTCCCGGGCGAGGCCGAAGTCGGTCAGGTGAGGCTCCCCATCGTCATCGACGAGGACGTTCTGCGGCTTCACGTCGCGGTGGACGATCCCGTGACCGTGCGCGTGGGCGAGGGCGAGGGCGAGGGAGCGCGCGAGGCCGGCCGCGTCGCGCGGAGCGAGCGCGCCGCGTTTCACGACCTCGTCGAGGCCGCGCCCGGCGACGAGGTCCATGACGATGTAAGGAAGGTCATCCTTCACCCCGACGTCGTGCACCGCGACGATGCCCGGATGTCGGAGGCGGGCGGCCGCCCGAGCCTCCCGAACGAACCGCCACTGCGCCTGCTCGCCCGCCTTCTCGGCGCCGAGGAGCGTCTTCACCGCGACCGGACGGTGAAGCGCCAGGTCGTACGCGCGGAAGACGACGCCCATGCCGCCGCGCCCGAGCTCCTCGAGCAGGATGTGGTGATCGCCGAGGCGCCGCCGGGGGTCGGCCATCGCGGCCGTCACCTCGGGCGGAAGCGCCCCCGCCGCCGGCGCCCCGCGCGGCCCGGATGGGGGAGGCGAGACGAGACCCCGCCCGGAGCCGGACGAGCCGGCCGGCCGGCGCGGCGGAGGCGACGGAGGAGGCGAGGGGGCGACGCTCACGACGATGAGAGGCTAACCGCGTCGCCGGGCACCCCGCAACCGCGGCCCCGCGTTCCGAGAGCGCGCGTTCCGGCCGCGGACGTCGCGCGCCGGCGGCGGTTCGACGCGCGCGCCCGGGTCGGCCACGATGCCCGACGATGTCGATCCCCGATGCCACCCTGACCCCCGGCGACGCCGAGCTCGCCGACCGACTCGTCGCCTCCGGGCGGCTGACCCCGGCGCAGCTCCAGTGGTGCCTCGAGCAGCAGCGGCTTCGCGGCGGCGCGAGCACCGTCTCGCTCCGGGACATCCTGCGCGAGCGCGGCGTCCTCGCCGCCGGCGAGTCGGACGCGACCCTCGTCACGCCGGGGCCCGGGGCCGAAGCCGGCGCGGACGCGCCGGCATCCGCCCCGCCCTCGGGGACGAGCCGCTCCGAGCCGCCCGAGCTCGCCGCCGCGTCCTCCGACCCCGGCCGTCGGCTCGGGCGCTACGTCCTGCTCGCCGAGCTCGGCCGCGGCGGGATGGGGGTGGTCCACCGCGGGTGGGACGCCGAGCTGCGACGGCTCGTCGCGATCAAGATGATCCTCGACCCCGGCCGCGCCGGTCCCGAGGCGATCGCGCGCTTCCGTCGCGAGGCGCAGGCGACCGCGCGCCTCCGCCACCCGGGGATCATCGCCGTCCACGAGGTCGGCGAGCATCGGACCGACGGCCGGGTCTGCCCCTTCCTGGTGATGGACTTCGTCGATGGCGCGACCCTCGACGCCGTCCTCGAGCAGGAGCGCCCGCCGCCGCGGCGGATCGCCGAGATCATCCGCGCGGTGGCCGACGCGCTCGGCCACGCCCACGACCTGGGGATCATCCACCGCGACATCAAGCCCCAGAACGTGATGATCGACCGCGCCGGCCGGCCCCTCGTGATGGACTTCGGCCTCGCGCGCGACGCGACCGAGACGCACGAGCTCACCCGGACCGGGCAGCTCCTGGGGACGCCGTCCTACATGGCGCCCGAGCAGGCCGGGGCGAGCCGCGGCGCGCACGGGCCGGCGACCGATGTCTACGCCCTCGGCGCCGTCCTCTACCGCGCGCTCACCGGGCGGGTCCCCTTCGAGGCGCCCAACGCGATGGGCATCATCAAGAAGGTGCTCTTCGACGACCCGACGCCGCCGCGGCAGCTCGACCCGAGCATCCACGTCGACCTCGAGACGATCGCGCTCCGCTGCCTCGAGAAGGAGCCCGCCCGGCGCTACCCGATCGGCGGCGAGGTGCGGGACGAGCTCGACCGCTTCCTCCGGGGCGAGGCGATCCACGCGCGCCCGATCGGTCGCCGCGAGCGCGCCGGCCGCTGGGTGCGGCGGCACCGCCTGACGAGCGCGGCGCTCGCGGCGGTGCTCGTCGCGCTCGTCACGGCGCCGGTGGCGGCGGTCGCGCTCGCGCGCCGGGCGACCCGCCGCGAGCGGGCCCGGCTGGTCGCCGCCGCGGGCGCCGAGGCGGACGCGGCGCTCGCGACGTTCCGCCAGACCGCCGCGCGCGAGGAGCGCGCCGACGCTCCTGACGCCCTGATCGCCGGCGGCCTCGAGGCGCTCGAGGCCGCCGGTCGCCTGGCGATGCTCGCGCCGGCCGACCCGGAGGCGCGGCGGCGCCGCTTCGATGCGGCGATGCTGCTCGGCGAGGTCGCGCGCGACGCGGAGCAGTGGAGCGTCGCGGTGACGGCGTTCTCGGTCGCGGCCGGCGCCGCCGGCGAGGCCGACCCCGATGGCCTCGCCCGCGCCGAGGCGGCCCTCGCCGACGCGGAGGCGGGGCGCGGGCGGATCCTCGAGGAGCACCGCGCGGAGGTCGAGGCGATCCTCGCCGCGGCGCGCCGGAGCGGGCTCGCCGACCGAGAGGAGTACCAGGACGCGCTCTTCCGGATCACATCGCTCCGGGAGCCGCAGACGGTGGCCCTCCTCGTCGCGGCCCTCGACGCCGAGAGCGCGACGCTGCGGGCGGCGCGGGCGGACGCGCTCCGGGCCGCCCGGCCGACGCCGGACGAGGCGAGAGCCGGCCTCGCGCCGATCACGGGCCTCGAGGACGCGCTCGCGCGGCTGGACGCCCTCGCGCCGGGCGAGTCGCTCGATGCGACCGCCGCCGAGGCGATCGCCGCGGCCAGCCGCCGTCTCGTCGAACGGGAGGGACGCGAGGCGAGCCTCGGGATCGACCGCCACGAGACCAGCGCGCGGGCGCTCCTCGCCTCGGCCCAGGAGCGCGCCGCCGGGTCCGGCGCGGTCGCGCTCGCGCGCCTGTGCTGCGAGGCGCTCGGGCGGCTGGGGCTCGACGTCGAGGGGGCGGTCGACGCGCTCGGTCGCCACCTCCTCGCGGGCGAGGACCCGCGCCGCGCGATCCCGGCCGGGACGGCGCTCTGCCGGATCGGGGGCGGGCTCGCGCTCGCGATCGTCGACGCGGCGATCGCCCGGTTCGGGCGCGCCGGCCCGTTCGGCGTCGCGGTCGCGCGCTATCGGCGGCGGCTCGCCTCGGGCTCGTCCGGCGCGCCGGACGCCGCGGAGCGAGGTCCATCCGCGCTCGAGGTCGGGATCGCCGCCCTCGAGAGCGGCGACGCCGCCGCGGCGGAGACGCTCCTCGCCGGCGCGGTCGCCGAGCGTCCCGACCTCGCCCTCGCCTGGGCGCGGCTCGGCGACGCGCGGGCGGCCCTCGGTCGCCTCGAGGACGCCGAGGCCGCCTACGGGCGCGCCATCGAGGGCGACGCGGGTCTCGTCATCGCCTGGGTCGGGCGCGCGCTCGCGCGCCGTCGCCGTCACGACCACGCCGGCGCCCTCGCCGACGCGAGCCGCGCCGTGCAGCTCGACCCGGGCGAGGTCGGCGGGTGGCTCGCCCGCGCCGAGGCGAGGATGGGCAGCCGCGACCTCGAGGCGGCGCTCGCCGATGTCGCGGCGGCGATCGCGCGCGCCCCCGACGACGGGCGACCGTGGGCGCTCCGCGGTCACATCCGTCTCGCCCAGGGCCGGCTCGCCGAGGCGATCGACGACCTCGGGCACGCCCTCGAGCGCGACGGCGGCGTCGCCGAGGTCTGGCAGGCGCGCGGGCAGGCGCGGCTCCGCACGGGCGACCTCGCCGGCGCCATCTCCGACCTCGAGGCGGCCGCGCGCCTCACCCCCGAGGACGCCGACGTCATCGCCGACCTCGGCGTCGCGCGACGCGAGGCGCGCGACCTGCCCGGCGCCCTCGCCGACCTCGGCCGCGCCCTCGAGCTCGACCCCGAGCACTCCGAGGCGCTCTACCACCGCTCCTCGATCCACCGGATGCGCGGCGACCTCGTCGCGGCGCGCAGCGACCTCGAGCGCTGCATCCGCGTCGCCCCCGGGATGGCCGACGCGTGGACCGAGCGCGGCAACGTCCTCGGGCTCGCCGGGAAGCTCGACGAGGCGGACGCCAGCTACGGCCGCGCGATCGAGCTCGACCCGCGCCAGCGGTGGGCGCTCGTCGGGCGCGGGACGATCGCGAGCAAGCGCGGTGACCACCGCCGCGCGATCGAGCTCTACGGCGAGGCGATCGAGGTCGCGCCCGACTTCGCCGCGGCCTGGTTCAACCGGGGCCACACCCGCTACGTCGTCGACGACTACGAGGCGGCGATCGTCGACTTCACCCGCGCGATCGAGCTCGACGAGCGGTTCGCCAACGCCTGGCAGGGCCGCGGCGCGGTCTCGATGCAGCTCGGACGGCTCGAGGAGGCCCTCGCCGACCTCGACCGCGCGATCGCCCTCGACCCGGGCTACTCGGTCGCCTGGCTCAACCGCGGCCTCACCCGCGAGCGCCTCGGCGACGCCGCCGGCGCGGCCGGCGACCTCCGTCGCTTCCTCGAGCTCTCGCCCCGCGGCGGCCCGGCCGACCACGCCCGCGAGGTGCTCGCCCGGCTCGAGGGCCAGTAGCGAGCCCGCGACGGAGAAGCGGCACGCGGTCGCGCGCCCGGCGCAGCGATCAACCGCCCTCGCGCACCGAGATCCCGAGCTGGTCGACGTGGATCTGGAGCTGCTGGATGAAGCGGTCCTTCTCGGCGATCTCGTCAGCGACGGCCGCGTGGACCGACCGCAGCGCGCGGAAGCGGGCGTCGGGGTCGTCGCCGGCGTCGCCGACGGCGCCCGCGAGCTCGTCGACGCGCGCGTGCTCGCGCTCGAGGAGCGCCAGGTAGCCATCGAGGCCGGCGATGAACCGCTCGGCGTCGCTCGCGGCCGTCTCGAGGGCGGCGCGGCGCGCGGGGAAGCGCGCGTCGGTCGCGTCGCCGGGGAGGGTGGCAGCGGCGCGCGCGTGGAGCTCGGCGACGCGGTCGAAGAGCTCGGTGATCTTCGCGTTCCGCACCGCCATCGCCTTCGCGATCGCCTCGTGGGTGTTCGCGAGCCGCCCAAGCTTCTCGCCGACCCCGCCGTCGTCGGGGTCGATGCCGTCGGTCGCCGCCGCGAACGGCGCCAGGTGGGCGCTGGCGATCCGGTCGTGGAGCTCGCCCGCGGCGGTCGCCCGGCTCGCGCGGGCGGTGCCGAGGCGCTCGAGCGCGGCGCGGGCCGCGGCGACGCGCGCGTCGACCGCGACGGTCTCGTGCTCCGGAGCGGCGGGCGCGAGGGCGGCGTCGTCCGCCTCGCCATCGGTCGGCGCGCCGTAGAGATCGAGGAGGCCGTCGGTCGTGAGCGGGTCGGCCGGCGCCGACCCGCTGGGCGTCGCGTCGTCGCCCTCGACTCCGACATTGCCCGGGGTCGCCTCGACCGGACCGATCGCATCGTCCGGCGTCGCGCTCGGCTCGCAGCCGGCGAGCGCCAGGACCGCGGCGAGCAGGATGGGGATGGTCGCGTGGTCTCGCATCGTCTCTGCCCTCGACACTCCGTCGGTCCCGCCCCTCCCCTTGAGACCGAGCGCGGCGGCCGCGGTTCCCTGGTGGGTCGAGCCGGGCTGCCCGCTCCGGCGCAAGCAGCCCATCCGAATGAGCTTACCATCGACCAGATCGGTCGAGAGCGGCTGGCGGCCGGGCGCGCGGCGATCAGTCGCTCGCGAGCGGGGCGAGCTCCGCGCGCGCGGCCCGCGCCGTGTCGGGCGTCCCGGCGACGTCCCAGACGAGCAGCGTCGTGTCCGCGCTCGCCGAGACGAGCCGCGCGCCGTCGGGCGTGAAGACGAGGTCGCGCACCTCGCCCCGGTGGCCGGTGAAGAGCTGGACCGGCTCGCCGCTGGCGGCGTCCCAGACGAGCACGGCGCCGTCCCAGCGCCCGACCGCGACGAGGTCGCGCCCGGCGGCGATCGGGGCGATCGCGACCGGCGCGGTCGCGCCGAGCATCGGCGAGCCGATCTTGCCCGAGCGGAGCCGCGCGCCGGTCTCCGCGTCGAAGAGCACGACGTGGTCGTCGTGGTCGGTCATCGCGAGGCGGCCGCGGCCGCCGACGGCGACGCGGCGCCAGGTCTTGCCGCCGACCTCGCTCGACCAGAGCAGCGCTCCGTCGGAGACGCGGAGCGCGCGCGTCGGCCCCTCGGCGTGCACGGTGACGAGGACGCCGCCGGCCGCCTCGAGCGCCCGGGGCAGGATCCACTCGCCGCCGGGCGGGCCATCCAGGACGCGGCTTCGGCCGGTGGCGACGTCGTGGACGAGGACCGCGCCGTCACGGCGACCGATCGCGAGGAGACCCGGCTCGACGAAGGCGAGCGCGTTCGACGCCTGCTGGTCGGGGATCGACCCGACCTCGGTGAGGGTCGCGGGCGCGAGGACGCGGGCGCCCCCGTTCACCCCGATGGCGAACGCGCTGCCGTCGCCCGCGAGGGCGCTCGCGTAGATGCCGCGGCGGCCCTCGAGCGCCGCGAGCGGGCGCCCGGTCGCCGCGTCCCAGGATCGGATCGCGCCGCTCGAGGCGCTCACGATGACCTCGCCATCGGTCTCGACCGACGTGAGCGGCGCGACGTGCACGTCGGGCTCGGCGATGCGCCGCGGCTCGGGGCCGCCGAGATCCCAGACGTGGATGACGCCGTCCGCGGTCACGAGCAGCCGCTGGCCATCGCTCGTGTACCGTGCGCGGCTGACGCTGCCCGCCCACTCCGGCGGGGGCGGGATCGTGGTGACGAGCGTGCCGTCGCGGTGCAGCTCGACGCCGTGGCTCACCACGGCGGCGAGCGTCTTTCCGTCGGGCGAGAAGGCGTGGACCGAGAACGGGGGGTAGACCCCGACCTCGTCCCCGTCCTCGCGGAACGGGAACGAGCGCATGCCGACGCCCGAGACGCCGACCATCACGCGGTCGGCGTCGGGCACGAACGCGACGCTGATCGGGTCGCCGGGGAGGTCGAGCCGCGCGAGGCGCGCGCGCCCGACGACGTCCCAGACCTCGAGGACGCGCGCGCCGTCGCCGCGGGCGCCGAGCGCCAGGAGCGTTCCGGTCGGGTCGAACGCGAGCGAGAGCACCTCGGGCGCCGGCGACCGGATCGGCATCGCCGCGGTCGGCTCGCCCTCGAGCTCGATCACCTCGACGTCGCCGCCGCGGTGGGCGACGGCGATCCGGCGGGCCCCGGGGGCCAGGCTCGAGCGCCACCCGCCCGGGATGCGGGCGACCTCGGTCCGCCGGACGCGCACCGGCTCCCCGGCTGGCCCGGACGGCTCGAGCGTGAAGCGCGAGAGCTGGCCGCTCGTGGTGCAGGCGACGACCTCGCGCGGGCCGGCGAAGGCGACCGTCGACGGCGTCTCGCGGCCGAGATCGATGGTCGCGACGAGGCGGCGCTCGGCCAGGGCCCAGACCCGCAGCCGGCGCCAGCTCGAGGTCGCGACGAGGCGGTCATCGGGAGAGATGGCGAGGGTGCGGGTGGCCTCGCCGTGTCGGAGCGCGAGCGAGCCGATCCGAAGGAGCGCCCCGGCGGGGAGCGGCTCGCCGCCGGGAGGGGCGGGAGTGGCGGGAGGCACGGGAGGCGCGCTCCCGTCGACCGGCGCCGCGGCGGTCGCCGGCGAAGGCGTCGCGCCGGGCGCGCTCGGCGTCGGGGAGGTGGAAGTCGTCGGCGGGTCGACCGCCACGAGACCGCCGCGGTCGAGGACGACGAGCGCGACGGCGACGACGAGCGCGGCGAGGCCGACCCCGAGGACGACGAGGCTCGCCGTTGATGGTCCGGCACCGCCCGCCACCGCCTCGGGTCCCACGCGCCGTTCGGGGACCCCGCCGAGGAAGCGGTCGAGCTCGGCGGCGAACGCCGAGGCGTCGGCGGGCCGCTCGTCCGGCTCGCGGCGCAGGGCCCCGACGACGATCGCGTCGAGCGCCTCGGGGATCGTCGGGTCGATCGCGCGCGGCGCGCGGGGCTCCTCGCGCAGCACCCGGACGAGGAGCTCCGGGCCGGTCGCGGCGTCCCGCGGCGGGCGGCCGAGGAGCGCCTGGTAGAGGACGGCGCCAAGCGCGTAGACGTCGGCCGGGGGGCCGGCCTGGCGCGGGTCGCGCAGCAGCTGCTCGGGCGCGGCGTAGGCGGGCGTCCCGATGAGCTGCCCGGTCGCGGTGAGCTGGCGCGAGGCGCCCAGGTCGCGCGCGATGCCGAAGTCGGTCAGGCGCGGGCGGCCGTCGCGGTCGATGAGGATGTTCTGCGGCTTGACGTCGCGGTGGACGATCCCGGCGTCGTGGGCGTGGGCGAGCGCCGCGGCGACCTCGCGGACGAGCGTTGCGGCGCGCCGCGGCGGCAGCGTCCCGTCGCGCGCGATGAGCGCGGCGAGCGTCGGGCCGTCGACGTACTCCATCACGATGAAGGGGTAGCCGTCCTCGTCGCCGGCCTCGATGACGCGGACGATCCCTGGGTGGCGCAGGCGCGCCGTCGCGCGCGCCTCGCGGACGAAGCGCTCGACGGCGACGCCCGAGCCGCCCGACCGGATCAGCTTGATCGCGACGTCGCGCTGGAGCGCCGGGTCGACGGCGCGGTAAACGACGCCCATCCCGCCGCGGCCGAGCTCGCCGACGATCTCGTAGCGCCCGATCCCGCGGCGCGGCCGCGCCGCTCGGCCCGACGTCGACCCCGCGCCCGGGGTCGGGCCGGCGCCCGGAGCGGAGCCCGAGGCGGGATCGAGGGGACGCGGGGCGGTGCTCATCGCCGTCATCCTCGCCGAGCGAGGCGCCCGCGCGCCAACCCCGGTTCGTCGGCCCGGCACGGGCGCCGTGGCGGCGGGGCGCGGGCTCTGCCAGAATCGCGCGGAGACGAGCGATCATCGCCCGACCCCTCATGCGATCACCCCCGCCCTCGAGCCCGTCGCCATCCCCCGCCCGCGGCCCCGACCGGGCGGCGCGGATCGGCCCCTACCGGATCGTCCGCGAGCTCGGCCGCGGCGGGATGGGCGTCGTCTACCGCGCCGTCGACGAGCAGGCCCGCCGCGAGGTCGCCGTCAAGATGCTCCTCGCCGAGAACGACCCGACCGGCGCGACCGCGGCGCGGTTCCGGCGCGAGGCGGAGACGATCGCCCGGCTCCGACACCCGGGGATCCTCGGCGTGCAC
>JAJDCQ010000213.1 GCA_029260755.1 Planctomycetota bacterium | reverse complement strand
GCGCGTAAATGCTAAAAATACTGGACCTGACCCCTTAGGGGGTAAGCGGCTGTTGGGGTTCCACTTATGGGGGTGCTGTGATCGCTCGAGGTGTTGGGATTCTGACGGTTCGGCCACGCGACTCACTACAGGTCCAGACCGACGTCCAGCGACCGGGCGGAGTGGGTCAGGGCGCCGATGCTGATCCGCGCGACTCCGGACTCGGCCAGCCCGCGGACGGTGTCGAGGTTCACGCCGCCCGAGGCCTCGAAGATCGGCGGCTTCCGCCCGCCCTTGATGGCCGCCTTCGAGAGGGTCGTCACCGCCTCGGCCAGCGCGGGCGCGGCGAAGTTGTCGAGGAGGATGATGTCGGCCCCGGCAGCCGTCGCCGCGAGCGCCTCCTCGACGGTGTCCGCCTCGACCTCGATCGGCGTGTCGGGCGGCGCCCGATCGCGCGCGGCGGCGATCGCCTCCTCGAGGGTGACGCCGGCGTCGCGCAGGATGCGGCGGTGGTTGTCCTTGATCATCACCTGATCGAACAGGCCGAAGCGGTGGTTCATCCCGCCGCCCTTGCGCACGGCGTAGCGCTCCAGGTAGCGGAGGCCGGGCGTCGTCTTGCGCGTGTCGTAGATCGCCGCGTCGGTCCCCTCGATCGCGTCGACGAAGCGCCGGGTGAGGGTGGCGATCCCCGACAGACGGCCGAGCAGGTTGAGCCCGACGCGCTCCCCGGTGAGGAGCGCCCGGGCGGGCCCCCGCACCCTGGCGACGGTGGTGCCGGCGTCGATCCTGGCGCCGTCGACGACGGAGACCTCGACGTGACAGCGCGCGTCGAGCTGCGCGAAGACCGCCGCCACGAGCGGGACGCCGCAGACGACGCCGTCCTCCCGGAGCACGAGCGCGCCGTGCAGCGTCGCTTCCTCGGGGACGCAGCCGTTCGTCGTCACGTCGCCCGGGCCGACGTCCTCGGCGAGGGCGGCCTCGAGGAAGGGACCGACGCGCGACGCGTCGAGCTCGAGATCGTCCGACGGCGGGGTCCCCGGCAGGATGACCCCGTCCATGTCGGTCTTCGTCTCGTCGGTCTCACCCATCAGGGCTCTCTCCCGGCGGCTCGCCATCGAAGAAGGTCAGCCCGGCGTAGGTCACGCTCGACTCGCCGTCGTACCACTGGTCGTAGTGGACCAGCCTCCCCGAGATCTCGTCCCCCCGCCAGGACGCGAGCGTCCCGAGGAGCGCCGCGATCGGCGCGTGCCCGCAGATCCGGCGCGCGTCGCGGTCGGCCGCGATGTCGGCGTGGAACGCGTCGAGGTCGAGGGCGACGACCTTCTCGAGCGTCGTCCGATCGGCCTCGCCGATCTCGTCCAGCCGGGTCTTGGGGAGACCGTCGTCGCCGAACCGCGCGCCGACGTGGGCGAGGTCGGCTCCGGCGACGAACACCGGGCGACGGTCGAGCGCGGCGAGGGCGGCGTGGAGGGCGGCGACGAACGCCTGGAAGTCGGGGTGGGCGCTCGGGGTGCTCCCCTCGAGGATCATCCGGTGGAACGACCCGCAGAGGACGAAGAGGGCGCGCGGCGGGCGCGCCGGCGGCGGCAGACCGGCCTCGGCGCGCTTCCGAAGGATGTACTGGATGTAGAGGGCCTGGAACTCGATCGAGTGCTCGTTCCGGTGGCAGATCTCGTCGGCGAGGAGGTCCTCGCTCCCGTCGCACCGCGCGAGCACCTCGCGGAGGAGCTCGTCGTCGGGGTCCAGCGTCCCGAACGGCGTCTCGTAGCCCTTCGTGGTGAGGGCGAACAGGGTCTCCTGTCCGGCGTGACACGTCCCGAACACGACGAAGGTGTCGGCGTCGGCGGGCAGCGTCTCGGCCACCTCGCGAAAGGTCCAGCCGTAGCAGGCGCCGCCGCGGTGGAGGTCTATGTGCGGGGCGACGAACGCGCGAAGACGCCCGCCTCTCGCCGCGTCCCCGTCCGGGTCCCCGTCCGCGGCCGCCCCGGGCCACAGCCGGCGCGGCGGGCCGCCGGGGCCACCCTCGCGGCTCCACTGGTCCTCGAGGAAGGGGCCGACCTCCTCGGCTGTCGTCCCGCCGTAGGCCCCGCCGTGGGTCGCCGGGCGGGTCGCCAGGGCGAGGAACGCCTCCCGCTGCTCGTTGCGCCGGGCATCGAAGCCGGGGCCGTCGATGAAGCCCTTGGCCTCGAGCAGGTCGATCAGCTCGTCGACGCGCTCGCGGGGGAGCATCGCCCCGAACTGCTTCAGGAACGCGAGCTGGATCGCGGTCGGGTCGTGGTCGCCGTCGAGGTGGGCCGCGACGAAGAAGAGCGGCACGGGGAGGGCGATCGTGTCGGCGATCCCCTCGGGGTCGCGCATCGCGACCATCTCCTGTCCCTCGACCTCGATCGGCTGCGCCTCGACGTAGCGGAGCCGCGGCCGGGCGCCCACGGGGGGCGACGGCGGCGTCTCGGGGCTGGCGGGCGGTTCGGTCATGAGGGCCGCAGATTATAGGACGCGACCGAGCCAGGCCGCCACCGCTTCGGGGTTGATGACGCGGGGCGGGTCGCTAGAATGCCTCCCTCGTCCGTCCGGTCCACGGCCGGAGCTAGCATTTGGAGCTGTGCGCCCCGAGCGGGCGCTTTGGAGACGTTCCTCTTGGCGAAGAAGAAGAAGAAGCGCGACCGACTCCGCAAGATCGACGCGGAGCGCAACCGGGGCAAGGTGTTCTGCACGGTGGCGGTCGTTTGCGGCGGCGAGTGCCGCGAGCAGCACTTCAAGCGCGGCGGCAAGGCTTGCCCCGAGGCGTTCTACAAGACCGCCGACGGCGAGTGGCTCGTCCGCCAGGGCGATCCGCGCGAGCGGCCCCGCGGGCGCAGCAACTTCCGCGGACGCGGCGGTCCCCGGGATCGTGAAGGCGGCGGCGGCGGCTACGGTGGTGGCGGCGGCGGTGGCTACGGCGACCGCGGCGGCCCGCCTCGCGGCGACGGCCCGCCTCGCGGCGACGGCCCGCCCCGTAGCTCCGAGGGCGCGAGCGCGCCCTCGGGCGGCGGCGGCGCTCCGGCGGGTGGCGGCGGCGACTCCTAGAGCACCGGCGCCATCCCCTCGGGGATCTCGCTAGAACTGGGGAACGAGCCGGATCTCGGCGACGTCCGAAAGGGCGACCTCGAGCTCCGGCCCTTGGTCTGTACGGAACCGGACCATCTCGTCGTCGCCGCCGAGGAGCTCCCCCTTCCAGTTGCGCCGCCCGTCGCGCGCCTCGTGCAAGCGCATCGCGATCTGGCTCCCCGCGAAGCGGGTGAGGTCGGCGCCGGTGTGGAGGCGGCGGTCGAGGCCGGGCGATGCGACGATGACGTCGAGCTGCTCTGGGTCGACGTCCTTGCTCTCGAGCAGCTCGTGGATCAGGCGCGTGATCCGGGTGCAGTCCTCGATCGAGATGCCGCTCGTCGGACCGGACGCGGTGGCGAGCTCGGCGGTGACCTCGATCGTCGTGCCGCGCAGGTCGAGCTCGACGAGGGCGAAGCCGACCGTCTCGAGCTCGATCCGGAGCAGCTCCCCGAACCCATCGGGCGGACGGGTTGCCTTGCGCGGCTTGGGCGGATGCCGCCGCCGGTCCTCGTCGGCGCGCTCGCGGCGGCTCCGTCTCTCTCCTCGGTCGCGTGGATGCATGGTCTTCACCTTACCCTCAGACGAGCTCGGATGCCCTCCCCTGTCGCGCCGTCGCATCCCGACTGTTGCGTTGGGCTTGTCGACCCAGTAGCCTCGCGGCGCTCGCCCGCGCGACGCGGGCGTCGAGGCTGGCCGCATGTCGATCGATGACCGGTCCCCCTCGCCCGAGGACGCGTCCGCGGACGCGCTCGACGGCGCCGGAGCCCCGCGCAAGGGCCCCGAGATCATCATGCCGGACGCGGCGACGCAGGACGCGCTCGCCGCGTTCGAGGCCGTCGACGCGCCGCCGGCGCCGCCGTGGAGGCCGCTCCGGTCGATCGCGATGGCGTTTCTCCTCGCGACCGTCGGCGCGATCCTCTGGGCCGTCGTCGTGGCGATCAGCCGCTACGAGCTCGGCCTCATCGCGATCGTCGTCGGCCTCCTCGCCGGCACCGGCGCGGCGAGCGGGGGCCGCGGGCGCGGGGCGCAGGTCGTCGGCGCGCTCGCCGGCGCCTACGGCTACTTCTTCGGCCAGATCCTCTGCTTCATCGCCCTGATCATCCTGACGGGCGAGCTCGCCAACGTCGATGCTCCCCCGCCGTCGCCGGACGAGCCCGCGGCCGCGGAGAGCGCCGCGGCGGAGTCATCGGAGAGCAAGGAGGCCGTCTGGCCGAAGGACGGCGCCGAGTGGATCCTGGTGATCGTCGTCTCGATCATCGGCACCTTCACGACCACCTTCACGAGCTTCAGCCTCGTGATCTGCGCGATCGCCATCTATGAGGGATTCCGAATCCCCGCCGCCCACGGCTGACGGCGCCCCGCCCCGGCCGCTCGTCGCCGCGTTCCGACCCCGTCTGACCGGCCTCGTCCTCGGCGCGGTCGGTGTCTCGGTCCTCGCCTGGGCCGGGCTCGGGTTGGCGAGCAGCCTCGACCACGTCCTGCCGATCGCCGCCGGGATCGGCCTCGCCTGGTTCCTCGTCCGCGTGTTGACGCACCATCTCCGGGAGGGGATCGTCGCCGACGCCGCCGCGATCCTCGACGTCGGCCGCGCCATCCGGATCGAATGGGACGAGGTCGCCTCGATCCGGTTCGACGTCGTCGCTCCGCAGCGCGCCGACGGGCCGGCTCAGACGCCGCTCCGGGTCGTCGCGGTCGAGGCGGCCGACGGGCGCCGGATCGTCTTCGGCGACTTCTCGCCGTATCACGGATCGTCCCGCCTCGGCGAGGCGTTCAACACCGCGGAGGCGTCGCTCCTCCTCGCGATCGTCGCCGCCCGGACGAGCAGCGAGGGCGTCTACCCCGATGCCTGGCACGCGCCGGCGCCCGAGACGTCGACGCCGGCGGCCGCCGAAGCGGCCGACGGGCCCGCCGTCGTGACGACCGACGCCGCCGCGGCCGAGGCCGCCCGCGAGGCGCCGCCCGGCGCCCTCGCGCCCGCGTGGGGCCTGATCGCTCTCGCGTTCAAGATCGTCCCGAAGGTCGGCGGAGCGGCGCTCAAGCTCCTCAAGGCGTTCAAGCCCGGCGCGGCCGCCCTCACGGTCGGCGTCTACACCATCCTGTTCTCCTGGAAGTTCGCGATCGCCCTCGTCGTCATGGTCGGCGTCCACGAGTGCGGCCACGTCTGGGCGATGTGGCGGAGCGGGGTGACGGTGCGCGGGATCTACCTGCTGCCCTTCATCGGCGGCGCGGCGGTCGCCGACGGGATCGCCGGGACGCGCGCGAAGAACGCCTACATCGACATCAACGGTCCGATCTGGGGCTCCATCCTCGCGGCGCTGTGCTTCGGCGCCTGGCTCGGCGTCGGCACGCCGGAGGGCGACCTCCTCGGCGCCGCGGCCGCGTGGGGGGCGCTCCTGAACCTCTTCAACCTCCTGCCGATCATGCCGCTCGACGGAGGCCGGATCCTCAACGACGTGAGCTTCTCGCTCGGCAGCACGATCGGCACCGTCGCCGTCTTCGCATCCCTGCTCTTCGGCGGAGCGGTCGCCTACGTCCTCGGCTTCGAGCTGCTCGTCCTGATGCTGTTCATCGGCGCCCTCGAGCTCGGCGTCCATCTGGCCGCCGCGCCCTACACGACCGGCGTCCCGCTCCTCGGCGGGCGGCGACTGACCTTCGTCGAGCACGAGCACTTCCAGGGTCTCGTCGCCACCGTCCAGCCCGGCCGGACGACCGACCGCCGCCGAGAGGCGCGCGAGAAGCTCTTCGACCGTCACGTCCGGCAGGCCCTCCAGACGCCGATGACGGGCGGGCAGGTGGTGCTGGTCCTGGCCGGGTATGCCGTCCTCGTCATCGGCCTCGTCGCGATCCTCTGGTCGACGACGTCGATCGAGGAAGCCGGCCACCCGATCGAGCTGTTCCGATGAGCGGGCCCATTTCGCGCTCCGTCGCCAGGTGCTAGGATCGCCCGGCGATGGCTTCGCCTGACGAGATCCCCCCTTCCGACCCGCGCAACGACGAGCATCACGACGACGAGCCCGGCGCCGTCGATCCGTCGGCGACGCCGCGCGGGATGTTCGGCCGCGCCCTCCGCCTCGGCGGGGCCGCCGCGCGGATGGGGGCGACCTCGCTCGGCGCCAGGATGCGCGGCCTCGTCGGGAAGGCGGAGGAGGCGCAGAAGCGGGCCCGCGAGGTGAACGCGGCCCGCCTCGCCGAGGTCGTCGGCGACCTCCGGGGCGTCGCGATGAAGCTCGGTCAGTTCGCCTCGACCCAGGAGGACGCGATCCCCGACGAGTTCCGGGACGCCCTCTCCAAGTTCCAGTCGCAGGCGCCGCCGTTGGTGTTCCCGTTCGTGCGCGACATCGTCGAGTCCGAGCTCGGCGGCAAGCTGCACGAGCGCTTCGCCTCGTTCGACCGGAAACCGCTCGCCGCCGCCTCGCTGGGGCAGGTCCACGCCGCCGAGCTCCCGGACGGGACGCCCGTCGCGGTGAAGGTGCAGTATCCCGGGATCGACGAGACCGTCCGCGCCGACATCCGGGCGATGCGTCTCCTGGCGAAGCCGATGCGCCTCGCCGGGCACAAGTTCGACATCCGCGAGGCGCTCGACGAGGTCGAGGACCGCCTGACCGAGGAGCTCGACTACGAGCACGAGGCGAAGAACACCGAGCGGTGCCGGGAGCTCCTCCAGGGTTGGGACGAGGTGGTCGTCCCGCGCGTGCACGCGAGTCACAGCAGCAGGCTCTGCCTCACGACCGACCGTCTCTACGGGCGGCACCTCGACGAGTGGGTCGCGACCGAGCCCGACCAGGAGGCGCGGAACGAGGCGGGGCGCCGGCTCGGCAGCGCGATCTGGCACATGGAGGTCGAGCTCGCGTTCCTCCACGCCGACCCGCATCCCGGGAACTTCCTCTTCCTCGACGACGGCCGGATCGGGCTGATCGACTTCGGCTGCGTGAAATGGCTCTCCGAGGACTTCCTCCGCGGCTACCGGAAGATGGCGGTCGGGCTCATCACCCGGCAGAAGGACCTCGTCCTCGACTCCTGCCACGAGCTGTCGATCCTGCCGCGCGAGGATCGCGAGACCTCGAAGGCGGAGGCCTACGTCGAGTGGGGGTATCTCACGACCGAGCCGCTCTCGTTCGACGGCGTCTGGCCGGGCGACTGGGGGGAGTACATGGAGCGCCTCCACGGCCGCGGCCGGGAGCTCGCGATGCAGATCGGGGTGTGGCTGCCGCGCGACCTCGTCTATCTGCACCGGGTCACGTTCGGCCTCATGTGCTTCTGGAAGCGCCTCGACTCCCGGATCAACTGGCACCGGCTGGCGCTCTCGTTCCTGCAGCCGCCCGAGGCCGAGGGTGACGGAGCGGGCGCCGCCGAGCCCGCCACGCCGTGACCCCCGTCACGCGCACGCAGGCGTTCCTCCTGAACGTCCGCTACACCTTCGGCTACCTCGCCGGGGCGTGCCTCCTCTCGGCGCCGCTCCAGCTCGTCCGCGACTGGCACTTCATCGACGCGCTCCTGAGCCTGCTCTACGGCGGGGTGTGCGTCGTGATCTTCTTCGCGCTGGTCCCGTTCACCAGGATCGACTGGGCGGGGATGCGGCTGCCCGAGTACAAGATCTTCGAGCTCGCCGTCATCCGGAACGCGTTCATCCTCTGCATCCTCGGCCTGATCGTGACCGTCCCGGGACGGATCTTCGTCGAGCACGGCTCCCAGTTCCTCTGGACCGTCACCGTCCTGATGGGCTTCTCCTACTTCAGCCTCAAGGTGCAGACCTTCCTCATCTTCCCCGAGTTCTACCGCGACGCGATCCAGAGGAAGAAGGAGGGGAGGCTCTTCGAGGACATCGAGGTCGAGGAGGCCGACGGCGACGCGCAGCCGGCCGCGGCCCGCGAGGGCGCGACCCCGTCGCCGGGGAACGGAGCGCCCGAGAGCGACGGCGCACCGCCGGCGGGCGACGGGGGGTGAGCCCCGAGCGCCAGGTCCCCCTCCGGGAGCTCGGAATCTCGGGGCTCGCCGGGCTCATCGTCGTCCTCGTCGACGTGGTCTGCCTGTGCGGCTTCTTGGCGACCGCGCCGTACTTCGATGACCACCCGCGAGCCGCCGACCGGTACCCGGCGGTCCGCGGCGCGATTCCGGGTCTCTGCACCTGGCTCGTGGTGACGACGGCGGGGCTCGCGATCGCGGTGCCGCTGATCGAGCGTCCCTCCTGGGCGCTCCGGAGCGCCGGCGTCGTGATCGGGCTGGCCTCGCCCGCCACCGCCGCGATC
The DNA here is from genome assembly GCA_029260755.1 of Planctomycetota bacterium. Taxonomy (GTDB): domain Bacteria; phylum Planctomycetota; class J058; order J058; family JAJDCQ01; genus JAJDCQ01. Next base: position 141,716 of record JAJDCQ010000213.1, on the reverse strand, counting down.
GTGAGTCTCGCCGTCGATCGCGGAGCGATCGAGAGTCCCGCCGGCGTGGTGGAGGCGTTGACGCATCGCCACGCCTTCAGCGCCGTCGTCGCGTCCCTGTTCGTCCAGGTGTGGCGACTCTCGGTCTGGGGAATCGCGAGTCACGGAGTCCGAACGACGGGCCGACCATTTCAGAGCGCGCCGTTCGATCGCATCCCGATCGTGCTCTGGCTCGCCGCGGGGGTGTTCTTCCTCGTCCCCCTGCCGTTCGGCGAGGCCGCGCTCCACGCACGACTCCGCGATGTCGCCCGTCGCCGCCTCGGCGCGGCGGCCGAGTCGCCAACCGGCGCGGGTCACGCCGACGCGATCGGCGATGAGCCGTCGCCATGATCGAGACGCCCGCGACGCGCCCGCCTCGGCTCTGGCGAGAGCTGACGGTCTCCGCGACCGCGAGCGCTCTGACCCTCATCCTCGTCATCGTCCATCTCGGCACGCTCTTCGTGATCCTCTCGCGCGAGCTCTCGGCAGCACCGCTCACGTCGCTGGCGATCTGGATGACCGTGACGAGCGTCGGGCTGGCGGTCGCGGTGCCGCTCATCGGACTCGATCTCGGGCCCCGGCCGAGGCACGGCTGGGCCCTTCGCGCGGCCGGCGCGCTCCTGGCGGTCGCGGTGGCGATCGCGGGCTACAGCATGATCACGATGATCGCCCAGCGTCGGTTCGACCTCGGGCTGCTGGTCCTGACCTCGCTCTCGGCGGACGAGCAAGCACGGCTGGTCGCGTTGGTCTTCCTCCAGGTCTGGAGACTCGCCGCCTGGGCGCTCGCCGATCGAGGCGTCCGAACCACCGGTCACCCCTACGACGGACCGATGGGCCGCCTCCCTCTCTGGGTCTGGCCGATCGCGGCGACGGGTCTGCCCATCCTGCTCCCGTTCGCCGAGGGGGCCGTCTACGCCAGGATGAGTGAGCTCGCCCGTCGACAGCTCGCCTCGACGGCCTCCCCGACGAAGAGCGAAGGGCCGCCGTAGCTCAGGCCCGGCCGGCCCGGAGTCTCTCTCGCTCTCTCGATCATCGCGGATCGGCTCCCGACGATCTCGGGAGCAGGTCGCCGAGTGGGACCTCTGGAAGTAGCCGGCAGCCTCGCATCGAGCCGGGGCGGTTCGATCCGCGCTCCGCGCCCGCGACCGAACCTCGCATCGCGCGGCTGCGCGCCAGCCCGCAGGGGCAAGAGTACGAGCGCCTCCTGCGGGCGTGGCGTCCGGGTCGCCATCCACGCGTGGTCACCCGAGGCCGGCGCCTTCTTTCGTCGCGCGGCGCAACTCCGCGGCGTGCGCCCATCGACCACCGCCATGACGGCGAGCCGTCCGATCACTCGCTGACCGCGGTGGCCACGCGGCCGACCGTCTCGCCTCCGTCGGCGATGCGCGTGAATCCAGGGGTCAGGTCCAGGATTCACACCAGAGGGGCCGGGTCACACCAGCTGCTGCGACAGATTCGCTCGTGTGATTCCTGGACCTGACCCCTGGATTCACACCAGAGGCTCGGTGCGGAGCGTTCGGGTCCGTGCGACGCCGGGGCCGAGCCGAGGCTGTGCGCGCGCGCGACTCTCGCACGGTGCGAGAGGTTGGGTTCGCACGGCTCCGACCGCGGATCGAACCTGACCGGCTCGATGCGAGGCAGGAGGCGGCGACGGGTCGAAGACGAGGCGACCTGCTCCCGGGCTGATCCGGACGGATCGGTCCAGGGCGGCCGATGCACGTGAGCAGCTCCTCGGTGTCTCCGTGCCTCCGTGGTTTCATCTTCTTCGCCGGAGGCGAAGCCGATGCCCCGGGTTTCCGGTCTACGAGCCGTCGCCGGCCGACAACCGCAACACCAGCCGGGCCGCCTCGCTCGCGATCGCGAAGACGAGGCCCATGACGACGATCAGGACGATCACGTCGAGGAACGAGCCGAAGACGCCGGCCGTCGCCTCGTCGGGGTCCGCGTCCGGCTCGATGGCCGGCGCGGGCGCCGGCGCGGGGAGGGCGGCCACGGCCGCCGGCGCCGCGACGGGTGCCGCCGCTGGCGCCGCATCCGCCGATCGACGGACGCGTTGCTCGCCGCTCGCCCGACGTTGCTCGCCGCTCGCCCGACGCTGCTCGCCGCTCGCGCGCTTCTCGGCCGACGGACGCCGGACGCGGTCGGAGGGGCGTCGCCCGGCCTTGTTCGCCCCGCTGCTGCTCGCGCGGCTCGCCCGGGCGGACGGCGCCCCGCTCTTGTGCGCGCTCTCGAGCAGCTCGATCACCTCGGTCGCCGACTGAGGCCGCTCGGCGCTGCTCTTGGCGAGCATCCGGTCGACGAGGAAGCAGAGCCCCTCGGGCGCGTCCTCGACCACGCCGCGGAGCGGCTCGGCCTTCTCGCGGGCGTGTCGTCGCAGGACGCTGCCGACGTTGGTCCCGTCGATCGGCGTCCGCCCGGTGAGGAGATGGAAGGCGACGCATCCGAGCGAGTAGATGTCGGAGGCCGGCGTCAGCTCGATGTAGCGCGCCTCTTCGGGCGACACGTACCGGGCGAGGAAGAGGGCGTCCTCATCGTCGGCGGCCAGCTTGCCCGCGAGCCGTGCCTTCCGGACGTCGGTGAGCTTCACCCGGCTGTCGTCGCTGACGAGGATGCTCTCCGGCGTCAGGTTGCCGTGGATCATGTCGCGCTTGTGGATCGCGGCGAGCGCCTCGGCGAGCTGGGTCAGGAGCGGGATCGTCCGCTCGGGCGGGAAGCGCTCTCCCCGCTCGAGGCGTTCCCGGAGGGTGAGGCCGTCGAAGAACTCCTGGACGGCGTAGCGGAACCCGTTCTCCTTTCCGATGTCGTAGAGCTGGAGGACGCTCGGGTGGCTCAGGTCGCCGGTGGCGCGGGCCGTCCGCTGGAACTCCTTCACGTAGTCGGGGTCCTCGGAGTACTCCGACGACAGGACGAGCAGCGCGACGATCCGGTCGAGCTTCTTCTGGCGGGCCTTGTAGATGAAGCCCTCGCCCTTGCGCCGGATCGGTTCGATGATCTCGAACGGGCCGAGGTTCTCGCCGGGGAGCGGCGCGCGGTCGCCCTCGAAGAAGACGTAGGTCGTGTCGCCGATCGCGATCCGGTCGCCCGACCGCAGGCGCCGCTCGTTCTGGACCTCCTCGTCGTTGTGGAGGGTCCCGTTGCGGCTGCCGAGGTCGGTGACGAACCACTGCCCGTCGCTCGGCACGACGGCGGCGTGCTCGCGGCTCGCCTGGCCGTCATTGACCTTGATGTCGCACGACCCGACGCGCCCGAGGACGGTGTAGTCGGTGACCTCGTGGAGCGCGCCCTGGGTCGGACCGGTGCTGCAGAACAGGATCGCCACGGGCGGGGCCTGCACCTCGTTCGGGTTAGCTATGGTGCGATGCGACAACCGACAAGATAGTCCCGGCCGCGGCGCGCCATCAAGCGGCTGGCGCTGCGGCGGGGGATCCATCGCTTCGGAAGCCGAATCTTGACGCAGGGCGTCGTGGCACGGTATAAACGCGGCGGGAGCCCGCCCAAGGGCGGCTCCGCGAGAGACCCAGAGAAAGAGAGAGAGGGACGAAGTCGATGGGCGTCGTCGAGATCCTGGTGATCCTTCTTGCGATCCCGGCCGTGATCGCGCTCGGCCTCTTCATCCTCCACGACGTCTCGCTCCGCCTCCTCGCCGCCGAGCGTCAGCCGGACGAGCACTACCACGTCGCGGCCGCCGACGGCTGGAAGATCGGCGTCCGGCGCTATCGCGCGCGCCACGCCGCGGGCGACCATCGTCCGCGCCTGCCGCTCGTGCTCTGCCACGGCCTCGGCGCCAACCACTTCAACCTCGACTACCACGACGAGCGCAGCCTCGCCCTCCACCTGGCCGACCGCGGCTACGACTGCCACGTGATCGACCTCCGAGGTCGCGCGTCGTCGGCCGAACCGGCGCCCGGGAAGAAGCGCTTCGAGTGGTCGTTCGACGACTACGTCGCCTACGACCTGCCCGCGGTGATCGAGGAGGTCCGCCGCCGCACCCACGCGCCGTCCGTCGGCTGGGTCGGGCACAGCATGGGCGGCATGGTGATGTATGCCTACCTCGAGGAGTGCGCCCGTCGCGGCCAGGACGCGAACGTCGAGGCCTTCTGCGCGATCGCCTCGCCGGCCGGGATGGAGCAGGTCGAGTACTTCAAGCTCGGCGCGCAGATCGACCTCGCCTTCTTCGGCTGGGTGCCGCGCTTCCTGAGCCAGGAGATCACCCGCGCCCTCGCGCCGCTCCTCGGCTGGGTCGAGCCGCCGCTCACCGATCTGATCCAGCAGCGCGGGAGCGTCCCGGGGCATCTCGTCCGTCACGGCGCCGCGAACGCGATGGCGCCGATCAGCCGCGGCGAGATCGAGCAGTTCAACCGCTGGGTCGTCACCGGCGAGTTCCGCAGCCTCGACGGGAGCCACGTCTACTTCCAGGACTTCGACAAGGTCGAGGTCCCCGCGTGCATCGTCGTCGCGAACCGCGACCTCCTCGCGCGCCCGGTGAACGTGAAGCGCGCCTACGAGCTGTGGGGAGCGCACGACAAGGAGCTCCACGAGTTCGGCCGCGAGCACGGGAGCCGGGTCGACTACGGCCACGTCGACATCGTGCTCGGCGACGAGGCGCCGGGCGAGGTCTGGCCGGTGATCACCCGCTTCCTCGACATCCACGCGGTCCACGACCACGACGTGGACGAGGCGCACGAGCTGGCGATCGAGATCCCGGCGCGGGTCCCGGCGCTCGTCTAGTCTCGATCGGCTTCCACGTCGCTGGCGGCGGCAACGAGCTGGCGACGCCCGAACCGATCCGCGCAATCCGCGCAATCCGCGGTTTCGTTCCGACGGCGCCGAACGAACGGGAACCGCGGATTGCGCGGACTACGCGGATTGCGAGTTGCCCGCTTCACGTCCATTGCCGAGATCGAGTGACTCCGGATCTCACTCCCTTAGCTTTCCTCCCTTTCCCCCGAAGCCCCCGACCCCCTCCGGTGTAGAGGCTCTTCGAGAGAGCCACCGTCCCGAGAGAGAGGGTCCCGACCGATGTCCCGCCGCCTCCCCCGCCGCGTCCTGCGGCTCGCGCTCCCGTCTTGCCTGCTCGCGCTCGCGATCGCCCTCCCCCTCGCCTTCGCCCCGGGCCTCGAGAGCCCGGCGAGCGCCATCGGCCGCCGTCGCAACCCGCCGCCGCCGCCCGCGCCGCCCCCTCCCCCGGGCCCGGCGACGCCGATCGGACCGACCCAGCTCTGGTTCACGCCGAACCTGGCGAGCGATGACCTGATCGGGCTCTTCACCCAGCCCGACCGGTGGGACGTCGCCCGCGGGCGCACCCGCGTCCTCAAGCTCTACAACCAGCAGATCCGGCCCGCCGCCTGCCCGAGCTGCGGGCCGAACGAGCACGCCGCCCTCGTCGGCGCCGATGCGTTCCGCAAGCTCCGCGCGTGGGGGATCGACCTCGCGATCGAGGTTGGCGCGATCAAGGAGTGGGGCTGCACCGCCGAGCCGATGGCCCGCCGCGCCGGCGAGGTGATCCGCACCGTCGAGGACCACGGCGGTCGCGTCCGCTACCTCGCGATGGACGAGCCGCTCCTCGGCGGGCAGCACACGATGAACAACCGGAGCTGCGGCATGACCCGCGACGCGATCGCGACCCAGGTCGCCGACTACGTCGCCCGGGTGAAGCGCGACTTCCCCCACGTCGACGTCGGCGACATCGAGCCCTACCCGCGCTTCGACGCCCGCGAGCTCGTCGCCTGGATCGACGCGCTCCTCGCCCGCGGCACGCCGCTCGCCTTCTTCCATCTCGACGTCGACATGAACCACGTCGAGAACATCGATGCCCCGCTCGACCGCGACCTCCGGGCGCTCCAGGACCACTGCCGCGCCCGCGGTATCCCCTTCGGCGTGATCTTCATCGGCCGCGACCGTGACGGCGACCGCGCCTACTACGACCACGCCATGGGCTTCGCCGGCCGGGTGAAGCGCGCGAGCGGCCTTCCCGACCACGTCGTCTTCCAGAGCTGGATCGACGGACCGGGCGGCCGGCGCGTGCCGATCAACCTGCCCGAGAGCGGCCCGAACCGGTTCACCCACACCCGGCTCATCCACGACGGGTGGGCTCTCCTCGTCGACAACGATGCGCGCTTCATCTCCTGGTCGGTCCCCGACACCGTCCGGGCCGGCGAGCGGTTCCGCGTCTCGGTCACGATGGAGAATGCCGGCCCGATCGCCTGGACGCGGCGCGACGCCTACAAGCTCGGCGTCGAGGCGACCGGCGCCGCCTGGGGCACGACCCGGGCGACCCTCGGCGCGGGCGACCGCGTCCCGCCGGGCGGCCGGACGACGTTCGCGTTCGAGCTGACGGCCCCCGCCCGCGCCGGCTCGCACGCCCTCCGCCTGCGGATGGTGCAGGAGCTGTGCGAGTGGTTCGGCGCGCCGACGCCCGAGAAGCGGGTGACGGTCACGCCCTGACCGTCGCTCGGACGGTCGCCGCCGCGCCGCCGGTCGCCGTTGCCCCGCCGGGCCGCCTCCGCTACGCTCGGCCCGGCAGGCGCCCATCGATGGAATCCGGTAGCCAGGACGACGCCCTTCGCCGGGCCGGCAAGCACGGCCCGCGCCATCTCGCGCGGGTGCTGCGCGGCTTCGTCGATCGGGCGGCCGAGGGCACCCTCATCGTCGGCGACGGCCGGAGCGAGACGACCGTCTCGTTCCACGACGACACCCTCCGGATCGCCGCCGTCGGACACCGCGCCGTCCTCGACTACGAGCTGCTCATCACCTCGCGCCTCGATGTGAGCGAGGAGAAGATCGAGGAGCTCCGGGAGCTCCTCGCCAGCCACGGCGAGCGCGGCAAGGTCAGCCTCGAGGATCTCCTCGTCGGGGCGGACCTCGCGCCGGCCGCCGAGGTCGACGCGATCGCGCGCGAGGTCGCCCGCGACGCCCTCCAGGACCTCATCATCTGGGAGAACGCCCACTACGAGTGGCGCGCCGGCTCCCCGCCCGACGCCCTCCTCGACCCGGCCACGACCGCGGTCAAGATCGGGCTCGGCGCCGACGAGCTGCTCCGCGAGACGCTCTCCCACATCGACCGCTGGAAGGAGCTCCGCGGTCACGTGCCGGTCGCCACCGGCGAGGTCGAGCCGATCGACCCGCCCGACGAGGACGACCTCCAGCCGGCCGGCGCCTCGGGCATCGCGCTGCGGATCGCGACCGAGCCGATGCCGATCGTGAAGCTCGTCCGCCTCGCCCGCGAGTCGGGCATCCCGACGATCGAGTCGATCGACGCGCTGCATCGAGTCGCCGAGTCGGGCGCGATCAAGCTCCACCCGCGCCTCCGCCACTCGGGGCCCTACGACGCGATCACGATCACCGGCGAGATCGGGCGCGCCGAGCTCCTCGTCGACCGGGTCGTCTCGCCCCTCCCCGTCGTGCGCCGCCTCGCCGACCTCCACGACGAGATCGGCGACGAGGACGAGGCGGCCCGCCACCACCGCCGCGCCGGCGCGCTCGCGCTCGAGGCGGGCGACCGCGAGACCGGCCTCGAGCAGCTCATCCGCGCCTCGCTCGCGGACGCCGCCGATGACGAGAGCCACGCGACCGTCATCGAGCTCCTGAGAGACGTCGGCCGCCCCGACGACCCGGTCCTCACCCTGGCCGAGCGCCTGGCCGACCGCGACGAGGACCGGGGCCGCCACGACCGGTCGGCGCGCGTCTGGGATCGACTCGTCTCGCGGCGCCCCGACGTCCTGATGCTCCGGCTTCGGTTGATCGTCGCGCTCCTCGAGGCGGAGAGCGGGCGCGCCCGGGCCGCCGACGAGTACGCGAAGATCGCCGACAAGCTCATCGAGATGCGCGCGGGGCGCCCCGCCGACGACCCGGTCGGCGAGGCGCTCGAGCTCGATCGCTTCGCGGCGCTCCGCCGGGTGGTCGCCCTCGATGCCGAGCGCGAGGCGGCGCGCCGCGCCCAGGCGGCGATGATCGGGGCCCGCGTCCCGACCGCGGGCCGCCTCGGCGTCCTCGCCGTCCTCCTCATCACGGCGGTCACGGCGGCCGTCGCGCTCGTCCGGGACCTCGGCGCGCGCGAGACGATCGCCGGGCTCGCCGGCGAGCTCGCCGACGACCTCGGCGCCGGGCGGTTCGACGAGGTCCACGCGCGGCTCGACCGGTTCGCCGACGAGCGGAAGGCCTCGGGCGCGGCGCGGGTCGAACGCGTCCGGGAGGCGGTCGAGGAGGTCGAGCGCGACGTCGCCCGGCGGTGGCTGCCGATCCTGATCGCGCGCGGGCGAGGCGAGGTCGCGAGCGCCGAGCGCGCGCGCGTCCTCCGCGGCGAGGAGCTGCTCACCGAGGCAGCCCAGGACGCGACGCGCCTCGGGCTCGAGCAGCTCGCGACCGAGGCGGGCGTCGCGCTCGAGCGGCTCGCCTCGATGCGCTCGCGCGCGGCCGAGATCGTCGAGCGCGGCGCCGGCGCGACCGGCCCCCTCGCGCGGCAGGAGATGCTCGATCTCTACCGCGAGCTCATCGGACCGCTCCGCTTCACCGACGCGGCGGCCGACCCCCGCGTGACCGTCCCGATCCGGGTCGTCAGCGTCCCGCCCGGCGCGAGCGTCATCCTCGCGAACGACGGCGGCGGCGAGCGCCCCGTCGGCGTCACGCCGCTCGAGCTCCGCGTCGGTCCGCTCACCGGCGGCGCCCCGCCCACCCTGCGCGTCTTCCTCCTCGGGTTCGAGGGCGTCGCCCGCGCGGTCGACCGCCCCCTCGAGGGGCCGGTCGAGTTCGACCTCGTCCCCGCGGGGACGGCGCGGGCCGCCCTCCCGTTCGCGCCCGCGCCGATCCCGCCGGTCGTCGGCGCGGGCGGCGCCCTCGCCCTGGCGGGATCGGGCGGCGAGCTCGCCATCCTCGACGCGGCGGGGCTCGCCCCGCGCCTGATCGTCGGGTCGGGCGATCCCGACGGCGCCGCCGCCGTCGCCCTCGCCACCGACAAGCGCGGCGACCTCGTCCTGGCCTTCGACGCGACGGGCGGGGTGGCCGCCCGCGCCATCGACGACGGCGGGATCGCCTGGAGCGTCACGCTCGGCGCCGCCGCGGTCGGGCCGCCGGCCCGGCTCGTCTCCGACGACGACGCCGACCGACCCGACGCGCTCGTCGTCGGCCTCGCCGACGAGAGAGGCTCGCTCGTCGCGCTCGCGACCGCCGACGGCGCCGAGCTCTGGCGCGCCGAGCTCGGCGGACCGCTCGTCGGCCCGCCGGTCACCGTCGGCGCGACCACCTTCGCCTCGACCCGCGAGGGAAACCTCGTCGTCCTCGACGGGACCGGCGCGGTCGTCGCCAGGACGCTCTGCCGGTCGCGCCCCGCCGGCGCCCCGGTCACCGTCCCGCTCGAGCTCGCCCAGCGAGTGGGCCTGACAGGCCCGGAGGAGGATGCCCACGTCCTCCTCCTGTCGGAGCGCGGCGACCTCGTCCTCTACCGGTTCGACCCGCGGCGAGCGATCCCGATCGCCGAGGTCTGGGCGACTCCGACAGGCGGCCGCCTCGTCCCCGGCGCGCGCCCATCGCTCGGAGCGCGCGGCGCCATGACCGTTCTCGGCGACGGGACGGTGCTCGCCCACGACCTCGAGCGCGGCTCGGAGGTGTGGCGCCGACAGCTCGGCCAGCGAACATCGACGGCAACGGCGGTCGCAGCCACGACGGCGGAGCTCCTCGTGGTGCCGACCGACGGCGCGAGGGTCAAGGTCGTCCGCGAGGCCGGCGGCGCGACGTGGATCCGGCTGTCGACCTCGGCGCGGGTGGTGGCGGCGGCGGTCGTGGATGGGGCGGCGGTGCTGGTCGCCGAGGATGGGGGGGTGACCCGGATGCCGCTGCCGCGGCCGTGATCCGCCGTTGCTCGGGAACAGGAGTCTCGGGCGGAGCCGCGACGCGTCGGCAATGGCTCGGCGACGCCCGAATCAATCCGTGTCATCCGCGAAATCCGCGGTTCGGTCTCTCTCGGCGTTGAACCCAGTGGGAACCGCGGATGACGCGGACTACGCGGATTGCGAGTTGCCGGGCGCGGCGGGTTCACTGCCGTTGCGCGGTCCCGTTCCAGGACCGGCCGGCGACTCTTGCGACGCGATGCGGCATCGAGCCCGCCCGGCAAAGGCAGCCCGGGCGATACTCGATAGAGGGACCGTGGGGGAAGCCCTCCCGGCGATCGGTGCCCTGGGAGGCCCGAAACGCCGGGCTTCCAGGCCGACGGTTCGGCCTGGACAGGGATGGAGGCGCCCCTATAATTGGGCTCGCGCCGTCCCCTCCCTTTCGAGCTCAGACCGCGCGGGCTTACGAGCGTCCTCGGGACGCGGCACCGCGCGATGGGGAGCAGAGCACGACGATCCGCCGTTCTTGGATCGCCGTGCGACGGTGTCGATGTACTGGGTACACCCCCCGATTTGTGACGGGGAAGTGAGGATGCCCTGACCGCCATGCGCTCGACGGCCCGCGATCAAGATCTGGTCAAGGTCTACTTGAACCAGATGAGCAACATCCCGCCGATCTCCGTCGAGGAGGAGCGGGTGCTCGCCCGCGAGCTCGAGGAGTCGCGGAACGCTCTCCGCCTCAAGACCCTCGAGTCCGGTGTCTCGCTCGAGATGCTGGTCGGCCTGTTCGAGAAGGTCGCCCGGGGTCAGCTCCCGGTCGACCGCGTCCTCCTGGTCGAGACGAACGACCAGAGCAAGAAGGACGCGATGACGGCCGAGGTGAAGAAGCGCCTCCCCGTCCTCAAGCGACGCGTCGGCGAGCTGCGGCGTCAGTTCGTTCGCCAGACCGAGCAGAAGATCCCCGCGAGCGAGCGCGCCAAGGTCGGGCGCGCGTTCGCGCGGCGGCGGCGCGAGACGGTCGAGGCGCTGAGCCTCTTCTACGTCCAGGTCAGCCGCCTGAACCCGATGGTCGCCCGGATCCTCGAGGTTCAGAAGCGGATGACGGCGATGATGCGCGAGGCGCACGACCTCCGCCGCGCCAAGGCGACCGAGGAGGTCGCGCGCCGCGAGGCGCTCCATCGCGAGCTGGGCCACCTGCGCCTCCACAGCCAGGCCGACGAGAAGCGGATCGCCGAGCACCTCGATGAGATCGAGCTCCTGCGCGACCGCTACGAGCTCGCGAAGAAGCGGCTCAGCAAGAAGAACCTCCGCCTCGTCGTGAGCATCGCGAAGAAGTTCCGGAACAAGGGCCTCCCGTTCCTCGACCTCATCCAGGAGGGGAACACGGGCCTCATGAAGGCGCTCGATCGCTACCAGGCGAGCCGCGGCAACAAGTTCTCGACCTACGCGACGTGGTGGATCAAGCAGACGATCACTCGCTCGATCGCCTACCAGTCGCGCACCGTCCGGATCCCGATCCACGCGATCAACAACCTGAACCGCGTGATCGAGGAGCGCGAGGACTTCCTCAAGCGCCAGGGCCGCGAGCCGACGATCGACGAGCTCTCGAAGAAGACCGAGATCCCGCCGCGCGAGGTCTACCGCCTTCACGAGCTCAGCCGCGGCGCCCTCTCGATGGATCAACCCTACGGCAACGGCGACGAGGGATTCTTCGGCGATCTGATCGAAGACCCCAAGGCCGAGACCCCGATCAACGCGAGCCAGCAGTCGATGCTCAAGGAGAGCGTCGGCCGGCTGCTCAAGACGCTCTCCTACCGCGAGCGCGAGGTCCTCAAGCTCCGCTACGGGCTCGGCGACGGCTACACCTACACCCTCGAAGAGGTCGGCGCGATCTTCAAGGTGAGCCGCGAGCGGATCCGGCAGATCGAGGTCGGCGCCCTCCACAAGCTCCAGCTCCCGCTCCGAAAGGAGCAGCTGCGGGGCTTCTGGGAAGAGATCAACGAGACCTAGCCCGCCGGCCGCCGCCCGACGCCTCCTTCGTCTCGTTCTCCCCGTCCGGCCGTCTTGATCGCCGCATTGGGCCTGCTATACTGTTGGCTCGGGCGGGCGTCGTCGTATCCTCCTTGGTTGCACACGTCTGCGTCGTCCGCGCCTCTGACGATCGACCACCCCCGTCGCGGTTCCCCCGGCATCCGGCATGGCGGCATCCCAGGACGCGCTCGAGATCGGCGTCGAGGTCGGCGGCCACACCCCCGTCGACCACGTGGGCGACGGTGTGCTCGGTCCGGCCTACCGCTCGGAGACCTCCGACGGTCAGACGCATCTGCTGAAGCTTGCCCGCCAGAAGGACTTCGTCTACCTCCTCAAGACCGGCTACAAGTCGCGAGTGAACCTCGAGGGCGTCAAGGGGATCCGCGGCTTCCGCGTGGCCGACGTCCGCGAGGGGCGGCCGCTGCTGATCTGCAAGTGGATCGATGGCCGGTCGCTGCGGGACGTCGTCACCGACGGCCAGGGATTCGTCCGCGTCACCGAGGTCTACCGGGATGCCGTGAAGATCATCGCCGCGGCCCACGAGGCCGGGCGCTGCCACGGCGGGCTGAAGCCCCAGAACATGATCGTCGCCGGGCTCCGGGTCTTCGTGACCGACTTCGGGCTCGCCGAGCTCGTCCGGAAGCTCGACCGTGACGGCTACATGGCGTATCTCTTCGGCGGCTCGGTGATCGGGCACGGGGCGGTCGCTCCGGTGCACTACCTCCCGCCCGAACGGCAGGAGGGCGAGGGCAGCTTCGACGAGACGACCGACGTCTACTCGCTCGGGATCATCCTCCTCGACGCGCTCCTCGCCGAGACGGTCGTGAGCGACGAGGCGCTCGCGCGTCTGCCGGACGCGCTCGCCGCGATCATCCGGAAGGCGGCCGCCCCCAACGAGGCCACGCGCTACGAGAACGCGGGCCAGATGCTCGAGGCGCTCACCGAGCTCGATCTCGAGAAGCTCGCCGAGGAAGCGCCGGACCTCCCGGTCGAGCGCGCGGGCGACCGGACGGACTCGGGCAAGGCGACGGCGGAGCCGCCGGGCGTCAAGATCACCGGCCTCGACTCCATCGAGCAGGCGACGGCGGTCGCGGCGGATGCGCCCGCCGCGGACGAGTCCGCCGCCGACGAGCCCACGATCGGCGCGCCGACCACGCCGACCGAGGGGCCGCCGCCCGAGACGCCCGAGACGCCCGGCGAGCTGCCGGTGAAGCCGATCAGCGGACCGGATCTTCCGCCGCCCGAGCTCGGCCCCGGACTGCTCGCGGCGCCCGGATTCGAGGCGGCCGAGCCCGCGGCTGAGCTGGCGGACGAGCCGAACGACGGTCAGAGCACCGACATCTTCACCGCGAGGACGCCCGGCCCCCCGACCCGGAAGGCGCAGCCCTCCGGTCCGAGCAAGGCCGCGGCTTCGAGCAAGGCCGCGGCTCCGAGCAAGCCCGCCGCGAAGGCGACGTGGAGCCCTCGCCCGATGGCCCCCGACTCGGGGTTCGAGCAGGATCTCCGGAGCACCTCGGCGCTCACCTCGTCGAGCGTCTCGCCTCGCCCCGCCGAGCCCCCCGCGGCGACGGCGGGCCCCGCGCCCGGCCCCGGACCCGCGAGCCTTCCCGAGCTCCCCGCGCTCGAGGAGCTCCCCCCGCTCGGCGATCTGCCGCCCCTCGGCGACCTCCAGCCGCTCCGGCCCGTCGGCAACCTCCCGCCCGGAGCGCTTCCGCCGGTGGGCGATCTCCCCGCGATCGCCGGGCCGGCCCTCGCGCCGCCCTCCGCCGGGCAGGCGCCCGGCCACCTCCCGTCGCCCGGCGCGTCCGCCGCGCCGCTCGGCGCCCCCGGGGGGCCGGCGCCGGGGCCCCGCCACGCCGGATCGGGCGCGCATCCGAGCGTCCCGACGGGGCAACCCGGCCCCCGCCCGGCGCCCGGCCGCGGAGCGCCGGGATCCGGTGTTCACCCGAGCATGGACGGAGCGCGGCATCCCGGCGCGCGCCCGCCGGGGTCCGGCGTTCATCCCGCCGCCCCCGGCTCGGGTGTTCACCCCGGCGTGCACCCGGGTGTCCGCCCCGGATCGGGGGTCCATCCCGGCGCTCAGCCCGGGTCCGGCGTTCACCCCGGCGCGCGGCCCGGATCCGGCGTGCATCCGGGTGTCCGCCCCGGATCGGGGGTCCATCCCGGCGCTCAGCCCGGGTCCGGCGTTCACCCCGGTGCGCGGCCCGGATCTGGCGTGCATCCGGGTGTCCGTCCCGGATCGGGGGTCCACCCCGGCGTCCCGTCCGGCTCGGGCGCCCACCCCACCGTGCCCGCGTATCCCGGCGCCCCGGGCGGATACCCGTCCGCGGCACCGCCGCCCGGATCGGGCGTCCACCCCGGCGTCGCTCCGCGGGCCCCGGGCTCCGGCCTCCACCCGGGCGTGCCGCCGGGCTCGGGCGTTCACCCCGGCGTGCCGCCGGGCTCCGGCGCTCACCCGAGCGTCCCGGGCTCGGGAGCCCATCCGACCGTCCCGGCGATGGGCGCGCCGCCGCCCGCTCCCTACCCCGGCGCGCCCGGATCGGGAGCGCACCCGGGCATCCCTCCCGCGGGCCCGTACGGGGCGCCGCCCGGTCCGCCGCCGCCCGGCGCGCCGCTGCCGCCGCGCGGACTGCCGTGGGCGCCGGGGCCGCCCGGTCCGCCTCCGCCTTCGTTCCCGTCGCCGGCGCCGGGCGGTCCCCCGCCGTTGCCCCCGGGACTTCCCTCGGGCGCGCTGCCGGACCTGCCCGAGCTCCCGCCGCTACCCCCGGTCGAGTCGGGCTCGTCCGACGACCCGTTCTCTCAGTACATGGATCCCGCCCTCCTCGACAGCCGGGCCGCGCCGCCGGGCGGCCCGCCGCCCGCCCTCGGCCATCCGCTCGCCGGCCTGGGAGGACCTCCGCCAGCTCCGCCAGCGCATCCTCCGGGGGGCGGCTTCCTCGCCGGGCTTCGTCCCCTCGACGAGGGAGCGCCGCCGTTGCCGCCGCCGGGGCCGACGACCCAGCACGCGCCCCCCGCCGGCCCTCCGCCGGCTCTGCCGCCGATGCCGCCGCTGCCGGGCGCCGACGACCTCCCCTCGCTCGCGGACGCGCCCGCTTACAAGCCCGAGGCTCCGCCCGAGGAGCTGAGCCAGACCGAGATGCTCCGGCTGATCGACCGCGAGTCCGAGCGTCGCCGGTCGGGCGAGATGGTCGCGCCGAAGATCGACGATGACGGCCTCGGCCCGCCTCCGGCGCAGAAGAAGCGAGCGGCCGCGAAGAAGGGCGCCAAGAAGAAGCGGATGAAGAAGCGGGCCAAGGGCAAGAAGGGCGCCCTCCGCAAGACGGTCCCGGCCCGCAAGGCGGCCGAGGGCGGCCCCCCGCCCGCGAAGAAGAAGCGCCCCAACCGGCGCACGGTCGCGAGCCGGCCGAGCGCCGCGTCCGAGCAGATGGTCGCCGACGTCGGCGCCGGCGAGACCGAGGGCAACTGCGGCCTGATCCTCTCGGGCCTCGGAGTCGGAAACCGGGCCGAGAAGGCCGCCGAGATCATCGCCGAGCTCCGCGGGATCTCGGTCGACGAGGCGCTCGAGATCTGCCGCTCGCCGGTCGTGAACGTCCTCCGGCGGGTCAGCCGCGAGGAGGCCGAGCGGGTCCAGGAGCTCTTCAAGGAAGCGCGGGTGAGCTGCAAGATCACCGAGCGCAAGGCATGATCGCGAGCCCATGAGCCTCCTCGCCGAGTGCCCCCGCTGCCGCGTCGTCTCCCGGGTGGAGGGTCCGGGCGCGTGGCGTTGCTCGGGCTGCAACCGCGGCTTCGCCGTCGCGCCGGGAACGGTGTGGGAGCGCCCGGGCGCGAACCCGCTCCTCGCGTTCTTCCCGACCCTGCTCTCGATCCTGTTCCGGCCGCGCGCGTTCTTCGAGAGCTTCGCCCCGGCCGGCAGCCCGGTGCGGGTGATCGTCTACGCGACGGTCTCGATGCTGCTCGCCGGCGCGTCGGCATCGCTGATCTTCCTGGCGGCCGAGCACGTCGTCCACGGCACCTGGGTCGCGATCGTCGACAACCCCCAGATCGAGCAGCGCCTCGGCATCGAGGTGACGATGCCGTCGGTCCTCGAGGTCATCGTCGGCGGCTCCGTCTCGCTCGCGGCCGGCGGGCTGATGCAGGCCGCCGTCTGGTCGGCGCTCCTTCACCTGGGCGCGGGCGTCACGGGCAAGGACAGGACTCGCCGGAGCTTCGCGACGACGTTCCGCGCGGGGACCTACGTCGTCGGGACGTTTCTCTGGGTGCCTCAGCTCGGCCACGCCCTCGGGATCCCCGCGTTCCTGATCGCGAAGACGGCCGGCAGCGTGACGGCCGGCGTGATCCTGTATCTGATCTGCGTGGTCGCCGGCACCGCGATGCAGTGGATGTGGCTCCTCTACACGAGCGGAGCGGCGATCTCCGGCGCCCACGACCGACAGATCGGAAACGGGATCGGCTCGGCGGCGGTCGCCCTCGTCGTGATGGTCCTGGCGATGGCGGTGTTGATGGGCTGCATGTTCGGGCTGAGCGTCGTGCTCATGATCAAGATGGCGACCGAGGCGGTCTGACGATGTCGGTCTGGGAGCCCAGCCGCGAGAGCGGCCGTTTCGAGGACGCGCCCGAGCGTCCCTACACGATCACCGTCATCGCGGTCATCTCGATCTGCTACGGCCTCTTCGCCCTCTGCCCGAACGCCATGTCGCTCATCAGCCCGGTCATGGGCATCGGGATGGACGCTCTCCAGGCGCAGATCGAGAAGGAGGAGTCCGCCCGGCGCGCGGAGGTCGAGGAGGACTACGCCGACCAGATCGAGGACGCCGAGACCGAGGAGGAGAAGGAGGAGCTGCGCGGCGAGCTCGACGACTGGAAGGCCTCGAACCCGCCGTTCGACCCCGACTTCTTCGCCATGTACGCGTGGATGGGCGAGCCGATCGTGATCGGGTACTTCGTCAGCGACGCGGTCCTCTCCGCCCTCGGGAACCTGCTGCTCATCATCGGCGGGATCGGCCTCCTCCTCGTGCGCCCGTGGGGTCGCAAGATCTCGCTCTTCGCCGGCGGCTACAAGCTCCTCTTCGCCCTCGTCTTCGCCATCTGGTACGGCCTCCTCGTGCCCGGACAGATGGAGTCGATGGACGCGATGATGGCGGCGCAGACGCGGATGGCCCAGGCGCGCGGCGGCGCCGCGGGGGCGGCGGCCCCGATCGCGATGTTCAGCTCGCTGAGCTGGCTCGGCGCGATCGCGGGCGCGGTCTTCATGTGGATCTTCGCCTCGGTCTATCCCCTGATCCTCGTCATCCTCCTGACCCGAAAGCCGACCCGCGAGGCGTTCGACGAGGTCGTCGCGTGGCGGGCGAAGGCGGCCGCCGACGACGATGACGGCCCCATGAGCTCGCCGCCCGCGTGACGCAACTGACGACCTCGAAACGAGGTCGGACCGAGCGCCCCCTCGCCGCCTTGCGGTCGAGAGACCCCCGATGGATCATGGGGAATCCCCCCGGGGGTAGGGCTCTGTTCACGAGACGCCCGTCGGTCGGTCGACCGTCGGGCCGGGAGCGGCGGCGGTGATCCGCGCGCCGCGGGGTGACGATGACCCAAGCGACCGCGACCCAGCAAGGCATGCTCTTCGGCGAGATCGCGGTCCGCGAGGGCCTCACCGCCGGGGAGTCGGTCCAGGCCTGCCTCGAGATCCAGCAGAAGCTCCGATCCTTCGGCGTCGTGCCGAAGCGCATCGGCGAGATCATGATCGAGAAGGGTTACCTCGATCAGAACGGCGTCAACCGCATCCTCGAGGTCCAGCAGCACCGCCAGCAGACCCTCGCGATCCCCGGCTACGAGATCCAGGAGCTGATCGGCAAGGGCGGCATGGGCGGCCAGGTCTACAAGGCCCGCCAGGTCTCGCTCGACCGCATCGTCGCCCTCAAGGTTCTCCCGCCGCGCTACGCCAAGGACCGCACCTTCCGCGAGCGCTTCATCAGCGAGGCGCGCGCGGTCGCCCGGCTCAACCACGAGAACATCATCGCCGGGATCGACGTCGGCGAGGTCAACGGCTACTGCTACTTCGTGATGGAGTACGTCGAGGGCGACACGGTCGCCGAGCTCGTCGAGGCGCGCGGCGCGATCGAGGAGAAGCGGGCCCTCCGGATCACCCTCCAGGTCGCCGCGGCGCTCACCCACGCCGCGAAGCACGGCCTCGTCCACCGCGACGTGAAGCCGCAGAACATCCTCGTCGCGAACCACGACATAGCGAAGCTCTGCGACCTCGGCCTCGCGAAGGTGGCCGAGGGCGACGACGGCGAGGCGGACCGCAAGGGCATCCCGATCGGGACGCCGCACTACATCTCGCCCGAGCAGGCGCGCGGCGAGTCCGACGTCGACATCCGGAGCGACATCTACTCGCTCGGCGCGACCGTCTATCACATGCTCACCGGCGAGACGCCGTTCGTCGGGAGCAGCCCGATGGTGCTGATGACGAAGCACCTGACCGAGGATCCCGAGCCGCCGAAGCGCCGCAACCCGAAGGTCAGCCGCGCCTCGAGCGACCTCGTCCTCTACCTTATGGAGAAGCGGCGCGAGGATCGCCCGCAGTCGCCCGAGGAGCTGACCGACGAGATCGAGCGGGCGCTCGACGGGAAGCGCCCGGCCGGCGCGCCCAAGCGCGGCGGAGGCGGAGGCGGCGGGAGCGGGCGGGAAGCGCGCACGAGCGGCGCCAACGCTCGTCGACGCGAGAAGCCGAGCGCGTCGCTCTCCGCCTACATCGACCCCGAGGCGCAGGAGCGGCGCGAGCGCGCCCGACGCATCCGCGCGGTGCGCATCCGCGGCGCGAAGCAGACCGAGAGCGTCTCGCTCGCCGTCGCGATCTTCGGCGCGGTCGCCGTGCTGATCATCATCATCGTCGCGGTGATCTTCCGACCGGAGATCAAGCCGGGCGCTCCGCCGCAGGACGAGGAGCGGGCCGTGCTCTTGCTCAAGAAGGCCGCCGGGCACAAGGGACGGGGCGAGTACGACGAGGCGCGGCGCGAGTACGAGAACGTCATCCGCCTCGCGCCGAGCAGCCAGTGGGCCCGGATCGCCGAGAGCCACCTCGCCGACATGGGCAGCGCTGGCGGCTCGTAATGACAGGGCCGCTCGTTCGTCCTGACGAACGATGAGCGCCCCGGCCGACCCCACGCGCGATGTCCCCCTCGTCCTCTCGGGCTACGAGCTCCGCGAGGAGGTCGGCCGCGGCGGCTTCGCCCGGGTCCACCGGGCCGAGCCGACGGGCGGCGGCGACGCCGTCGCGATCAAGATCGGCATCCGCCCCGAGCTGCTGAGCGTCCTCCGCCACGAGGGCGAGCTCCTCCGGCAGCTCCGTAGCCCCCACTTCGTCCAGATCATCGAGGAGGCGGTCGACGCCGACCCGCCTTACTTCGTCCTCGAGTTCTGCGGCGGCGGCGACCTCCGCGCGGCGATGCTCGACGCCCCCGGCGAGCGGCTGCCGCCCGGCCGGGTGATCGAGCTCATCACGAGCGTCCTCGAGGGGATGGCCTTCGCCCACGAGGAGGGGATCGTCCACGGCGACCTCAAGCCCGAGAACGTGCTCCTCGACGGCGAGGGGCGGCCGAAGATCGCCGACCTCGGGCTCTCGCGGGCGCAGCGCCGGAAGAAGCTCCTCCTCGATGCCCGCGTTCGCGAGGGCGACGACGCGCCGATCGAGCCGTCGCTCGCGACCGGCGCGGACGGCGCGGGGCGGCTGCGCGGGACGTTCGACTACGTCGCGCCGGAGGTCCGGGCGGGCGGCGAGCTCTCCCCGGCCAGCGACGTCTACGCGCTCGGCGTGCTCACCTACGAGCTCGCGGTCGGGCGGCGCCCGCTCGGCCTGGTCGAGCCGCTCCGGGTCGTCCTCGCCCGCCTCGACCCGCCCGTCGATGTGCCCGCGGCGCTCGACCGGGTCGTCGGCCGCGCCCTCGCCCGCGACGCGGAGCGGCGCTACCCCGACGCCGGGACGATGCTCGCCGACCTCGCCGCGGGCGAGCAGGGGATCGAGCTCGTCGCGCCGGTCGCGGAGACCTCGATCGAGCCGACCCTCCGCGGCGTGCGGCCGGTCGGCGACGTCTCGTTCCTGATGACGCTGCTCGTGGGGATCATGCTCCCGGCGATCATCCTCTTCACCGTCATCGCGATCGACCGCTACGGCGCCGAGCTCGACGAGCCGCTCGTCGCGCTGCTCCGGGTCGCGCTCGTCGCCACGCCGACGATGCTCGCGGTGCTCGGGTCGCTCCTCCTCGACACCGCCGCGCGGCGGGGGCGGTGACGGCGTGAGCGCGACGACGGCGAAGGCCGGCTGGACGCGGAGCGAGGGAGAACGGCTCGGTCCCTGGATCCTCGAGGAGCCGCTCGGGCGGGGCGGCTTCTCCGAGGTCTGGCGCGTCCGGCGCGCGAAGGCCGGGCGCGGTGACGAGCGCGGCGACGAGCGCCGCTACGCCCTCAAGGTGGTCGTTCATCACGCGCACGCCGAGCAGCTCCAGGCCGAGGCGAGCAGCCTCGGTCTCGTCCGCGGGCGCGGCGTCGTCGCCGTCCACGACGTCGCCCTCGACCACGACCCGCCCTACCTCGTCATGGACTACCTCCGCGGGGGGGACCTGCGGCGGAAGCTCGCCGGCGGGCGCCTCGCCGCCGGCGAGGCGATCCAGCACGTCGAGCGCGTCCTCGAGCTGCTCACCCGGCTGCAACGCGAGGGCATCGTCCACGGCGACCTCAAGCCCGAGAACCTCCTCTTCGACGAGGAGGGCGCGCTCCACGTGAGCGACTTCGGCCTCTCGCGCAAGATCGCGCAGCAGACGGCGACCCTCTCGGTCAGCCTGTCGGCCGCCGACGCGCGCCTCGCGGGCACGATCGAGTACATGGCGCCCGAGCAGCGGGCCGGTCAGAAGCCCTCCCACCGCTCCGACGTCTACGCCGTCGGCGTGATCCTCCACGAGCTCCTCCTCGGCGAGCGACCCCAGGGGGTGGCGGAGCCGCCGAGTCGACGACGCCCCGAGCTGCCCGGCGCGGTCGACCGCCTCCTCGCCCGCGCCCTGGCCGGCGACTCGCGCCGCCGTTGGGAGTCGGCGGCCGCGTTCCTGACCGCCCTCCGGCTCGAGCTGTGGAACGACCACCGCAACCTCGACGAGGTCCGCACCGGTCTCCTCCACCGGGCCTCGATCGTCGGAACGATGCTCCTCCTCTGGCTCGTCGCGGCGATCGGCTTCGGGCTCCTCGGCGCGAACATCCACGCCAACTCGCCACCACCGAACGCCGCGGGCGAGGCGGTCATCGGGTCGATCCTCGTCGGCCTTCTCTCGAGCGCCCTCGCGACCGCCGTCCTCGCGGTCGGCCTGTGGCGCTACCGCCGGCACCTCGTCCACGACGTCGACATCGCCGAACGGCGGATCGACTCGATCCGCGGCTGGCGAACGCCGACCAGCGCGCAGATGAGCGAGGCCGCCCTGGTCGCCGAGGCGCTGCCGACTCGCGGCACGCTGAGCACGATCGCGACCATCGTGCGGTGGCGCCTGCGGCGGTGGCTGCCGCGCTGGCTCCTCCGGATCATGACGCTCGGCTTCTGACCGGGCACGGGCTCGCACGCCGAGCCGCGATCAGTCCTCGCGCGAGAGCTCGGCGACCTTCGCCCGCGACGCCTCGACGCGCGCGTCGTCGCGAGCCGCCTCATCGAGGCGGCCGAGGGCGCGGAGGAGCCGGGCGCGCTCGTCGAGGATCTCGGCGATCCACTGATGGACGCCGCGGTAGTAGCCCGCGTCGCCGTCGCCCCGCCGGAGCTCCCAGCGGACCGACGCGGCGAAGTCTTCCACGGCGTCCTCGAGGCGCTCGTGCCGGACGTGATGCTCCGCCCGGAGGCGCAAGAGGCGCGCCCCGATCGCCTCCGACGGCCCGAGCTCGACCCCCATCGCGATGAGCTCGTCGAGGCCGGGGAGCGTCCCGGCGGCGTCGGCCGCCGACCCGCAGCACGCGGGGTACGTCCGACCGGCGGCCGCCTCCGCCGCCTCGCGGATGACGTAGCTGATCGCGTCGCCGCGTCGATCGGACCACGCCTCGACGCCGCGGCCGTCGAGGAGCTCGCGGCACGGCGCGCGCCGGGCGAGCTGGACGCGGGCCGCCTCGACCGCGAGCGCGAATCGCTCCCCGCGCTCCAAGCTCCGCCGGCCCGCGCGGGCGAGCTTCGAGACGACGCTCAGATGCGTCTCGGTGATCGCCGGCACGCGCTGCTCCGGCGCGAGCTCGCGGTCGAGGGCGAGCGCCCGACCGCTCGCCTCGAGGGCGTCCTCCCAGAGCTCGAGGTCCTCGAGTCGACGGGCGACCTGAAGGTGAAGCCACGCTTCGTCGGGGCCGATCGTGGCGGCGGCCTGGACGAGGCGCTGGCCGACCGCGGCGGCGCGCTCGGCGCCGTCGGCGTCGAACGTCTTGGCTGCAGCGAGGAGCAGCCGCGCGACGAAGAGGAGCACGGCCGGGTCGCGGGAGCGCGAGGGCCGGGCGAGCTCGGCGTCGGCGAGCGACTCGAGCCGCTCGAGGCCGAGCGAGGAGCCGATCGTGCGCATCTCGCGCGAGGCGAGCGGCTGGGCGCCGAAGCGCTCGAGGAACGCGATCTCGCGGAGTGGGCGCTCGATCAGGCTCCGCCAGCGGCTGTCGACGCCGCCCGAGACCGAGAGCCAGGTCGTCATCGACTCGGTCTGGAGCTCGACGATGGTCGCGATCGGCAGCCGCGTCGCCACGCCCGTGGTCGCCCGGGCGAGGATGTCGCCGACCGCCCACGCCGCGCGGGGATCGTCGCCGCTCCGGATCAGCTCCGGCAGCCGCGCGCCGGCGCGCTCGACGACGGCGGTCGGGACCCGATCGGGGGGCGGAGCGACGCCGTGACGGGCGGCGGCCCGGGCGAAGAGGTCGAGCGCCCGATCGGCGTCGCCGGCGTCGGCGACGACGCTCGCGCGCGCGAGGAGAAGGCCTCCGCGCTCGGGCTCGGCGAGGTCGGGGGCACGGATGAGAGCCCCGAAGGCGGCGTCATCGTCGGGCGCCGCGGGAGCGGGCGCGCCGCCCTCCCAGGCGGCGACGATCGCTCGGGCGAGCGGCGCGGCCACGGTCGGCGACGCCGAGGCGATCGGGACGCCATCGTGGAGCGCGCCGGCGAGGACGTCGAAGCGCCCCGCCGCCGCGAGGATCCGCTCGACCCGTCGCTTCTGCGCGCCGTCGACGACGCCGCGCGGTCTCAGCAGCGGCACCAGCCGGTCGATCGTCGCCTCCGCGGGAGCGGCCGCGCCCGACGGCGCGACGGCGGCCGCGAGGACGGCGACGAGCTCGGCCCGCCGCGCGAGCTCGTCCGCCCCGCCGAACGCCGGATCGGTGGCGAGGGCGGCCACGTCGTCGGGGTCGAGCGGATCGCCCGCGTCGAGCGACCGCTCGAGGGCGGCGAGCGTCTCGCTCGGGCTCGCGCCGACGATGCCCGCGGGGCCGAGGGCGAGGCCGACGGCGAGCGCCGCGATCGCGAACGCGCCGGCGGCGGCGAGCGTCGCGACGAACCGGCGCCGCGGCGCGCCCGGCGTCCGGAGGCGACGGAGGAGTCGCCCGATCCCCGAGCTCCGGGCGGTGACCGGCTCGCCGCGGAGCCACCGATCGAGGTCCTCGGCGAGCTCGACCGCGCTCGGGTAGCGGAACGCGGGGTCCTTCTCGAGGCAGCGGAGACAGATCGCCTCGAGCTCGGCCGGTACGTCGGCGACGACGGCGCGCGGCGAGGTCGGCGCGTGCTGGACGACCTGGATCACGAGGGCGACGCTGTCGCCCACGAACGGCGGCCTGCCGGTGAGGGCCGCGTAGAGGACGGCGCCGGCGCCGTAGACGTCGGTGCTCGGGCCGATCTCGCCGCCGACGTCGACCGAGCCCGGCCTGCTGCCGGGCTCGCTGCCCGACCGGCTGCCGCGGCTCACCTGCTCGGGCGCCATGTAGGCGGGCGTCCCGAGGAGCTCTCCGGTCTGGGTGAGGCGCTCGGCGAAGGCGTCGAACGCGAGGCCGAAGTCGACGAGGCGAGGCGCGCCGTCGTCGTCGGCGATGAGGACGTTCTCGGGCTTGAGGTCGCGATGGAGCACACCGTGGACGTGGACGTGCGCGAGGGCTCGCGCGACGGCGGCGCCGACCTCGGCGGCGCGTCGCGCCGGGAGCGGCCCATCGGCGTCGAGGATCGACGCGAGCGACCGACCGGCGACGAGGTCCATCGCCGCCCACGGCAGGCCGCGCTCCAGCCCGCAGGCGTGGACGCGGACGACGCCCGGGTGCGGCTCGATCCGGGCGAGCACCTCGACCTCACGCCGGAAGCGGGCGAGGCCACGGTCGGTCGCGAGACGGCTCGCGAGGATGACCTTGAGGGCGTCGGCGCGGCCGGTCTCGAGGTGTCGGGCGCGGTAGACGGCGCCCATGCCGCCGCGGCCGAGGAGCGCCTCGACCTGGTAGGGCCCGAACCGGGTGCCGGCCCGGAGGCCCGGACCGGAGCCGAGCTCGCGCGGCGGGTTGCTCATGCGGGGATGGTGACCGGGTCGACCCGCCAGGCGCAAGCGTAGCAGGGACTCGCGGCGGGCGAGTCGAATCGCCCCGCGGGTCGTGGTTTGGCGAGGCCCCCCCCAATGGGGGGAGATGGCAATCCGCAGCTTCCTTAGTTCGAGATTCGCATGGGCTTCTCGACCTCGCCCGACGGCGCCGGACACACGTTGATTCCGCCCCAGCGGTCGTCTAGAATCCGCCCCTCACCTCCGCCTTCGCTCCGGAGACGACCGCGCCGATGCCCGCCCAGAAGACCGCCCCGAGCCCGGCCCTCTCCGCGCGCGGGCGCGGCATGCCGGCCTCGCCGATTCGCAAGCTCGCGCCATCGGCCGAGCGCGCCCTCGCGCGCGGCATGCGGATCTTCAAGCTGAACATTGGCCAGCCCGACGTCGCGACGGCCGCGCCGTTCATCGCCGCCTACCGCGGCTTCGAGCCCGACGTGATCGGCTACGCCCCGAGCGACGGCTTCAAGAGCTACCGCGAGGCGATCGTCCGCTACTACGGCAGCTTCGACGTCGAGATCGGCACCGACGACCTCGTCGTCACGACCGGCGGCAGCGAGGCGCTCATGATGGCCTTCGCCGCCTGCTGCGACCCCGGCGACGACGTCCTCCTCTTCGAGCCGTGCTACCCCAACTACATTGGCTTCGCGACCTGGCTCGGCGTGAAGACGAGCTTCGTCACGACGACCCGCGAGCAGGGCTACCATCTGCCCGACCGCGCGACCATCGAGGCGCGCATCGGCCCGCGCACCCGCGCGATGGTCGTCTGCAACCCCGGCAACCCGACCGGCACGGTCCACACCCGCGACGAGATCGAGATGCTCGCCGACATCGCGCGGAGCCGGGGGATCTTCCTCATCTCCGATGAGGTCTACCGCGAGCTCGTGTTCGGCGACGCCGAGGCGGTCCCGGTCCTCTCCCTCCCCGGGATGGACCAGCACGCGATCCAGGTCGACTCCACGAGCAAGCGCTACAGCGCGTGCGGCGCCCGGATCGGCTGGGTCACCACCCGCAACGCCGACCTCCGCGCGGCCATGCTCAAGATGGGGCAGGCGCGCCTCTCGGCGCCGACGGTCGGGCAGCTCGGCGGCGAGGCGGCGATCGGCCTGCCCGACGATTACCGCCGCAGCGTCGTCGCCGAGTACAAGGGGCGCCGCGACGTCCTGGTGAAGCGCCTCGAGGCGATGCCCGGCGTGGAGCTCGCCGCGCCCGACGGCGCCTTCTACATCATGGTCGAGCTGCCCGTCGACGACACCAACGAGTTCTGCGCCTGGCTCCTCGAGGAGCACGACCACGGCGGCGACACCGTCATGCTCGCCCCGGGCGAGGGCTTCTACGGCACGCCCGGCCTGGGGACGAACGAGGCGCGGATCGCCTACGTCCTCGACAGCGAAGACCTCGACCACGCGATGGACGTCCTCGAGAGCGGCCTCGCCCACTACCCCGGCCGCAAGGAGACCTCATGACCAGCGCGATCGCCACCACCGAGATCGAGGGGCTGAAGCTCCTCGCGCGAGGAAAGGTCCGCGACATCTACGAGGTCGACGACGAGCACCTGCTCATCGTCGCGACCGATCGAGTGAGCGCCTTCGACGTCGTCCTCGACCCGGCCATCCCCGACAAGGGCCGCGTCCTGACGGCCCTCACCGTCTTCTGGCTCCGCTACTTCCAGCTCCTCGAGGACGAGGTCGGCGGGCTCCGCGACCACCTCGTGGCGTGGGAGCCGAAGTTCTGGCCGGACGCTGCGCAGGCGCAGGCCGACACCCTCACGGGCCGGGCGCTCCTCGTCCGGCGGGCGCCGGTGCTGCCGGTCGAGTGCATCGTGCGCGGATACATGGCCGGGAGCGTCTGGAAGGGATACCAGAAGGACGGCAAGGTCGCGGGCGTCGATGCGCCGGCGGGGATGAACCTCGGCGACCGGTTCCTCCCCGAGCCGCTCTTCACGCCGACGACGAAGGCGGAGCAGGGCGAGCACGACGAGCCGATCTCCTACGACGAGGTCGTGAGGCGCTGCGGTGAACAGCGCGCGAAGGGGATGCGCGACCTCTCGATCAAGGTCTACTCGATGGCCCGCGAGCTCGCGGCGAGCCGCGGCGTGATCCTCTGCGACACGAAGTTCGAGTTCGGCCTCACCCGGAGTCAGGAGCTCTTCCTCATCGACGAGGTGCTGACGCCCGACTCGAGCCGCTACTGGCTCAAGGAGGACTACGACGCCCGCGAGCCCGGCACGCTGCCGACGCCGATCGACAAGCAGGTCGTCCGCGACTACCTCCTCGGTATCAGCGACTGGAACAAGAAGGCGCCCGCGCCGCGGCTGCCCGACGAGGTCGTCGCCGAGGCGCGCGCGACCTACCTCCGGATCTTCCGCATCCTGACCGGCGTCGAGATGCCGGACGACGCGACCGAGGCGCTCCTCGCGGCCGACCGCGCCGGCACCGACGCCGCGGGCAAGAAGCTCATCGAAGGGGACGGATGAGCTCGCCGCGCGCGCGACGGCTCCGGCGGACCGCTCCGGTCTCGGTCGCGATCCTCATCGCGACCGTGACGGCCGGCTGCACCTCGGGCGCCGGGCGCGGGGGGGACGACGGCGGATTGAGCCTCGCCGATCCCGAGCGAACGTTCGCGAGCTTCGAGCGGGCGTGGCGGGCGGGCGATCTCGAGTCGCTCGCGCTGATATACGCCGCCGGCTCCCTCGATCAGCTCGTGAAGGACGTCGCCGAGCGGGGCAAGGAGGAGGTCGCGGCGTGGTACCGTCGCGACGCGGAGCGCTGGCAGTTCACCGACCCCGACTGGGTCCACGAGGGCGACCGGCTCGCGTATCTCCGGATCACCCTCGCCGCTCGAGACGACGCGGCGGCCGCGTCGCTCTTCGGCGGCGAGACGCGAGGGACGACGATCGTCTTCGCCTTCGGGCTCATCCGGAGCGAGTGGCGAATCACAGGATACCGGGCCGACGACGCCCGCTAGAAGAGAGAAGACCGCAAGACGATGAGCATTGACGAGAGCGATGCCTGGGTCTCGATCGTGATGGGCAGCACCTCGGATCTCGACAACCTCCGCCCCGGGATCGAGATCCTGAAGGAGTTCGAGATCCCCTTCGAGGTGCGCGTGATCAGCGCGCATCGGAGCCCCGAGGCGCTCGCCGAGTACAGCCGCGGGCTCAAGGACCGCGGCGTCCGCTGCGTGATCGCGGGCGCGGGATGGGCGGCGGCGCTGGCCGGCGTCGTGGCCGCGCACACGCCGCTCCCGGTCATGGGCGTGCCGATGCCGAACTCGCCGCTCCAGGGGCTCGACTCGATCCTGGCGACGGTGCAGATGCCCGGCGGTGTCCCGGTCGCGACGATGGCCCTCGGGACGGCCGGCGCGAAGAACGCCGCGATCTTCGCCGCGAGCGTGATCGGGCTCTCCGAGCCGCGGGTGCAGGAGCGGATCGAGACGTTCAAGCGCGAGCAGGAAGAGGGCGTCCGCGAGAAGGACAGGCGCGTGATGGAGGAGTTCCAGCAGGTGAGCCCGCGCGTCAGCAAGCGATAGGCGAGTCCCGCGAGCTACGAGCGAGTCCCCTCATGTCCGAATCGAAGACCCCTCCCCCGACGATGCGCTGGATCGGCGACCCCGAGACGGGGTCGCTCGAGCTGATCGATCAGACGCGGCTGCCGACCGAGACCGTCATGCGGCGCTGCGACGACGTCGAGTCCGTCTGGGAGGCGATCAAGATGCTCCGGGTGCGCGGCGCGCCGGCGATCGGCTGCGCGGCGGCCTACGGCGTCGTGATCGGCGCGCGCGGCGGGGCGAAGGACGGAGGCGGCGCGGCGGTCGTCGATGCGGCCGACGCGGCGGCCGACCATCTCGCGACCTCGCGCCCGACCGCGGTGAACCTCTTCTGGGCGCTCGAGCGGATGCGCAAGCTCGGCGCGACCCTCCGCGATGGCGACCGCGGCGCGACGCTCCAGCGCCTCCTCGGCGAGGCGAGCGCCATCGAGGCGGAGGACGCGGCGACCTGCCGCGCGATCGGCGCCGCCGGCGCGGCGCTCGTCCCCGAGGGCGCCTCGATCCTCACCCACTGCAACGCCGGCGGTCTCGCGACGGCCGCCTACGGGACCGCCCTCGGGGTGATCTACGCCGCCCACGAGGAGGGCAAGGTCGAGCGCGTCTTCGCCGACGAGACGAGGCCGCTGCTTCAGGGCGCGCGCCTCACCGCCTGGGAGCTCCAGCGCGCCGGCATCGACGTCTCGGTCCTCCCCGACGCGGCGGCGGCGACGGTGCTGCGCCGCGGGATGGTCGACCTCGTCGTCGTCGGGGCCGACCGGATCGCCCGCAACGGCGACGTCGCCAACAAGATCGGCACCTATCCGCTCGCCGTCCTCGCTCGCGAGCACGGCGTGCCGTTCTACGTGGCCGCGCCGATCTCGACGTTCGATCCCGACTGCCCCAACGGCGACGCGATCCCGATCGAGGAGCGAGCCGCCGACGAGGTGCACGCGTTCGGGGGGGTGCGGACCGCGCCCGAGGGCGTCGGCAGCTTCAACCCGGCGTTCGACGTCACGCCGGCCCGGCTCGTGACGGCGATCGTGACCCAGCACGGGCTCATCCGCGACCCGGACGAGGCCAAGGTGACGGCCCATCTCGCGGCGGCCGGCGTCGCCATCGACTGACATCGCAACGACTTGAGGTTCCTCCGGAACCTCGGTCGGCGGCGGGCGTTCAAGGGGTGCGCGTCGCCCCACCACGGAGGGGAATCCCCATGTCCACTGCAAAGCTCGTCGTCGGGGCCGGAATCGGCCTCGCCACCCTCGCCCTCGCCCTGCCCGCGATCGCCCAGCAGGGCGGCCGCCGCGAGGACCGCTGCAAGCTCGCCGTCGGCGACCCGGCGCCCGACTTCACCCTGAAGGACGCCAAGGGCGAGAACGAGACCCAGCTCTCCAAGCTGGCCGGAAAGCCGGTCGTCCTCGTCTTCGGGTCCTACACCTGACCTCCGTTCCGGAGCTCCGTCGGAGCTCTCAACGCGATGTTCGCCGAGTACGGTGAGGACGCCCACTTCCTCCTCGTCTACATCCGCGAGGCGCACCCCGTCGACGGCTGGCGGACGAAGGCGAACGACCGCGCCGGCATCAACGTCAAGACCCCCAAGACCCAGGACGAGCGCGACGGCGTCGCCACGACCTGCGTCGTCGACCTCGGGATCGACATCCCCGCGGTGGTCGACGGCATGGACGACGCGACCGAGAAGGCCTACGGAGCGTGGCCGGATCGCCTCTTCGTCGTCGGGGCCGACGGCGAGCTCATCTACCGCGGCGGCATGGGCCCGCGCGGCTTCGAGCCCGCCGACGCGGAGAAGGCGCTGCGGAGGGCGCTCGGGAAGCCGGCGGAGGGCGGGGTGGTGAAGGCGAAGCCGAAGCGGGGACGCCCGGGCCGGTAGCCCACGACGCGCGGGCGTCGGCAATGGACTCTCGTCGAAGCTCACGCGGAGCCCTCGTCGACTGGGCGCCGACCGGAAACAGTCCGCGCAATCCGCGCAATCCGCGGTTTCGTTCTCTCGGCGCGAAGACGAGTGGAACCGCGGATTGCGCGGATGACGCGGATTGCGAGTTGCCGACGCCGGGGTCCATGACCGTCGCGCGAGATCCGTCCCAGGAACGACGCCGGCTCACCCGTTCGCGAGAGCACTCGGCCGCTTGCCGCCTCCCGCGATGTCGCTAGCATCCCAGGCTGGAGGCGACACGCGTGACGACCAAGACCAAGAACAAGACCAAGACCGAGTCCTTCGACCTCGTGATCCTGGGAGCCGGCCCCTCGGGGGTCGCCGCGGCCGAGGCCGCCGCCCTCCGGGGCAAGAAGGTCGCGATCGTGAGCGAGGGGAAGCTCCTCGGCTACGGGCTCGAGGGGGCGTTCAAGAGCAAGAGCCTCTACGAGATCGCCCGCAGTCACCACGCCATCCGGCATCGCTTCCGCCTCGCGGTCGGCGGCTACTCGATCGACCACGCGGCGCTGCGCGCCGCCAACGAGGCCGGGGCGCGGGAGCTCCGGCAGGTGCGCCGGGAGCAGCTCGCCGACCTCGGCGTCACCCTCGTCGAGGGCCGCGGCCGGCTCCAGCCCGACGCCCACACCATCGCGGTCGGCGATGACCGGCTCCTCCGGGGTGAGCGGATCATCATCGCCACCGGCACCCGGCCGCGCGCCCTCCCGGGCATGGAGCCGGACGGGGCGCGGATCCTCAGCAGCGATCACGCCGTCGACATCGACCGCCCCCTCAGCTCTCTCCTCGTCCTCGGGGCGGGCGTGATCGGCTGCGAGTTCGCCTCGATCTTCGCCGCGCTCGGCACCAAGGTGACCCTCGTCGACACCAAGGAGCGGATCTTCAGCCACGAGGACGAGGACGTGAGCGCCGCCCTCGATCGCGCGTTCGGAAAGCTCGGCATGGACCTTCGCCCGAGCGCGCGCTGCCAGTCGATGAAGGTGATCGACGGCGTCGTGCAGACCGACCTCGGCGACGGCGACCCGGTCGTCACCGAGGCGGCCCTCCTCGCGATCGGCCGGCTCCCGAACTCCGAGGGGCTCGGGCTCGCCGAGGCCGGCGTCGAGCTCAACGGACGCGGCTACATCCCGACCGACGACGCGACCGCGACGAGCCTCCCCCACGTCTACGCCGTCGGCGACGTCGGCCAGCGCGACAACGAGCACGACCTCTCGCTCGTCCACGTCGGCGAGGCGGAGGGCCGGTGCGCCGTCCGTCGCATGTTCGCGGACGAGGAACCGCTCGAGACGAGCTACGTCCCGTTCATCATCTTCACCCTCCCGATGGTCGCGGGAGCGGGGATGAACGAGACCGAGGCGCGGAAGCGCTTCGGCGACGTCCGCGTCGGCAAGTGGGCGAACGTCCGCAACCACCGCAGCCACGCGATGAAGTGCCGCGACGGCTTCGTGAAGCTGATCGTCGCCCCCGAGGGGGACGACCGCATCCTCGGCGTGCGGGCCGTCGGCGAGGGTGTCGACACGGTCGTTGGCGAGGTGTCCGTCCTGATCCAGCACGGACTGCCCTACACCCACGTCTGCACCGCGACCCACGCTCACCCCTCGCTCGACGAGAGCCTCCAGGGCGCCGCGAGGATCATCGCCGGCACCGCGCCGGGCTACCGGCCCGGCGAGGAGTGCGCCGACGAGGCGGGGTGAGTCGGCCGCCGGTCGACGTCGAGTCCAGCGGTCGCCGGGGCGAAGCGTCGCCCCTGAGGCCGACCGGACGTTGACGCGGCCCTCCGACCCGCTAGGATGCGGCTTCCACCGCCGGGACCGCCCCTCCGCCGACCCCGGGGGCGCGCCGGCCCACGAGTCGGAGACGCGCTCATGTCCCGTCGAATCCGCGCCCTCTCGCCGATGCGTCGCGCCCTCGTCACGGCGCTCGCCTTCGTCGCCGTCCTCGCGGTCGCGACGGCCGCTCCGAGCCTCGCGCCGGCGGCGCCGAAGGACCCCGAGAGCGGCTACCTCGTCTGGCCGAGCGACCTCACGCCCAAGGCGCGCAAGACGTGCCTCGAGGCGGAGCGGGCGTGGAAGCTCGCCGAGTCGCGGCCGACCCGGGCCAACCTCGACCGGGCGATCTCGATGCTCGACGACGCCCGCCGCTCGGCGCGGAAGGCGCTCCTACCCCTCCACTACCTCGGCATCGCCTACCAGTTCACCGGCGACTACGAGGACGCCCGGCGCGTCCTCAAGCAGGCGATCGAGCTCTCTCCGAAGGCGTTCGAGACGGTGCTCGAGATCGCCGACAACTACTGCCACCTCCACAAGTGGAAGGACGCGAAGCGGTGGTACGAGAAGACGATCGACCTCGCCCCGACCTGGGCCGAGCCCTACAAGCGTCGCGCGATGCTTCTCCACGTCGCCGTCGGCGACGTGGATGAGGCGATCGCCGACATCGACCGCGCCGGCAAGATCGCGCGCGGCGACCGCGAGCTCGCCACCCTCCGCGACCGGATCAAGCGCGCGTTCAAGGGACCCGACTGGCCGCAGCGGTTCGAGGCCGAGAGCGAGCACTACTCGATCAACACGAACGTCAGCCAGGAGTTCGCCGACTTCCTCGCCCACCGCGCCGAGCTGATCCACCGGCTCTACAAGCAGGTCTTCGGCGAGGACGGCGGCAAGGGCCGCAAGTTCCCGATCATCGTCTACGCGAACAAGCAGGAGTACCACCAGAACGGCGGCCCCGACGGCGCAGGCGGCCACTACAGCCCGCAGTTCCGAAGCCTCGAGCTGTTCCGCTACCGCGACCAGAAGGACACGATGATCGTCCTCCACCACGAGGGCTTCCATCAGTTCCTCCACACCTTCCTCGACGAGGCGCCTCAGTGGTTCAACGAGGGGCTCGGCGACTTCTTCGGCCCGAGCGTCTACGTCAACGACAAGGGCAAGGAGTCCTACAAGACGGCGCCGAACCCGTGGCGGCTCGAGACGATCAAGCGGGCGCTCCGCAACGGCAACCACCCGCGCGTCGACGAGCTCATGCTGATGACCAAGGCGGAGATGTACGGCGGCGACGCAGGCCTCCACTACGCGATGGCCTGGTCGCTGATCTACTTCTGCTGCGAGCGTCGCGACGACAAGGGCAAGTTCATCTGGTTCGGGACCCTGAAGGACTACTTCAAGGAGTTGAAGAAGGGCTCCGGGTCGCGCGCGGCGTTCGACAAGTCGTTCGGGAAGATCGACCTGGCGAAGTTCACCCAGGACTGGCGCAAGTTCATCCTCAGCGTCCGCGGCTGAGACGACCGACGAACGGGGCACCGCCGATGGAGACGACCAACCTCTACCTCGCCGACCCCTCGTTCCGACGCCGGATCGCGAGGGTGCTCGGCGACGACATCGCCTGGGGCGAGGCGCACCTCTCCGCGATGGGCGAGGTCGCCGGCGGCGAGGCGGACGCCCTCGCCTTCGACGCGAACCGCTTCACGCCCTGGATCGAGCGCTACGACCGCCAGGGCGAGCGGATCGACGAGGTCCGCTTCCACCCGAGCTACGAGCGCCTCCGCGACCTCTCCTACGGCAACGGCATCGTCGGGCTCGCCTACGAGGACGACGCCCGCCCCGGCGGCGGCCGGGCCCCGCAGAGCCTCGTCCTCGCGCTGGGCTACCTCTTCGGTCAGGCGGAGAACGGGCTCTTCTGCCCGATCTGCATGACGAACGGGGCGGCCCGGGTGATCGAGCGGTTCGCGCCGGCGCCGGTCGCCGAGCGCTTCGTCCCGCGCCTCGCCAGCCGCGACGCCGGGGAGCGCTGGGAAGGCGCCATGTGGCTCACCGAGAAGCAGGGCGGGAGCGACGTCGGCGCCAACGAGACGGTCGCCCGCCGCGACGGCGACCGGTGGCTGCTCACCGGCGACAAGTGGTTCACCTCGAACGCGGGCGCCGAGGTGATGCTCGTCCTCGCGCGCCCCGAGGGCGCCCCACCGGGGACGGCCGGCCTGTCGCTCTTCATCGTGCGGCTCCACCGCGAGGACGGGAGCCGGAACGGCATCCGCTTCCGGCGGCTCAAGGACAAGCTCGGCACGCGGTCGATGCCGACGGCGGAGAGCCATCTCGAGGACGCCGAGGCGACCCTGCTCGCCGCGCCGCCGGCCGGGTTCAAGGCGATGGCGGAGATGATCAACCTGAGCCGCCTCTACAACGCGGTGGCGAGCTGCGCCTGCATCCGGCGCGGCCTCGTCGAGGCCGTCGCGTGGGCCGACGAGCGGCGGGCGTTCGGACGGCTCCTTCGCGATCACCCGCTCCATCGCGAGGTGCTCGCCGACCTCGCCGTCGAGGCGGAGAGCTCCGCGGCGCTCACGTTCGAGGCGGCCCGCCTCATCGACGCGGTCGACGCGGGGACCGCGAGCGACGAGGAGGCGACGCTCCTGCGCGCGCTGACGCCCGTCGCCAAGCTCCTCACCGCCAAGCAGGCGGTCGCCGCCACGAGTGAGGCGATCGAGTGCCTCGGCGGCAACGGCTACGTCGAGGAGTTCGTGACGGCCCGCCTCCTCCGCGACGCGCAGGTCCTCCCGATCTGGGAGGGCACCACCAACATCCTCGGCATCGACCTCCTCGCCCGCGCGTTCGGGAAGAGCCGCGCCCACGACGCGCTCCTCGCCCGGGCCGAGCGCGCGCTCGCCTGCCCTCCCGATGAGCTGACCGACGCGGCCGCGACGACCCTCGCGTCGATCCGGGCCGTCCGTGAGGCGGCCGACGCGGCGATCGCCGCCGGCGGGGATGCCGGCGGCACCTTCGGCGTCGACGAGCGCGTCGCCCGCGACCTCGCGATCCGGGCCGGCCGCGCGGCCCAGGCGCTCCTGCTCCTCGAGGACGCGGCCCGCGACCTCGAGGGCGGCGACCGCCGCGCCGCGCTGATCGCTCGGCGCCACGTCGCGCGCCACATCCAGCCGCTCCCGCCCTCGGGCATTCCGGCGCTCGACGTCCTCGACGGCGCCGAGATCGAGGCGGTCGTGCGAGGAACGACGCTCGCCGTCGCCGCCTCGTAGGCCCGGGCTTGGACAACGTCACCCACACCCTCCTCGGCCTGACGATCGGGCGCGCCGGCGTCGAACGGCTCGGGGCGCTCGCGATGCCGACCCTCGTCATCGCCGCGAACCTGCCCGACGCCGACATCATCGTCAGCCCGTTCGGACAGACGGCGTACCTCGAGCATCACCGCGGGATCACCCACGCGGCGATCGGGATCCTCGTCCAGATCCCGCTCCTCGCCGCCGCGATGTGGTCGCTCGGCCGATGGCTGCAGCGGCGGCGAGACGAGGCGGCCTCGCCCCGCGGTGGCGACGGCGAGAGCGACGAGGGCGCCGTCAGCCCGCCACGCCGGCCGGTCCGCTTCCTCCCGCTCCTGACCGCGGCGACGATCGGGCTCGCGAGCCATCCGCTCCTCGACCTTCTGAACACCTACGGGGTGCGGCCGTGGCTCCCGGTCTCCGATCTCCGCTACTTCGGCGACGCCGTCTTCATCGTCGACCCCTGGATCTGGCTCGTCCTCGGCTCGGCCGTCTGCCTGACCGGGCCGCGCGGGATGCGGCACGGCGTGAGGTGGGCGGCCATCGCCGCGGTCGCGGCGGTGCCGATCCTCGGGAGCGGGCGCGCTCCGCTCGGGGTCGGGCTTACCTGGATCGCGGCGGTCGGCCTCGTCGCCGCGCTCCGGGCCGCCGGCGTCGGCACCGCGCGTCCGCGGGCCGCCGCGGGCGTCGCCCTGGCGATCGCCGTCCTCCACGTCGCCGGCCTCGCGACGGCGAGCCGGGTCGCCGCCGAGCATGGGCTTGGAGCCGTCCGGCCCGCGCTCGCGCCCGACGAGGCGGTGTCGGCGGTGAGCGTCCACCCGCAGCCGGCCACCCCGTGGCGCTTCGATGTCCTGGTCGAGAGCCCGACCCGGATTCGCTGGTCGCTCGTCGACCTGGCGAGGGGGACGACGGGGTCGGTCCGCGTCCTCGATCGACGGCTCGACGATCCGGCCCTCGCGAACGTCCGCGAGACCGACGAGCATCGCGCCTGGCGTCTCTTCGCACGCCACCCGTTCGTCGGACGGACGCCCGACGGATGCCTGATCCTCGGCGATGCGCGCTACCACCCGTTTCCCGCGCCGAGCTGGTGTAACCTCTGCGTGCCGCTGCCCGGTGCGCCGATCCCCGTCCCGCGCTGAGGCCCGGTGGGAACCGCGGATGGCGCGGATTGACTGGATTGCGAGCTGCCCACACGGATTTCCATTGCCGGCGCCCGCGCTCCGTTCCAGGAACACGAGGGTCCCCGCTCCGAACGGCCGACGATCCACAGATTTCACAGATTACACAGATTACGAGCTGCCGAAGGAGGTCATCCCTCGCCGAAGGGCGCAGGCCCGTTTTCGGCATCGGCAACGACTCGGACCCGCCCGCGGCAATCTGTGTAATCTGTGAAGTCTGTGGATCGTTCATCGCGACGGCGATCGCACGCTCTCGCCGCTGAACCCGCCGAAATCGGGTACCGTCCGGGCGCGCGCCGACGCATAGGCATCGGAGGGGGCGCGCGCATTTCCGGACGGATCAGATGGGAACCGGCGCGTCGAACGTGATGAACGGGGAGGGCAGGTGGTGTACCTGACCGAAGCCGAGTTCGCGCCGCGCGCCGCACGACCGCCCACCGGGCGCTCCGTTCGCTGCGCGCCGGATGACTCGACGCCCGGCGCGGCGAACGCCGGCCCCCTGGCGCAGCTCTACCGGCGGGCCGCACCCCGGATCTATCGGCTGGCCCTCGCGATCACGGCGAGCGCCGCGGCCGCGGAGGATGTCGTGCAGGAGACGTTCGTGCGCGCCCTCGCCCGCACCGGCGAGCGGGGACGCGCCGCCGGCAACAGCATCGACGACGGACGCGCCCTCGAGCCCTGGCTCCACCGGGTCGCCCGCAACCTCGCGATCGACGCCCACCGTCGCGTCGCGACCGACCGTCAGGCCCGCCGGGTCCTCGAGCGGCGCGCGCCCCAGGTCGTCCGCGCCCGCGCGGGCGAGAGCGAGGTCGACGTCGAGCGGGTCAACGCCGCGCTCTTCGAGCTCCCGATCGAGCAGCGCGAGGTCGTCCTCCTCCGGATGTGGGAGGGGCTCTCGTTCCCCGAGATCGCCGAGCGGACCGACGTTCCGATCGGCACCGTCCACAGTCGCTTCCGTTACGCCCTCGCGCGGCTCCGGCCGCTGCTCGAGCGAGACCGATGAGCGAGCACCTCCCCCCTACCAACGACGACGGGACCGCCCCGCTCGACGCGGCCGACGAGGCGGTCCTCGATCTCCTGGGGCGGTTCGAAGGCGTGACGCCGCCCCCCGACCTCGAGGCGCAGACGCTCGCCGCCGCGGCCGCGCGCCCGCGGCCGACCCGGAGCCGGATCGGGCCGTTCGTCGTCGGCGCGCTCGTGGCGCTCGGAGTCCCGGCGGCGATCGCGGTGGCCTTCGTCGCCGATCGCGGAGCGCCCGGCGCCCTCGAGCCGCCGCCGGCCGCGGGGACCGCGACGGGGCCTGCGGCCCCCGAGGCGCCGGGCGCGATCCTCGGCGCCGTCCTCTACGATGGGCCGCCGCCCGGCGTCCGCCACATCGCGGTGACCGTCGACCGCGAGCACTGCTGCGTCGACGGCGACGTGGTGGACGAGAGCCTCCTCGTCGACCCGGCCACGCGCGGGCTCCGAAACGCGGTCGTTCTCCTCAAGCGCGTCGCCGGCGGGCGAGCCTGGACCGCCGAGGACCGGCGCGCGCGCACGGTGGAGCTCCAGCGCTGCGCGTTCCGGCCGCACGTGCGCGTCGTGCCGACCGGCACGACGCTGCGGTTCCACAACGCGGACGGCATCCTCCACAACCTGAAGAGCACCGGGATGACCTCGTCGTGGAACGGGCTCATCCCCGCGGGCGGCGAGCACCGGATCGAGCTCCAGCGCCACGAGGAGGTCGTCGAGCTCGGCTGCGGAATCCACCGGTTCATGAGCGGGTGGGTCGTGGCGAGCGATCACCCGTACGTCACGGTGACCGACCAGGACGGTCGCTTCGCCCTCGCCGGCGTCCCGAAGGGACGCTACGATCTCGTCGTCTGGCACGAACGGCTCGGACGACGGAAGTTGCCGGTCGAGGTCGCCGCGAGCGGCGAGGCGAACGTCGAGGTCTCGCTCGGACCCGAGTGACCCACCGGAGCACGAAGAGGAAAGGGAGACTTGTGATGCGAGCTGCACCGCTGGCAGCGTTGATCCTGGGCCTGGGCGCCGGGCTTCTGGCCGGATGCCCCGCGCCCGATCCCGAGCCCACCCCGACGACGGACCCGGCGCCGACGACGGAGCCCGAGCCGACGACGGAGCCCGAGCCGACCACCGATCCCGAGCCCGAGCCCACCACCGAGCCCGAGCCCACCACCGAGCCCGAGCCCGAGCCCGAGCCGACGACCGAGCCCGAGCCGACGACCGAGCCCGAGCCGACGACCGAGCCCGAGCCGACGACCGAGCCCGAGCCGACGACCGAGCCCGAGCCGAGCACCGGAGCGGTCACCGGCGGGACGACGATCTCCGGACGGGTGCTCTTCGCGGGGACGCGTCCGAAGCCCGGGACGAAGAACGTCACCAAGGACAAGGCGGCGTGCGCCCACGAGACCGTCCCCGACGAGTCCGCGATCGTCACGGCCGACGGGGGCGTCGCGAACGCCGTCGTCTACCTCAAGCGGGTCTCGGGCGGCCGGAGCTTTCCGGCGAGCGACGCGCCGATCGAGTCCGACCAGAAGGACTGCGTCTTCACCGACCACGTCCTGGTCGTACCCAAGGGCCGCGTCGTCCGCTTCCTCAACTCGGACGCGACGCTCCACAACGTCAAGGCCGAGTCCCTGAAGATCCAGTTCAACGTGTCGGTCGAGGCCAACGCGTCCGCGGACGTCGACAAGTTCCACCACGCCGGACCGGTCAAGCTGGCCTGCGCCGTCCACCCGTGGATGGACTCGTGGATCTTCGTCGCCGAGCACCCCTACACGGTCGAGACGGCCGCCGACGGAAGCTTCTCGCTCGCCGACGTCCCGCCGGGGAGCTACCGGATCGCCGTCTGGCACGAGTCGCTCGGGCGCGTCTCGGGGCAGAAGATCACGGTCGAGGCGGAGGGGATGGCCGACCTGGATCTGACCTTGAAGTAGGTTCACACTTCTTTTTCACGCAGAGACGCAGAGGTTCGAAAGGAAACGCAGAGCACGCAGAGCTTGGCGCCGCATCCCTGCGTTCGACGACGGAACCGACGGGTCGAGAACGCCGGTCGATGGCGCAGGCCTTCGCGCTGACGGAGCCCCTCGGCGCTCTCTGCGTCTCCGTTTCAACCTCTGCGGTCTCTGCGTGAGGAATCGATCGGCGAAGCCATCATCATCACGACGGCTACCGGCGCGTCCCCGCCGCCGCGTCCTCGCGGAGGCGCTCCATCCGCACCGCCTCGATCTTCCCGCGTAGCCCGAGGACGGGCATGTCGGACGGGGCGGTCGCGAGCGCCATGTCGTAGTCGTCGCCGGCGTCGGCCCAGGCGCGCTTCTTCCGGTGGAGGTCGCCGCGCGCCTCGTAGAGCTCGGCCTTGCCCTCGGTCACCATCGCGAGCGCCTTGCCGTAGTCGGCGATCGCTCCGTCGACGTCGCCCGCCTCGGCTCGAATCGCGCCGCGCTCGGCGTGGGCGTCCCCCTGGTCGGGGCGGAGCTCGATCACGCGGGTGAGGTCGTCGAGCGCTCCGTCGGGGTCTCCGGCGCGGCGCCGGCATCGAGCTCGACCGACGAGGCTCTCGACGTCGTCCGGGCTCGCCTCGAGCGCCCTCCCGAAGTCGGCGACGGCCCCGCCGTAGTCGGAGAGCTGGACCTTGATCGAGGCGCGCGCCCGGTAGTCTCCGGGGCGAGCCTCGTCGAGCCGGATCGCCTGGTCGAGGTCGGCGAGGGCCGCGCGCCAGCCACGGGCGAGGGCGTGCGCCTGCGCACGGAGCCGGAAGGCGATCGGGTTCTTCGCGTCCTGAGCGATGACCTGATCGAGGTCCCGGCGCGCCCCGGCGCCGTCCTCGCGCGCGATGAGGAGCTCGGCGCGGCCGAGGCGGGCGTCGACGTTGCGGCCGCTGAGGTCGAGCGCCTTCTCGAAGTCGGCGAGGGCTCCGTCGGCGTCGGCGCGAAGCGCCCGGGCCGACGCGCGGACGGCCCAGGCGCGGTCGTCGGTCGGATCGAGCGCGACCGCGCGCTCGGCGTCCGACAGCGCTCCGTCGGACTCGCCGCGGTGGAGACGCGCCCGCGCCCGGACCATCGCCGCGAACGCCTGCTCGGGGTCCTTCGCCAGGGCGCCGTCGGCGCGCGCGAGCGCCGCGTCGAGGTCGCCGGCCCGACGGAGCGCCTCCGCTC
The DNA here is from genome assembly GCA_029260755.1 of Planctomycetota bacterium. GTDB lineage: Bacteria > Planctomycetota > J058 > J058 > JAJDCQ01 > JAJDCQ01. The sequence continues at coordinate 101,440 of JAJDCQ010000213.1, read as the reverse complement.
TCCAGGCGAGCGCGCTCGCGCGGATGTCGGGATCGGCGTCGGACGCGCGCTTGAACGCGCTCGCCGCTTCGGCCCAGGCTCCGCGGACCAGGCGCACCCGACCGCTGGCGAAGTCGCCGCGGGCGTCGGCGCCGCCGAGCTCCTCGACGCGCTCGTAGTCTGCGGTGGCGCGCGACCGCTCCCCGGGGATCCGATCCCGCATCCGCGCCCGCTCGAAGTAGCCGACGGCGCTCTTGGGCTCGAGGCGCACGGCCGAGTTCAGATCCTTCAGGGCGCGCCGGAGCTCGGCGCGCCCGCGCGGCACCTCGTCGCCACGCATCAGGGCGACCGCCTTGTCCGAGAGGGCGTGGGCGCGGGCGACGTGGAGGTCCGCCTTCGGCGTCAGGCTGATCGCCCGGCCGAGGAGCCGGATGCGCTCGTCGACGCTCTCGGCGGCGCGCGCCTCTTCGACGAGCTTCTTCGCGCGCTCGTCGCGGCTCGGCGTCTGGGCGACCGTCCAGGGCGGCCTCCCGCCCCCCGCGCCGGCGGTCGTCTGGGCGCCTCCGCCCGCGGGCGTGCCTCCGCCGGCGACGGTGATCGGCGCGTCGCCGCCTCCGCCGGCCGGCGTCGGTCCGGCGCTCGTCGTCACGGCCAGGTTCGTCAGCAGCCGCGCCGCGAGGACGAGGACGAGGAGCGCCAGGGCGAGGTTGAGGATGAGGGCGACGTAGAAGAGGCGGATCGAGATCAGGGCGCGCCCCTTCGCCGGGGTCGAGCCTCTCGCCGGAGCGCGCGTCGCCCGTGGCGCGCCGAGGTCACGCTTCGGGATGACGACCGACTGCTCTCGCCGCGTGTCGGTCGGCCCGAGCCTCGGCTTCTGCTTATGCCTCCGGCGCTTCTCGCCCCGGCCTCGCCCGTCACGGTCCGCCCAGGCGAGGTTCGCCGCGAACGCGGCGGCGCTGTGCTTGTCCTCGGCCTCGCGCGCGGCGCGATCCATGCCATCGCGTCCGTGATCGCGGTCGCGGCGATGGATGCCGCCCGGCGGCGCGAGGTGGAGGACGCTCTGCCCGGCGTCGACGGCGAGGCGCCCCACGTCCTCGGCCCGCCCCGCGGCAGCCGGCTTCTCCCAGCTCCCGGCCATGACCTGGTGGACGGCCGAGAGCGGGATGTCGTCCTTGGGCTTGGACGGTCCGCTCGGCTCGTCCGCCGGCGGAGCCCCTCGCTTCCCGAGAAGCGCCTGGAGGTGAGCCGGGATCGGGATGTCGGAGGCGATCGTCGCGCCGGACACCGCCGCGCCCGCGACCGCGGCGCCGGCGACCGCGGCGCCGACCGCCTCCGCGCTCGCGAGGAGCTCGGGCGGAAGCGGCACGTCGGGCTCGATCGGCCGGGCCGGCTCGGCGTCCTCGCCCGCCTCGACCGCGGGGAGCGGCGGGAGGTCCTCGGTCTCGAGCGAGTTCTCGAGCGCGTCGGCCGCCTCCTCGCTCTCTTCCCGCAGGTCGGGAAGCGGGACGGCGTCGGGGAGGAGCTCGTCCGCCGCGTCCCGCGGATCGGGGAGATCCTCGGCGTCGTCGGGCAGGAGCGCATCGACGGGGTCGGGCGGATCGGGGAGATCGCCCTCGGGGAGGAGCGAGTCGACCGCCGGCGTCGGGTCGGGAAGCTCCTCGCCGTCGGGCAGGAGCGAGTCGACGACGGCCAGCCGCGCGCTCGACGCGTCGGCCCGGGCGCGATCGGAGTCGGAGGCGTCGTCTCGGACGTCGTCGCCAGACGCGTCGTCCGGCGCGACGGTCTCGGTGGCCTCCGACTCGGGCTCGGCGTCGGCCTCGGGCTCGGCGTCGGCCTCGGACTCGGCCTCGGACTCGGCCTCGGCCTCGGGCTCGCCGTCGACGTCGCCATCGACGCGCGTCATCGCCGCGGCGGCGGCCGTGACCACGGCGAGCCCGTCGCCGCGATCCTCGACCTCGAGCGACGCCGGGTCGACGGCCGGTCGCTCCGGGTCGGTCACCTTGAGCCCGTCGCCGCCGACGCCGCGGGCCTCGCTCTCGTCGTCGTCGACGTCCTCGTCGCCGCCGTCGTCGCCGCCCTCGTCGGAGGCTGGCTCGTCGTCGGCGTGGAGGAAGACGTCCTCGAGCGCGCTCGCCACCTCGCCGGCGTCGGCCGGTCGCTGGTCGGGCTCTCGATCGAGACACCGCCGGACGAGATCGAGGAGACGGCGCGGGACCTTGCCCCAGACGTCATCGGCGAACGGGATCTCGGAGACCGCGATCGCCGCGACCAGCTCGAACGGGTTCTTCTCGTCGAACGGCGGCCGACCGGTGACGAGGAAGTAGAGGACGCCGCCGAGCCCGTAGACGTCGGTCGCGGCCGTGAGCTCGGCGCCGCGAACGAGCTCGGGCGCGCCGTAGCCCGTCAGGCGGACCGAGCACCCGTCGACCGAGCTCGCCTCGACGTCGTCGTCGGCGCCGTCGTCGCTCTCCTCGGGCGGCGCCGGACGGACGAGGGCGTAGTCGACGAGGACCGGCCGCCACTCGTGGATGTCGACCAGGATGTTCGTCGGCTCGACGTCTCCGTGGACGATCCCCTTCCGGTGCGCCTGGGCGAGCGCCCGCGCGACATCCCGGACGAGGACGACCCCGCTGCTCAGGCCGAGACGGCCTCCGCCGCCGACCGAGTCGAACGGGACGCCGTCGATCACCTCCATCGCGTGATAGAAGAGGCCGGCGCGGACTCCGGTCTCGACGATGCCGACCATGTTGTGGTGGTCGAAGCCGGGGAGATCCTCACCGCGCCGATCGAAGTAGGCGACGTCGGCATCGTCGGGCGGCCGGCTGCCGCCGGTCATCAGCTTGAGCGCGACGACGCGGTCCTCGTCGGTCGCCTTCGCTCGCAGGATCAGGGAGTCCTCGTTCCGGGCGATCTCGTCGTCGACGATGAAGCGTCCGAGCCGGAGCCCGGAGAGCGACGCGGGCTCGTCGTCCGCCGCGAGTGCCTCGAGCACCCGCGCCCGGTCGAGGCCGTCGGTCGGTTCGGGCGCCTCGTCCGCACTCGGCTCGGCGTCGACGTCGGCCTCGGGCTTCGGGGCCGGATCGGGCTCGGCCTCCGCGTCCGGCTCGGTGGCTGTCTCGGCGTCGGTCGCCGACTCCGACTCCGACTCCGACTCGGGCTCGGCGCCCGCGTCCGGCTGCGCCTCGGCGTCCGCGTCGGGCTCGGGCTCGTTCTCGGGAGCCTCGGCATCGGCGGATTGCTCCACCTCGGTGGCCTCGGCTTCGTCCGCGACCTCCTCCACGCTCGCAACCTCCGGGAGGGGCTCCGCGTCCGGAAGAGGCGTGGCCTCGGGAAGCGCGTCGGCCACGCTCGCCTCGACCGGGGCGTCCGGCTCGGGCTCGGGCTCCGGCTCGGGCGCCGATGGCTCCGCCGCGGGCGTCGGCTCGACATCGGGTTCGGGCGCGACCTCGGGCTCCGGCTCCGGCGCGACCTCGGGCTCCGGCTCGGGCTCGGGTCGGCGACGCCGTCTCTTCTTGGTCTTTCGCTTCCGCTCGCCCACCGATGGCAGGCGCACCGACTTCTTGCGCTTGCTCTTGCCAGGACCTGCCACCGACTCCCCGGGGGAGTCGGAGTTGCCGGACGCGTCGGCGTCGGTCGGCTCGGTCAGCGCCTCGTCGGAAGACGGCTTCGACACGGGGAGGGTGCCGCCCGGAGGTGGAGGTGACGGAAGAACCTACGTCCATGGCGCGACGCGTGAGGACGCGCCCCGCGACGGCATCAGTATTGCCCCCACCCTGGGACGATTCAAGCGAGCCGGACGCCCGGGCGACCCCGCGCCGAGGAGCTAGAGCTCGTCGCGCGTAAACAGCGCCTCGAACGGGATCTCCGCCTCGTTCAGGCGCTCCCGCGCGCCCTCGAGGCGGTCGACCAGGACGACCGCCCCGACGACCTTCGCCTCGGTCTCCTCGGCGACCGCTTCCGCCGCCGCGACGAGCGACCCTCCGCTCGTCGCGGTGTCATCGACGATCAGGACGCGGTCGGAGGCGCGGAGCGGCGGCCCCTCGATCCGCTTCCCGGTGCCGTGCTTCTTCGCCTCCTTGCGGATGTAGAAGACACCGATGGGGTCCGCGTCGCCGGCGGAGACGACGCCCGTCGCCGTGATGATCGGGCAAGCGGCCAGGGCCAGCCCGCCGACGGCCGTCGCGCCGAACCGCCGCGCCGCGGCCGCGACGAGCCGGCCCGACAGCCGGCTCCCCTCGGCGGTCAACGTCACCAGCCGCCCGTCGATGTAGAAGTCGCTCTTCCGACCGCTGGTGAGGGTGAACTCGCCGCGCTTCACCACGGCGGCGAGCCGCGCGCGGAGGGCCGCCCGCTCCCTCCCCTCGACCCGGGCGGCGGCGACCGCCTCTCCGCAGCGCCCCACGACCTCCTCGAGGCTCGGGCGCGCATCGATCCGGATGACCCGCCGCACCCCGAGCCGCTCGAGGTCGGCGAAGTTCTTCGCCACCCGCGCGAGGTAGTCGCGCTCCTCGAACCGGGCGACCTTCTCCCCGCGCGCCTCGACCCGGGCGAGCGCCTCGTCGAGGCCGAGGTCGAGCAGCAGGATCAGGTCGGGCTCGGGCGCCGCGGCCCGGTTCGCCTCGAGGACCGCCTCCGGCCCGAGCCCCTCGCGCGCGCCCTGGTAGGCGACGCTGCTCACGTACGACCGGTCCTGCACGACCGTCTCGCCGCGCGCGAGCGCGGGCCTCGTCACGCGCTCCGCCTGCGCGGCCCGATCCTCCCGGAAGAGGCGGACCTCATCGTCGGGAGAGAGCGGCGCGCCGCTCGTGATCAGGCGCCGGATCTCGCCGTCGGGGCTCGGCTCGATCACCAGGGTCGCCCCGAGCGTCTCGGCGAGCGCGCGGGCGACCGACGACTTGCCCGTCCCGTCGATCCCCTCGACGACGACGAGCAGCCCCTCGTTCGTGTTGGTCTCGGTCATGACCCCTCGCCCGAAATCCTCAGTCCGCCCGGTCGATACCGATGATCCAGCTCGTGCGAGCTAGTCGGTCTCCATCGATCGAATCCACTCTTCCACCAACGCGACGGCGTCGGCATCGGGAACGGCCGTCGCGAGCGGCGGCATGGCCCGTTTGCTCCCCCGATGGCGCATCCGCTGCACCAGGATGGACATCTCGGGGACGCCCGGGATCAGCAGGAGCGCGTCCGGACCGAGCCCGAGGTCGCCCTGCCCGGGCGGCTCGAGGACGAGGCGCGTCTCCTCGAGGGGCAGCTCAGGGCGGAGGTCGATGCTCGCGTTCCCCGGCGCGCCGGGGCGGTGACAGAAGGCGCAGTTCGCCGCCAGGTACGCCCGCGCACGCTCGCCGACCGCCGCGTCCTCGTCGCCGATGCTCGGATGGTGAGGCGCCTCGGCCGCCGAGGGCACATCGCCGTCGAAGAGGCGCCGCGCCGCCGCGTCGTCGAGCTGCTCGAGGATCTTGCCGTCGGGCCCCGTCCGGCGGTGGTTCCACTGGAGCGTCCGCACGCCGAGGACGAAGCCCGCGGCGGTCGTGTGGCACGCGCGGCAGTCGGCCTGGCTCGGGAAGTACCACGCGACCTCGCTGGTCGAACCGTCCGGCTCGGCGACGGTGTAGCCGACCACGGCCGACCCGTCGAGGAGCGCCGCCTCGTCGCCGGCCTCGTTCCACACGTAAGTGACCGCGGTCCAGCCGTCCGCCTCGCGACGGATCACCCGCGTCTCGAGTCGACGCTGACTCGCCGGAACGCCGCGGACGGTCTCGAGGAAGAAAGACTTCACGAGCCGCGTCCCGACCGGCAGCTCCCACGCGCCTTCGTCGCGGTAACCCATCCGTCCGCCGGGCGGCAGGACGATGAACCGGCCCTTGCCCGCGCCGTCGCTCCAGAGCGGGACGTTCACCTCGTAGCCGATCGCGCGGGCGACCGGCGTCATCGACGCGATCGAGTCGAACAGCCCCGTCTCGGACAGCAGCTTCGGGTGCTCCGCGGGCGCGCTCGACGCGCCCCCGCCGGGCCGGCGGTCGAAGCCGAAGCGGTAGATCTTCCCGTCGAAGGCGCAGACGTAGAGCTCGCCGTCGCGGTCCTCCCCGAAGCTCGCGATCAGGAGCTTGCCGTCGATGAGGCGCTCGACGGTGACGCCCGGGCTGGTCCGCCGCGGCGTTCCACCGGCGTCGGGCGAGGGCATGGACCCCGGCACCGGCGGGCTGAACCCCTTGGCCCGCCGCAGAGCCCAGACGGTCCCGGCCTGGAAGTCGGCGTAGATGTAGGCGCCGTTCAGGTCCGGCACGGCCGCGCCCCGATAGACGTGGCCGCCGGTGACGCTCACGCCGTCGTCGTGCGGATAGGCCGCGAGCGGCGGGATCGCGTCGGCGGCGCGGGGGAGGTCGGCCGACTCGTAGACGGTGAACGCCTCCCAGGCCGGCCATCCGTAGTTGCCGCCGCGGACGATCAGGTTCACCTCCTCCCACGCGTCCTGCCCGACGTCGGCCGCGAACATCTCGCCGGTCGCCCGATCGAAGCTGAACCGCCAGACGTTGCGGAGGCCGTAGGCCCACACCTCGCCGGCCGCCTCCGGGTCGTCGACGAACGGGTTGTCGGGTGGGATCGCGTAGGAGCGGTCGCCCTCCCGGCGCGACGGGTCGATCCGCAGGATCGCGCCGAGGTGGGTCGACCGGTCCTGGGCGTTGTCCTTCGGGTCGCCCCAGAGGCCCCCGTCGCCGAGCGCGACGTAGAGCATCCCGTCGGGGCCGAACTCGATGTGGCCGCCGTTGTGGTTGCGGTAGGGCTGGTCCCACGCGGCGATCCGCTCCTCGCTGCCCGGATCGCCCAGCCCGTCGTCGCCGACGCGGAAGCGCGCCAGGACGCTCCGCCCGCCGACGAGCGGCAGGGCGCCCGCCCGGGCCGAGTAGTAGACGTAGAAGACGCCGCTCTGCGCGAAGTCGGGGGCGAACGCGAGCCCGAGGAGCCCCTCCTCGTTGCCGCGCCGGCTCACCCGGTCGGCGATGTCGAGGAACGTGTCGGCGTCCTCGACCTCGACGTCGGGATCGTTCTGGAAGACCCGGATCACGCCGCGCTGCTCGAGGACGAAGACGCGGTCCTCGCCATCGGGCGCCCACGTGAGGTAGCACGGCCGCTCGAACGAGAGGTTCGGGAACGCCGGGACGAGGGTGATCCCCGAGAGCGGTCCGTCGGTCACGAGCGAGCGCGGCGCGCCGCGACGCCCCGGAGGGGTGGTGCTGCACGTGGCGCAGGTGAGGCCCGTCAGCCCCGCGATGATGCCGATCACGACGAGTCGACGGCGCGATCGGGCTGGGCGGGCGGCGGCGACCATGGACGAGGATCCTGACACGCGCCCCGAGCGATCGTCAAGATCACGCGATCGTCACTGACCCTTCGGCGCCCGGACGGCAACGATGCGGAAGCCGACCGATGCGGTCGTCCGGCCGGGCTCCGCGCCCATCCGCGAGATGACGCTCGCCTCGGCGGGACCGCTCGCCCAGCCGCCGCCGCGCAGCACGCGGGCCTTGCCGGTCGCCGGTCCGGTCGGATCGGTCGCGGCGCCGCCGTAGTCGCCGAACCAGTCGCCGGTCCACTCCATCGCGTTGCCGATGACGTCGAACAGGCCGAACGGGTTCGGCTCGTAGTTCGCGACCGACGCGATGTCGGGGTGCCGATCCTCGAGATCGAACAGCTCGTGCCCCGGCGGCATCCGGACTCGCTTCCCGGTGGAGGGGTTACCGACGTTCGCGTGGTCGACGATCTTCCGGGCGCCGCGCCAGTAGTAGTTCTGGAAGCTCGTCCCGCCGCGGGCGGCGTACTCCCACTCCGCCTCGGTCGGCAGCCGGAACATGCCCGGCTCGCCGAGACCCTCGCTGAGCCAGCGGCAGAACTCGCTCGCCTCGTCCCAGGTGACCATGACGGCCGGGTGGGTCGGCGCGGCGAGGGCGGGCGGCGTGCCCTTCGACCGCGAGAAGCCCGCGCGCCAGTTCTCGATCTGCGCGTTCGTGATCTCGGTCTGCGTGATGTAGAAGGGCCTGGTGATCGTGACGTCGTGCGCGCGCAGCCCGGCCGGCACCTCACGCCCCGCCTTCTCCGCGATGCCCATCGAGAAGCGCCCGGGCGGGATCACGATGAACGACATCCCCTCGTTGAGCTCGAAGCCGAGCGGCTCGCCGCCCTGCGCGTGCGCGCGCTGGGCGTCGGTCGGGACGATCCGCCGGAGGAGCTCGCCAGCGGCCGGGATCGGGTCGGGCGTCGGTCCGGGCCCAGGTCCCGGGCCGGGGTCCGGTCCCGGTCCCGGGTCGCCTCCGCCGCCGACGGTGATCGGCTCGGTCCGCTGCGACTTGACGTTCCCCGCGCGGTCGGCGACCTGCAGCTCGAGGGTCAGCCGCCGCCCGACCGCGTTCCCGCCGACCCGGAACCGGTAGGCGACGTTGCCGCCGACGATCCGCTCGGTGCCCGAGCCGACCTGCTCGCCGTCGACCAGGACGGTGAACCGCACCTCCTGGGCGTTGTCGTCGTCGACGACGACGCGCGCCTCCATCGAGAGCGGGTCGCCGGGCGACGCGGCGAGCTCGACCGACTCGATCCGCGGCGGCTCGCTGTCGACCGCGACGGTCAGGGTCACGACCGTCTCGTTCGCGCCGCGACCGGCCCGGACGATGATCTCCGAGCGGCCGTCGGGAACCTCGACGGTCGTCTCGAACCGCCCGCGCCCATCGACGGCGACCTCGCGCTCCGCGCCGGTCCCGAGCGCGACGCGGACCGGGCCGTCGCGCGGATCCTCGACGCGGCCGCTCACGGGGATCGACCGGTCGTTCAGCCAGACGGTGCCGGTGTCGCTCGGCTCGAGGTCGACGAGGCTCGCCGGCGGACGCGACGGATCGCCGCTGCCCGAGTCGTCGTCATCGCCGCCGCCGCCGCCGCTCCCTCCGGTCGCGCCGCCGCCGCTCACCTCGCCGCCGCCGCCTCCGTCGGGCGTCGGCGTGGAGGGTCCCTTCAGGGCGAACCACGCGGCGATCCCGAGGACGACGAGGACGACCGCGGCGATCCCGACGGTGACGGCGGGGCTCATCCCGCCGCTCGACGGCGTGTAGGACGATGCCTGCCGCGCGTCGCCCGACGGGCGCCGTCCGCTCGTCCGCCCGGCGGCGCGGCGCTCGGAGCTCGTCGTGCGACGGCCCGTCCGCTCCGAGACCGCCGACACGCGGCGCTCGCTGTTGCTCGTCCGCTTCGTCCGGGATGAGACGACGCCGGCGCGGCGCTCGCTGCTCGGCCGCTTGGCGCCACCCTTGCCCCCTGACGAGGAGGCCATCCCCGACTTCCGCTTCGGAGCGACGATTCGCCTCTTCTTGTTTCCGAGCGCCTCGACCGGCTCGCCCGCGATGAAGCGCTCGATGTCGGCGACCATGTCGGCCGCCGACGCGTATCGGTCCTCGGGGTCCTTCGCGAGACACTTCCGCGCGACGGCGTCGATCTCCTCGGGGACGACGCCCTCGCCGAGGTGCTCGGCGATCGGCGCGGCGTCCTCGAAGAGCACCTGCTTGAGGATCCCGGCGGCCGTCTCGGCCTTGAACGGGGGGCGACCGGCGAGGCACCGGTAGAGGACGCCGCCCAGCGCGTAGATGTCGACCGGCGGCCCGATCTGATCCTGGCGAGCCTCGGCTTGCTCGGGCGCCATGTAGTGCGGGGTGCCGAGCGCCTGCCCCGTCTGGGTCAGGCCGTGGTCGTTGGTGATCGCGTCGCGGGCGAGGCCGAAGTCGGTCAACCAGGCGTGGCCGTCGGGCTCGACGAGGATGTTCTGCGGCTTCACGTCGCGGTGGATCGTGTTGCCCTCGTGCGCGTGCGCGATCGCATCGGCGATCTGGCGCATGATCTCCGCCGCGCTCTCCGGCTCGAGCCGTCCGCCATCGCGCTCCACGCAGAGATGCTCGAGGGTCTTGCCCTCGATGAACTTCATCACGATGAAGGCGCGCCCGTCGACCTGGCCGCCCTCGTCGCAGGGGACGATCGAGGGGTGGATCAGCGTCCAGGCGGCCTGCGCCTCGCGCCGGAAGCGGGCCATGTCCTCCTGGGCCGACTGGGTCGCGCCGAAGATGACGACCTTGATCGCGACGACCCGGTCCTTCTGCGGATCGTAGGCCCGGTAGACCGCGCCCATGCCGCCCCGCCCGAGCTCGGACAGGAGGAAGAACCGGTCGAAGCGGCGCGACGGATCGCCGCTCGCGGCGACGACCTCGGCGGCGACCTCGGGCTTGAGCGACGACCCCTCGGGCGACCAGGTCGCGACCGCCGGCATCACCCCGGTCCAGGCGCCCGACGCCGAGACGGGCGGAGGTGGGGGCGGAGGGGGCGGCCGCCCCCCGACGCTCGAGGGCGGTGGGGGTGGAGGCGGCGGCGGAGGGGGAGGGGGCGGCACCGACGCCGAGGGCGGCGGAGGAGGCGGCGGCGGTGGCGGGTGCTGAGTCGACATGGCGCCGGCAGGGGCTCTCCCCGACCGTGAGAATAGCCCCTAAGTCCTTGGCCGGCCAATGACCGGCGGCCTCACCCCGCCCCGAAAGCGTCCCGCCCCTTTCGGTTGGACGCGCCGGCGGAACCGTTCGTTCCGCCGAGGTTCGGGGGGCTCAGCCCTTGGCGTCGTCGCGCGGGCCGGTGAACCGGATCAGCCCGTCGATGCTGAAGAGGCCGGGGCCCCAGATCAGGACGGCGAGCGATGCGAGGAGAAACGGCATCGGCGCCTGGGTGAAGAACCGGTCGGGATCGTCCCAGAAGCCGTGGACGGCGTCGACGTGGGCCGTCGCCATCGCCACGACCATCGTCGCGATCAGAGGGACCGCGACGACGCGCGAACCGAGCCCAATGATGAGAAGCATCCCACCAATCATCTCGGTGAGGCTGGCCGCATACGCGTTCGCCGTCGGGAAGGGGATGCCGAGGCCGCCGCCGAACCAGTCGGCGACCTGGTCGATCCGCCCGAGCTTGCCCTTGCCGCTCACGAAGAACTGCCAGCCCCAGTGGAGCCGCAGCACGAGCAGGAGCGGGCTCTGAAGGTAGGAGACCAGGTCGGCCCCTGCGTCGTAGAGACGGCGGAGGCGATGGACGGCCGAGGGTTGCTCTTGCATCTCAGTGGTCTCCCGGTCGAGCGAGGGCGGCATCCTACCGCTCGCGCGTCGTCGGCGCACGCGGACCGGCGGCCGCGCATCCTCGCGATCGACGAATGGAATGTCGGCCGGCGCGCATACGGGATGTCGGGCGAGGCGACCGCCGGGTCGACGAAGGGTCGCCGTCAGTGGTCGGCGGAGAGCGCGGGCCGTAGGATGCCAGGCGCAAAGGACGGCGCGACGCGCCCACCGCTCGACCATGCACGACGACTCCTCCCCCAAGCCCGGCCCATCGGGGACGCCCGACACCGAAGCACTACGCCGGCGGTGGACGCGTCTCCTCGGCGAGAGCGACTGGGCCGACCGCGACCCCGGCGAGACCTATCGTCGCGAGCCCGATGCGGTCCGCGAGCGTGACGACGAGTCCGCCGCGGCGAACGCGACCGCGCCGCTCCCCGAGCTCCACCTCACCCTCGCCCCGGGCTTCGACCCGCCCCCTGACTCCGGCGCCGAGCCCGACGTCTGCGCCGAGACCATCGTCGAGGCCACTCACGCCACCGCCGATCGGCCCGATCGCCCCGGCTCGCACCCGAGCGTCGAGCCTCGCGAGGCGCCCCACCACGACGAGGTCGCCGCCCAGGAGACGGTCGCCCTCGATCCCGACGCCGCGGGTCGCGCGGCGCCGGGGGACGAGACGGTCGAGCTCGGCGACGCCCCGTCGCGCGACCCGGCCGCCGACCCGGCCGTCGCCTCGGCGGCGACGATCGAGCTCGCCCACGTCGACTCGAGGCCGCCGTCCGCCGGCGGGCACCGCCCGCCGTCGTCGGACGAGGTTTCGCGCGCGGTCGGCTTCGATCTCCTCGAGGAGATCGGCCGCGGCGGCATGGGCGTCGTCTACCGCGCGAAGCAGCGGAGCCTCCAGCGCGTGGTGGCCGTCAAGCGGATCAAGGGCGAGGCGGCGAGCCCGGGCATGCGGACGAAGTTCGTCGCCGAGTCGCTCGCGACCGGCGCCCTCGAGCATCCGAACATCGTGCCGGTCTACGAGCTCGGCGAGTCGCCTGGCGGCGAGGTGATGCTCGCGATGAAGCTCGTCGGCGGACGCTCGTGGAAGGACCTGCTCCACCCGCCGCCGGGGAGCGAGCCGCCGCCGGAGCTCGCCGGGCTCTCGAGCGCCGACCAGAAGGTGCGCCACGTCCGGACGCTCGTGCAGGTATGCAACGCGGTCGCCTTCGCCCACTCCCGCGGGATCGTCCACAACGACCTCAAGCCCGAGAACGTGATGCTCGGCGAGTTCGGCGAGGTGCTCGTGATGGACTGGGGCCTCGCCTGTCTCTTCGGCGACGGCGAGACGCCCGACGAGCTGGCGATCATCCCGCACGCCGATGAGATCCGCGACCCGCTCGGAACGCCGAACTACATGCCGCCCGAGCTCGCCGAGGGCGACGGCGACGAGATCGGGCCGTGGACCGACGTCTACCTCCTCGGCGCGATCGCCTACGAGATCGCCACCGGTCAGCCGCCGCACCGGGCCAACGGCCTCCTCGAGACGCTCCGCCACGCGGTGAAGAGCGAGCCGCCCGAGTTCCGCGACACCGAGGTGCCGACCGAGATCCGGGCGATCTGCCGCAAGGCGATGGCGCGCCGGCCCGAGGATCGCTTCCAGAGCATCGCCGAGCTCCAGGAGGCGCTCCGCGACTTCCTCCGGCATCGCGAGAGCCGCGAGGTCTCGCGCGCGGCGGCGCGGACCCTCTCGGTCGCGCTCGAGCGCGCGCGGCGCGGCGAGACGGCCGGCGACCTCGATGGCGACGGCATCCCCGAGAGCGCCGAGGTCCACCGCAACTGCCTCTACGCCCTGTTCGCCGACGCGATCGCCGGGTTCCGCCAGGCGCGGCTGCTCTGGGACGGGAACGCCCAGGCGATCGAGGGCGAGCGGCGCGCCCGGATCGTCTACGCCGAGACGGCGCTCCGGAACGACGACCTCGGCCTCGCCGAGGCCCAGCTCGTCGTCGAGCAGAACCCCACCGCCGAGGCGGACGCGACGTGCGAGGACGGCGGCGCCTTGCCCGCTGGCGAGAGGCTCGCCCCGGCGCTCCGGAACGACGACGCCGACCTCGTCGCCCTGCGCGCTCGCATCGCGGCCGCGACCGCCGACCGCGAGCGGGCCGCCCGCAACGGACGGCTGCTCCGCTGGAGCCTCATCGCGGCGACCATCCTGATCGTCGTCGGCCTCATCGTCGGGTTCGGAGCGGTCCGGGCGGAGCGCGACCGGACCCGCCTCGCGTTCGCCGAGAGCCTCATCGCCCAGGGCGACGCCCTCGGCCTCGCCGAGCGCTGGCACGAGGCGCGCGCGCGCTTCGGCGAGGCGCGCGCCGTCCTCGACGAGCTCGGGCGTCCGCCGCACGCGGCGGAGCTCGGCTACTGGACGTCGTACCGGGAGTCGCCGCCGCCGGTCCTCGAGCTCGGCGGAGGGACCGAGCGCGCCACGGTGGCGCTCGTGGCCTTCCTCGACGACGGACGGCGCGCCCTCAGCGTGAGCATCGACGGCGCGATCCTCATCCACGACGTCGTCACCGGGCGGGTCGAGACCACCATCTCCTCGGCCGGGGCGTCGGCGATCGGACACGCGACGCTCTCGGCCGACCGTCGATCGATCGCGACGACCGACGCCGACGGACGCGTCACGGTGCGCGACTTCGCGACCGGAAGGACGACCGCCTCGTTCCGCATCGCCGACGGCGAGCGGTCCGGCGTCCTCCCCGTCGCGTTCTTCCCGGGCGCGGAACGGCTCCTCGTCGGCGGGCGCGACGGTCACGCGCGGATCGTCACCCTGCCCGACGGGGCGATCGTGGAGCCGGCGTCACCGATGCGGGCCGTCCCGCACGAAGGCGCGATCACGGCCGTCGCCGTGACCGAGGCGGGCGACCGCTGGTTCACCGCCGGCGCCGACGGGGAGATCCGCCTCTGGGAGACCGAGAGCGATCAGCTCCTCCAGAGCATCGTGTCCGACGGCGCGACGTTCCTGGCATCCATCAATGACCTCGCCGTCTCGGCCGACGGCGAGCGCCTCGTCTCGGCGAGCTCGGACCGATCGCTCGGCGTGTGGGACGCGCGAACCGGGATGCCATCGCTCACCCTTCGCGGCCACCGCAACCAGGTCGTCCGGATGGCGATCGCCCCTGACGGACGCCGCGTCGTCAGCGGGAGCTGGGACGGCGACGTCCGGGTCTGGGACCTCGCGACCGGCGAGACGGCGCGCGTCCTCGCGGACCCCGGCGGGGGCTGGATCACCGCCGTCGCATTCTCGGGCGACCGGAGGCACGTCCTCTCGGGAGGCCGCGACGGACGCGTCCATCTCTGGGACATCGACGAGGAGCTCGAGGTCGCCGAGATCGGCGGGGCGAGCCTCGCCGTGCCGTTCACCGCCCTCGCGGTCTCCATCGACGGCCGCGTGGCGGTGGCCGGGAGCAACGACGGCGACCTGCGCCTCGTCGACGTCGCCTCGGGACGATCGCTCGGAGACCTGCCCGGCTACGAGGACCGCGCGAGCGTGACCGGCGCGGCGATCACCGCCGACCTCGCCACCGTCGTCACCGTCGACTACGACGGCGACGTCGTCATCTGGGACCTCGCGACGGGCGAGGTCCGCCGCGAGCTTCGCGCGACGGTCGAGGCGGCGAACTCGCTCTCCCTCGCGCCGGACGGACGCACGGTCGCGGTGGGCGCCGACGGTCTCGTCGTGATCCTCGACCTCGAGACGGGCGAGGAGCGGCGTCGCCTGACCGGCCTCGCCGGGATCGTCACCGGCCTCGAGCACTCCCCCGATGGTCGCTCGATCGCCACCGGCGACGCGGCCGCCGTCACCCTCTTCGACGCGAGCGCCGGACGTCGCCGCTGGCGGTTCGAGGCGGGCGATCCGGTCCACGCCCTCGCCTTCTCGACCGACGGAGAGATGCTCGCGGCCGGAGGCTTCCGCACCTCGACGCTGCGGCTGCTCGACGCGACCGACGGGACGGTCCTCCACGAGGTGGACGGGGCGTCCGAGTGGGTGATGGACGCGGCGTTCATCGAGGCCGGCCGCCTCCTCGTGAGCGGGGGCGGCGACCAGACCCTCGACCTCGCCGACGCCGAGGTCGGCAAGCGCCTCCGCGCCCTCGAGGAGCACGGCTCGTTCGTGCAGCGCGTGGCCGCCGCGCCCGGCACCGACGTCGTCGTGAGCGCGGGAGCCGACGGCCGGCTCATCCGCTGGGACTTCGCGCGGCCCGGCCGCCACGAGCGCCTCGGCGCCGCGGCGGCCGAGGCGGCCGCCCGGCTCGCGACCGACCCCGACGACGCCGCGGCGAAGGCGACCCTCGGCCGATGGCATCTCTTCCGAGGCCAGTTCGCCTGGGCCGCCGAGCTCCTCGACGCCGCCCGCGCGGGCGGCGCGCCCGTCGGCGCGATCCCGCTCGTCCAGGCGCGCCTCGGGATGGGCGACGAGGAAGGCGCCCGCGTCGAGATCGAGCGCGCCCAGGCGGCGAGCGAGGCGCCGGCCGCGTACCTCGAGCGCCTGCTTCGCTCGCTCGAGGACTGACGGGCGCCGCCGGTCAGCGGGTGAACAGCGGCTCGAGCGCCTCGGCGAGGGCCGTCCGGAGCGCTTCGTGGAGCCGCTCCTCGCGCTCCTCCGCGTCGCCGTCCTCGTAGATCCACTCGAAGCCGACGTCGGTGTCGCCGCCTTCGCCGACGAGCGCGGCGCCGGAGCTGCCGTCGCGGGCGATCGCCTCGATCCGGAGCTCGACGGTCGCGAACGTCCAGTCGAACGGGGCGCCGACGAGATGGAAGATGACGCCCGGGAACAGGAGGCCGTAGAACGTCCGACGGCGTCCGCGCGCCGTGTGGATGAGGGTCACCCGCAGCTCCCACGCCGCGGCGGCGCGGGCTTCGGTCAGGTCGCCCGGCCCGAGCACCTCGCCGAAGAGGCGCGTCTCGCCGATGGCCGCGCGGATCTCGGGGGCGAGGCTCCGGTCGAGGTAGTGCTCGGCGTCGATCGTGAGGAAGGGGAGGAGCGGGACCGCGGCGAGGGCGCCGGTCGCCATGAAGCCGGCGTAGCCCTCTCGCTCGTCGAATCGGTCCTCGCGGGCGTCCTCGAGGACGAGGTCGACCGACCGCGCGAGCGGCTTCGCCGCGACCGGGAGGGAGCAGCCGGAGACGACGAGCAGGGTCGTCGCGGCGAGCCCGACGAGCGCGCGCTTCACTTCACGACTCCGGTGACGACGAAGCGCAATCGCGTCGCGGCGCCGTCGGCGGTCTCGACCCGCAGCTCCCACGTCTCCGGCTCGACCTGACCGTCGTGGAGACCGGCCTCCGCCGGCGGTCGGAGCTCGAGACGAACGGGATCGGCGCGGAGCCGCGGATCGTCGCCGTCGACCTCGAGGACGGTCCGCTCGCCGTCCGATGCGATCGCGACGAGGGTCACCCGGGCATAGTCGCCCGCGGGAAGGGTCGCCTCGAGCGGCTTGTCGACGTAGACCCGCGCGTCGAGGGCGATCTCGACGGAGCCCTCGCGCTCGGTCACCTCGGTCACCTGGCGCACCGGCGGCGCCATGCTGTTCGCCATCGTCAGGAAGACGGCCGCGCCGACGAGCGCGAGCTGCGCCGACTTCCCTCCGAGATCACGCAGACGGTCACAGCTCACGGGGCGGTCTCCTGGCGAACACCCCCGCCATCGATCGCGCGCCGGCCGTCCCAGAGGGCGAGCGGCAGCGCGAGCAGGGCGAGGAGGTCGGTCGGGTCGACGAGGTAGCGGTAGCCGCCGGGCGCGAGGCCGGGCACATCCGCGGCCGAGAGGAGCGCGACGTAGACGTCGCGGAGACGAGGCGAGAGGTTGATCGCCGCGAGGATCGCCGCGACGACCGCCGCCGAGACGGCGAGCCGGCGACGGGTCGGGCGCGGGTCGAGGCGCGTCCCCGCGTGGCGAGCGAGCGGGGCGACCGCGAGGAGGGCGAGCCCCCAGCAGGCGGTCAGGAGCGCCGGGCCGTAGAGGACGACGGCGACATCGGAGATCTTGCCCGTCACGAAGCCCGGCCACGCCGCCTTGAGGACGTGATCGTTGAACGCCATGACGGCCAGGGCGAGGAGCGGCAACGGCCGGACGAAGGGCTGGACCGGGAGGGGCGCGCTCATCGGAGCGCTCCCCCGCGGGCGAGCCGCGCGAGGGCGAGGCGGTGGGTCAGCCAGGCGACCGGCGCGTGGTCGTCGGTGAGGAGGACGGCGTCCGGGTCGGGGCGGACCTCGATGAGCGCCGGCAGCGTCCGCTCGGCGTGACGGGCCAGGCTCGGCCGCGCGAGGCGGCGGGCGCGCGCGGCGAGCGCGGCGCCGTCGAGCGACCGCGCGCCGGCGATCAGGACGACGTTCAGGCCGTTGTCCACATCGAGGAGATGCACCGCCGGGAAGACCTCGGCGGCGGTCCGGACGAACGCCGCGACGAGCGGGCCGTCGCCCGGACCGATCAGGTTGAGGGCGAGCACGCCGCCCGGCGCGAGGCGCGCTCGCGCGGCCTCGAAGAGCTCGCGCGTCGCGAGGTGCGGCGGCACGTAGGCCCCGCGATAGGCGTCGACCACGACGGCATCGAACGGGCCGGTCTCGCGCGCGAGCGCGACGCGGCCGTCGTCGATCACCACGCGCAGGCGCGGGTCGTCGGGAAGATCGAGATGAGCGCGCCCGAGCGAGATCGCCGCGGCATCGAGCTCGACGCCGAGCACCCGGCTCCGAGGAAACGCGAGGAGCGCCTCGCGCGCGACCGTCCCGCCGCCGAGGCCGATCAGGAAGAGGGACGCCTCGTCGTCGGCGTCGCGCCCGGCCGCGAGGAGCGGCGCCGCGGCCAGGACCGGCCAGCTCCCCGTCTGGAGCTCGCCTTCGGGGTCGAGGTAGGACTGAACCGTGTGGCCGTCGTCGCAGAGGAGACGTCGGATGCCGACGGCGTCCTCGCGCACCTCCCAGGTCGTGTAGGGCGAGTCGACGCGGGCGATCGTCCGGTCGGCGGCGCTCCACGACCCGGAACGGGCCGGCGGGACGCCGAACGTGACGAGCACGACGAGCGCGGCCGTGGCGAGGACGCTCGCCCGCGCGGGCCCGCGCCGGAGGAGGACCGCGACGCCAAGCGCGGCGACGCACGCCCCCGTGACGACGAACGTCCTCGACGAGCCGACCCAGGGCGTGAGGAGGAACGTGCTGCCGAGGGTGCCGACGAGCGCCCCGATCGTTCCCCACATCTGGACGCGCCCCGCGCTCTCGCCGACCTCGTCGAGGCGGCGCACGCCGCCGCGGATGAGGATCGGCGTGAGCACCCCGAGCGGCAGCGCGGGAAGGGCGGAGGCGACGCCGAGAACGACGAGGCCGAGCGCCGGCCCCGCCCATCCGTCGACACCCACCGCGGGAGCGAGCGCCGCTGCGAGCAACCAAGGAAGCGCCACGATCGCGACGCCCGCGGCGAGGAGGAGCGCCGAGAGCACGCGAGCCTCCCCGGCGGCTCGCTCGGCCAGGCGCCCGCCGAGCGCGTTGCCGACGGCGAGGGCGGCCAGGACCGCCGCGATCGCCGTCGCCCACACCGGCTGCGACGCCCCGAGGACGGGCGAGCCGAGCCGGACGACGCCGACCTCGGTGACCATGGCGCCGGCCCCCGCGAGGAACGCGATGGTCCGGACGGGCAGAAGCGGCGGTCGAGCGGTCGAAGCGGTCACGGCGCGGGATCGTATCGGGGCGGCGGACCGGCCTCAAGCGCCGTCGCGAGCGGTCGGGTAGGCTGTGGCCGCTCCGAGACGAGGACCCCCATATGCTCGACGGCCCCCGGTGGCGCGGCCCGATCTCCGATCACTTCGACGGGACGCGGTTCCACAACCTCCGCCCGTTCCATCGAGTCGGCCTCGGCGACCTGCTGCGCTGGCTCGCGACGAGGCGTCCCGGCCCGTGGGAGAGGGTCGCGGGCGCCGCGCCGGTGGCCCCGCCGTCCGCTCGGATCACCGATGGCGACGCGCTCCGGCTGACGTTCATCAGCCACTCGACGCTGCTGCTGCAGCAGGCGGGGAGCAACGTCCTCACCGATCCCGTCTGGGCGGAGCGGGCGAGCCCGTTCTCGTTCGCCGGGCCGAAGCGGGTGCGGCCCGCCGGGATCCGCCTCGAGGAGCTGCCGCCGATCGACGTCGTCGTGATCAGCCACAATCACTACGATCATCTCGACATCGCCACCCTCGCGAAGCTCGAGGAGGCGCACCGCCCGCGCTTCGTCGTCCCCCTCGGCAACCGCGCGCTGCTGCACGGCGGAGCCGGCATCGCGGAGAGCCGCATCGACGAGCTCGACTGGTGGGACGAGGTCGACCACGGCGCCGTCCGGATCGCCGCCGTGCCCGCCCAGCACTTCGCCAACCGCGGCACGGCCGACCGCGACGAGACGCTCTGGTGCGGCTTCGTCGTCCGGGGCGCGGGAGGCACGACCTACTTCGCGGGAGACACCGGAGACGGCCCCCACTTCGCGCAGATCCGCCTCCGCTACGGGCCGCCGCGCCTCGCCCTGATCCCGATCGGCGGCTACCTCCCCCGCTGGTTCATGGGCCCGGTCCACATCGACCCACCCGAAGCCGTCGCCGCCCACCGAACGCTCGAAGCACACACCAGCGTCGCCATCCACTGGGGAACGTTCCCGCTCTCGGACGAAGGCCGCGACCAACCCCTCGAGGACCTCGCCCGAGCGCTCACCGCCCAGGGCGTCCCCCCCGAGCAGTTCTGGACGATGGGCTTCGGCGAAAGCCGCGAGATCCCAAAGGCCCCCTGAACACCCCCCTCGCACAAACCCAACGCCCCCAAACACTCATCCCCACAGGGGTCAGGTCCAGTATTTTTATCAATAGGTCGTGAGCAATAGGTCGCGATCAATGGGTCGCGGTAATGATAAAAATACTGGACCTGACCCCTTGGGTGGGATTGTGCGTGGGGACAGGGGGTTGCGCGATGGGAGTGTTCGCCCGCGACGGGAGACCTAGTAGTCGATCCCGAAGCCGATCCAGAAGAGGTTGGAGTCGGTCTTGTGGCGGGTGAGCTCGAACTCGGCGTTGCTGATGCTGTTCTTGATCGTGCTCGAGCTGACGAAGCCTCGCACGTAGGCGAAGTCGAGGCTGAAGCTGCCGAAGCGCAGCCCCACGCCGAGCGTCGCGTGGTGCTCGGCCGTCGCGCTCGTGAACGGGCTGAGCGTGTTCTCGGGGATCTGGTTCTTGGCGTAGTTGTAGCCGATCCGGAAGGTGAGCCAGTCGGTCACCGAGAGGGCCGCCCCTCCTGCGAACACGAGCTGGTCGTCCCACTTCCAGACCTGGACCGTCTTGATCTCGTTGCTGCCGGTGATCTCGTTCAGGTCGGCGCCGCTGCCGCCGCTGAGCGTGATGTCGAACTCGTCGAACGCCGCCGACCAGTTGACCCACTTGACCTCGGCGGTGATCAGGAACCGCTCGTGCGGCCGGAGCGCGATGCCCAGCGCGACGCTCATCGGGAGGGCGAGCCCCGACAGGGTGAAGTCGTAGTCGCCCGAGAGGTTCGCGCCGTCGTCCGGCAGGTGGTTGTCGAGGAAGTTCGCCTGGATCTGGTCGAGGAGGCCCTCGTCCTTCGCGACGGCCCGGCTGCTGTCGACCGTCGCCTCGCCCTCGATGTCGGAGAAGATCCCCGGCGTCCGGTAGGCGAGCCCGATCGTGAGCCAGTCGGTCGCGTTGATCATCACGCCGAAGACGGCGCTGATCCCGAAGCCGGACGCGTCGTCGATGTCGATCCGGCTGCTGGCGAACGAGTCGTCGGCGCCGGCCACCGCCAGGACTTCCCCCCAGGTCACCTGCTCGCCGTTCACGAGGAAGAACTCGTCGGCGGCGTCGACCTGGTTGCCGACGAAGTTGCGCACCAGACCGTTGGTGCCGCCCTCGCTCACGCTCGCGAGCCCCGACTGATCGAGGGTCACGTACATCGGCGTGATCGCCAGGCCGAACGAGATCCTCGGGTTCACCCGGACCGACGCGCCGATCGACATGCCCAGGATCGTGAAGTTGCTCCGCTCGCTCTCGCCCTCGGGGAAGATCGGGCTGCGGTAGGTCGCGTTGCCCGAGCTGCCGGTGACGCCGTGGATCGCCACGCCGATGTCGAAGGGGTACTCCTCCTCGTACTCCGACCACGGGATGTCATCGATGAGCGCGCCCTCGGCGACGTCGTACTCGATCGCGTCGCGGTCGATGACGTCGGGGACGCCGAAGTCGTAGACGACGGCGAGGGCGGGCACGAAGCCGGGGAGATCGTCGTCGACCTCATCATTGTTGAAGTCGTTGTTGTAGGCGACCTGCGTGAACCGCACGTTCATCATGATGTCGAAGCGGTAGCCGAAGGCGTTCGTCATCCCCGCCGGGTTGGTGACGATCGCGAAGGCGTCGTCGCCGATCGCGATGTCGGTGCCGCCGCGCCCGGCCGCCCGCGCCGAGGTGGCGATCGGGAAGGCGCCGTTGCTGGCGCGTGCTTCGGACGGGGCGAGGAGGAGGCTCGCCGATACGACGGCGAGCCCGACCGAGGCTCCGGTCAGGAGGGTGCTTCGGGCAAAGAACATACGGGGTTCCTCTGGGGCGGGTCGAATCTACCCGGAATCCCGCCCGGGCGCAGCCACTTTCCGCCTAGTTGCCGGTCGCGACGGCGGTTCCGTTGGGGGTGCCGGGGGCGCCCGCGCCGGGCGCACCAGCGGTCGCGCCGGAGGCGTCGGGCACCACCGGGACGGTCACCAGGTTGCCGCTCAGGGTCAAGTAGTCGTCCGCCGATCCCTCGGCCGTGAGCTCGAGGTCGGTGACCTGGAGTCCCAGGAACGACGGGACTTGGATCTGCCGGGTGACGTCGAGGAGGCCCGGCAGCATGGCGTCGACGACGATCGTGAGCATCGTCTGGATCCGCAGCTCGTTGAAGACGGCGAGCGGCTGATCGACGACGTCGAAGAGGAACGTGGGGCGCCGCGTCCCGTGGGTCAGCCGCAGCTCACCGTTCTCGAGGCCGATGTCGAGGCCGACCCGTGCCTGCAGCTTCACGGTGACGATCGACTGCATGGCGCCGTTGTTCTCGACGAGGATCTCGATCAGCGTCTGCCCGAGGCAGAGGGCGAACGGCGCGGTCTCGGTGTTCATCTGGAGATACGGGGGCAGCAGCGGCCGCATCCGGATCTCGATCGGCGAGTCGAGGGCGACCAGGCCCTCGAGCTCGGGGAACATCGACGAGATCGCCTCGAACGTGAGCGCGTCGATCCCCTCGAGCTCGAAGCTCTGGAGGGTGCTCGCGTCGATGTCGAGGTTCGCGATCCCGCCCTGCCACGCCGTGTAGAGCACCTTGTTGACGACGTCGTCGTCGATCGATGCGTAGAACGCCTTGTGGGTGAGCAGCACCGGCGCGACCGACGGCGTCGTGAGGTAGCCCGGCGCCTGCGGAACGCCTTCCGCCCGCTCGACGGTGAAGTTTCCGGCGACGACGGCCTCGATGCCGGCCGACGAGATGTCGATCGTCGTCGGGCGGGCCTGGTAGGTCACCTCGGTCCCGAAGACCTCGATCGTGTTCGGCTGCGACAGGGTGCCGAGCTGCTCGTCGAGGAAGCCCGGGATCATCCCGTCGATCTTCTCGCCGAGGATCCCCTCGAGGAACCCGCCGACCATCCCGGCGACGAGGCTCTCGACGCTCGGCGGCAGGGGCGAGTTGGCGATCCCGAGGTTCTCGATCCCGACCTGCGCCGGGCTGAGCTGGATCGTGAGGTTGCCGTTCGCGTCGAGCCCGGCCGACGCGGTCGCCGTCGCGGTGAGCCTGGTCGCGGACAGGTCGGCGTCGAGGTCGATCCCCAGGGCCGAGGTCGAGAACGTCGCCGGGACGTTCACGTCGTGGAACTCGGCGTAGACGAGCAGCCCGCCCTCGAGGAGCTCGATCCGGCCGTCGACGGTCCCGTAGTCGACGCCGTGGAGCGTGATCTCGAGGGGCAGGAAGCCGAACGCCGCCGGGTTCGTGTAGATCGGGTTCAGGCCGAGGAGCGCGCTCTCGAGGTCGAACTCGCCGACGAAGTTGATCAGCGCGGTGTTGATCGGGGGGATCGCCTGCGGGTTGATCCGGACGAGGACCGCGTCGAGCACCTCCTCGTCGGCGCTGCGCGTCTCGCCGACCATGTAGGAGTAGTGGCTGTACTCGCGGTCGCCCACCGCGTTCTCGCAGCGCACGGTGATCGTGTCCATGCCGGGATCGCAGATCACCGGGCAGGTGAAGCTGCCGTCGGGCTGGAGGTCGGCCGGGTTGCCGTCGACGAGCACGCTGGTGATCCCGACGCCGATCCGGTCGGTGACGGTGCCCGTGACGATCACCTCGCCGTCGGCGAGCCAGGAGCCGGGCTCGGGGGAGGTGACATCGATGGAGGCCACCTGCTGACTGACCGCACCGGGGGCCGCGCTACCCGGCGCGCGCTTGATGGCGCCGCCGCTCCGGGAGCCGCTGCTCACCGACCCGTTGCAGCCGAGGGTGGCGAGTCCGAGTCCGACCGAGCCGATCACGGCGGCGGCGGCGAGGAGTCGGGTGGTGCAGGTGGTCGGTGCGCGCATGGCCTTCTGCCTTCTCTCTTCGGACGGGGGCGTCTGACGCGCCGCGTCCAATCTTTGTTCCCCCAATACCTTCGCGAGCCCCGTGCCGGACCGACCCGGGCGGCGTGGCGACTCATCCGGCGTGGTTTCGAGCGTCCGGCGTGTCGAGACGGCGACATCGGGACGAATCGGCCGTCGCGGCTGAAACGAGCCCGCCCAGATCTGGGAGGATGCGACCGGCGCGGAACGGAGCGCCCGCTCGGCCTCTCATCTCTCTCATCCAGATGTGGCCCGCCTACGTAAAGGCCGTGTCAAAAGGAAGCTCCGGCACGGATCGTGCGTTGACCGAGGCCGTCAGGTCGCTATGATCGCCCGCGAGAGAGAGAGGGGGCGAACGTTGTCCGACGCCATTCAGCCCGGGCTCGCCCGGCCGTTCACGGCCGGGATCGCGCTCGTGGTCTGCACCTCGGTGCTGACCATCCCGCTCGCCTGCTCGTCGGGAGGGAGCAGCCGGTCCGCGCCCGGACCCTCGGCCACCACCGCCGGCGGCACGACCGGGTCGGGAACCGCCAGCCCCGCGCCCGTCCCCGCCCCGACGCCCCCATCGCCCGCGCCGACGCCGTCGCCAGCGCCGGCGCCGACGCCGAGCTTCGTCCCCGCGGGAACCCACGACCCCGCCGGGCTGCTCTCGACGATCCCCGACGCCCTCGTCGCGAACGGCGGCGACCCGATCCACATCCAGACCGCGATCGCGAGCGACTCGTTCACCGACCGCGACCCCGCCGACGTGCCGACGACGCTCCGCCTCGTCACCTGGAACGTCCACAAGGGGTTCGAGGCCGACACGATCGCGGACGAGCTGGCGAGTCACCCCGAGCTCCGCGACGCCGACTTCCTCCTCCTGACGGAGGTGGCGCGTCTCGACGAGCAGTCCGACCCGCCGATGATCGATCAGACGCGCCGCCTCGCCGAGCGCCTCCGGATGGACTACGTCTTCGGCGTCCAGTGGGACCGCCGCGAGCGCGAGGGGCAGCGCGGCGAGATGGGCACCGCGATCCTCTCGAAGTATCCGCTCGGCAACGTCACCCACATTCGCCACACGCCGGTCCACCCGGGCAGCCGCTACCAGTTCGAGAAGATCTACGGCGGCCGCAACACCCTCGCCGCCGACGCCCTCGTCGGCGGGCGCCGCGTCCGCCTCTACGCGAGTCACTTCGCGACCCGCGACCCCGAGGGCCTCCACCGGGCCGTCCAGGCGCGCGAGGTCCGCGCCGACGCCGCCCTGCCCGACCGTCCCGCCCTCCAGATCGCCGCGGGCGACTTCAACAGCTGGAACTGCCTCCTCTTCGTGAGCGACTGCACCCAGCCGCCGGCCGCCGAGACGTGCGTCCGCGAGTTCCTCTCCGAAGGCTGGACCGACGGGACGCGCGGGTTCACCGGGCACACCCAGATCGGCCTCCGCTTCTTCCGGCAGCGCCTCGACTGGATCTTCCACCGCGGCGGGCTCGCCGACGTCCCGGGCCAGGCCGTCCTCGACGCGCAGGGCAGCGACCACTTCCCGCTCTACTTCGACTTCTCGATGCCCTGAGCCCCGGCTCGCCGCTCGCTCGCTCGCGTCTCGAGCTCGACGCCCTCGATCAGCAGGTTGCGCCCGACGCCGGCGCCGACCAAGCTGGCCGGGACGACCCTGCATGAGCGAGCCGAGCCCTCCCGAAGACGCCTCCCCCGAGCCGCCCGACGCCGGCGACGAGACGCCGCTTCCACGCATCCGGCCGAGCTCGGGCACGAACCCGACCGCGAACCGGACGCCGAGCTCGCGCCTCGACCCGAGCCTCGACCCGGGGCCGCCGCCCGAGCCGGTCGACGACGCGGGCCGGGTCGAGCGGATCCGGCGGTGGGTGCGTCGCCTCTCGCGTCCGAGGAAGGCGCTCCTCGGCGCCGCGCTCCTCGTCGCGTTCGGCGGGTTCCTCCTCGCCGCGCTCCTCGTCGATCTCGTCTTCCTCTACCCCGGTTTCGACCGGGCCGCCCGCCCCGTCGGCGCCGGCGCGGCCGCCGCCGACTGGCGCGTCCTCGACGTCGACGGGATCCCGGTGCTCGAGAGTCACGGCCTCGCCTACCCGACCGACCTCGACGAGGTCGACCACCCGCGCCAGCTCCTCTCGGGGACGTGGCGGGTACGGATCGACCCCGACGACGTCGGCGAGGCGCTCGCCTGGTTTCGCTGGGACCTCGACGACGGCGACTGGGAGACGATCACCGTCCCGTCGACGATCGACGCGGTCGACGGCCCGCACCCCGACTACGACGGCGTCGCGTGGTTCCGCCGTCGCTTCGCGGTCGAGCATCCGCCGGCGCCGGGGGAGACGGCTCGCCTGACGCTCCGGGCGGTGCTGCTCCGCTCGACGATCTGGCTCAACGGGAAGCTCCTCGGCCACCACGAGGGCGGCTACACGCCGATCCACCTCGACGCGACCGACGCGCTCCGGATCGACGGCGAGAACCTCCTCGTCGTGCGCGCCGACGACGGCCTCACGGAGAAGTCGCTCCCGCCGAGCGGCAGCGCGGGCCATCGCCCCGGATGGGCCGCCTACCTCGGGGTCTACCGCGACGTCTGGCTCGAGACCCTCCCCGCCGCGCGCATCGTCAAGGCGGCCGCGACGCCCGCGATCACCGACGACGGCCATGGCCGGATCACGCTCGAGCTGGTCGCCCGACTGCCCGTCGCGCCCGGCGAGCCCCCGACGACGGCCGACCTCGCCGTCGTCGTGACCGACCCGGACGCGGCCGTCGTCGCCCGCGCGACGACGCCGATCGAGCCCGACCCCGCCAAGCCGCTCCGCGGGACGTTCGTCGACCTCGACGTCGCCGCGCCGCGCCTCTGGAGTCCGGACGATCCGGCCGCGCTCTACCGCGTCGAGGTGACCCTCACCGTCGCCGGCGAGGCGCGCCACCGCGTCGCCTTCCTCACGGGCATCCGGACGTTCGCCGTCGACGGCACGCAGCTCCTGCTCAACGGCGAGCCGATCCGCCTGCGCGGGATCGCCAAGCACGAGGATCACCCGCTCTGGGGCGCGACCCAGCCGCCGTCGCTCCGCGACGGCGACCTGCAGCTCGTCGGCGCGATGAACGCGAACTTCGTCCGGCTCTCGCACTACCCGCACGCGGCCGACGCCCTCGCCGCGGCGCGCGACCGCGGCCTCCTCGTCGCCGCGGAGATCCCCCTCTACCAGGTGGGCATGGGATGGCTGAAGTGGCTCGCCTGGGAGCGGTCGCCCCTCGCCTTCCCCCGCGACCGGTTCGGCCTGCGGCATCTCCACGACCCGACGCTGCTGCAGAACGCGCAGCGGCAGCTCATCGAGATGGTCGAGCGCGACCGCAACAACCCCGCCGTCGTTCTCTGGGGCATCGGAAACGAGAGCTACAGCCTCGGCCGCGGGACGGTGCCGGTCTACCGCTGGCTCGGCGACGTCGTCCGCGAGCTCGACCCGAGCCGGCCGTTGATCTACTCCGAGCTCACCTACGGGATCGACACCCTCGACGCGCGTAGGAGCGCGGGGCACGCGGTCGACGTCGTCGGGATCAACATGTACTGGGGATGGTACTTCGGCGAGGCGAGCGACGCGGCGGCCTACCTCGACGCGGTGCACGCCGCGTTCCCGGAGAAACCCATCATCGTCACCGAGTGCGGCGCGGGAGCGGCGCTCGGTCGGACCGACGCCGACGGCGTCCTCGACACCGGCGGCGTGCCGGGCGGGCGGACCTACTCGGAGAGCCACCAGGCGGCGGTGCTCGAGACGCTCTTCGAGATCTGCGAGGAGCGCCCATGGGTGGCCGGGTTCTGCCCGTGGGTGCTCACCGACTTCCGCTGCCCGTGGTTCCCGCGGAACCCGGTCCCGGGCTACAACGGCAAGGGCGTCCTCACCCGCGAGCGCGAGGCGAAGGAGGGCTACCGGACGCTCCAGCGGCTCTACGGCAGGTGACCCCGTGACCCGGAGCGTTCTCCCCGAAGCGCTCGCCTCCATCTTGATCGGACTGTCGGCGGTCGTCTGGGCGATCGGACCCGATCGACCACGCTTCACCCCGCCGACCGTACCGGACGACGCGGTCGTCGCCGACGAGCGCCGCGCGGTCGGCACCGACGCTCCGTCTCCACGCGGCTCCCTTCCCACGATCTCCGGCACGCCGAGCGACGACCCGGCCGACTGGATCGTCGACACGACGATCGAGTACGACGCGGTCATCGGCGATCCGGTCTGGATCGCTCCGGGTGACGCGCTCCCCGACGGCGTCGTGGCGCTGGCCTCCAACAACAACGTCGCGATCGCCTTCCACGACGATCGGCTGTTCCTCGCCTGGCGGACCGCCTCGATCCACTTCGCGTCGACCGACGCGCGGATCTACGTGATCTCCTCGCCCGACGGCGGCGCGCGCTGGGACCTCGAGCTCGAGGTGGCGCTCGGCGCCGACGTCCGGGAGCCGGCGTTCATCCCGATCCGCGGGGAGCTCGTCTTCCAGTACTTCGAGGCGGGGTCGAACCCGCTCGGCTTCGAGCCGAAGCAGATGTGGCGGCACCGACGCACGGCGCTCGGGGCGTGGACGCCCGCGGAGGCCTGGGGCACTCCAGGGACGGTCCCCTGGGACGTGAAGGTCCGGGGCGGCCGCGCCTTCATGACCTCGTATCGCGGTCCGCACTATCACCCGGGCAAGAACGGGATCGAGGTTCACTGGGAGGTCTCCGACGACGGCCTCCGCTGGGCGCCCGTCGATCCGGATCGCCCCGTCGTCTACCGGGGCGGCGTCTCCGAGGTCGCCTGGGAGCTCGACGTCGACGGGCGCCTCTGGGCGGTCACCCGGAACGAGGACGGCGACGGCTCGGGCTGGGGCAGCCACGTCGCGGTCGCGCCGGCGGACGACCTCGCCGGGTGGGTCTTCCCCGAGACGGCGGACCCCGAGCGGTTCGACAGCCCCGAGATGCTCCGCCACGGCGACGACCTCTACCTGATCGCGCGGCGCGACGTCGGCGGCCCGTTCGACCTCGGCCTGCGTCACCTAGGCTTCACCGAGCAGCAGCTCCTCTACCTCGCCCTCTACTCGGCCCGCCCGAAACGGACGAGCCTCTACCGGATCGACCGCGAGGCGCGCGCTCCGATCCACGTCGCCGACCTGCCCGGCACCGGCGACACCGCCTTCCCCTCGGCGTGGCGGATCGGCCCGAACCGGTGGCTCGTCGCGAACTACACCTCGCCGCTCGGCAGCCCCGACCGCTGGTGGGCGCACGGGCAGGTGAGCCCGCGGGGCACGGCCGTCTACCTCACGACGATCACGTTCGTGCCCCGATAGTCGCCCGGCTCACCCGCCCGAGAGCTGGCGCGAGCGAGCGTAGTCGGCCTCGGCGCGCTCGGTCTCTCCGAGCGTCGCCCAGAAGTCGGCCCGCTCCTGGTAGTGGTAGTGATGGCGGAAGCCCGGCCCCGGGTCTCCCGCGAGCCACGCGCGCGCCTCGTCGAACCGCTCGCGCTCGATCAGCAGCCTCGCCGCGTCGAGGAACGGCCTCCAGGCGGCCATCCGTCCCCGAACCGAGTCGAACGCGTGGGCGACCCCGCGATCGAGCTCGGCGAGCGCCTCGTCGACGTCGTGACGGGCGAGGTGCGCCGCCCGCAGCCGATGCGCATCGGGAAGGTCGGGCCGCGCCTCCTCGACGGCGCGGGCGACCTCGTCGACCGTCGCGGCGAGGGCGCACCGCTCGCTCCCCGGATCGCGCTCTCGCACGAGACCGTCGACGAGCCGCACCGAGACCAGGACGAGCGCCTCGAGCCGCGCGGCCTGCGGCGACCGTCCGGCGACGAGCTCCCCGGCCGCGATCGACGGCGCCCGCCCGAGCGCCTCGAGGACGAGCTCGACGGCCCGGTCGTTCGGCCGGGCGGACCCGTCGACGAGCCACTCGACGTAGGCGAGGAGCGGCTTGATCGGCCGCCGATCGAGCGGCAGGTGAGCGTCGCGGGCGATCGCGTCCTCGTAGAGGCGGTCGATCAGCGGCGTGAACCGGGCCGACAGGTCGTCGCCCGGCGGCCCGAGATGCCCCTCGGGCGCGAGCTCCTCGAGGCGCTGATGCACCTCGAGGCGACGTGGCCGCGGGAGCTCGTCCACCCCGACCAGGTCGATCCGCTCGAGGTGATGCGCGATCTGCGCGAGGATCGCCCCCGGCACGTCCCGCCGGCGCCACTCGCGTTCGAGGATCGCGGTGACGATGCTCCAGCGCTCGAGGAGCGCCGCCGCCTTGACCTCGCGCTCGACGTGCAGCTCGAGCCCCTGACGCGTCTCGTGCTCGCGGCGGCGCACCAGGATCTCGAGGGCGATGATGAGCTCGGCGAGCTCGACCCGCGGCGTCCCTCGCGCGATGATCTCCGCCACGCGCTCCTCGAGCTCGTCGGACGACGGCGCCACCGGATCGATGTCCTGCACCCGGAACGGAAGCCGGTTCACGCG
Organism: Planctomycetota bacterium; assembly: GCA_029260755.1. GTDB lineage: Bacteria > Planctomycetota > J058 > J058 > JAJDCQ01 > JAJDCQ01. The sequence goes on along the minus strand of JAJDCQ010000213.1, from coordinate 71,298 downwards.
GTAGAGGATGATCGCGACCTCGAACGCGTGCGCCTTCGTCATCGCGCCGGCGCCCACGATCGAGAGGGTCAGGTCGCGCTGGAGGCCATCGACGACCCGGCGAGCGCGCCGGTCGTCCGCGGGGAGCAGCTCGAGGGCCGCCTGGACGAGGAGGCCGAGGCTCCGGAGGTCGGCCACCTCGAGGTCGGAGGCCTGCGTCGAGACGCGGGCGACGAGCCGCTCGACGGCGGCGGGCGGAAGCGTCGGGCTCCGGGCGCCGTCGCCGAGCGCCGCGAGGAGGTCGTGCAGCAGCGGCGAGAGGGCGGCGGCCGCGGCGTCTCCGTCGTCCGTCAGGACCGCCTCGAGGCGGCGCACGAGGATGCGAGCGCGAAGGTCCGCGTTCTGCACGAGACGCTCGTCGGCCGCCGGGAGCGGCTCGGCCCGACGCTCGAGCGCGCCGACGACCCGGTCGACGAGGCGCGGGCTCGGCTCGACGGCGCCGTCGGCGAGGGCGGCGGCCATCGGCGCGGCCGCCTCCTCGGCGAGGGCCGGCTCGCGCTCGAGGACGATCGCGAGGCCGCGGGTCCGACCGGACGCGAGGAGGACCCGGACGATCGCCTGCCGGTGCGCGCTCCATGGCTGGGCCTGGAGGTCGATCGCCCGGACCCGCACCTCGTCGCCGGCCGCGAGCTTCTCGAGCAGGCCGATCACCTCGCGCCGGGTCGCGAGGACGGCGTCTCGCCCCTCGCCGGTCGCCGCGGCCTCCCCGACGACGCGGTCGAGGAGCGCCCGTGCCCGGGCGAGCGCGTCGAGGTCGCCTCCGCAGGCCGCCTCGAACGCCGCGTCGAGGTCGCGGCGATCCTCGGCGAGGGCGGCCTGCCGGGCGCGCGCGGCCGCGGAGCGCGCGGCGAGGAGCCAGGCCACGCCGCCGAGGAGCGCGGCGACGCCGAGCACGCCGGCGATCGCGAGCACGCGCCGTCGACGTCGCCGCGCCTCGGTCGGCAGCCCGCGTCGGAAGAGGCGACCGATCGGACCGATCGGCTGCGCGACGGTCGGCTCCCCGCGGAGCCATCGCTCGAGGTCGTCGGCGAGCGCCGCCGCGGTCGGGTAGCGGCGCGTCCGCTCCTTCTCGATCGCGCGGAGGCAGACCGCCTCGAGCTCGCGCGGCACCTCGGGCTGCCGGCGCCGCGGGTCGACCGGCGCGGCGTTCACGAGCGCGTTCACGATCTCGAGGAAGCTGCCGCCCTCGAACGGCGCGTGGCCGGTGAGGGTCGCGTAGAGGACGGCGCCGAGGCCGTAGACGTCGGTCGGCGGCCCGATCTCGGCCGACCGCTCGCCCGAGCCGGCCGCGCTGCCGCCGCGCGCGACCTGCTCGGGCGCCATGTAGGCCGGCGTGCCGAGGAGCTCGCCCGTCTTCGTGAGCTCCTCGCTGAACGCGTCGTAGGCGAGGCCGAAGTCGACGACGCGCGGCACCCCGGCCCGGGAATCGAGGATCACGTTCTCCGGCTTGAGGTCTCGATGGACGACGTCGTGGGCGTGGACGTGCTCGACCGCCCGGGCGACCGCCGCGACGACGCGCGCCGCCTCCTCCGGCGGCAGGGGGCCGGTCCGCTCGAGGCGACGCCCGAGCGGCTCGCCGGCGACCAGCTCCATCGCGCACCACGGGCGGCCCCGGTCCTCGCCGCACGCGTGAATCCTCACGATCCCCGGATGCGGCGCGATCCGGGCGAGCACCTCCATCTCGCGCCGGAACCGCGCGAAGCGGCGCCGGGCCGACTCGGAGTCGAGCGTCGTGAAGGTGACCTTCACCGCGTGCTCGGCGCCGGTCTGCCCGTGGCGGGCTCGGTAGACGGCGCCCATGCCGCCGCGGCCGAGCTCCTCGAGGACGAGGTAGGGCCCGATCGTGCGCGGGGCGCTCGAAGCCAGCGGCGGGGGGGGCATCACCCCGATGGTAGCAGCGCGAGCGGCTCGGCCGCCCGCGCCGCTCACCGGTCCTCGAGCTCGCGCGCCCGCGCCAGGTCGGCCGCTTCGCGGTCGTCGTCGCCGATCTGGCGCCACAGGAAGGCGCGCTCCCGATGCTGGTCGAAGCTCGGTCCCGGGTCCCGCGAGAGGAAGGCCCGCGCGTCGTCGACGCGCCCGGCGGCGAGGAGGATCTCGGTCGCGTTGAAGATCGGCCGCCAGGCGTGGTGGCGTCCGGCCGGCGAGGCGTCCGCGTGCGTGATCGCGCGCTCGAGCGCGGCGATGGCGGCGTCCACGTCGTGGACGGCGAGATGAGCGGCGCGGAGCTGAAGGGCGGTCGGATACTCGGGCCGAACGGCCTCGACGGCGGTCGCGAGCTCCTCGACCCGGACCCCGAGCGGGCAGCGACCCGGCCCGCGGAACGTGTCTCCGCGCGAGAGACGACGGACCACCCGGTGGGTGAGCAGGACGAGCTCGTCGACCGCGGCCGACGCGCGCGAGCGACCGGTGACGAGCTCGCCGAGGGTCGTCTGCGGAACGCGGCGGAGCGCATCCAGGACCAGAGCGACCGGCCGATCGGTCAGCCGCCGCTCCCAGTCGTTCGCGAGCCACTTGGTGAACGCCAGATTCGGCTCGATCGAGCGCCGGTCGACGGGGAGGTCGACGTCCCGACCGATCGACGCCTCGAAGAGCCGCTCGAGCAACGCGTGCACGCGGCGCGGTGTCGCGTCCGTCGGGCCGGCCCCGGCGTCCTCCGGGGCGATCTCGAGGAGGCGATCGACGAGCTCGACCTGCCGCGGCTCGGGCGAGCGCTCGGGGTCGGTGCGGACGCCACGCGCGATGAGCCACGCCACCCGCGCGAGGACGACGCCGGGCACGTCGTGGTGTCCCCACTCCCGCGCGAGGATGGCGTCGATGGCCCGCCAGAGTCCGAGGAGCACCGCGGCCTTCACGCCCGCGCCCACGTGACGCTCGCGGCGGAGCGCCCCCTCGGCCCGCCAGGCGAGGACCTCGAGGCTCACGAGGAGCTCGACGAGCTCGTGGGGCCGCGCGCCGCGGGCGATGACCTCGTCCATCCGGGCCTCGAGCCGGTCGGACGCGGGCGCGACCGGGTCGAGCGCCCGGACCGCGACGGGGAGCGCGTTCACTCGCTCGAGGATGATCCCGACCTCGAAGGCGTGCTCCGCCGTCATCGCGCCCGCCCCGATGATCGAGAGGGCGAGGTCTCGTTGAAGGCCGTCGACGACGCGCCTCGCCCGCTCGTCATCGGTCGGCAGGAGCTCGAGGGTCGCCTGGAGGAGGAGGCCGAGGCTGCGGACGTCCGCGGCCTCGAGGTCGTCCGCCTGACGGGTGGCTCGCGCGACGAGGCGTTCGACGGTCCCCGAGGACAGGCGCGGGCTCGCGCCGCCGTCGCCGAGCGCGCCGAGGAGACGCTCGAGGAGACGGGTGAGCTCCGCGCCGAGCTCGTCGTCGAGGTCCGCGATGACGGCCTCGAGGCGGCGCCCGAGGATGCGGGCGCGGAGGTCGGCGTTCGCCCGGCGCGCGTCGGCCGTCGGAAGGGCGTCCGCCCGACCCTCGAGGACGCCGACGACCCGATCGACGAGGCGCGGGCTCGGCTCCACGGTGCCCGCGGCGAGGGCGGTCGCCATCGGCCCGGCCGCCTCCTCGGCGAGGGCCGGCTCGCGCTCGAGGACGATCCCGAGCCCTCGCGTCCGTCCCGCCGCGAGGAGGACCCTCACGATCGCCTGGCGGTGCGCGCTCCACGGCTCGGCCGAGAGGTCGATCGCGCGCACCCGCACCTCGTCGCCATCGGCGAGGGAGCGGAGAAGACCGAGCACCTCGCGGCGCGTCCGGTGAGCGGGATCGTCCGGCGCTCCGCTCGCCTGGCGCGCGACCTCGACGCGGTCGAGCAGACTCGGCGCGGCGGCCAGCGCGGCGAGGTCTCCGGCGCAGGCCGCCGCGAACGCCTCGTCGAGGCGCCCCCTCGCCTCGGCCAGGGCGTCCCGGCGCGCGCTGCTCTCCTCGGCCCGTCGCGAGAGGACCCACGCCGCTCCGATCACGACGGCGCCGAGACCGACGAGGGCGGCGAACGCGGCGACACGCCGCCGCCGCGCGCGCGCCGCCGCCGGGAGACCCCACCGGAGCATCAGCCCGATCCAGCCGCTCGGGCGCGCGAGGGTCGGGTCGCCGCGGAGCCAGCGCTCGAGGTCGTCGGCGAGCTCCCCCGCCGAGGCGTAACGCCGGGCCGGCGCCTTCTCGAGCGCGCGCCGCGCGACGGCGGCGAGCTCGCGGGGCACCTCCGGACGGACGTGGTGCGGGTCCTCGGGCTCGAGGTGCAGGAGAGCGTTCAGGATCTCGAGGAACGAGGATCCCGAGAACGGGCCGCGGCCGGTGAGCGCCGCGTAGAGGACGGCCCCGAGACCGTAGACATCAGTGGCCGGGCCGATCTCCGCGATGCCCTCCTCGCGGCCGCCCGCGTCGCCGCCTCGAGCGACCTGCTCGGGCGCCATGAACGCGGGCGTGCCGAGGAGCTCGCCCGTCCGGGTCAGCGTCTCGCTGAACGCGTCGTAGGCGAGGCCGAAGTCGACGACGCGCGGCTCCTCGGTTCGGGCATCGATGATCACGTTCTCCGGCTTCAGGTCGCGGTGAACGATGCCGTGACGGTGCACGTGCTCGACGGATCGGGCGACGGCCGCGACGAGGCGCGCGGCGTCCTCGGGAGCGAGCGGTCCGTCGCGCTCGAGGCGCCGGCCGAGCGACTCCCCGTCGACGAGCTCCATGGCGCACCAGGGACGCCCGCCCTCATCGCCGCAGGCGTGGATTCCGACGATTCCCGGATGCGAGGCGATCCGGGCGAGCGCCTCCATCTCGCGCCGGAACCGGGCGAAGCGACGCCTCGAGGCCTCGTCGTCGTGAGCGCGAGAGGTGACCTTCACCGCGTGCTCGGCGCCGGTCTGCCCGTGGCGGGCGCGGTAGACGGCGCCCATGCCGCCGCGGCCGAGCTCCTCGAGGACGAGGTAGGGCCCGATGCGGCGGCCGGCGTCAGGAGGCGGGGGCGGCATCCCTCCGATGCTACCTCGAAGGGTCAACCCCGACAAAGACGAGGTGATTCAACAACTTAGCTCCCTCGGAGCAATCCGAGCTTGACGCGATCCGGCATCGCCAATAAGGTGACTGACCAGTCAGTCACTATTTGACCCTGGGAAGGGTGAGAGAGGTATCCCGACCGCCATGGAGCTCGAAGAACTCGCGATCCACCTGCTCGTCGGCTTCCCGATCGCGCTCCTCTACGTGAACGCCGTCGAGTGGACCGTGCATCGCTACGCCCTGCACGGCCTCGGCAAGAACCGCGACAGCATGTGGGCGTTCCACTGGCACGACCACCACCGTGCCTCGCGCCAGAACGACATGATCGACCCCGACTACGAGGGGCAGGCGTTCATCTCGCTCGACAACCGGGAGGCGATCTCGCTCGTCAGCGTCACGCTGATCCACCTGCCGCTCCTCTGGGTCGCGCCGGGCTTCGTCCTCGGCGTCGCCTACGGGGCGATGAACTACTGGCGCGTCCACAAGCGCAGCCACCTCGACCCCGAGTGGGCGCGCGAGAACCTGCCGTGGCACGTCGACCACCACATGGGTCCGAACCAGGACGCCAACTGGTGCGTCACCCGCCCGTGGTTCGACCACATCATGGGCACCCGGATCGCCTACGTCGGCACCGAGCGCGAGGCGAAGGATCGCGAGAAGGCGGCGGCCCGGGCGGCCCGCGCCGTGCGCGTGGCGGCGGGGAACTAGCCCCCTCCGCTCCTGAGTCTAGATATCTAGACTCCCTGTGAGTCGGGGCTTAGGCTCTGACTCGCAGCCTTCTTACAAGCCCGTTACCTGTCCTCGTGGAACCGTCCGGGGGTGGTGTCTGTCCAATCGAGCGTGGCCCCGAGGAGCGATTTCCGGGGCGAGACGAAACACGACCCGAGACACCTCGAAGGAGACGACACGGTGCTTACGAAGAGAAACGGAAGGAAGACCTCGATCGGCGCGGCGCTTCTCGGCGCGGCCCTCACCCTGATCCCCGCGGCGGTCGCCGTCGCGGACGAGAAGGCGGCTCCGGCGCCGGCCGAGCGGCCGACGATCGAGCTCGCGATCCTGCTCGACACGAGCGGGAGCATGGACGGGCTGATCGATCAGGCGCGGGCGCGTCTCTGGTCGATCGTCAATGACATGGCCCGGACGAGCAAGGGCGGCTCCGCCACCGACCTGCGCGTCGCCCTCTTCGAGTACGGCAACGACGGCGTCCCCGCCGAGCAGGGTCACATCCGCCTGATCGTTCCCCTGACCGACGACCTCGACGAGATCAGCAAGCAGCTCTTCGCCCTGACGACCAACGGCGGCAGCGAGCACTGCGGCCAGGCGATCGAGACGGCCATCAACGCCCTCGAGTGGAAGCCGGGCGATCACTACCGGTCGATCTTCATCGCCGGCAACGAGGAGTTCACCCAGGGCCCGACCGACTACGTCGAGGCGTGCCGCGCCGCGATCGGCAAGGGCATCATGGTCAACACGATCCACTGTGGCGCTCCGAACGACGGCCTCGAGGGCAAGTGGACCCACGCCGCCAGCCTCGCCGACGGCCAGGCGCTCAACATCGACCAGAACGTAGAGGCCGCGGCGATCCAGACGCCCTACGACGAGAAGCTCGCCGAGCTCGGCCAGAAGATCAACAAGACCTACCTCGCGTTCGGCCGCAAGGGCGCCGAGAAGAAGGACCGTCAGTCCGCCCAGGACGAGCTCGCCCGCGAGGCGCCGGCCGGCTCCATGGCCGAGCGAAGCGTCGCCAAGGCCGGTCGTCACTACCGCAACTCCGACTGGGACCTCGTCGACGCCCTCGAGGACGGCGAGCTCGACGCCGACAAGCTCGGCAAGCTGAAGGAAGAGGAGCTCCCCGAGGAGATGCGCGGTCTCTCGGGCGCGGAGCGCAAGGCCTACGTCGACGCCAAGAAGGCGGAGCGGGCCTCGATCCAGAAGGAGATCGCCGAGCTCGACACCAAGCGTCGCGAGTTCATCAGCGCCGAGCAGGCCAAGCGCGCCGGAGAGGGTCAGGAGACCTTCGGCAGCGCGGTGAAGGCGATCCTCCGCAAGCAGCTCGAGAAGAAGGGCTTCGAGCTGAAGGACTGAAAGACGGCTTCACGAGGAGCGGACCACTCGTCTCTCGTTTGGTTCTCCTCAGCGGTCAACCTCCTCGCGGAGCAGGAACGCGGCGTCCGGATGGTCCGGACGCCGCGTCCGTGTACGGGCGGTCCTGGAACACGCGCGTGCGATTGCCGTCGCGATGAACGATCCACAGATTACACAGATTACACAGATTGCCGTGGGCGGGTCCGAGTCGTTGCCGATGCCGAAACGGGCCTCCGCCCTTCGGCGCGGGATGACCGCCTTCGGCAGCTCGCAATCTGTGTAATCTGTGTAATCTGTGGATCGTCACCCGTTCGGAGCGGGGACTCTCCTGTTCCTGGAACATGCGCGTAGGCAATGGACTCGGAAGCCCGAAGCACGCAATCCGCGTCATCCGCGCATTCCGCGGTTCCACTCGTTTCGCGCAGAAGAACGAAACCGCGGATTGCGCGGATTGCGCGGACTGGTCCGGTCGGCGCCGAGTCGGTTTCCAGTTCGGCCCCTGCGCCTCTGCGTGAGAGTCGATCGGCGAAGCCGATCATCGCGGGTGTTCCTGGAGCGCGGATCCTCGCCTCTTCCGGTCGAGACGCTCGAGCCGCCGACCGACCGCGGCGGCGATGACGCTCCGGCGGTCGTCGGGGAGCGTCGGGAGGCGCGCCGCGACGCTCGCCGCGATCGTCGCCTGGGTCGCCGCCCGATCGAGGTCGCGGACGCGGTGCTCGAGATGGATCGCGAGCGCGATCCGGGTCCGGAGCTCGAGCCGGCTCGAGGCGACCGCCGGCGGCGCGGCCTCGACGACGCGGATCGCCTCGTCGTGACGCCGGTCCCGGACGAGGGCGGCCGCCTTGGCGACGGCGTCCTCGCCCGCAGCCGGCTCCGTCGTCCGCGCGGCCAGCTCCGCGGCGAGCAGCGGGAGGCTGATCACGTCATCGAGGTTGTGGGCGAGCACCCGATCGAGCGGCGCCGTCGCGCCGGTGCGCTGAAACGCGAACCATGCCTCGGGGCACTCGGCGCTCGGCAGGTCGTCGGGCCGACGGATCCCGAGGATCGCCCGCTCGAGGATGCCGAGGCGGCACCGGGGCACGCGCGAGCCGAAGAGCCGCCGCAGCGGCGGGTGGAGGTCGAGATGCGGGCCGCCGGGGAGGGGGTCCGGCACCTGGTGGAAGCGCGCGCGGTCGCGGACGCGCGGCGCGTCGAAGCCGCGACCGCAGAACGAGACGAGGCCCGAGGCGCCGGCGGCTCGCTCGGCGAAGTCGGCGAGGAGCGCCGCCTCGGCGCCCGGGTCGACCAGGAGATGCTGGGTGATGCGGAACCCGCCCGCCTCGAAGCGGCCCGCGCCGAGGACGAAGGCGAAGACGCCGGCGCCGCCGCCGAGCGCCGTCGTCTCGATGTCGAAGAACAGCGCCTCGCGCGGGGAGCGTGCGGCGAGCTCGGGGTCGCCGGCCGCCAGGGCGAGGGCCGGTCCGGCGGCATCGGTCAGGCTCGCGAGTCGGCGTCCGTCGGAGCCGTGGCCCGTCGCGAGAGGGATGAGCGTCTCACGGACGAGGAACGACCCGCCCGCGTCCCCGTCGATGAGCGTCCCGGCGAGCCGGCGCGCCGCCTCGGCCGGGTCGATCCGATCACGCTCCGAGCGCCGGACGGGCAGCGCGAACGGCGTGGGGCGTCCGGGCATGCCGCGAGCCCGCCGGAGCCGATCGGCGATCCCCCGCCTCATGGCGCCGGCGCATCCGCGAGGTCGGTCGCCCGGTCCGCCGGCGTCTCGACCTCCGCGACCAGGAGCGCGAGCAACCGCTCCACGCCCGCCTTTCCCAGCGGCCCGACCTCGCGCGAGAGCCCGACGCACGCCGGACACCCCTCGTCGCAGCCGCAGTCGGCGACGACCGCGTGGGCGGCGATGAGGAGCGTCGGCAGGATCCCGAACGCCCGCTCCGCCAGCCCGACGCCGCCGGGCAGATCGTCGTAGAGGTAGAGGACCGGCTCGCCGAAGTGGGGGCTCCGCACCTCGGAGAGGGCCCGGAGGTCGCCCGGATCACAGCGGACGAACAGCGGCGCGACCTGGCCGAGGAGATGCGCCGCGCCGAGGAGGATCCCGCCGCCGCCCGCGCTCCGGACGGAGCCCCCCGCGCTCCCTTCCTTCGGGACTCGCAGCTCCGCCGCGACGTGCTCTCCGAGCCGGATCCACATCGCCTCGGTGTCGAACGTCTCGGCCGGAAGATCGATCTCGCCGGCGCCGACGTTCTCGTGGGTCTCGAACTTGATCTTCTTGTAGATGGTGGCGACCTTCGTGACGCTCACCTCGCCGTGAGCCGCCTCCCACGAGGGTCTCGGACGCTCGGTGTCGACCGAGAGCACCTTCACGTCGGTGTCGGTGTCCGCCTCGGTGAAGTAGTCCGGGTTCACCCGCCGCGCCCACGCCCGCCGGTCGTCCCAGTCGAGCCGCTCGATCAGCCACTGATCGCCCTGCAGGCCGTAGATCGCGCCCACGTGGATCTGCGTCATCGCGCTCGGCCGGTCGACCTCGGCGATCACCCGTCGGCCGGTCACGTCGTAGACGACGAAGTTGTCGACGTCGGCCGCGGTCAGGCTCACACCATCGGCCGGGTAGGAGCTCGCCATGAAGTAGTAGCGGTCGCCGGCGCGGCGCAGGACCGCGGCGTCGCGGTCGAGCCAGTCGAGGAGCTCGGGCGTGTCCTCCGCCGGCCCGAACGCCTCCGACGCGCCGACCGGCAGCTCGAACGCGGCGCACTCGAGGTGGCTGCTCCGGACGATCGGGTTGTCCGGGTCGACGACGACCGCCTCCTGGCTCCGCCCGAAGAGGTAGTCGGGGTGCTCGAGCACCCATTGATCGATCGGGAGCGACCGGGCGACCAGGATCGCGAGCGAGGGGCCGCCGCGCCGCCCGGCCCGGCCCGTCTGCTGGAAGAACGAGGCGAGGGAGCCGGGCCAGCCCGCGAGGATGGAGACGTCGAGCGAGCCTATGTCGACGCCGAGCTCGAGCGCGCTCGTCGCCACGACGCCCGTGATCTCGCCCGCCCGGAGGCCGCGTTCGATCCGTCGCCGGAGCCGGGGGAGGTAACCGCCGCGATACCCGACGACCGAGACGGGGACGCGCTCCCGGGCGACGTCGTCGCGGAGGTACTTGAGGATCAGCTCGACCCGCTGCCGGCTCCGGGCGAAGACGATCGTCGCGACGCCGTGCGGGATCGAGAGCGCGGCGAGGCGGCGGACCTCGTCGACGGCGCGGCGCCGCAGCCCGATCGTCCGATCGACGAGCGGCGGGTTCCACAGGACGTAGCTCCGCTCGCCGCGCGGCGCGCCGCTCCGGTCGATCACGTCGAGGTCGCGCCCGACGATCCGCCGCGCGAGCTCGGCCGGGTTGCCGACGGTCGCCGAGCAGCAGATCACGCGCGGCCGGCTCCCGTAGTGGGCGGCGATCCGGGTCAACCGCCGGATGACGTTGCCGACGTGGCTCCCGAACACGCCGCGGTAGTGGTGGAGCTCGTCGATCACGACGAAGGCGAGGTTCTGGAACAGGCTCACCCACTTGGGGTGGTTCGGCAGGATCCCGGCGTGGAGCATGTGCGGATTGGTGACGACGACGTGACCCTCGTCGCGGAGCCGGCGCCGCGCGTCGGGCGGCGTGTCGCCGTCGTAGGTGTGGGTGCGAATGAAGTGCTCCCCATCGGATCCATCGGGGCCGTCGCCGATGCCGCCGATGAGCTCGCCGAGCTCCGCCACCTGGTCCTGCCCGAGGGCCTTCGTCGGGAAGAGGTAGATCGCGCGCGCCTCGGGGCGGGCGAGGATCTCGCCGAGGACGGGCAGGTTGTAGCAGAGCGTCTTGCCGCTCGCCGTCGGCGTCACGACGCAGACATCGCGCCCCGCCCGGATCCGGTCGAGCGCCTCGCGCTGGTGGCGATGGAGGCGCTCGATCCCGCGCGCGCGTAGCGCCGCCCGCATCCGCGGATCGAGGTGATCGGGCAGGGGATCGGACTGCCCGGCGGTCGCGGGCTCGACGTGCCAGTGGGCGATCTGCGGGGTGAGCTCGGGGTCTCTCCGGAGACGCTCGACGATCCGGCCGACATCCATGACAATCTCCCCGTGAGCTGGCTCTTGTTTCTGTCTCGCCTGCGGCGAGGGATGGCACCACGGAGACACGGAGGACACGGAGAATCCACGGAGAAAGACGCGAGGAGCTCGTCCAGGACTGGCGCGCCCTTCCGTTCGTCCGTCCGTTCTGTTCGACGGAGATCCGGCGCACCCGAAGCTCCTCCGTGCCTCCGTGGCTCCGTGGTTCCATCCTCGTCGCGAAGCGACAACACCAACCCGGTAGGCACTGGCCGCGCTTCTCTCAGTGAATCCTCCGTGTCCTCCGTGTCTCCGTGGTGACATCCTCTTCGCCGAAGGCGAAGCCGCCCGCGATCACCCTAGCGACGGCCACCGACACGCCCCGGAGAACGTCCCATGTCTCTCGCCGAGAAGACCGCCCTCGTCACCGGCGGCGGCCGCGGCATCGGCCGCGCGATCGCCGAGCGCCTCCACGCCGATGGCGCCCGGGTCGTCGTCACCGGCCGCAACCGCGAGCGCCTCGACGAGGTCGCCGCCGCGGTCGGCGGGGAGGCCGTCCCGATGGACATGGCCGACCGGGCGAGCATCGCCGCGGGGCTCGAGGCGATCGCCGAGCGGGTCGGCCGGGTCGACATCCTCGTCAACAACGCGGGGATCGCGCCGGGGGCGCCGCTGCACCGCGTGACCGACGAGATCTGGGATCAGGTGATGGCGATCAACGCGACGGGGCCGTTCCTGCTCTGCCGCGCGCTCATCCCCGCGATGGCGAAGGCCGGCTGGGGGCGCGTCGTGAACGTCGCGTCCATCGCCGGCCTCACGGGGCAGGCCTACACCCTCCCCTACTGCGCCTCGAAGCACGCGGTGATCGGGATGACCCGCGCCCTCGCGGCGGAGCTCGGCCCGACCGGCGTGACGATCAACGCCGTCTGCCCGGGCTGGGTGGCGACCGACATGGCGACCGACGCGATCGACCGGATCGCGGCGACCACGAAGCGCTCGGCCGACGAGGCGCGCGCGACGCTCGAGTCGGTCAGCCCGCAGAGGCGCCTCGTCGAGGCGAGCGAGGTCGCCCACCTCGTCGCGAGCCTGTGCGCCGAGGAGGCGCGCGGGGTCCACGGGCAGGCGATCCCGATCGACGGCGGGACCGTCCTCAAGTAGCGGTCGAGTCCTCGCTCACGTCCCGGTCCTCGTCTCCGCCGTCGATCGGCCGGGGACCCGCGAAGCGCTCGAGCTCGAGCGCCACCGCCGCGGCGCTCGCGTACCGGTCGTCGACGTCCTTGCTCAGACACCGGTGGATGACCTCGACCAGGCCCGGGGCGAGGTGCGGGTGCGCTCCGCTCGTCGGCACGCCGGGCTCCTGGTAGAGGATCGCCTCGACCAGCTCGGGGAAGTTGGACGCGGAGAACGGCGGCCGGCCGCCGAGGACGGCGAACGCGAGGGCGCCGAGCCCGTAGACGTCGGCGGGGAGGCCGACGTTGGCGCTCACCCCGTGGAGCTGCTCGGGCGCCATGAACTCGGGCGTTCCGAGGATGTAGCCGTCGCTGGTGAGCTGCATGTCGGCGGCGAGGTCACGGGCGAGCCCGAAGTCCATCACCCGGACCTGCCCCGCCGCGTCGACGAGGACGTTCATCGGCTTCAGATCGCGATGGATGATCCCGTGCGAGTGGGCGTGGTCCACGGCGAGGGCGACCTCCCGGAGCGCCGCGACGACCTCGGACGTGGTGCGGCTCTGCGCCCACGCGTCGAGCGGTATCCCGGCGACCAGGTCCATCACGAACCACGGCCGGCCGTCGTCGGTCTCGCCCGCGTCGCGGACGTTCACGATGCTCCGGTGGTGGAGGCGGCCGACGCTCTCCGCCTCGCGCCGGAAGCGCTCGACCGTGCTCGGTCCGGCCACGTCGTAGCCGCGGAGGAGCTTGAGCGCGACGGCGTCGCCCGACTCGCCGTCGGTCGCGCGGAGGACGACGCCCATGCCTCCGCGGCCGATCACGTCCTCGATCACGTAGCGACCGCCGAGGACGTCCGCCCGGGCGGGCTCGGGAAGAAAGGACTCGATCACCTCGCGGTACTTCACCCCGTCGCCGCTGACCGGTGGGGGACCGGCGGCCGCGACCGTCGTCGCGCGCGCGATCGAGCGGCCGGGCGGCTCGACGATGATCGTCGTCTTCGAGGACGTCGCCCTGTCCCCCTTCGGGGCGCGGACCGTCGAGCTGCCCGGATCGAGGAGGGCCGCCCGGAACTCGCACCGGGGCGCGCCGTGGGCGACGCAGCGGGGCTCGGTGACCGCCAGCCGCTCGCCGTAGTGGTCGGCGACGCCGGTGAGGAGACCCGGGATCAGGGCGCAGAGCCGCCGCTCCGAGCTGTACTCGATCACCATGACGTCCTGCGCCTCCCGCGCGACGACGAGCCTGGGCGGGCTGGCCCCCGGGCTTCGAAGCCGGACGAGGCGGTGGATCACGCTCTCGACGTTCTCGACGAGGTCGAGCGTCCGCCAGGTCGGGTCGAGGAGCGTCCGGTAGAAGCGGACGAGCGAGCCGGCCAGGAACCGCCCGAAGTCCTCGAGCACCTCGCGGCGCGACCGGCCCGAGAGCACGGTGATCGCGTCGAGGAGGAGCACGGCGTCGCGGTCGGGATAGGTCTCGGCGTAGGCGTAGAAGTCGGTCGACGCGCCGGTGGCGCGGACCGCCTTCGCCCACGGGACGCGTCCGATCCGCGTCTCGGCGAACATCTGGAGCTCGGCCAGGAAGATCCCGTGCATCGGTCGGCCCTCAGGAGCCCGCGCCCGTCCAGGGCGGCTCGCCGGCGGTCTCGCTGCTCCAGAGGAGCACCTTCCGCGGTCCTTCGATCCGGTCGAGGAAGGCGATCTCCTCCATCAACCAGAGCTCCGCCGACGCGACCGCCGCGTCGGCTCCATGCGCCGCGTTCCATCGCTGCGCGAACCACCGGACGAGGTCGCGACGCAGGACGAGCCAACGTTCGCGCGAGTCCCCGATCACCCAGCCCGACATCTTCCCCCAGCGACGGCTCGGGTAGAGGTCGATGACGAGGGGCGGCTTCTCGAAGCTCACCGGCGCCCCGTCGCGGATCAGGTCGACCCGGTCGCCGCTCGCGAGGACCGCCTCGAGGACGAGCCAGCCGTCGCGGTGGCTCGGGCCCGGCGCGAACATGCCCCAGCGCTGCTCGAGGCAGGCGGCGTCGGTGACGGGGCGGACGTCGCCGAGGATGATCCCGTCGTGCTCCTCGGTGATCTCGGCGACGTTCGTCTCGAGGACGAGGAGCAGCATCACCGCGACGAGCACGCTCGCGGCCTTGGTCGGCGCGACGCCGATCGCCCGGAACGGGACGATCCAGCCGACGGCGATCAGCTTCCTCCGCGCGATCGCGGCCTGAAGCCGGGCGAGCCAGCGGAGCGGCGGGATGACGAGGACGCCGGCGATCGGGCGAAGGAGCGGCGAGGCGCGGACGAGGGCGCGGAGCTCGTCGCCCTCGGGCGGCGCCGCGCCCGACGGATCGCGCACGATCACCGCCCCCGGGGGGACCTCGGAGCCGGCATCGTCGGGGAGCCGCGCCACGACGACGTCGCGGCGCAGGGCGAGGTAGCAGGCGCCGATCCGCGCCAGCTTCTCGCCGGCCACGTCGTCCCGAGCATGGTGGAGCCGCACCCCGTCGCCCGTCGGCAGCCAGCGGGCGACCCAGTCCCAGAACGCGCCGGGGAGGAGCGCCGCCCACGCGACCATGCAGACCGCCGGGAAGATCCCGATCTCGAGCGAGAGCTCGAGGCCGGCGTGGAACCCGATGAAGATGAGGCAGCAGAGGGTCCGGAAGAGTCCGAGGCGCCAGGGGACGAACAGCAGGAACGGCCCGAGCGCCTCCCACCAGATCGTCACCAGCGTCGCGGGGCGGTGCATCCACGTCTGCTCGCGGAGCCAGAGCCCGAAGCTCGTGACGTAGGCGTCTTGCTCCAGGGAGTAATAGAGGGCGTCCCCCTCCCACCAGTCCGGGCTCGTCTTGAGGAGCGCGGTGCACCAGTAGATCAGCGCGATCTGGAGAACGAGGGCGAGCGACGCGACCGACACCAGGGCATGCGGCGCGTCGGCCCGCGCCTCGTCCGGCGCGGGGTCGGGCGTTGTGTCCATCGCCCGGTCGAGGCTCCAGCGCGCCCCGAGCGGAAGGAACATCCCCCAGAGGAGGAGGTGGCGGAGGAGCAGGTCGCCCGCGTTGTTGAGGAGCGGGTTGCGGAGATGGAGGCTCGTCAGGAGCACCCACGAGAGCACGGTGACGACCCGCGTCCGGAAGCCGACGAGCAGATAGAGGGCGAGGATGCCCTGCGCGAGGAGGAGCAGCCCCGGCAGCCAGGCACCGTCGGCGAGCCCGTGGAGGGTCGGCGGGAGCGTCCGGCCGGCGTAGATCTCCCCCCAGAGGACGCTCCGCGGGAGCAGGCCGGCGTCGGTGTAGTGGGCGCCGAGCGAGCGAGCCCGGTCGATGACGTCCCAGGCGAGGATGACCGCGACGCCGATCCGCATCAGCGCGAGCGAGCGCAGATCGACGCCGAACGCCTCGCGGAGCCAGGCGCTCAGGCGCCGGGTGAAGGTGACACCCGCGGTCTCGGGTTCCGTCTCCGCCATCGCAGGTCAGTTGACCACCGGTCCGGCGGACGCGCAAGCTGAAGCGAGTCCCGAAGGAAGCGAGCGCGACGGGCGGCCGATCGAATGAACATCAACGAACGCTTCGACGTGAACCCCAGGAAGCTCGAGGAGCTCCTCGCCCGCATCCGCGCCCTCGAGATCGACCCGGCCGACATCGACGAGACCTTCGTCCGCGGCGGCGGCCCCGGCGGCCAGAAGATCAACAAGACCGCGAGCTGCGTCGTCCTCCGCTACGCCAAGCTCGATCTGGTCGTGCGGTGCCAGCGCGAGCGCAAGCGGACCGTCAACCGGTTCATCGCCCTGCGCGACCTGGTCGACCGGATCGAGGAGGCCAGGACCGGGACGAGCAAGCGGGCGAGCGACGCCGAGCGCAAGCGCCGGAACCGGTCCCGGGCGCGGCGGCGGAGCAAGAAGAAGCACGCGGGCGGCGGGGAGAGCTAGCGCGGGTCAGACCCGGTCGAGGAGATCGCCCAGAGGGATGCGCGGCGCTCCGTCCGGCACGTGGGGGACGCCCTCGGCGAACCGGACGGTGGGGTCCGGTGTCCGGAACGCCTCGATCGCCGCCTCGAACGTCGGCCGGCCGCCGTCGGGCTCGACGTGCACGACCTTCCCCTCGACGATGTAGACCTTCTTGGCCGTCCCGCCCTCCTCGCCGCGGATCGCGAGGAGACCGCTTCGGGCGTCGCGGGCGAGCTCGCGCGCGAACGCGACGACGTCCTGGCCGGCCGGGAGGCTGACCGGTCGCTTGATCCGCACCGTCTCGCGGCCCGGGCGACGCACCTGCGTCTGGAGGCCGGCCGGCTGCTCGCGACTGACCGCGTCGAAGCCGGAGTGGACGGGGTCGGGCACCAGCGCCTGCAGCCGGGAGACGAGGTCGGAGAGGTCGACGGCGCGCGCCTGCGGTCGCGCCGCGATGCAGAGCAGGATCAGCTTCTCGAGCTCCGAGCCGATCTTCCCGCCGACGGCCGCCCGGAGCGACTCGGTCGGGCGGGCGACGAGCTTGTCGACGCCCTCGTTCGACCGCTTCATCGCGAGGAGGAACGGCGGCTCGCCGTGGAACGCGTGGAAGAGGATCGCGGCGATCGCGTAGACCGCGGTCCGCGCATCGGTCTCGCGACCGGCGAGCAGCTCGGGCGCGGCGAACGATGGGACGCCGAGGCCGGACGCCTCGCTCTCGGGGTCGCGCGCCGGCGTCCCGCCGACCGGGGCGACGACGCGCGCCCGGCCCTGATCGTCGATGAAGAGGTCGTCCGGCCCGATCTCGAGGGCGTGGACGCTCTGCTTGGCGGCGTAGTCGAGGGCGCGGGCGGCGTCGAGGCCGATCCGGAGCACCTCCTCGGCGGCGAGGCGCCCGCGCCGCGCGAGCCGGGTCGTGAGCAGCTCGCCCTCGGGGCGGTCGGTGAACAGCACGAGGAGGCGCTGGCGCGCCACCACCCGGCGGAGCGCGGCGAGGTGGGGGTGGCGCAGCCGCAGGGCCGCCTGCGCCGCCTGCGCCCGCGCCGCCGCCTGGTTCCGGTCGGCGCAGCGGATCGCGCGGGCGACCGCGGTGCCCGAGAAGCCCATGCCCGTCGCGCTCGCCATCCCCTCGCGGACCTCGAACGTCACGGCCACGCCCGATCCGCCGAGGCGCGTCTCGACGGTGTAGCCGAGCTCGGCGAGGAGGTCGAACGTCTCGACGTCGACGACGGCGCGCACCGACTGCTGCGCGTTCCGGCACTCGCGACAGAGGAACGCGTCGGGCACGACGACGCGGCCCGCCGAGATCGTGGCGACGTCGACCGGCCGCTGGCAGCCGGCGCAGTCGACCGAGGCCGGCGGCCCGCCGCGGACCGTCGCCTTGAACCAGACCCCGGCGCCCAGCCCGAGGACGTCGCCGTCGCGGAGGAGGGCGCGGGTCACCCGCTCCTCGTTCACCGACGTCCCGTTGCTGCTCCCGAGGTCGGTGACGATGAGCCCGTGCTTCCCCGCCGCGATCTGGCAGTGGCTCCGGCTGACGGCGATCGCGGGGACGACGACGTCGGCCTTCTCGTCGCGCCCGATCCGGACGACGGTCCCCGCGCCGAGCCCGAGCCGTTCGGTGCCCTTGGGGCCTTCGAGGATGAGATCGATGAGCTGGACCTCGGCCGGGATGCCCGGGGCGCGGCTCGCGGCCTGAGACGCGGTCGCGGACGGCGGCGCGGGCGGCGCCTCGTCGCTCGGTCCGCCGCGGCGGCCGGCCGCCCGGTGCGCGGTGCTCGGGCCGGCGACGCCTGCGGCGCTCGCCAGGACGCTGCGCCCCTGGATCGGATCCGCGAGGCCGGCGCCGGTCGCGAGCGCGCCGATCGCCGCCGCGAGCAGATCCGCGCTCTGCGGACGGGCGTCGGGATCGCGCGCGAGGCAGCCGTCGAGGAGCGCGACGAGGCCGGGGTCGAGGTCGCTCCTCAGGGTGCCGATCGAGGGGACCGCCTCGTTCAGGAGGAGCCGGAACATCTCGAACGGGTGCTTCGCCTCGAACGGCGGACGACCGGTCAGCGCCCAGAACAGGGTCGCCGCGAGGGCGTAGATGTCGCTGCGGGCGTCCGCCTCGTGGCCGGACTGGACCTGCTCGGGCGGCATCGTGAAGAGCGTGCCGATCGGCATGTCCGGCATCGTCAGCCGCGTCGCCTCGGCCGTCAGCAGCTCGGTCGAGCGCGAGAGGCCGAAGTCGCACATCTTCGCGAGGCCGCCGCGGCCGATGATGATGTTGTCCGGTTTGATGTCGCGGTGGATCACCCCGCGCCCGTGCAGATGCGCGAGGGCGAGCGCCATCTGGTGGAACACGACGAGGCACGGCGCGACCGGGACGGCGCCCTCGGCGTCGTCGATCATCTTCTGGAGGCTCGGCCCGTCGACGAACTCCATCACGAGGTGCCCGATGTCGCCGCGAACCTCGGCGTCGAGGCCCCGGACGACGTTCGGGTGGTCGATCGAGAGGACGAGGAGGCTCTCGCGCCGGAAGCGCGTCTCGATCTTGTCGCGCCGCGACGGCGGGAAGTTGTTGAAGTGGACGACCTTCACGGCGACCGACCGGTCGGTCGCGAGCTGACGCGCCCGGTAGACGCAGCCGACCCCGCCCTCTCCGAGCGGCTCGAGCAGCTCGTAACCCTCGACGAGGACGGGCGCGCCTCCGCCCGGCGGGGGCGGCGGTCCCGGAGCGGGGAAGTTCGGAGGCGGCGCGTTCATCCGGCTCGTCGCGAGGATCGGTCGGTCGTTCGGTCCGACGGCCAGGCCGACGGACCCCACGGTGACATCCTTGGAAAACGCCCGGTTCGCTGCAACGTCCCCGGGCGTCGCTTTCCGGACGATCAGGTCAGCGGGTGACCGCGCCAGTCGTAGTACCAGCGGTCGCTGTCGGGGTCCCACTCGTCCCAGGTCGGGATCTGCTCGAGGCGCTCGAGGCGGTCGGGCGGGACGACGCCCGGCACGATGAACGCCTTCTGTCGGTGGAGGGGGTAGGGGTTGCGGAGCTCGATCCCGAGCACGCCGAGGACGGCTCGGGCAATGTACCAGGTCGCCTGCGGGTTCCAGCCGTGGGCGATCTTGATCACGATGCCGAGGCCGTCTGGGTAGTCGGGGTGGATGATCGAGAGCCCGAGCAGCCCGTCGGCGCCCTCCTTGGCGATCACGGTTCCATCGCCGGCCTTGATGATGGTCGAGTCGAGGCGGTTGAAGCCTCCGATCAGGTCGGGGTGCGCCACCATCGCGCCCCAGATCCAGTCGTCGTCCTTCTCGGTCGCGAGGGCGGCGAACAGCCGCGCCAGCTCGCTCACCGTGTTGCTGAACGTCGGGAGGCCGCAGCCGTCGCGGCTCACCCGGAGCGGCTCCCAGTCCTCGCCGAGGTAGCGCTTCATGACGTCGAGGAAGCGTCGGAAGAACGGGTGGATCGGGAGGGTGTAGCCGGCCCGGTTCCAGCCGTTGATCCGGCAGCCGCGCAGGATGGCGGCGTGCTCGCCCGAGCAGCAGTGATACCAGCGGCGCGGGCGGCGCACCTGGCGGCCGAACTGGACGAGCGGGACGTCGAGCGGCGTCTGCATGAGGCCCCACTCGCTCTCGCTCAGGATCGACTGGGCGGCCGCGACGTGCTCGGTGTCGCCGTTGTGGCTCGCGATCGAGATCGCCTTCTGGCGGCTGTCGAGGACGTCGGCGAGCTCGGATGCGAACACCTTCATCGTGATGGGCTTCATCATGCTCCGCCCGTAGCAGAGCACGTTGCCGCCGAAGCTGTGGACGATCCGGTCGCCGCTCGCCCACGCGATGGCCCCGTGGATCGTCGTCTCGCTGACGCCGTTGCGGCGGTAGTCGATGAGCGGCTCCCACTCGACGTCGCGTCCGGTGGCGATCCCGGGGACGTTCTCGCCGAGCGGGCTCGTCGGGAAGGGGAGGCTGCCGGGGCGTCCCGGCGCGACCGCGGAGGCGGGCCGGGACTGGGGCGGGGGCTCGTTCATGGCGAGGATCTTAGCGCGGGCGCGCGCGGGGTCAACGCGGCTGGCCGTCGGGCTCGAGCTCGAGCTGGCCCGGAGGACGCCGCGGATCGTCGGGGCGGGGATGCGCGGCGACGCAGCTCACCGAGGCGCGGCCGCCGACCCCGGCGTCGAGCACGTAGACCCGGTCGCCGATCGCGGCGATCGCCTGGGCCGGCGGCGAGGCGTCTTCGCGCTGGAGCACCCACAGGATCCGGCCGCTCCGGAGGTCCGCTGCGATCACGGTCCCCGTCGGGTCGCCGGAAGCGGCGTACACGACATCGCGGGCGATCGCCCAGCGGGCCGAGGCGAGGTGATCCTCGCTGAAGAACCCGCCGAGGGAGCTGCCCGCCGACGCGGCCACGCGACCGCGGGGCTCACCGGTCGCTCGATCGAGGATCGCGACCTCCGGGCGACGAGGGGCGACGGCGACGACCACGTCCGGCGCGATCGCGAGCGGCATCGCTTCCTCGTGCCGCCAGAGCTCCGCGCCGTCGGCGTCCCGGCACACGAGCGGGCCCCACCTCCTGCCGGCCGTGACGACGCCGACCTCGTCGAGCTGTCCGGTATCCGCGCCGTCGGCGGCGGCGTGAAAGACGGATCGTCCCGTCGCGGCGTCGAGCAGCTCGAACGAGACATTCTCCCAGACGAGGACACGCGTCCCGGCCACCGCGAGCCCGACGGGGTAGCGGTCTCGCGACGCGCGCCACGCGCGTTCACCCACTCCTGCTCCGTCGAAACGATGGGCGTCGAGCGAACGAGGCGCCGGCATCAGGAGCAACCCCGCGCCAAGGGCGCTCCCGGCAATGGACCCGAAACGATGGCGCTCGCGGCCGAGATCGCTGGCGATGTCGCTGATGAGCGCGCCGGTCGAGGCGTCGTGCATCACCGGTGAGCCGTCCCGATCGTCGACGATGAGGCGGTCCCCGACGAACCGAGGTCGGCGGGCGCCTTCGATCCGGACGCGCTCCTGCCCGGTCTCGGGGTCGAGCAGGATCGTGATCGGTACGGGCTCCGTCGAGAACGTGATGGCCAGGGCCGGATCGTTCGGCGCGCCGCTCGGTCCGAGGGCGTGGGCCGGGACGCCGCAGACGATGGCGACGCCGAGCGGGCTCGCCGCGATCGCCTCGGCGCGACCGAGGTCCGGGAGGGGGACGCGCCAGCGGACGACCGGGGCCGTCCGGATCGGCCGGGCGTCGATGGTCATCGCCGCCCACGGACCGCGGTCGCTCCAGGCCGGGAACCTCGCGAGCGCCATCCGGACCTCCGGATCGTCGGCGCCGATCCGGAGCGTCGCGAGGGCGTCGTCGTCCCGACCCGCTCGGGCGAGCGCGTCGGCGAGGCGGAGCCGGTCGGCCGGCGCGCGGCTCGCCCGGAGGGCCCGCTCGAGCTCGCGCAGCTGGTCGTCGATCACGGCGCCTGGATCGGTCCCGAGTCGCCGCTCGGCGCCGACTCGATGCAGGTGAGCTGCGCGGCATCGTCGCCGATCTCGAGCGCGTGGACGCGCCCGCCCGAGGGGGAGAGCTCGGCCACGGCGAGGCCGGGCCGGGCCAGATGCCACCGGATCCGGGCCTTGCGGAGGTCGGCGACGACGACGATCGACGGCGGACGGGTCGACGCGAGGGTGAGCACATCCCGGTCGACGATGCCGAAGACGGTCCTGAGATGACGCGCCTCGAAGAACGGGGCGAGCTGGCTCCCGCGCGGCGCGGAGACGACGCCCTGCTCCTCCCCGGTCGCCCCGTCGAGGATCAGCACGCCGTCGCGTCCCGGCTCGATCGCGATCACGTGCCGGCGGGTCACCGTCAGGACCGTGCCGACCGGCTCCTCGCGCCGCCACGCCTCGACGCCGTCGAGGTCCCGGAAGACGACCGTCCCCTGTCGGCTCGCGGTGAGCAGGCCCGCCCGATCCAGGCGCGCCTCGAGGGGGCGCTCGTCGTCGTCGACGACGCGGCGTCCGTCGTCGGCGTGCAGCAGGCTGACGGACCGGAGGGTGAGCACGAGCACGCGCCGTCCGGCGATCGCGATGGCCGTGAGGGGCGCGTCGAACTCGGCGTGCCAGGCCACCTCGGGACGGACGTCCCAGTCCGAGCAGCGGAACGCCCGGATGGTTCGCTCGCCCTCGGCGGCCACGATGAGGCCGCCGGCGCACGCGCTCGCCACCCGCCCGTCGTCCTCGGGACCTCGCTCGACCGGCAGTGGGGCGATCAGCACTCCGGAGCCGAGGTCGTGGATCCGCGGCGGCCCCCCGGCGTCGTCGTCGACGAGCAGCCGTCGCGCGCCGAGGAGCCGCGGGCTCCGGGCGTCGTCGAGCCGGACCCTCTCCTCGCCGGTGTCGGGGTCGTGCAGCGTCACGACGCGGCGACGCGCCTGCGGCCTCCGGATCACGGGAGCGCGGGGGAGGCCGCCGTCGGGGGTCGCGACGGCGATCACGTCCTGCTCGATCGCGACCGCGTGCGGGCCGGTCACGAGCCCCTTCGCGGTCGTCCGCGGCGCGAACGGCACGCTCCAGCGGATGGCCGGTCCGGGCGGCGGCGTCTCGTCGTCGATCACGCTCGCGTCCCGCCAGTCAGGACCGTCCGCAGCCCTTCTGGATCTTCGGGGCGCAGACGTTCATGAACGCCTCCATGTTCCGGATGACGCGGTCGTTGTCGTGGTTGAAGAAGTCGAACCAGAGCATCAGGCGGTCGTCGGCGTGGAAGCGCTCGACCGCCTGCGCGGCCACGTCGTCGGCGTTGCCGACGAGCGCGTTGTCGGCCGCGTTCTCGACCTTCTTCGGGTCGAGCGTGCCCTCGAGCGCCGTCCAGTAGGCGCCGAGCGCCGCCCGCGCCTCCTCGGCGGCGGCCTTGCGCCGCGCCTCGGGCGACAGGCCCGGCTCCTCGTTGATGAAGACGAAGCTCGTCCGCGGCATGTACGCGCGCTTCCACGGGCCGCCATCGGCGTGGTAGCAGCGGGTCATCCGCTCGTGGGTCGCCTCGATGACCTCGGGCTTGGTGATCGAGAGGTTGAACACCTGCACCGGCAGGATCGCGTTCACCATCGCCTGGACGGCCGGGTCGTGGCTGCCCGCGATCAGCTGGAACAGGTCGCTCCGGAAGTCCTGGGGGACGACCTTGATCTCCTCGAACGACCAGCGCGGCGCGATCGGGACGCGCTCGGCGCCGGCGTCGTGGGCCGCCTCGCGCACCCGCGCCCAGTCCTCGTCGCTCCGGAAGTCCTTCCGGGTGAGGACGGTCTCGGCGACCGCGTCCGAGGCGAGGACATCGCCCCGGAGGAGCTTGCAGAAGATCTCGGCCGCCTCGGCGAAGATCTTGCCCTTGAGCGCCGGCCAGGCCGCCTCCTCGACCGGATTGCGCGGGACGATCCCGGTCGCCCGGTAGACGAACTCGAACCGCCCGGCCGCGAAGCCGACGTTCAGGCGGCGCCTCTCGTCGGGGTCGAGGCCGTGCAGCGCCAGGAAGGCGGCCGTCCGCTCGGCGGCGGCGATCGGGCCGCCGTTACAGAGCACGCTCATCACCGCGCTGCCGACCTCGATCCGCTTCGTCGTCGCGAAGACGCGGTGGGCGAGCTGGAAGATGTCGGTGTTGAGGCCGATCTCGCCCTTCCAGTGGGGGACGACGGGACGGGTGTTCCGCTTCTGGATCTCGGAGCTGAGATGGCTCTCGGCGACCCAGGCGGTCCCGTAGCCGAGCCGGTCGGCGGCCGCGACCTGGTCGAAGAAGTTGCGGAACATCACCGCCTCGGTCGGCGTCTCGCCGTCGACCGGGGTCTGGCTGATCGAGAAGAAGATGTCGAAGTCCATCGAACCCGCCCTTCGAGGTGCTCCGAGAGCCCGGTCTAGATGCAGCCCATCCGGCCGCCGTCGACGGCGATGCTCTGGCCGCGGATGTAGGCGCCCGCTGGCGAGACCAGGAACGCGATCATCGCGGCCGGCTCGGCCGGCTCGGCGAGGCGCCCCTCGGGGACGACGGCGAGCCAGCCCTCTCGCACCTCCTCGATCGAGCGCCCGGTCCGGGCGCCGACCGCCTTGCCGATCTCGCCGAGACGCTCGGTGTCGGTGTAGCCGGGGAGGAGGTTGTTGATCGTGACGCCGGGCGGGAGCTCCTTGCTGACCGTCTTGCTCCAGCTCGCCATCGCGCCGCGGATCGTGTTGCTCACGCCGAGCCCCGGGATCGGCTCGCGGACCGAGGTCGAGATGACGTTGACGATCCGGCCGTAGCCCTGCGCGCGCATCCCGGGGAGGAGCAGCTTCACGAGGCGATGGCTGGCGAGGACGTGGCGCGCGAACGCGGCGACGAACGCTTCCTCCTCGGCCTCGAGGATCGGCCCGGGCGCCGGTCCGCCGGCGTTGTTGATCAGGATGTGGATCGGGCCGTGCGCCTTGGTGAGCGTCTCGACGGCGCCCGTGCTCCCGGCGGCATCCTCGAGGTCGACGTCGATGAACCGGGCGGCGGCCGCGCCGGCGGCGGTCAGCTCGGGGACGAGCGCCTCGAGCCTGTCGCGGCTCCGGGCGAGCGCGGTGACGTCCGCCCCGGCCGCGGCGAGGGCGAGGGCGGTGGCGCGGCCGATGCCGGCGCTCGCGCCGCAGACGAGGGCGTGCTTGCCCTCGAGCGACGTCGTCACGGTGTCGGGCATCGTCTTGCTCCCTTCCTCCGGGACTCGCCCTGGGTCGTCCGGGGGTCCCTGGATGGCGTGGGCCGACGACTATAGCGTGAAGGCGGATCGGACACACCTGGATCGACCCCGTCGATGAGCGACCCGCGCCAACCGCCGACCGAGGAGCAGCTCGACCCGCAGCCGATCACGGCCCGGGCGCCCGACCCCGAGCCGATCCTCGCCCACATCGTCGCGACGCTGCTCGCCGCGTTCGGGCCGGCGCTCCTCCTCCTTCTCTTCGACGCGTCGGTCGAGGATGCGGGAAATCGCTCGTTCGTCGGCGAGCGGGCCCAGATCGTCCTCTACGCCTTCTGGTGCTTCGCCTCGGGGCTGGTCGTCGCGCTCGTCCGCTTCGCCGGCCCCCGGCGCCGGACCGAGGTGGTCATCGGGGCGGTGCTGATCTCGCTCGCGGCCCCGCTCGTCCTCGTCGGCGTCGACTGGTTCCTGGCGATCACCGGTCAGCAGCCGGGCGCCGAGCCGTTCGCCGGCGGCGACCTCCTCTCGGCGCGCGGGGTGACGGCGCTGGCGATCCTGGCGTTCTACTCGGCGATCCGGTTCACGATCTGGCTCCGCTACGCCCACTCGCCCTCGTTCTGGTGGCGCCTGCGGGCGCTCCTGCCCGCGAAGAACGAGACCCGGTTCCTCCCGCTCGACGACGTCGGCGCCGAGTTCGAGTCGACCGGTTGCCTCCTGTCGGGCATCGCGTGGGGCGGGCTGATCGCCTCGATCGTCGCGTCGATGCTGGTCGGCGACGCGCCGCCCGAGACGGGGGCGGGCGTCGTCGCGGCGCTCCTCTCGTCGATGGTCGCCTGGATCGTCCTCGCGGTCGAGGGGATCGCGTTCGGGGCGACCCGCGCCGTCCTCGCCGCCGTCCTCGTCGGCCCGACCGGAGGGCGCTGACCCGCGCTCCGCCGCCTTCCGCCCACCTGTCCTGGAGAGAGAACAGACGACGATGCCCGACCGACCGACCGGCTTCGGAGGCGATCCCGTCGCGGCCCCGAGCCTCGACGCGATCGAGGAGGCGGCCCGCCGCCTCGACGGCCTCGTCGTCCGCACGCCGCTCGTCACCCTGCGCGCCCGCGGCGAGGACGACGGGGGGATTCACCTCAAGCCCGAGATCCTCCAGCCGATCACCTCGTTCAAGGTGCGCGGGGCGCTCAACTGGGCGCTCGGCCTCTCTCCGGCCGAGCGCGCCGCCGGCCTCTCGACGGTGAGCGCGGGCAACACCGCCCAGGCGCTCGGCTACGCGGCGCGCCACCTCGGGCTCGCCGCGCGGAGCCGCCTCCCCGAGACCGTCCCGGCGGCGAAGCTCGACGCGATCCGCGCGTTCGGGGTCGAGCCGGTCACCATGCCGGGCGCCGAGCTCTTCGACTGGATGCTCTCGGCCGGGTGGCGCGACGAGCCGTTCACGTTCCTCCATCCGTGGGTGGAGGCAGCCATGATCGCGGGCAGCGCGACGGTCGGCCTCGAGATCGCCCGCGACCTGCCCACCGTCGAGACGATCTTCATCCCGGTCGGCGGCGGCGGCCTCGCGGCCGGGGTCGGAAGCGCCGCCCGTCAGCTCCTCCCGAACGCGCGGATCATCGGCGTCCAGCCGGCCGCGTGCGCCCCGCTCCGGGCGAGCCTCGAGGCGAACGCGCCGCGCTGGGTCGCGCAGGGAGCGTCGCTCTGCGACGGGCTCGGCGTGCCGCTCGTCACCGATGAGATGTGGCCGCTCCTGCGGAGCGTGATCGACGACACCGTGACGGTCTCCGAGGCGCAGGTCGAGGCGGCCATCCGCCGGCTCTGCCTCCGCGACAAGCTGGTCGTCGAGGGCGCCGGCGCGGCGGCCGTCGCCGCGGCGCTCGCGACGCCGCGCGCGGAGCGCGGCGAGAGCGTCTGCATCCTCTCGGGCGCGAGCATCGACCCGGGCAAGCTCGTCGGGATCCTGGGGGGGCCACGCGCCTGACGGGTCAGCGGCGCTCGGCCTCGATCCGATCCTTGAGCGCCTTCGCTTCCTCGTCGCGGCCGAGCTCGACGAGGACGGCGCGCTGGCCCTCGAGGTTTGCGAGGAGCAGCGCCGTCACCTCGTCCTGTTTGATGCTCGCCCTGCGGAGGGTCCTGGCGATGTCCTCCGCTCGCTCGAGCCGCGCGAGCGCCTCCTCGAGCCGCGTGTGCCGTCGATCGTGACGGGCGGTCGCCTCGAGGATCCGCGCGCGATGGAGGTCGCGACGCGCTCGATCCTCGTCGGGCATCGCGTCGAGCAGGCGTCCCGCGGCGTCGTCGAGGCCGTCGATGCCGTGAGGCTCGCCATCGCACGCGGGCGGCCCGACCGCGAGGAGCCGCTCGGTGAGGCGCTCGAGTAGGTCGAGGGCGGCCCGGATCACGCGCGCTCGGTCGGCCGAGTCGGGCTTCTCTCTCTCGCACCACTCGAGGCGCGACTCGGCGAGGTCGAGGATCCGCTCTGCGGCCTCGCGGAGAAGGCGCCCGGCCTCGGTCGCGGGAGCCGCCGACTGCTCGTGGAGGAGGATCTCGACCGCGATCCGGGACGCGGCTCGATCGTAGCCGATCGCCTGCGCGCTCGCGCTCCGGGCGTGCTCGAGCGCGTCGGGGCGCACCCGGACGACCGCGTCGCCGGGCGGCGTGTCCCAGGGACGCCGATCCCGCGTCGCCTCCAGGCGGGCTGCCCAGAGGAGGAGCTCGGCCGAGGCGAGGTGCACCCACGCCGGCACCGGGCGGTCCGCCGGGGCGATCTCGGCGACGAGGGCGCGCGCCTCGTCGACGAGCTCGACCGTCGTCGCGACTCGCTTCGCCCGGTCCTCGCGCCACTGCGCCGGGAAGATCGCGAGGTAGGCCAGCGCGACGAGGACGCCCGGGTGCTGGAGCTCCCGCGGCTTCGCCCGCTCGGCGGCGACCCTCGCCTCGATCCACGCGAAGTCGACGCTCGCCACCGCCTCGGCGAGGAAGTCCGACCCCGTGAAGTGGAGGGACCGGAACTGGTACAGGACCAGGGCGGCCTGCATCAGGGCCTCGAGGTCCTCGTCGGAGAGCGCGCCGCCGAGGACGTCCGAGTCGAGGACCGTGTCGAAGACGGCCTCGTTCAGGGCCACCGCGAGCTCGACCTCGGCCTCGGTCGCGGACGTGAAGGCGAGCGCTCCGGTGATCAGGCTGAAGCGCTCGACGTCGCCTTGTCGCCGTCGCTTCAAGACGGCTGCGAGGTGTCGGAGGACCTCGGCTCGGAGGCGCGGTGACCAGCCGCTCGCGTCGGGGATGCGGTCGAGCGAGAGTCTCTGCATCCACACGACGACCTCCTTCCGGAAGTCCCCCTCGGTCTCCGCGGCGAGCTCCGCGGCCGCCTTGGCCGCGCCCGGGGGGGCGCCCTTCGCGAAGGCGCGGTCGAGGAGCTTCTCGCGGAGATCTTTGAAGCCTCCGCCCGGCGCGGCGGCGAAGCGCTTGGGCCGCGCCGTGAAGTGCTCGATCGTGGCGACCAGCTCGACCGGGGCGCCGTCCGCCTGCGCGAGCCAGGCGAGCAGCTCCGTCCGATCACGCGCGATCAGGAGCCGCTCGACGAGGCTCCGCAGCTCGGACTCGAGCGGCGGGTCGTGACGGGCCCGATCGAGGTGGCCGCGGAGCCGCGCGAGCTCGACGTCGTCCTCGTCGTCGAGCTCCTCGAGCTCGACGACGAGGACGGCCCAGGCGTAGGAGGGATGGCGCTCGTCCGCGATGATCTGGACGACCCGCTCGCGATCCGCCGCCGCCAGCGACGAGGCGATCAGCGACTCCTCGATGCGCCGCCGGTCCTTGGCGGTGAGGGTGGGCACGGGCATGTTCAGAAGAATGACGATCGCGGACACGACGGCGAGGACGGCCCCGACGGCGAGCGCCGCGATCATCTGCGGCCGGCGTCTCCGCTCGAGCTGCTGGATCCGTCCGACCGGACGCGCCCTCACCGACTCGCCTCGCAGCCACCGGTCGAGGTCGTCGGCCATCTCCGCGGCCGAGCCGTAGCGGTCGGCCGGGTCCTTCTCGAGCGCCTTGCGGCAGATCCGGTCGAGCGCCTCGGGGACGCCGGCGTTGCGCTCCTTCGGCGGGACGAGCGGCGCGCCGATCACGTCGAGCATCACGCTCTGCGCGTCGTCGCCGGGGAACGGCGGGCTGCCGGTCAAGGCCGCGTAGAGGACGCCGCCGAGGCCCCAGATGTCGGTCGCCGGGCCGAACGCGTCGGCGCCGGCCCGGGCGAACGCCTCGGGGCTGACCTGCTCGGGCGCCATGAACTGGGGCGTGCCGAGCACCTCGCCCGTCCTGCTGAGCTTCGTTGCGTGGAGGTCGTAGGCGAGGCCGAAGTCCGTCAGTCGCGCCTGGCCGCCGCCGTCAATGAGGACGTTCTCGGGCTTGAGGTCGCGGTGGATCACGCCGGCGGCGTGGGCGTGCTCGAGCGCCCGGGCGAGGTCGGCGGCCGTCTTGGCGGCGCGGCGCGGCGGGATCGGTTGCCTCTGCGTCCAGGCCGAGAGCGGCTTCCCGACGACCAGCTCCATCGCCGCCCACGGGCGCCCGGCGTCGACCCCGCACGCGTGGATCTTCACGATCCCGGGGTGGCTCACCTTCGCCATCGACTCGACCTCGCGTCGGAAGCGGGCGAGGGCGAACTCGAGGTCGTCGGCGAGGAGGTCGGCCCGGATCACCTTGAGGGCGCGGGCGACGCCGGTCTCCTCGTGGCGGACTCGGTAGACGGCGCCCATCCCGCCCTGGCCGAGGGGGGCCTCGATGATGTGGCCGCCGATGCGGTCGCCGGGCTGGGGGAGGGCGGGCTGAGGCTGCATCGAATCCTCGGGGGGCGAGCGGAGTCTATCGCTCGAACGCGTCGTCTCGCAACGCGGGGCGATGACCGACGGGTGACCCGGACGGCCGGGAATGGCGGGGTCGGCACGGCCTTCGCTAGCTCGACCGCCTCGACGTCCCGATGGCCCCTGATCGTCCGGCTTTCGGACGAAAGCGACGAATCCTCGACGGAGAATCCGACATGTCCCGCACTCATCGACGCATCGCCGCCCTGACCACGCTCGCCGCCGGCGTCGGCCTCGGGCTCGCCGCGGCCCGGGCCGACGACGGGGCCGCCCCCGACCGGGTGAGGCTCGAGACCCCGAAGCTCTTCGCGGAGCGGGACGGAACCGTCGTGATCCGGGGCTCGGCGCCGGCGGGCTACCCGACCGTGCGGCTGCTCGGGCTGACGGCGAAGGTGACCGTGAAGGATGCGTTGCCGACGTTCGAGGTCAGGGCGTGGGTGCCGGTCGGACGCCACGAGGTCGAGGTCGTCCCGGTCGCCGAGGACGGGACGCCCGGCCCGAGCGCCCCGCTCGTCGTCGAGCGTGGCGCGGCCGAGCCGGCCGAGCCGTCCGAGCGGCCGGCGCCCTGGGCCCACGATCCCGCCGACGGTCCCAACGGGTTCGACATCCGCGCCTACCTGCAGGTACCCGGTCGCCTCTACGGCATCGAGGACGTCGCGCTCGGCGAGGCGGCCGAGATCACCACCACGATCAAGGGGCAATCGATGCCGCCGATGACACGGCGGACCGCGATCGTTGGCCGTCACGAGGGGCGCTGGGTCGTCGAGATCGAGGACTCGAACATGCAGGGCGTCATCCAGGGCCTGCTCGTCACCCCCGAGGGCGAGGTGGTGAAGGCCTGGGGCGCGCGGCGCCGCGGCGAGAAGCCGATGGAGCTCAAGCTCATCGACGTGCCCGCCGCTGCGCCGGCGCCCGCGCCCGAGAAGCACGAGCTCGTGCAGACCAACGCCGGCGAGTTCGCGTGCGCGGTTCACGAGACCGACTCCGAGAGCGGTCGCGTGCGCTCCTTCGTCGGCGTGGCCGGACTCGCGAAGGACGTCCTCGTCAAGCTCGAGACGAGCATCGCCGGGGTCGACTCCTACGTGCTCACCCGCCTCGCGCGGGAGAAGCTCACCGTCGGCGAGGTCGAGCTGTCCTGCCGGGTCGCCCGTTACGACAACGGCCAGACGATGTGGATGGCCGACCGGGCCATCCCGGGCTACGGCCCGATGGTCCGGATGGAGAGCGCGGCCTACGAGCTCGCCGTGACCTCGCTCGAGGACGACGCCCGCCCGCGGTTGCAGTGGCCGTGGCCGTTCGAGGTCCGCTGAGCGCGTTCGCAGTCCGCGAGGGTTCCGCACTTCGCCGAAGGCATCCTGCCCGTCGGCCCGAGGGACGCTCGGTGACGTCAGGGCTTACGACATGCCGCGCCGTGGCATGCCAGGTGCGCTTCCCCGGTCGGGAGGTGCCCCATGACCCGCCAACGACTCCGCCTCGACCCCGATGTTCACCGCCGCCGCGCCTGGCGCGTCCACGACCTCGCCGCCGGCTTCGATCTGCTCGACGTCTGGCGGATCCCGGTCCGGGCGGGGGCCGCTGACCCCGGCGCGTTCGGCCGGTTTCTCGCGCTCTTCGTCGAGAACGGAATCGAGACCGACGGCCGGGTCGCGAACGCGCTCTTCGCCGCGCGCTTCGCGATCGGCCGGGCGCTCCGCTGGGACGCGCCCGACCCGGAGCGGCGGATCCCGGAGCGGGCGGAGCGCTCGGTCCGCGATCGGCTGCCGGAGCGCGAGCGGGCCGAGCTCGGTTCGATGATCGGCCCGGAGGGATCCGCCCTCGTCTACGGGAAGGCGGAGGAGGCGCTCTTCGAGGTCGCGAACGCGACCGTCCACGCCCTGATCCACCTCGGCTGGGTGGACGACGGGGCGGGAGGACGCACCGCCGAGCTCGCCGTCTACGTCGCGCCGCGCGGCGGCTTCGGTCGGGCGTACATGAAGGCGATCGGCCCGTTCCGTCACGCCCTCGTCTACCCGGCCTGGATCGGTCGCCTCGTCCGCATCTTCGCCGCGCGTGAGGAGGCGCGCGGCGGCCGTCAGCGGGCGCGGACCTCGACCGCGGCGATCTCGTGAAGGCAGATCTGCGCGTCGTAGAACTCCTTGCCGACGAGCTCCTTCAACACGACGGTGTGGTCGCCGACCGAGCCGATCTTGCCGGCGAAGTGGGCGCCGCTCTTGAGGTGCAGCGTCGCGCCCTTGCCGGCCGTCTGGATCGCCTTCAGCGAGTCCGAGAGGGAGTGGTTCGCGTCGAGCTCCATCGTCATCGTCTCACTCCTTGCGGCGGCTAGCCGCGCAGCTCCTCGGCGAAGAGCGTCTTGGTCTTTTCCCAGGCGTCCTTCGCGCTCTCCTCGTGATACGAGGCGCGCTGATCGCAGTGGAAGCCGTGCTCGGCGTCGTCGTAGACGACGACCTCGTGGCGGGTGCCGGCGTCGGCGAGGGCCGCCTTGATCGCGTCGACCTGGTCGGCCGGGATGTGGGTGTCCTTCGCGCCGAAGAAGCAGACGATCCGGCCGCCGATCTTCGGCGTGCGCGAGATCGGGCTCGCGCCGCCGCCCGGCCCCTGCGGCGCGGCGATCCCGCCGCCGTAGTAGCTCGCCGTGGCGCGGACGTCGGTCTCGGCCGCCGCGACGTAGGCCATGTGGCCGCCGATGCAGAAGCCCATGCAGCCGATCCGCTTCTGCTGCACCTCGGGGCGCTCGTCGAGCCAGCTCACCGCGGCGCGCGCGTCGGCGACCATCTGGTCGGCCTGGAGCTGCATGTACTGCATCATCCCTTGCTGCATTCCCTCGGCATCGTAGCCGACCTCCATCCCCGGCGCGCTTCGATGGAAGAAGTCGGGCGCGAGGGCGACGTAGCCCTCGGCCGCGACCCGGTCGGTCACGTCGCGGATGTGGTCGTTGACGCCGAAGATCTCCATGAAGACGACGACGCCGGGGCGCGGCTCGTCGTCGGCGGGGCGGGCGAGGTAGGCGCCCATCGTCGCGTCGCCGACGGCGATCTCCACCCGCTCGGTCTTGAGGTCCACGGTGGCGCCCTCCCTGGCGGCTGCTGGCTGCAGCGGTCGGTGTGGTGGTCGAGGCGAGCGCCCGAGGATACTCCCGCCCGGGCCTCCCATCGAGTTGCGCCGCCGGGGCGATCTTGGACACCCTCGAAGGCGTGATCGACGACGAGCTCCGCGACCTCGAGCGCACCGCCCGGGAGGCCGATCGGCCCGGGGCGCGGCTCCGGTGGGCCCGGGCGCTCCGGCGCGTCGGTCGCGAGGACGAGGCGCTCGAGGCGCTGCGGCCGGCCCTCGCGGACGCGGCGGTCCGGCGCGAGGTCGGGACGTTCGCCGCGTGGACCCACCCCGACGGGGGGGCCGGCGGCGCGTTCGCCGTCGACGTGGCGCCGCTCCGGGGCCGCCCCGAGGTGCTCTGGCGGACGCGCGTCGGCGGCGCGCTCATGCCGTGGCTGCTCGCGAGCCCGCTCGCCGTCGTCGTCGGCGGCGACGGACGAACGCTCGTGCTCGAGCCCGACACCGGCGCGGTGCGCCGGCAGCTCGAGAGCGGGGGTCTCCCCCACGGGCCGACGATCCGGGGCGACCGGATCGTCCTGCCGGCCCAGACGCTCCTCGCCGAGCGTGACCTGACCGACGGGACGAGCCGGTTCGGGGCGCTGATCCCGCACGACCTCGGCCTCCGGGTCGCGGGTGACCTCCTCCTGACCGCGAGCCGGGCGGGCCTCGACGCGCATCGCCTCCCCGCCCTGGACGCGGCCGGGCAGCCCGAGCCGCTGTGGAGCCGGCCGCTCCCCGGCGGGATGGATCCCCGCCCGTTCGCGACCCGCCTGATC
The DNA here is from genome assembly GCA_029260755.1 of Planctomycetota bacterium. Taxonomy (GTDB): domain Bacteria; phylum Planctomycetota; class J058; order J058; family JAJDCQ01; genus JAJDCQ01. The sequence goes on along the minus strand of JAJDCQ010000213.1, from coordinate 37,657 downwards.
GTCTGCGGCGACCGGGTCGTCACCCGCGGCGAGGTCCACGTCGATGAGGCGGCACCGGTGACCCACGTCGTCCGCGAGCTCGGCGGCGGCGCGGAGCTCTTCCGCGTCGACGCGGCCGAGTACGCGATCGGCGACGCGGCGGGCATCCTCGTCACCGACGCGAAGGGCGTCGCGCTGCGCGGCCTCGACGGCGCCGAGCGCTGGAGGTTCGACGACGTCCCGAGCCCGCGGGCGACCGCCCTGGCGCCCGAGCTCGCCATCGTGTCGGTCGAGGGCGAGCCCGGATCGCCGCCCGGGTTCCACGTGATCGATCGCCGCTCCGGAGCGGCGAGGCCCCTCGCGACGGGAGCCGAACCTCTCCGACCCGCGGCCATCGCGAGGAACATGATCTACGCGATCGACCGCCAGACCGTGGCCGCGTTCGGCCCCGACGGCGTCGCGAGGTGGCGCCTCGAGCTCCCCGCCCCCCCGAGCCCGACGCTCGTCCTCGCCGCCGCCCCCCACCGCCTCTACATCCTCAGCCTCGGAGGCGACCTCCTCTGCCTCGGAGAGAGCCCCAAACACGCCTCCACCGGAAACACCGACCACCAAAGCCCTTGAGACCCCAGGGGTCCGGTCCAGTATTTTTACTGTTTACGACGCTAAATGGTAAAAATACTGGACCTGACCCCTGGGGGGGTAACTGTTGATTTGGTTTGGGTTTCTGGGAGGTGGCTGTTCGCGGTTCAGCGGGCGAAGCCGTAGGCCTCGGGGTTCGGGAGCGGGGGGAGCGCTTCGACGGGGAGGAGGACGGTTCGGACCGCCCAGAGCTCGGGGAAGCTGCGGTAGCGGGTCGTCCGGTCGAGGTAGTCGACGCCCGTGCTTCCTCCCGTTCCGATCCGGCGGCCGATCATCCTCTCGACCATGCGGGCGTGGCGCGTCCGGAAGAGGACGAGCTGCTCCTCGAGCTCGACGATCGTGTCGACGAGGACGCGTGGCCATGCGAGGAGCGGCAGCGTCCGGTAGCTCTCGATGAAGACGAGCGCCGCGCGAATGCGCTTGGTCCGCGGCCGCTCCTCGGCGTCCTCGACGTCCTCGGCGAAGAGGAACCTCCGCGCGACCCTCTGGTTCTCCTCGATCCGGCCGCGCACCGTCGCCACGTCTTCGCCGAGCGCCGCCGCCATGTCGGCGGCGTGGTCGGTGTCGAGACGCTCGAACGCTGCGAGGTAGTCGGTGAGGAACCCGTCGACGACGGCGGCGTCGCCGGGCTGCTCGGGCGAGCTTCCCCGGATCGGCGTCCGGTGCAGCCACCGGTGCAGCGCCGCCCGGAGGCTCTCCTCGCCGCGCGCCGCCTGGACGCGGTTCCACGCGAGGTCGGCGCCGGGCGCCTTCGCGCGCGCGGCCTCCTTGATCGGCGCGTGGCTGTCGAGCCCTCCGATCGCGATCCGCTGCGCGTCGTCGAGGCCGAGGAGCACCTCGAGCTCGCGCATCTGGAACGACTGGAAGCCGCTCGCCGGGACGAGCTTGTCCCGGAACGCCAGGAAGTCCTGCGGCGTGAGCGTCTCCATGATCCCGAACTGATCGACGGTGAGCGAGACGATCGCGTTCACCCGCCGCAGATGATGGACGACGTAGGGGATCGCCTCTTCGGGGACCGGATCGCCCGAGAGATGATCGCGCGCGAGGCGCAGCTCGCGAAGGGTCAGCTTGAACCAGAGCTCGAAGACCTGGTGCACCACGATGAAGTGGAGCTCGTCGGAGAGGAGCTGGCTCTCGTCCTCCTCGAGGCCCCCCTGGAGCGCGAGGAGCCGGTCGAGCTTGAGGTAGTCCCAGTAGTTCGGCGGGCCCTTGGTCGCGGTCATCGGGTCGGCGCCTCCTCCGCGCCCGTGGGGATGGAACCGCACGGACGCCCGCCGCGCCAGGGTCAGTCGTCCCGCTCCTCGCCGAGCTGCTCCTCGAGCTCGCGGACGCGCGGGTCGTCGCCCGCCGCGGTCCCGCGGAATCGGCCGTAGGCGCGTCGCTCGGCGAGCTCGCGCCGTGGGTCCTTCATCCCGCGGAACGCCTCGGCCCGGAACAGGTGGACGTAGCCGTAGGTCGGGTCGAGCTCCAGAGCGCGGTCGAAGTCGCGGAGAGCCGAGCTCCAGTCGGGCGCCGCGACGAAGAGCTCGGCGTAGCCGCGCGCCGCGATGGTCCAGGGCCGGAAGACCCAGCGGCGCTCGCCCACGTCGCCGAGGAGAACGCTGAACCGCGCCGGCAGCCCCTCCCGCTCGCCCTCGCGGAACCGCTGGACGAGCGCGAGGAATCGGGCCGTCAGGTCATCCGGATCGACCTCGAGGGCGCGGGCGAACAGCGGCTGCGCCGCGGCGTCGCCGTCGAGATGGGCGACGGTGTAGGCCCGAAGCGCGAGGGTGTCCGCCCGCTCGGGGCCGTGGGCGAGGGTGGCGGCGGTCGCGCGCTCGATCCGGGCGAGGTAGTCGCCGTGCTCCTGGTCGAAGCCGAGGAGGCACGCGACGGCGATCCAGTGATGGGCCTCGGCGTCCTCGGGCGCCTCGGCCACGACGGCGTCGAGGTCGGTCAGTCCGCCGAGTCGGTCGCCCGCCTCGATCCGCAGCCGCCCGCGCGCTCGCAGCAGCTCCCGGCGCCGGACCGCCCCGTCGGGGCCGTCGAGCGCGCCGAGGTCGGCGCCGTCGGCGAGCGCCCGCGCCAGCATCGGCCGCCCCTCGTCCGGTCCGACGGCGAGCGCCCGCTCCGCGGCCGTCGCGACCGCCTCGAGGCGCGCCGCGCGGGCCGCTTCGCCCGCGGCCTCCTCCTCGAGCCACCGGAAGAGCTCGGCGGCGGCGTCGAGCTCCTCCCGGCAGTCGGCGAGCCGCGCCCGCGCCTCGCGGTGCGACGGATCGATCGCGAGGACCCGCTCGAACGCGGCCGCCGCCCGCCCGTGGTCGCCCCGCCCGAGCGCGTCGAGCCCGTCGACCCAGGCGGTCTCGCGGAGCCCCGTCCGGACGGCCGCGCGGACGAGCAGACCGACCGTGAGCGCCGCCATGATCGCGACGACGATCGCGACGCCGCGGCCCACTCGTCTTCGGTCGCCCGCCGGCGCGGCGCCGCCGACGTCCTCCGGCGCGAGGTAGGCGTCGAGCCGATCGGCGAAGACCTCCGCGCTCGCCGGCCGATCCTCGGGGCGACGCGCGAGCGCGTCGCGGCACAGGTCGACGAGCGCCGCCGGCGCCCCGGGGAGATGCGTTCGCAGCGACGGCGGGTCGCGATCGAGGAGCGCGACCATCAGCTCGAGCGCGTTCGTGATCTCGAACGGGGGACGTCCGGCGAGGACGTGGTAGAGGGTCGCGCCCAGCCCGCGCACGTCGGTCCGCGGCCCCACCGGACCGAAGCGGTCGGGCGCCACCTGCTCCGGCGCGAGGAACGCCGGCGTGCCGAGCACCTCGCCCGACCGGCTGAGCTGCTCGTGCGAGCGCCCGCCGTCGAACCCCCGGGCGAGCCCGAAGTCGACGAGGAAGGCGCGCTCCTCGACGACGATGATGTTCTCGGGCTTCACGTCGCGGTGGACGAGGCCGCGGCCGTGCGCGTGATGGAGCGCGCGGGCGACGTCGCGGACCGCGGCGACGAGGCGAAGGCGCCCGTGCTCGGTCTCGGTCTCGACCGCCGCGTCGGCGAGCGTCCGCCCCTCGAGGAAGTCGGTCACGATGTAGAGGAGCCCGTCCGCCTCGCCCACCTCGTGGACGCGCGGGATCGATGCGTGCCGCAGCTCCCGGAGCAGCCGCGCCTCGCGCTCGAATCGCGCCCTCCGCGCCGCCGGGTCGGCTCCGTCGGCGAGGAGCATCACCTTCACGGCGACCGGCGAGCCGGTCGTCCGGTCGAGCGCGCGGAAGACGATGCCCATCGCGCCGCGACCGACCTCGTCCTGGAGCTCGTAGCGTCCGCCCCCGAACGCGCGCGCCGGGGCGGTGCGCTCGACCGGGCGCCGCCCGGTCTCGAGGGCCGCCTCGACCGTCCGCCCGTCGAGCGACACCGGCTACCCTCCGCGCTCGAGCCGCCGGAGCCGGTCGCGGACGTCGGCGCCGACGGCCGCCTCGCCTCCGCGGAGCTCGACGAACCGCCGGAGGTCGTCGAGCGCGCGGGCCGGCTCGCCGAGCATCTCCCACGCGCGGCTCCGGAGCTCCCACCCCGACACGAGCCGCGGATCGGCGCGGAGCGCCTCCTCGAGGTCGGCGAGGGCGCCCCGGGGATCGGGCGGCGACAGGCCGAGCCGTGCGCGCGCGCGCAGGCCGAGGGCCGTCGGCGCCTCGGGCCACGCGCGGTCGCCGCGCACGGCCAGCGCCGCCGAGAAGGCGTCGACCGCGCGCGCCTGATCGCCCTGGCCGTGGTGGAGACGCCCGAGCTCGAAGAGGATCGCCCGGTCGGTCGGCGCCTGCGCCCGCGCCCGCTCGAGGTCGGCCGCGGCGCCGCCGAGGTCGCCGGCGGCGCGGCGCGCGGCCGCTCGCCCGGCCCAGGTCGCCGCGCGATCGGGGGAGAGGGCGACCGCCCGGTCGAGGTCGGCGCGCGCCTCCGCCGGCCGCGAGAGCGCGACGCGCGCGGCGCCGCGCGCGATCAGGGCGTCGACCCGATCGGGGTCGAGCTCGAGGACGCGGTCGAGGTCGCGCGCGGCCGAGGCAGGGTCGCCCGCGGCGGCCCGCAGATCGGCCCGGACGAGCAGGGCGCCTGCGTCGTCGGGCGCCGACCGGCACGCCCGGTCGATCGCCGCCTGGGCGTCCGCGCGCCGTCCGGCCGCCGCGTGGACGCGCGCGAGCACCCCGAGCGCGAACGCGTCGAGCGGGCCGAGGGCGACCGCCCGCTCGGCTCGCTCGCGCGGGTCGCCTCCGCCCTCGAAGGCGATCGCGGCGTGGAGGGCGTGGGCCCGGCCGTGGTCGGGCGCGAGCGCGAGCGCGAGCTCCGCCTCGTCGCGGGCCGCGACGAGATCGCCCGCGCCGAGGGCCGCCTCGGCGCGCAGAAGGGCGAGCGTCGCCCGCCCCGTCGGAAGCGCCGCGGTCGTGCGCGGGTCCAGGTCTTCGGTCGCGTCGAGCCGCGCCCGCGCGTCGGCGAACCGCCGGCCGACGATCGCGGCGAGCGCCGCCGCCAGCGTCGCCGTCGTCGACCCCGCCGGCGCCGCCTCGACCGCGCGGGCCACGGAGGCCGCCGCGGGCGCGCCCCGGACGACGAGGCGCAGGAGCGCCCGGGCGAGCGCCGCCGCCGCGAGCTCCGCCGGATCGGCGGACCCATCGCGCTCGTTCGCCGCTCCGCTCGCGGCCTGCGCGACGGCGCGGTCGAGGCTCGTCGCCGCGCGCTCGAGCCCGGCGAGCCCCGGGCGGGTCCTGCCGGCGGCCAGGTCGGCGCGGGCGAGGACGGCCGTCGCGACGCCTCGGAGGATGAGGAGCGCGGTCGCGTCGGGATCGGCGGCCAGGGCGCGGTCGATGATCGCGGCCCGGTCGACCGGATCGGTCGTCTCGGCGACGCGCCGCCGGGTCGCCGCGACGAGGGCGCGCCGGCTGCCGATCCGCTCGCGGCGAGTCAGGGCGGCCGTCGCGCCGCGCGCCCGCTTGTCGGCGAACGCCCGCGACTCGCCCGCCTCGAGGTGGCCGGGCTCGATCGCCAGGACGAGCTCGAACGCCTCGACCGCGCGATCCCACTCTCCCCCCGCCAGGGCGACCCGGCCGCGGGCGAGCGCCGCGGTCGTCCTGGCGCGGCGCGAGAGGCTGACGACGAGCGCCGCCGCGCCCACGAGCAAGGCGAGCGCGACCACGATCGCGACGCCGAACGGCCGGCTCGAGCGGACGGGCGGCGGCGGGGCCGGGGCCGGCCGACCCGGCGCGAGCTCCATCCCCGCGTCCTCGACCTCCGCCGCGGGAATCTCGGGGTCGGTCAGCACCTCGGGAGGCCGCCCCTGGGCCCGGGCGATCGCGCCCCAGTTGCGCGTCTTCGCGTCCTCCGAGCCGGGCCGCGGGCCCCGGTCGAAGCGCTTCTCGCCGGCGGCCTCGGGCGTCTCGGGCGCTTCGTCGGCTGGCGCCATGGACCCGAGCCTACCCCCGCCCCCACGTCGCGGCCACCGGCGCGCCAAAGGGTCGCCCGGAAGGGTCGACGACATCGGTGGCGCGGAACCCGGACTCCTGGGTAAACTTCGGTCCGCGTCGGGAGGGCCCCTCCCCGGACCGTTCGGAAACCCTCTGGAGGAGCGTAGCGGCAACAATGGGAGTGGAGCTCTTCCCCATCCTGTGCGCACCGAAATGGAAGGGGCGTAAGGCGTGTGTCTCGCGTCCCCTGCTCGAGGATGATGAGTACGGCAGCATCCCCTGGCTCACCTTCGCGACGGCGATCAAGAAGGGCGAGATCGACTATCTCCTCAAGAAGGTCGCCGAGAAGCAGGGCTGGAGCGACTCGAAGGTCGAGCGCGCCGCGCTGAAGACCCTCGTGAAGCGCGAGCGGGCGGCCGGCTGGAAGCCCCGCAAGGTCGACTGGGGCAAGGCCGGCTCGAAGATCCTCGTCCGGCAAGGCGACGAGCTGACCGCGAGCGACATCCTTCGCGCGAAGGTGATCAAGAAGGCGAAGGACTACCTCAAGGCGGGCGATCTGGTCGTCGCGATCCCGATCCGCACGATGCTCATCGCGTGCGACGCCAAGCTGGTGCACGGGCTCCGCAAGTTCGTCGACGAGCGGATCGAGGGGGCGGACCGGCCGATCACGCCGGCGGTCTTCACGACCGATGACGAAGGCAACATCACCGGCATCTTCTCGGGGGACGGCGAGGCGTCGGACGACTCCGACGTCGAGTTCGTGAACCGGATCCGCAAGGAGCACGTCGCCGAGGAGCCGAAGGAGCCGACCGGGAGCTGGAACACCGTCCGCCCGAAGATCATGAAGATGGGCGGCCGGGGCACCCTGGTGATGGACATCCAGTGCAAGGGCATCGAGACGGCGGAGGAGGCGGTGACGACGGAGTTCGTGAACATCGGGCCGAAGCTCGCGGGCTTCGACGGCTTCGACGGACACGTCCTCTTCCGGTTCCTGCCGACGGCCGTCAAGCCCACGATGATCAACCGACGCCGCCTGACCGAGCTCGCCCGCGAGCTCACCGGGAAGGCGAAGGAGAAGGACCTCGGCGCCGGCATGCGCATCCGCGTGACCTGCCGGATCGACGAGGGAAGCGACGCCGGCGACTGACCGCACCCCGCGGGTGAGCCGGCGCCCCGCCCAGGAAGCGAGCCACCGTTTGTCCGAAGGACTCGAGGCACCGCTGCCGCACGGGCCGGCCCACGGGCTCGCCGCCGCGCTCCGGCGCGCCGCGGGCGCGTCCGTCGATGAGACGACGACGGACGCCCTCGCCGCGAGCCTCGCCGCCGGCTCGGTCCCCGAGGTGCGTCCCGGCTCCCCCGAGGAGGGGATCCTCGCGACGCCGCTGACCGTCCTCGGCTGGTCCCTCCGGGCGAGCCCGCTCGACCTCGACGGGGCCGCGGCGAGCTTCCACGATGAGGCGGTCGGCGCGGCCAGCCCGTCGAGCGCTCCGGCCGCGGTGGTCGAGCTCCCCGACGGAGCGGTCGGCGTCTTCGCGAGCCGCGACGAGGCCGACGCGGCGATCGACCGCCTCCGCGCCCTGCGCGATCGCGCCGCGCCGTGCGCGACGCTCGCCGTCACGACGAGCACGGCGGCCGCCTCCGAGCTCGCGACGGGCGCCGGCGTGGTGATCCGACGCGTCCTCGGCCACCTCCGGCGCGAGCGCCTCTCGGGGCGCGACGTCCCCGCGCCGCGCGCGCCGGCGATCGAGCTCGACGTGAGCGATGACCCCGCGGGCGGCGTCGCCGCGCTCGCCCTCGCCCTCGGCGGGCTCGCCGCGCGGATCGCCGCCGCCGGCTCGCTCGACGAGGCGGTCGCGCGAGGCGCGATCGCGTCTCGCACCGTCGCGATCGTGCGCGAGGCCTCGCCCGACGCCCGTATCGTTCGTCGCGGTCGCGACCTGGTCTCGGCCACGGGCATCGGCGCCGCGCAGGCGCTCGCCGTCGCCGACGCGGTCGCTCGCGGGGCCGCCGATCTCCTCCGCCGGGAGAGCGAGCCCGCCCCCCTCACCGCCGGCGTCGCCCTCGTCGTCGCCGATCGGGCCGGCCTGGCCGCCGCGGCGGAGACCCGGGCCATCGACCTCGCCCGTGCCGCCGCCCACGCCGGCGAGGCGGGCGGCTGCCGCGTCGACTTCGCCGTCGCGCCGCCCGCCGGTCGCCCGTTCCTCGCGGGGGACGTCGCGGCGATCCGTCACGGGATCAGCGCCCCGACCGCGTCCGGCAAGCCGGAGCGGCTGGTGGGCACGACCCGCCCGATGCCCGCCGCCGCGTTCTCGGCCCTCGTTCGACGCGCCCCGCTCGCGGCGGCCGCGGCGCCCGGGCTGGCGGCGGCCTGGCGTCGCGCGCCCGAGGAGGGGCGCGCCGGCGTCGTCGCCGAGCTCGTGACGCGCGCTGCCGGCGACCGCCTCGAGCGGGCGCGCGGCGCGCCGCCGCCGGGCGGAGCGTTCGCCCTCCGACGGTGGCTGCGTCTCGGTCACGGGATCCACGTCGTCGACCGCGACCCGATCGAGGCTGCGGTCTTCACCCGAGACGCCGACGGCCAGGTCGTGGCGACGCTCGCCGACGAGCTCGAGGCGGCCCTGCTGGTCGTCGCGGGCGCCCCGGCCGAGGAGGCGGCGTCGTGATCGTCACCCTCCTCGAGGAGAGGGCGCGCTCGGGCGAGCCGGCCGGCGCCCGCGGCCCCGTCGTCGCGGCCGCGAGCGCGGTCAAGGGCGCGCTCCGCGCCTCGCTCGCCGCGCTCCTCCGCGGCGCGAGCGCGGCGGAGCCGGCGTCGGCGTCGGCGTCGGCGTCGGCGTCGGCGTCGGCGTCGGCGTCGGCGTCGGCGTCGGCGCCGCGCGCCTGCGCCGCGCCCGGCGACCCGGGGACCTGCGGAGCCGGGGATGACGCCTGCGCGGTCTGCCGCCTGTTCGGCGCGCCGGGGCGCGCGGCGCGGGTCTGGGTGGGTGACGCCCGCGCGCTCGGACGCGGTCCGCGCGTGGAGAGCCGATCGGGCGGCCGCGGGCCGCGCCGCGCCCCGCCGCCGCCGCCCGACGAGGGCTCGCGCCCGCCGCGCCGCCCGCGCCTCGCGCTCGACCGCACCCTCGGGACCTGGCCGGTCCGCGCCGCCGCGCCGAGCCGCGACTGGTGGGCGAGCGGCGCTCCCGTCTCGGGCGAGGCCGCCTGGGTCGCGATCGCGCCGATGCGCTGGGACGGCGCGCCCGACGCCGACGATCGCCGCCTCCTCGAGGCGGCCGTCCGGTCGGCGAGCGCCACCTTCGCGCTCGGCCACGTCGGCGTTCAGGAGGTGCGGCTCGTCGCCGCGCCGCGACCGGGCACCCGCCGCCGGGCCGAGCCCGCGTCGAGCGAGCCGTCCGATGCCGACACGAGCCGCCGGGTCGCCACGCTCGAGGTGAGCTTGCTCGCGCCGCTCCTCCTCGATGCGGGGAGCGCGGGCGATCCGGGGCTCGGCGCGGTCGTCGCCGGGCGCGTCGTGCGGAGCGCGTGCGCGCGCGCCCTCGAGGACGGTGCGCCGCTCCGACGGACGATGGAGGACGGCGAGGCGGCGGCCTTCCTGACCGGGCTCCGACGCCGGAATGATCCCGCGCGGCCGAGCGTCGAGATCGCTCGCAAGCACGCGACCGGGCTCGGCGGCGACGCGCTGCCGCTCACCTTGCTCGTCTGCTCCGTCGCGCCCGCGCGACACGGCAGCGTCGACGAGGTGCGGAGCCGATTCCTCGGCGCCGGCCTCGACGAGGCGTGCTCGGAGTGCGGCGCGCCGCTCGTTCCGGCGGCGGAGGTGCTCGAGCCGGGTCGGGGGTTCGGCGTCGCGCCGAGCTCGATCGGCCGCCACGACCTCGGCGCGCGTCACCACGACCGGATCCCCGAGGGGTCGGTCCTGACGGGGCGGTTGCTGCTCCGGGACGCCGACGCGGTCGAGCTGGTGCAGTCGCTCGACGGCCTGATCATCCGGCTCGGCGCCGGGCGCAGCCGCGGCTTCGGGCGCGCGCGCCTGCGCGTCCGCGAGGGCCGATCGCTCGGCCGCGCGACCGCCCTCGACCGGGTCGACGCGTTCGATCGCGAGCTCGCCGGCGCGGCGGCCGCCGCCGCGTTCGCCGGCCAGGCGGGCGAGCCCGGCGACGGCGCGACGCTCGTCACGCTCGAGGAGGCGCTCGTCCCGCTCGTCGCGCGGACGCCGTCCGTCGCGACGATCGAGGGGACGCGGGCGCGTCTCTTGCCGGACCCGGCGACGCTCCTCGGGGCGGACCTCGCGGGGAAGCTCGGCGCGCGGCCGGCGGTCGTCGCGACGAGGCCGGTGATCCTCCACGGATACTCGAGCGAGGCGGGATCGCCGCTCACGCCGCGCGTCGCCGCGGCGGCCGGCAGCGTGATCGGGCTCGCGGTGCGGCGAGGCGCGATCTCGGATGGCGGCGTGCGAGAAGAGCTCGGCGAGCGGCTGGTGATGCTCGCCGAGGAAGGCGTCGGAGCGGACCGGGGCGACGGCCTCGGCCGGTTCGAGGTCGGTTAGAGAAGTGACGGGGACGACGATGGACGGATACGGTCTCGAGCCGCAGTCGCGGGCGCAGCTCGTCGAGCAGGCGGAGAAGATCCTCACGGGGTCACGTCCCTGGGAGGGCCGCGCCGGCGGACGGCCGGTGAGCGACCGGGCCGCGGTGATGCGGTCGCGCGAGCGCGAGGCGTTCCGCGACGAGGTTCGGGCGCTGCGCGTCGCGGCCGCCCGGGCGGCGAGCGTCGGAGAGCTCGCGAACTACCTCCGGAGTCGAATCGGCAACAACGCCGGCGCGGGGCTCTGGCGCCAGCGGAGCTTCGGCGACCGCGTCCTCGATGGGCTCGACCCGCTCGCCGGCGACGCCCGCGGGCTCGACCTCGCCCGGGCGCTGATCGGCTACCTCGCCCGGTCCTACACCTACTACGCCGAGGCCGCGCCGCGTCCCAAGCGTGAGGACCGCAAGAAGGAGCGACCCGAGAGGGGCGATCGCGCTGAGCGCGGTGAGCGCGGTGAGCGCGGTGAGCGCAAGCGCGGCCGCGGTGGCGAGAAGCGCGACAAGGGCGACGGCCCCGACGGCAAGCCAGGTGACGGCAAGCCGGGCGACGCCAGGCCGGCCGACGCCAGGACGGGCGACGCCGAGGACGAGGGCGAGGGCGGTCGCCGCAAGCGCGGTCGGCGCCGTCGCAAGCGGGGCGAGGGAGACGGCCCCCGGACCGACGCCGGAGCGCCGGACGCCGCGTCGCCGAACGCCGAGGCGAGCCCTCGCGAGGCCGCGGCTTCCGACGCGCCATCAGCACCCGAGCCCGGGTCCGCGCCGTCGACCCCCGAGCCCGCCGCGGCACCATCGGTGCCCGAGCCGGCGCCGGTCCCGCACGCGTCCGAGACGGCGCCTGCGCCCGAACCCGTCCCGCCGGCCCCGCCCCGGGCCGAGGGTAGCTCCGAGGCCAGTCCGGGCGAGAGCTCCGGGTAGAGGAACGACCGATGACCACCCAGCTCGGCCCGCCCCGCGCGGGCGTCGCCCTCATCCCCGGCTGGCGCGATGACGCCGGTCAGGCGCCCGATCACCTCGAGCGGCTCGACCGGAGCGTCCTCATCGAAGGACGCATCATCGCTCGCTCGGCGCTGCACATCGGGGTCGGCGCCGACGTCGACTCGTTCGCGCCGAGCGATCGGCCGGTGCTTCGCGACCGGCTCGGCCGACCGATCATCCCCGGCTCGACCCTCAAGGGGACGGTGCGGGCGACGGTCGAGGCGCTCCTCCTCGGCGCCGGCCTCGCGGGCGGCATCGACGCCTGTGACCCGGTCGAGCGGCCGTGCCTCGACGCGCGTGGCCGAGCGCATCTCGTCCGCAGCCTGGGCGAGGATCGGGTCGCGATCGCCCGCGAGGTGCTCGGACGGAGCTGCGCGACCTGCCACCTGTTCGGCTCGCCGTGGATGCGCGGGCGCGCGCGGTTCGCCGATCTCGAGCCGCTCGGCTCGGCTCGCACGGCCGTCCGGGTGTGCCGCCCGGTCTCGCGTGATCGACAGACCGCAGCGCTCACGTGGACGCAGGACGACTTCGAGGTCGCGCCGCCTGGCAGCACCTTCGGCTTCGCGATCACCGTCTCGAACCCGCGCCCGTGGGAGGTCGGCCTGATCGTCGCCTGCCTCCGCCAGCTCGACGAGGGTTACCTCACCCTCGGCGGCCTCGCCGGGCGTGGCCTCGGTCGCGTGCGGGTCGTGATCGAGGGCGCGCGCGACGCCGACGCCCTCGACCTGCTCCTCGGTCGCCCGGGCGAGGTCGCCGGCATGCCCTCGTTCCGGGCGCGCTTCGGCGCCGCCCCGGACGCCGCCGACGACGAGCTCGACGCCGAGGCGCCGTCGGACCCTGGCGACGACGGGGCGCCGGCGTCCGATCCGGGCGACGACGCGACCGACTCCGACCCCGACGCGGGCGACGCGCCCGGCGATGATGGAGACGGCGGCGACGGCGAGGATCCGGTGCCCGGCGGATCGATCATGGCGAGCCCCGCGCCCGCCGACCCGGCCGACGACGAGCCGGCCGCGCTCCACCCCGCCTACGTCGCCCTCCGCGAGGCGGTCGTCGAGGCGACCAGGCGGGTCGGCGAGGGGCAGCCGAATCACTCCGTCATTCCGCAGTTCATGGCCGCCGCTGGCTGGACCCGCGCTCGCCTCATCGAGGAAGGCTTCCTCACCGAGCAGCGCAAGGACTGGAAGATATTCTACAAGAAGGCGCTCGAGGCCGGCGCCGTGTGGGGTGACGAGCAGACGCTCCTCGTCGAGACGCAGAGTCTCGGCGAGGGCGGCGAGCTGCTCGAGGGCGGCGACGCGGGCGAGCCCGACGAGAGCGACGAGGAGGCGGCCGCCGCGGCCGCCGCCCGGGCGCGACCGTTCGGCGACACTCCGGACGACGTCCGCGTCCGCCTCGAGCGCTGGCGCGAGGCGCTCGAGACCTTCATCGAAAGTCGGCGTCGCGGCGATCCGCTCGCCTGATCCCGCGACGCGAGGATACAGAGACGTGTTTCGATCGCTCTACAATCAGGCCCGGCTGCGCTTCGTGCTCGTGAGCCGCGGGCCGTTCCTCGTCCGGAGCGGTCCGGCGGGGACGGGCCCGGCCGAGCTGCCGGACGTGAGCTGCGCCCGGACGTTCGACCCGCTCGGCGGGACCGAGTCGGTCTACGTGCCCGGCGGAACGCTCAAGGGCGCCGTCCGCGTCCGGTGCGAGCGGCTGCTCCGATCGGTCGGGCTGCCCGCCTGCGACCCGTTCCCCGAGCGGAGCCGCGACCGGGCGAGCTGCTGGTCGATCGGCAACGAGGCCGACGGCTTCGACGCCTATCGCCGGAGCTGCTACGCGTGCCGTCTGTTCGGCTCGACGTCGCTCGCGGGCCGGGTCAGCTTCTGCGACGCGATGCCCGGCGAGTGGGACGCGTCGGGACCCGACCCGGCGCCGCCGCGGAGCGAGGTCCGGAGCCAGATGGCGCTCGACCGCGTCCTCGGCTCGGCGGCGTTCGGCCCGTTCGATTACGAGGTCGCCTCCGGCGGCGCGTACGCCGCCGAGGTGGTCCTGCGGGACTTCCCCCTCTGGACCATTGCGATGCTCGGTCTGGTCCTGCGCGACCTCGACGAGGGCTTCGTCACCCTCGGCAGCGGCGGCGCGCGAGGGCTCGGCCGGTTCGGCGTCTCGTACCGCGAGCTGATCGTCGACAGCTTCGCCGAGTCGCCGACCGAGGTTCGCCGACGCAAGCCGGTCGCCGCGGGAGCCGCGGCGGAGTCCGACGCCGGCGACGCGACCTCCGATGACGGGGCGTCGGCAGGCGCCGACCTCCACGGCGTCGAGTCGCTCGCCGCCGAGCGGATTCGCGACGCGCGCCGCCGAGCGAGCGACGTGGCGACCGTCGCCGCCCCGCCCGAGCTCTACGGAGACTACCGCGAGTGGGGCCGGCGCCGTCAGGTGTTCACCGGAGCGGCCGTCGTCCAGCTCATCAACGCCTGCATCGAGGGGCCGTGGCGGAGCCTGCTCGAGTCGCCGCGGGCGCACCCCCGGACGCGGACCGACAGGGTCTCGGCGCCGAGGCCCGACCGTGGAGGACACGGCGGCGAGGGGGACGGCGACGCGGCGAAGAAGAAGAAGCGCCGGCGCAAGCGCAAGCCGCGCGACGGCGAGACCGCCACCGGCGAGACCGGCGCGGCCGAGGCGACCTCCTCCGATGCTCCCGCGGCGAGCGACGCGCCCGCCGCCGACGCCGCGGCCCCCGACGCGTCGGGGGGCGACGCTCCGCCGGCCGACCCGCGGCCGGCCGCCGATGCGCCCGGCGGCGAGGCGCCGAGCGGCGACGCACCGAGCGGCGATGCGGCCCCGAGCCCCGATGCCGGTGGCGGGGACGCGGACGGGCCGCCGACCGGAGGCGCGGATGCGTGACCCCGCGAAGCTCCGCGCCGATCGCCGGAGCGATCCGAGCTCGCCCGAGGAGCGCCGGGCCCATCCGTACGAGTTCATCTCGATGCCTGCGGGCGGCGCGCTCCGGCGCTGGGACAAGCGCGCGCGGCACGACGTTCCGACGAACGACCGGATCACCGCGCGCCTCGGTCTGCGCCTGACGGCGCGCAGCCCGATCCACGCCGGATCCGGCGCGTTCATCCGCGCCGACGACGCCGGCTACGAGCGCGGCCCGGTCATCCGCGCGCACGCCCGCTCGGAGGGGCAGCCGATCATCCCCGGCTCGGCCCTTCGGGGCGCGGTCCGCGGCGTCTTCGAGGCGATCACCAAGAGCTGCCTCCGCGTCCTCTCGGCTGGCCGGAGTCAGCGCGGCGTCCCGTTCGATGGCCGCAACCAGAGCGCGAGTCGCATCCCCAGGGCGGCCATCGAGCGCCTCCGGATCGACGGCCGAGGTAGGGCGCTCGTGAAGCTCGACCACGGCGAGACGAACGCGATCGATCCGTGCCCCGAGATCCGTCCGATCGCGCGCGGTCCGGGCTCGCCCCGATTCTGTCCGGCGTGCGGCCTCTTCGGAGCGCCGGGCTGGCGGGGGCGGATCTCGTTCTCCGACGCGCTCATCGTCGACCTGCCGCAGCGATCGACGACCGCGCCGCTGACGCCCGAGCCGCAGCGCCCACACCTGCACCGCGCCGGACATCGCCTGCACGCGCGCGCGCTGCCCGGCGGGCGCGGTGGACCGCCGGGCCGCGGTGGACCGCCGGGCCGCGGGGGGCCGCCGGGCGCCCACGATGTCGAGGTGACCGTCGGCGAGCTCCACGGACGCCGGGTCCCGATCGGGGCCGAGGGACCGCTGCCGTCGGCGCCGACGAACATTCTCGCTCCTCCGCCCTCGGGGGGGCATCGAGGCCCGCCGCCGCCGGGCGCCGAGCGAACCGACGCGTTGCCCGAGGGAACGGGGCTGACGGCGAGCGTCTGGGTCGAGGACGTCACCCGCGCCGAGCTCGGCGCGATCGTCCTGGCGCTGGGGATCGACGAGGTCCGGGGCTTGACGCTCGGCGGACGCCGGGCGCACGGGCTCGGACGCCTCGCCGTCGAGCTCGAGTACATCGCGATCGCGGGCGCGGCGACGGTCGGGTCGCCGGCCGAGCCGCTCGACGACGAGGGCCTCGGCGCGCTCATCGATCGCGCCCGATCCGCTTACGAGGGCTGGGACGCCTCCCACCGCGACGGCCTCGCCGAGGTCCGGACGGTGGCCGCGGCGAGGAGGCCGTCGACGTGGTGAATCGGGCGAGGGCGAACGAGGCGACGCGGCGGCGCCAGGAGGCGTGCGCGGTCGCGGCGAAGGAGCTCGCGGTCAAGCTCGCCGAGACCGGGCTCGACCTCGAGGGCGATCTTCGCGGCGTGCTCGGCGCGCTCCGGGAGGCGGGCGACGGATCGATCCTGCGCGAGGTGCTCGACCGTCTGTCCCGTCGCTCCGGGCCGGGGCTCGGCGCCGACGCCGATCGACGCGGAGCGCGGCTGCGTGAGACGATCGTCGCGGCCGGCTTCCCCGACGCCGAGGACGCGATCCCGATCCTGTCGGCGACGCTGAAGGTGCTCCCGTTCTTCCGTCAGCGGATCCGGCCGAAGCTCGAGGATCGCGGCGGGCGCGACGGCGGCCGGGGACGGCCCGGCGGTCGCGACGGCGGAGGCCGCGGCGGCCGCGACGGCGGCGGTCGGGGCGGCGGCTTCGGAGGCCGCGGCGGACCCGGCGGCGGCCGCGGCGGACCGGGCGGCCGGGGTGGCCCCGGCGGCGGACGCGGCGGCAAGGCCGGCGCCTTCGGCACCGATGGACCGCCCGGCGGTGGCTTCGGCGGCCCGCGGTAGCCACTCGCCGAGCCCTCTCCGAGCCGACGCTCCAGGAACGACGAATCTCACGCAAAGGCGCAATGGCGCAAAGGAGCTCCGCCGGATCCAGATCTCGGCTCGGAGCAACGACCCTTTGCGTCTTTGCGCCTTTGCGTGAGCTCTCTTCCGTGTGTTCCAGGAACGACGACTCGCCCGCCGAGGCGCCGAGGTGCGTGACCGGGGCGGCGATTCCTGGGAGATCGTTTGCCAACCGAACGGTCCCTGCCGACCTTGATCGGTCCGATCCCATCCCTTAGCATTCGCCCCTCGCCTGCCGCACCGCGGCACGGGCGCTCAGCCCCTAGAACACCGCGTCTGCGCGGATTTCGGAGGACGCCATGGGTCTTCTCGACGGCAAGGTCGCCATCATCACCGGCTCCGGAAACGGCCTCGGCCGCTCCCACGCGCTGCTCTTCGCCGCCGAGGGCGCGAAGGTCGTCGTCAACGACGTCGGCGGCAGTCGCGACGGCTCCGGCGCCGGCAATGCGCCGGCCGACCAGGTCGTCGCCGAGATCAAGGCGGCGGGCGGCGAGGCGGTCGCGAGCTACGACTCGGTCGCCGACCCCGAGGGCGCGGCGAACCTGGTGAAGACGGCCGTCGATGCGTTCGGGGGCGTCGACATCCTCGTCAACAACGCGGGCATCCTCCGCGACAAGACCCTCCTCAAGATGGAGGACGCCCAGTGGGACGCGGTCATCGCGGTCCACCTCAAGGGCACCTACCTCTGCACCAAGGCGGCCGCCGCCCGGATGGCCGAGCAGGCCCGCGGCGGCAAGATCGTCAACACGAGCTCCTACGCCGGCCTGATGGGCAACTTCGGCCAGGCGAACTACGGGGCCGCCAAGGCCGGGATCGCCGGGTTCACCCGGGTGACCGCCCTCGAGTTCGCGAAGCACCGGATCAACGTCAACGCGCTCGCCCCGATGGCGAAGACCCGCATGACGGACGACATCGCGATGGTGCCCGACGAGATGACGCCCGAGCACGTCGCCCCGGTCGCGCTCTACCTCGCGAGCCATCTCTCCGACGAGGTCAACGGTCGGATCTTCGGCGTCCACGGCGATCATCTCTTCGAGTACAAGATGAAGATGACCGAGGGCAGCAAGAAGGGCGGCAACGCCGTCTGGAGCGCCGAGGAGATCGCCGAGAAGATCGACGAGATCTGCCGGGACGAGGCTCCCGCGGCGGCCGCCGGCGGCGCGGCCCCCGTCGAGCTCGGGCCTAAGGAGATCATCGCGCGCGCGTTCGAGCGCCTGCCCGAGGTCTTCGTTCCGGCCGGGGCGACCGGCTGGAAGGCCAACGTCCAGTTCGAGATCAAGGACGCCGGCGACTGGACGATCGTCATCGAGGACGGCACCTGCCGGGTCGAGAGCGGCAAGGCCGGCACGCCCACCTGCACGGTGAAGGTCGACGCGGCCACCTACGCCGACGTGGTCATGGGCAAGACGAAGCCCGAGAAGGCCTTCATGGAGGGCAAGATCACGGCGAGCAACCTCGGCGACATGATGAAGTTCGGCCAGGCGTTCGACATGAAGAAGGCGAAGGCGCTCGCCGAGGCCGAAAAGGCCGCCGCGGGCGCCGGCGGCGGCGCGGCCGCCGCGCCGAAGGAGCTCGGCCCGAAGGAGATCATCGCGACGGCGTTCGGCCGCCTGCCCGAGGTCTTCGTCCCGGCCGGGGCCGCCGGCTGGAAGGCCAACGTCCAGTTCGAGATCAAGGGCGCCGACGACTACACGATCATCGTCGAGGACGGCACCTGCCGGGTCGAGAACGGCAAGTCGGGCACGCCCACCTGCACGGTGAAGGTCGACGCGGCCACCTACGCCGACGTGGTCATGGGCAAGACGAAGCCGGAGAAGGCCTTCATGGAGGGCAAGATCACGGCGAGCAACCTGGGCGACATGATGAAGTTCGGCCAGGCGTTCGACATGAAGAAGGCGAAGACGCTCGCCGAGGCCGAGAAGGCCGCCGCCGGTGGCGGCGCGGCCGCCGCGCCGGCCAAACCCGCCGCGAAGGCGGCGCCGTCCGGTCCCGGCGCCGTGATCGACGCGGCGTTCGGCATGCTCCCCGAGGTCTTCGTCCCGAGCGGCGCGGCCGGCTGGACGGCCAACGTTCAGTTCGCGATCAAGGGCGCCGACGACTGGACCGTGATCATCGCCGACGGTACCTGCAAGACCGAGAAGGGCCTCACCGGCACGCCGACCTGCACCGTCAAGGTCGACGCCGAGACCTACGCCGGCGTCGTCGCCGGAAAGATCCGCGCCGAGAAGGCGTTCATGGAGGGCAAGATCACCGCGAGCAACCTCGGCGACATGATGCGCTTCGGCCAGGCGTTCGACATGAAGAAGGCCCGCGAGATCGCCGAGAGCGGCGGCGGCGCGGCGGCCGCCGGCGGTGGCGACGCCGCGGCGAGCGGAGACGCGGCGGCCGGCGGGCTCAACCGCGACTACCTCGGCCGTCGCTTCAGCGGCCCGCCCCAGTGGGTCGACCCCGAGGGCGCACGCAACTACGCCCTCGCGTCGAACGACGAGAACCCGCGCTACCTCGAGTCCGACGTCGTCGCGCCGCCGCTCTACGCGGTGCGGCTGCTCAAGGAGGCGCTCTTCAAGGTCATGACCGAGGAGGAGCTCGGCGCCGACCTCCTCCGCCTCGTCCACGGCGAGCAGGACATGCGCTTCCACGCGCCGCTCCGCCCGGGCGAGCTCGCCACCCTGCGGGCGTTCGTCCACTCGATCGAGGACAAGTCGAGCGGTCAGATCCTCCGGATCGGCCAGAAGATCTACGTCGGCGGCGAGCTCCGGGTCGAGGCGCTCTCGGCGATGTTCATCCGGGCGAAGACCAAGGGCGCGAAGAAGAAGGACGGCGACAAGAAGGACGCCGCGCCGGCCGACCGCGGCGAGGCCACCTTCAGCCACGAGATGAGCGTCACCGAGGATCAGTCCTACCGCTACGCCGACGCGAGCGGCGACAACAACCCGATCCACGTCGACGAGAACGTCGCCAAGATGGCCGGCTTCCCGTCGGTGATCCTCCAGGGTCTCTGCACGATGGCCTTCACCTCGCAGGCGATCATCCGCAACGCGTGCGACGGCGACCCGACGCGTCTGAAGCGTCTGGCGGTGCGGTTCGCGAAGCCGGTTCTGCCGAAGAACGTCCTCACGACGAGCGCGTGGACCGGCGAGACCAAGGACGGCCTCACCACGGTCGACTTCGAGATGAAGAACCAGGACGACGTCCCGGTCATCGTCAACGGCGTCGCCGAAGTGAGCGCGTGACCGAGCTCGCGAAGAAGGCCTGCGTCCCGTGCCAGGGCGGCGTCCCCGCCCTGGCCGGCGAGGAGCTCGCCCGGCTCCGGTCGGAGCTGGGCGACTCCTGGTCCGTCGTCGACGGCCACCATCTCGAGCGAGCGCTCTCGTTCGCGAACTTCGTCGATGCCCTCGCGTTCGTGAATCGGGTCGGCGAGCTCGCCGAGGCCGAAGGGCACCACCCCGACATCCACCTCGCGTGGGGGTCGGTGAAGGTGACGATCTGGACGCACAAGATCGATGGCCTGACCGAGAGCGACTTCATCCTCGCGGCGAAGATAGACCTCTTGCCGGTCTGATCTGATTGCGCGCGAGCGGCGCCGGTGTATTCCGGGAACGCGTCGGTATCCGTTGTTCCCACGGGGAGACGATCCACGGACTACACGGATCGCCCACGGCTGAAATCCGCGTAGTCCGCGTAATCCGCGGTTTGGTCTCTCTCGGCGGCGAACGAACGGGAACCGCGGATAACGCGGATTACGCGGATTGCAGGTTGCCGCCGTCCCGGTTCACGGCCGTCGCCCGAGGCTTCGCTCGTTTCTCTTGGAGGCTCTGCGGTCTGCGTGAGCCACTTCGAGCGTCTGCCTTCGTGGGTGCCTGGGTGTCATCCGTGTCACTTTCGACCAACCGTTGCGTCAGGATGCCCGGACCCACCGTCCGGCGCCGTGGCCGCTCATCCCTCCGAGCTCCCTATCCGATAGGGAGATAGCCGGGGTCGAGGTTCGCCCGCGCCGCAGCGCGGCACGACGCTTGCTTCCTCCCCGGCCGGAGGAAGCCCGCCGTGCCCGAGCGACCCGAACCGAACCGACCCCTTCCGATCGCGCGCCCCGCCGGCCGCGGTCGCGCCGACGACGCGTCGATCGGCAGCGCCCTCGCCGCGGTCTCGGCCGCCGCGCGCCTCGCGGTCGCCCGCGTCTACGAGCGGTACGGCGTCGACAACGACTGGACCCGCACCGTTCGATCGTCCTGGTATCCCGACCGGATCGACCTCGCCACCCGGACCCTCAAGCGTTTCCCCCGCGACCCCCGCCTCGTCCTGGTCGCGATGACCCACCTCGCCGACGAGGAGTTCTACGCGAGCGCCGCCGCGCAGCTCGAAGACTGCGACGTGGTCCTCCACGAGGCGCCCCCGCTCGACGACGCGCAGCGGGCGGCCCTGCGCGCGCGGGCGCGCCGCGCCGGCTTCGTCGATCAGGGCAGCGCCCTCCCGACCGACGACCCCCGATGGCGGCTGGCCGATCGAACCCCCGAGGCGATGCTCGAGAGCTTCGGCGCCGCGCTCGGCGTCGCGCTCGATCCGGTCGCGGTGCGCCGCTACTGCCGGACGCTCACGCCGGCGGCGTCCGGACCGGCCGCGCCCGCGTCGACCTCGGCGCGACGCCGCCTCCGGATTCCGGCGCGCACGCTCCGCCGGCTCTCGCGGGTCGTCCTCGAGGAGCGCAACGCGATCGCGATCGACGCGGTCGCCGCGGCGATCGATGAGGGTCACCGGCGCATCGGCGTCGTCTACGGCGCGGCCCATCTCTTCGAGATCGAGGACGCGCTTCGCCGCCGGCTCGGATACCGGCGGGCGGGCGTGCGCTGGTCGACGGCGATCGGGAACGCCGCGTGGCTGCAGTTCGCCCTCGGTGCGGCGTAGGCCGCCGCGGAGACGACGCGGTCAGAGGCTGCGGTAGATGAGGTAACCCCCGACGCCGGCCAGGATGACCGCCGACGGGATCAGCCACTTCCGGTGCTTCGCCAGGAAGATCGCCACCTTCAGTCGGTTCATCGCTTCGAGGACTCCTTCGCAGCGGCGAGGGCCGCCCGGGCCTGCTCCTCGGTGCTCCGGGTGATCTCCTTGCGACCGTCGATGACCGCCCGCCGCAGGCGGTGGTCCTCGTCGACCCACAGCTCGCCGATCTTCCGACCGCCGGCGCCCTCGTAGGCGAAGCCGTGGAGCGTCTCCTTCGTCGCGGCGCCTCCCTCGGGCGGAGGAATCTCCTTCTCCTCGGCGCCGGCGTAGCGGAGACGCTGACCTCGCTTGTAGTTCAGCTCGCTCGCCTCGAGGGCGTCGAACTCGAGCACGTCGTCGACGTCGAACGGCCGGCGCTCGACCAGATCGAAGACGCCGAAGAACGTCGTGAACCGTTCGGCGAGCTCGTCGGGCCGCTCGATCGTCTCGGCGATCCCATCGGGCCCGGGCGAGAGCGTCGCGACGAGCTTGCCGTCGACGACCGTGGCCGTGAACGAGCGGACCTCGTCGCTGTCGCCCTTGGCCGTGGTCTCGATCCGCGTCGGCGTTCGGAGCTCGTCGTCGCGGCAATGAGCGGTCATCGTGAGTCCGACCTCCTCGCCTCGCGCGACGAGGTGGATCTCGCTGACGAGCCGGATCGGCGCGTCCGCGTCGCCCTTCACCCGCTCGGTCCGCAGGTGGAGGAAGCCCGCTGGCTCGCCGCGGATCTTCCAGACGAACCACCGGGCCGACGGCTCGGTCGCCTCGTCGTCGGCCGCGAGGAGCGAGCCGACCGGAAGACCGACCGTGGCTCCGATGAGGAGGGCGACCGCCAGCGCGGCCAGGATCGTTCGGCGCATGGGAGCGCCTCCTTTCGCGGACGAGGATACGACGCCCGCGACGGTTTGCGCGACCCCGGACCGGCGGCTACGCTTCGGACATGATCACCACGAATCTGCGACGCCGCCTCGGTCTTCTCGTCGGGATCGCCGTCCTCGCCGCGGTCACGACGTGGCCGGCGGTCGCGCGCGCCGACGACGGTCGGTTCTACCCGACCGGTCACGAGCGGATCGACGCGACCCGCAAGGCGATGATGGGAACGAAGAGCGACGCGGGGAACGCGATCGCCCGCGGCGAGGCGATGCTCGCCTGGACCAAGCTCCTGATCTTGCGCCTCGGCAAGGGGCGCCGGGCGGTCGACGAGGCGACCGCGACCGCCCGCGACCTCCTCGAGAAGGCGAAGGGCGGCGATCGCTCGGCCGCGGCCGAGCTGGCCGTCGAGCTCGATGAGCTCTTCCCCAGCCTCGAGAAGGCGTGGACCGAGGCGTCCGCCGGCGGGCAGGCGACGCTCCGCCCGACCGGCAAGAAGAAGATCGATCGGGCGCGGCAGGCGGCGCTCCTCGAGTCGACGACCGCCGAGACGATCCGCGACCGGATCGAGGTGCTCCTCGACTGGGCGGAGCTCATCGAGAAGGCGTGGAAGGGGACCCCCGACGAGCGGCTCGCCGGCGCGAGGAGCCAGCTCCTCGAGGCGAAGAGGACGGTGAAGAAGCTGAAGCGCGGCGAGGAGCCGCCGGCCGGGGGCCTCGCCCTCGTCGATCAGGCGTTCGAGCTGTTCGAGACCCTCTGGGGAACGGCGCTCAATACGCGCGCCGGCTTCGTGCCGACCGGATCCGCCCGCGTCGACGAGAACCGGCGCGAGGTCGCATCGGGCACGCCGACCGACGAGAGCAACGTCGTGCCGCGCGCGATGGCCGCGATCGAGTGGACCAAGATCATCCAGAAGCGCGGCGGCTCGGCGGCCGACGGCCTCGGCGCCGTCGGCAAGGACGTCGAGATGGTCTACGAGCAGGCGCGGAAGAAGAAGGACTGGGCGAAGCTGATCGAGCTCGTCGATTCGCTCTACGGCGACCTCGAGCGACGCTGGCTCGAGGCGGCCTCGCGCGGCTAGCCGCATAGGGGCCTCAAGCTCGTTCAGGTGCCAGTGGGCTCGCCTTCGGCGAGCAGGATGTCACCACGGAGGCACGGAGAACACGGAGGATTCACGGAGGACGCGGCGAGCGGTCGAAGACCCGGATCCCCTCCGAGGCTCCTCCGTGCCTCGGTGCCTCCGTGGTTTCATCCCCTCGGCGGAGGCGAAGCCAACCGACCCGGGCTGAGCTGGTCGCGTCTTTCTCCGTGAGTCCTCCGTGTTCTCCGTGTCTCCGTGGTTTCATCCTCTTCGCCGAAGGCGAAGCCGGTGGGGCCGCGGTCACCGGAGCCAGCTTGATAGACCCATGCGGGCTCGAGGCGCCGGGCGGCATGGGGCTTGCGCTCTCCGGGGCGTCGACCGACGGTCGACCGCTCGAAGACCCCGGATCGGAGACTCGCATGTCCCGCCTGACCCAGGACACCCCCGTCCCAACCCTCGGCCCCCGCATGGAAGAGGCCGCCGGACGCGTGGAGCTGAAGCTCCTCGTCGGCATCTTCCTCGTCGTGGAGCTCCCCATCCTGATCCTGTCGGTCCTCCTCGGTTGATCCGAGGCGAGCCCCGGCGAACACGACCCCGGCCTGGCGCGTCCCACCGATCGCGCGCCGGCCGGCGTCCCTGCCATCGACCAAACACCCGATCTCGACCGACCGGCCAACGAACCGCCATCGGGGCGCGTATATCTTGTGCCGGGCGCCGCCACCGTCGAAGATGAGGCGTGCCCGAGCTCGAAAGGAGCTTCACCCCATGCGGACCCTCGCCCCTGCCGGACGCCTCGCCCGGCTCCTCGTCCCCGCGGCGCTCGTCGCGGCCTGCCTCCTGGTCGCCCCATCGGCCGCCTCCGCCCAGACCGAGGAGCGGACCGATCTCGACGTCGCCGCCCTCGGCCGGACCGTTCAGGCGGTCGCCAAGGACGCGATCCCCAAGACGGTGCTGATCAAGGCGCACGTCGGAGGGATGGGCGGCGGTCAGGCGGGCTACGGCTCGGGCGCAATCATCACCGACGACGGCTACATCCTCACCTGTAGCCACGTCGTCGACATCGCGAACCGGGTCGAGGTCGTCCTGAGCGACGGCACCTACCTCGACGCGAAGGTCCTCGGCAAGAACAAGCGCCAGGACTACGCGCTGCTCAAGGTCGAGGTCGATCACGCGCTCTCGTTCTTCGAGAAGGGCGACAGCTCGGCGATCGAGGTCGGCGACTGGATGGTCGCGCTCGGTCACCCCGGCGGCCCGTATCCCGATCTGCGCCCCGGCGTGAGCTTCGGGCGCGTCACGGGCCTGCACCGCAAGCTCCCGGTGCAGATGTTCGACCGCTACTACAACGACGCGATCCAGACCGACTGCCCGATCTACGCCGGCAACAGCGGCGGCCCGCTCGTCGACCTCGACGGGAAGCTCCTCGGGCTCAACGGCGCCATCCTGCTCGTGAACGACAACGCCTACGCGGTGCCGATCAACGAGATCGACACGAACCTGGACACGCTGATGGCCGGTCGGGACGTCGAGGGGATCAAGGCCGGACCCGAGGCGTTCGCCGAGATGCAGCAGAACTTCAGCCAGGAAGACATGAACGAGATGTACGGGCGTGTCTTCGAGAACTTCGGGAAGCTGTTCGGCGGCGGCGAGAGCCCCGACGGCGAGAACCCGATGGGTGATCTCTTCAAGCAGTTCTTCGGCGGCGGCGGCGAGGAAGCCCCCGACGGCGAGAACCCCATGGGCGAGATGTTCAAGCAGTTCTTCGGCGGCGGCGGCGAGGCCCCCGACGGCGAGAACCCGATGGGCGAGCTCTTCAAGCAGTTCTTCGGCGGCGGCGGCGAAGCCCCCGACGGCGAGAACCCCATGGGTGAGCTCTTCAAGCAGTTCTTCGGCGGCGGCGAGGAGCCGGCCCCCGAGGCACCTCGGACGCCCGAGCGCGCGATCCCGACTCCGCCCGCCGGCAGCGGCTTCCTCGGCGTGCAGGTCGAGCCGGAGAACGGCGAGGACGAGGAGGGCGGCGTGATCGTCGAGGACGTCGTCGCCGACGGCCCGGCGGCGAAGGCCGGCCTCAAGAAGGGTGACGTGATCCGCGTCATCGACGGCGAGAAGATCGACGGCGTCGAAGGCCTCGTCGCCGCCGTCTCGGGCAAGGGCCCGGGCGAGAAGGTGAAGCTCCAGGTGATCCGCGCGCGGATCCTCGACTCCGAGTGGATCCAGGAGGAGCTCGTGATCGAGGTCGAGCTCGGGCGACGGGAGTAGTAGACCCGTCGCGAAACGAACGAGAGAGACGTTCCGATGACCGAGCCCAAGAAGAGAACGGACGGACCATGATCACCAGAACGACCAGCCTCCTCTCCACCGCGATCGTCGCCACGTGCCTCATCGCGGCGCCCGCCGCGTCAGCGCACGCCGGGGACGTCGAGGGCCGCAACGAAGCGCTCAAGCGGGCGTTCACATCCGTCGGCGCCGCCGCCAGCGAGCACGTCGTCCAGCTCAAGAGCAGCCGCGGCAGCAGCATCGGCTACGCCGTCGCCGTGAAGGGCGAGGGCGGCGCGACCGTCTTCGTCACGGCGCTCTCGACGGTGGCGAAGGCCGACGGTCTGAGGCTCGCGCCGAAGGGCGGCGGGACGTTCGACGCCAAGGTGCTCAAGCGCGACGAGGATCTCGCCCTCGCGCTCCTCGCGGCGGTCGACGACCCCGAGATCGACCCGATCGAGCTCGGCACCGTCGCCTCGATCGAGCCGGGCGCCTGGCTGATCAGCGTCGGCAACGCCGACATCCCGGTCGCGGTCGGCGTCCTGTCGGCGAAGGGCCGCGAGGTGCTCAAGTCGGAGCGCCAGGCGAACCTCGGGATCTTCGGCCTCTTCGGAGGCGGCGACAACAAGGGCCCGCAGCGTCACTACGACGCCGTCCTCCAGCACGACAGCCCGATCACCAAGGAGATCTTCGGCTCGGCCGTCGTCGGCGAGGACGGCAAGCTCGTCGGCATCAACGTCGACAACGTCTACCGCGGCAGCTCCTACGCGATCGGCGTCGAGCGCGTCCGCGCCCTCATCGACGGCGTCGAGCCGCCGAAGCCCGCCAAGCGCCCCGCCCGGATTGAGCGCCCCGCGCCGCGGGAGACCGAGAAGCCGGCCGAGCCGAAGGGCAACCGCCCGTTCCTCGGCATCGCGATCGAGGAGCGCGCCGAGGCGAACGGCGACGTCAGCTTCATCTGCGACTCGATCGTCGCGGGCGGCCCGGCCGCCAAGCTCGGCATCAAGAAGGGCGACCGGATCCTCAGCGTCGAGGGCAAGACCTACGGCAGCCTCGAGGAGCTCGGCGCGGTCATCGGCGGCAAGAAGCCGGGCGACGTCCTGAAGATGAAGGTCGAGCGCGAGGGCTTCACCCGCGACTTCGAGATCACCCTCGGACGGCGGTAGACCTCGACCTCGGCGTCACGGACAGCACTAAGTAGAACGGGCCGCTCCCTCGGGGGCGGCCCGATTTCGTTCCGCGAACGCTGTTCCAGGAGCACGCGCGGTTGCCCGGTCGATGAAGAGGCCACAGATTTCACAGATTGCACAGATTACGAGCTGCCGAAGACGGCAGTTCCTCTTGTACGCGGACTCGCCGCGCTGGCGTCGGCAGCGATGCGGAACGGTCCGCGGCAATCTGTGTCATCCGTGAAATCTGTGGCCTAACCCGCCTGCACCGACGACCTCGCGCAGAGCCAGAGCAGGCTGTTCCAGGAACGACGGAATCTCCGGTGCGGCATCGACTCGGCGCCGACCGGAACAGTCCGCGCAATCCGCGTAATCCGCGGTTTCGTTCTTTCGGCGGAGAACAAACGACGAGTTGGAACCGCGGATGACGCGGATGACGCGGAGTGCGAGTTGCCAGCGTCCGGTTCATTGCCGTTGCGCGGGCCGTTCCGGGAACGTGGACGTCAGTCCTTCGCGATCTCCGAAAGCCGCCGCACCCGGTAGACATCCCGCTTCTCGAAGTCCGGCACCGTCTGGTTCAACAGCGCCTCGACGCGCAGGTCGCCCTCGACGATCACCATCCCGTCGATCGCGTCCGGCAGGAAGAAGAGGATCGTCTGGAGCCATGAGACGACGCCGCCTCGCTTGGTGCCGCCGATGCCCTCGACGTCCTTGAACCCGACCTCGGGGCCGTTCCAGATCGTCGCCTCGACGAGGTAGCCGGTCTCGATCGAGCCGGTCTCCTCGTCGATGTAGGGCACCTCGCGGCCGGTCCCGACCTCGAGGTTCGCGTCGAGGACCTCCTCGCGGAACTCGTGCTCGTACTGCCGGTCGAAGATCGCGTAGAAGCGCGAGGCGAACCCGGCCTGACTCTTCAGGCCGGCGTCCGGGACGTAGAAGTAGCGGACCATGTGCTTCGCCGGGAGGGCGAGGCCGATGTCGTAGCCCGCGTCGATCACCTCTTCGACCTGACGTCCGCTCGAGGTGAAGACGGCATCGCGCGCGCCGAACTCGGAGGCGACGATCGCCATCCCTCGGAGCATCGTCACCCCATCTTCGGCGGCCGCGTCGAAGAAGCCCTCGACCTCGCGGCGGCCGAGGATGAACGCGCGATCGCGCTTGACCAGGTCGTGATAGACCTCGGGGATCGGCGCGTCCTCGGGGTGGTCGCGGAGGCAGCGCTTCAGATGCGCCGTCATGGCGGGGTAGTGGGTCCGGTCCCACCAGGAGAGGCCGACGAAGAGGTCGTCGTCGTCGACCTCGCCCGCGACGGCTCGGGCGGACGGGGTGGGCGCGACGAGGGTCGCGCCGACGGCCACGGCCGCGCCCATGGACGCGAGGAGGTAGGGGGCGAGAATGGTCGATCGGCGGCCGCGCATGCGGTCCCTTCCATCTTCCGAACGACGTCTCATCGGTCGGGCGTCCCGCGGGTTGAGCTTGCACGATAGCGGGTCGCCGGGGGGCGGACAAGGGACCCGATCCGCCATCGAATCGTCCCGTCGTGCCCGCTGTCTCTGGGAAGGGACGCACCCGCTTCGCCTTCGATCGAAGCGGCACCGGGGGAATCCGATCATGACACGACCGTCCGACCACCGGCCCGACCACCGACCGCGCCGGGACGGGCTCGCGCTGCTCGCCCTGACCGCGCTCGTCGTCGCCGGCGCCGCCGCCACCGGCTGCACCAACGTCGAGGCGCAGCGCCGGCGGGCGTTCGGCCTTCGCCTGGCGATCCTCGA
This sequence comes from Planctomycetota bacterium, assembly GCA_029260755.1. Lineage (GTDB taxonomy): Bacteria > Planctomycetota > J058 > J058 > JAJDCQ01 > JAJDCQ01. Next base: position 9,109 of record JAJDCQ010000213.1, on the reverse strand, counting down.
CGGCGATGCGCGCGCCGAGCCGGCGACCGTCCGGCTGATCGCGAGCGACGCGACCGTCTCCGAGGTCCGGGCCTACGCCGTCGACTCGCTCGCCATCGCCGGGAGCGACCGGACGGGCGAGCTCCTCGGGCTGATCGCGACCGATGGAGGCGACGTGGGCGAGCGGGCCGGCGCGGCCGCCGCCGCGGTGGCGGAGCGCCCGCCCGCCACCGGCGCCGCCCCGCCGATCTGGCTGGCCGAGGCGCGCGAGCGCTACCTCGTCGAGCGCGTCGCCGTCTGCCTCGCCCTGGAGCCCGACGAGGACGCCCGCCTCGACCGCCGGAGGATGCTCCAGGAGCTCCAGCAGTTCGGCCACCCGCTCCTCCCGCTCGCCGTCGCCGAGCTGCAGCGCGGGGCCGACCCCCTCGACGACGTCGACGACGCCGACCCCGGCGCGTGGGTCGCGATCGAGAGCCTGACGTTCTGGGCGGAGAAGACGGGCCGGCGCTCGGACGCCGCGTTCGCCGCGCTCAGCCTCGCGTCGGACCGTCGGTGGTTCCTCTGGAACTCGGTCAACTCGGTCCTCCCCCTCTGGGAGCGGGCGTTCGGCGACGAGCTCGACGACGTCCTCCGCGAGCGGTTCGCCGCCGCGGTCGCCGACCCGTCGGCCCAGCGCGACCCCGCGGGGACGCTGCCGCTCGGCCAGGTCGAGGGCTGGGGCGCCGCCGTCCTCCTCGCGCAGCGGGGCCACGCCGACGGCCTCGGCGCGCTCACCGCCGCGATCTCCTCCGCGCCGTCGGGCTGGTCGACCTCGAGTCACGAGGTCTTCCGCCGTCAGCTCGTCTCGTCGGTCTCCGGGTGGCTCGGCGCCGCGCCGCTCCGAGGCCACCTCGACGGATGGATCACCGACGAGGACGTGAGCATCCGGGCCAGCGCCGCGCGGCTCCTCGCGGCGCTCGCCATCGATGGCGACGCCGATGCGCGGGCTCGCCTGACCGGCGCCCTCGAGGGCGAGGACGAGGATGCCGTGCTCGTGGCCGGAATCAGCGCGCTCGCCCCGGCGCTGGGACACGGTCGCGAGCCGCTCGCCGATCGCGTCGCCCTCGCCGAGACGCTCGGCCGGCTCTCCGAGGGGGTCTCGAAGGGCCGACGCGACGAGACGCTCCAGGCGATCCACGGGGCGGCCCACTCGCCCGAGCTCTTTCCTCCGCTCCGACCGGTCGCGATCGAGGCGAGTGATCTGTGGTTCCACGGGTGGACCCGGCGCTGGGCGACGGCGATCCTCGCCCGCGACCTCGAGGCCCATCCCGACGCGACCTCCGTCCGCGCGGCGCTCGTCGACCGGGTCGACGACGGCCTCCTCGCCACGCGTCACGATGCGCTCCGCGCCCTCCTCCGGACGGCGCGCGGTCCGAGCCCGTCGGCAGAGAACGTCGAGCTCGCCTGGGACGCGCTCGAGACGGCGATCTACGACGACCACGGCCTGGCGGCGATCGCCCTCGAGGTGATCAACCCGTCCGTCGATGCGATCGACCGGGCTCCCTACGACCCCGCGACCCTCGCCGCCCTCGCGGCTCTCGTGATCGACACGGCGCCGCACCCCTACCCGTGGACGCTCGAGCCCGGCCGCGCGGCTCCGTCGGTCGTCGACGCCCTCGCGCAGGGAACGACCGGCGGGCAGCTCGATGCCCTCCTCGTCATCGGGGAGCCCGGCCGGGCCGAGACGGTCGCGCGTCGCCTGAAGCTCGAAGAGCGTCGCCCCGGCGATGTCGACCTCTACGGTGCCCGGCTCGACCACGAGGCCAAGGCGGTTCGCACCTGGGCCGCCGAGCGCGTCTTCGGATCGGGCTGGCCGGAGACGACTCGCTCCGCCCGCGCCGAGCTCGCCCGCGACACCCTCGATCCCGACGACGACATCGGCTGGCACGCCGCCGCCGCCCTCTCCCGGATCGGCGACGCCGACGACGTCGTCGACCTCGTCGATGACGGCTACGGCGATCACGCCGCGACCCTGGTCCGGACGCTCCGCGACGCCGGCGGCGACGACGCGGTCGTCGAGACCGTCCTCGACCTCGCCGCCTCGTGGTGGGAGGACCGGAGCCGCTTCGGCGTGGAACGAGTGTTCGCCCTCGCCCTCGAGGGCGACGCGGTCCGCGCCGCCCTCCGCGACTGGGCGCTCGACGCTCCGGCCAACGACCGCACCCGCGCGCTCCGCCTCCTCGCCGAGCGAGACGACGCCGAGATCGGTCGAATCGCCCGGATCGCGCTCGCCGAGGCCGAGAGCGAGCGCACCGGCGTCCTCGCGGCGGCGGCCGATGCGCTCGTCCAGACCGGCGGAGTGACCGAGCTCCAGCTCCTCCTCGCCCGCGGCGCCGACCCGGAGCTTCGCCCCGACGGCGTGGCCGTCCTCGAGGACCGCGCGGCGCGCCTCGCGCGTCGGCTCCGCGAGACGCTCTCGCCCGCCGAGCATCGCGCCGCCCTCGCCGAGCTCCTCGGCGACGGCGACGAGCGGGCGCGCGGCATCGCCGTCCGCGAGGCGGCCGTCCTCCCCGAGGCCGAGCGGGTCGCCATGCTCGCGAACTGGCTCGCCGAGGCCGACCCCGACGACGAGGTCCGCGAGGTCGCCCTCGATGCAATCGCCGCGGCGAGCCCGCCGACGGCCGGCGACGGGACGAAGCTCACGCCGGCCGCCTCGGCGCTCGTCGCGCTCCTCGATGCGAGCGACGGCGACGTGGCCGGGGGCGCGCTCGCCCGCCTCCGCGACCGGCATCCGGTCGTCCTCGCGGCCCGCGCCGAGACGCTGCTCGGCCATGGCCAGGCGGCCGTCCGCGTCGCGGTCGTCGAGGCGCTCGCCGATCGGGCGGTCGCGCCCGGCGGCCGTCCGAGCAGCCCCGAGGCGCGCGAGGCGGCCCGGCGGCGCGGCGAGGAGGCCCGGGCGGCCCGCGCCGCGATCGGCCGCGCGAGCACCGATGAGGCCGCGAGCGTTCGGCGCCGCGCGATCGAGGTGCTCGGCCGGTTCGCCGACCCCGCCGCGGCGCAGCTCGTCCTCGCCGCCGTGCGGGACGAGGACGCCGATGTGCGCCGCACGGCCCTGCGCGACCTCGCCGCACGGCTGCGCGGCGGGCAGGCGGTCGGCCGGCCCGAGGCGGTGACCGACGCGGCCGCCGAGCTCCTCGGGCGCGGCGACGGCGAGGTCGAAGCGTGCCGCCTCGAGGCGGTCGCCGTCCTCGCGGCGCGCCTCGGCGCACGCGACGGCAAGGCGCGGTCGGCCCTCGAGGCCGCCCGCGGGGATGGATCCTTCGCGGTCCGGGCCGCCGCCCGGACCGCCCTCGAGCGGACGCCGGTCCGTGGAGGTGGTCAGTGATGAGAGCCACGCACATGCGACACACCACGGTCATCTCGCGGGCGCTCCCGATCGCCCTCGCGCTCGCAGCGTTCGCGCTCCTGGCCCCGGGGCCGGCGCGCGCTGCCGACCTCGACGTCTGGGCCGAGGCGCCCGCGGCGCTCCCGGTCGGCCGGCCGCAGAACATGACGGTGCGGGTCTCGGGCAGCGGCCCGGTCGACGTGTCCGTCTCGATCGCCCGGACCGAGGCGGTCGGGAGCCAGGCCAGCGTCGTCATCGGGAGCGCCGAGCAGGTCGCCCCCGGCGCGAACCACGAGCTCGAGATCACCGTTCCGCGCCGGGTGATCGGCGCTCGCCTCTCGGCGGCGGCTCGGATCGTCGTCACCGTCCGCCCGGCGGGCGCCGGCGCAGCGAGCCGCGGCCGCCGCGCCGTCGTCGGGACGACCCTCGTCCGCCCCATCAGCGCGCATCTATGGCTCGACAAGCCGCTCTACCAGGCCGGCGAGACGGTCCGGGTGCGGGCGCTCGTCGTCGACGCGACGACCGGCGCGGCCCTCCCCGGCGAGCGCGTCTCGCTCGTCCACGACGCGCCCGCCGGCGGCGGACGGGCCGGGGCGCGCCTCGGGTCGGCCGAGCGGACGACCGACGAGTGGGGGATCGTCAGCGCCGAGTTCCCGCTGTCGGACGAGGTCGCGACCGGGGCGCACGCGATCGGGCTGCTCCACCGCTCGGGCGAGTCGCTCTCTTCAGCCGCGGCGGCGGTGAGCCGCTACGCCCTGCCCCCGTTCAAGGCCCGGCTGGAGCTCGACCGCGGGTTCTACCTCCCGGACGACCTGATCCGCGGTCGCCTCGTCGCCGCCTACCCCGACGGCCGGCCGGTCGCCGAGGCGGCCGTCACGATCGCGTTCCGCTCGACCGACACCGAGGTCTCGCTCGGGACGCTCGCGGCGAAGACCGACGCCGACGGCGTCCTCGTCTTCGACCGGCGCGTGCCGAGCGCGCCGTTCGCCGGGCTCTTCGGGATTGACCGGGCGACGCTGGTCGTCGAGGCGCAGGTGACCGACCCGGCCGGCGCGATCCGCGGCGCGAGCGCGGTGACGCGCCTCGCCCTCGAGCCGCTCGCCGTCCGCCTGCTCCCCGAGGTGGCAGGCGGGCTCGTCAGCGGCGTCGAGAACCGGATCCACGTCGAGGTGACCGGGCCGGCCGGCAATCCGATCGCCGACGCGGCCGTGCGGATCACGGTCGACGGCGCGACGAAGATCCTCGGCGGCGCCGAGCCGCAGGCGGGCGAGGGGACGACCGACGCCCTCGGCCTGGTGAGCTTCCGGGTTCATCCCGAGGCGATCGAAGAGCGCGACGAGGAGCTCTCCGTGATCGTCGAGGCGGTCGCGCCCTCGGGCGCCCGCATCCGCGAGGAGTCGGCCTCGCTCCCGCTGAAGCGCCGCTACGACGGCCTGATCGTTCGCCCCGAACGGTTCGTCGTGGCCGCCGGCAGCCCGGTCCGGGCGCGGATCCTCGACCCGATGGACGGGGGACGCATCGTCGTCACCCTGCGTCGCGGTCAGGTGGTGGTCAGCCGGGTGGTCGTCGATCAGCGCGGGGGCAGCCGCACCGTGGAGCTGCCCGTCCCCGCCGACGTGGCCGGCGAGCTCGTCCTCGACGCCGTCGACGCCAACTCGCACCGCCGGGCGGCGGCGCGCCGGATCCTCGTCCGCGGCGAGCGCGCGATCGAGGTGACTCTCTCCGCCGACCGCGCCCGCTACCTGCCCGGCGAGACCGGCAAGCTCTCCGTCGAGACGACGCGCGACGGCAAGCCGGTGCCGGCCGCGGTCGGCATCGCGATCGTCGACGAGCGGCTCTTCGCTCTTCGGGAGCGGAGCGGCGCGAGCGCGTTCGCGCGGTTCACCCTGAGCCCCGAGCTCGCCGCGAGCCCGCTCACCGCGGCGGCGCTGGCGAGCTTCCGCGACGGGACGGCGCCGGTGCCGGACGAGATCGCGGCCCGCCTCGAGCGGGCGGTCGAGGGGCTCGGCGCGCTGCACGTCGCCATCCCGCGCGGCCCCGTCTCGGGCGACAGCAGTCAGGTCGATCTCTCGGCGGCGCGCGCGCAGCTCCGGCGGCTCCGCGATGGGATCGAGAGCAACCGGGGATACGTCGAGTGGGGTGGCGAGTGGGGCGAGCCGCTCCGCTGGCTGGTCGATCACGGCGGGGTCGCGGAGAGCGAGCTCGTCGACCCGTGGGGCGGTCCGATCCGCTTCGAGGAGCGGGGATGGATCTTCTCGGACTGGTTCGTCGAAAGCGACGGCCCCGACGGAGTGAAGGAGACCGAGGATGACCTCGTCTACGAGATTCGCTGAGCAGGCCCGACGGGTCGCCATCGCCGCCCTCGCCGCTTGCACCGCGGTGACGCCGGCGTGCAGCTCGCTCGGAGCGCCGGGGATGGCCCAGGAGAAGTCGATGACCGGGGCGAACCGCGGCGACTCCTACGAGTTCGCCTTCGGCAACGACCACGGCGCCGAGTCCGAGGGCGGCGGCGACGACGGCGGGGCCGTGTACGAGGAGGCGATGCTGGCCGACGTCGCCACCGCGGAGCCGGCCTCGCGCGAGCGTCGCGCCGAGAACGGCGATCGCGCCCCCGCGGCGCCGCCCGGCGACGACGAGGGCGACGCCTCCAAGAGCGACGGCGTGGCGACCGGCGGCGGGAGCACGCCCGGCCCGAAGGTGGCCCGCCCCGAGCCGAAGGTCCGCGAGGAGTTCCCCGAGACCCTCTTCTGGGCGCCGGCGGTCATCACCGGCGCCGACGGGCGCGCCGAGATCGTCGTGCCGCTCGCCGACAGCATCACCGACTGGCGGGTCGAGGCGATCGCGAGCGACCGCCGCTCCGGGCTCGGCACGGCCACCTCGGTCGTGAAGGTCGATCAGGAGATCACGGCCGACCTCGAGTGCCCGACGGTGCTCAGCCAGGCCGACCGGATCACCGCGAGGCTGACCCTCGACAACCGCCTCGAGGCGGACACCAAGATCCGGCTGCGGGCGACGCTGCTGGGCTCGGGCTCGGGCGACGCGTCCGAGCCGCCGGCGATCGCGTTCGCCGCGACCGCGGCGATCACGCCCGAGGTCGTCACCGTGCCGGCCCGCGGCCGGGCGAACGCGACGGTCGAGCTCATCGCCACCCGCCCCGGGATCGGCAAGGTGCTCATCGAGGCGATCGCCGTCGAGACCGACGAGGTGAGCGATCGCGTGATCCGGGCCATCGAGGTTCGCCCCCGCGGCCGGCCGATCGTCGAGTCGACCCCGGTCGTGGTGAGCGATGACGGCGTGATCGACGTCGAGGTCGCGCCCGCCCTCGGCGCCGACGTCGAGCCGGGCAGCGAGGAGCTGCTGATCCGCATCTACCCGCGGGCGAGCTCGTACATCCTCGAGGGCCTCGAGCGGTTCGCGACCTACCCGACCGGCTGCTTCGAGCAGACGACGTCGCGGAGCTTCGCGGCGCTCGTCGTCCTCGAGACGATCCGGGCCGAGCGACCCGACGACCCCATCGTGGCCGAGCTGCAGGACATGGTGGCGACCGGCTACCAGAAGCTCCTCGCCCACGAGGTGGGCGGCAGCGGCGCGTTCGTCCCGTTCGCCCGCGCCGGGGAGACCCACCAGACCTGGCTGACGGCGTACGCTCTGCTCCTGATCACGGGGATGGAGCGCTCGGGCGTCGAGGTCGACCCCGCCGTGATCGAGCGGCTGCGGCGGTTCCTCGAGCGGAACGTGCCGGCGTGGAGCGTCGGCGACGATGACGCGACCCTCGACCTCGCCTCGCTGTCGTCGTGGGCGCTGCTCGAGGCGGCCTCGACGGCCCGGGCGGCGAGCCAGGCGGCGGCGCCGGAGCCCGGCGCCGCCGGTGAGAAGGTCGAGGACGAGGACGAGATCGACGAGGACGCGATCGCGCGGGCGGCCCGGCAGGCCGAGCTCGCGGCGAGCTGCGCGGCGAGCGCGAAGAACATGCTCGACGCCGTCACGAACGAGCTCCGGAACCGGCGCGGCAAGGCGACGAGCGCCTACTCGGCCGCCCTCGCTCTGTGCGCTCTCGTCTCCAGCGGACGCGAGCCCGCCGAGCTTCGACCGGCCCGCGACGCGCTCGACGCGGCGCTCGCGCGGCAGACGGGGGAGCCGGGCGTCTGGCGCCGGACGCTGGCGGGGAGCAGCGGGGCGGAGCTCCGCATCGCCGGGCTCGCCCTCGGGGCGTGGGGTCTGGCGCGGCTGTCGGAGCGGCTCGACGATCGGGCGGCCGAGGAGGCGGCGGCGACGGCGCGCGACTACGGCCGCGAGATCCTCGCCCGGCGCGCGCCGCAGGGCGGCTGGGGCTCGACCGAGACGACCCTCTGGAGCGTGCGGGCGCTCCGCGCGATCGCCGCGCTCGGCGGCGAGGATGCCCTCGCGCTCGAGGGCGACGAGGGGCCGGTGGAGGTGACGGCGACGCTCGACGGCCAGCCGGTCGGGAGCATCGTCATCGCACCGGACGCCGCGAGCAGCGTCCACCTCCTGTCGATCGGCCACGACGCCCTCATGGCGGCGGACCGGCGCGCCGCGGGGCCGAACGCCGAGCGCGACTCGATCCGCAAGCTGCGGGTGACCCTCGGCGACGTGCGTCGGGCGCGGCCGCTGGGGATCGAGGTCGTGCGGCGTCATCGGGTTCGCTGGGCAGAAGCGGCCGATCCTTCGCTTCAGGCCGGCGACGTCGCGGTGAGCGTCCGGCCGGCGGCGACGAAGGTGCGCCTCGGCCAGGAGATCCCGGTCGAGGTGACCGTGAAGGGGACGCGGCGCGACGGGTTCGGCGCGCCGATGATCGCGCGGGTCGGGATGCCCGCGACGATCCGGCTGGTGCAGCGCGACCTCGAGGCGCTCGTCGCGGACGGCCGGATCGACCGGTTCGAGATTCACGATCGCGAGGCCGTCCTCTACCTCGACGCACCGAGCCAGGACGAGCCGTTCCGGGCGACGCTGCGCGCCCGCGCCGAGACGGCCGGGACCGCCCGGGCGCCCGCCTCGGAGGCGTTCGAGTACTACCGGCCGACCGCGCGGGCGGTCTTCCCGCCGTGGGCGATCGAGGTGCTGCCCGAGGGGTAGAGAGAGCCGGACCTCCGCGGCTGTTCCAGGAACGACGGAATCTCACGCAAAGGCGCAAAGGCGCCAAGGAGCTCCACCCGATCCAGATCTCGGCTCGGAGCAACGACCCTTTGCGTCTTTGCGCCTTTGCGTGAGCTCTCTTCCTTTTGTTCCAGGAACACGCGTGGTTGCCCGGTCGATGAAGAGGCCACAGATTTCACAGATCGCACCGATTACGAGCTGCCGAAGGCGGCCGTTCCTCTCGTGCGCGGACTCGCCGCGCTGGCTTCGGCAGCGATGCGGAACGGCCCGCGGCAATCTGTGGAATCTGTGAAATCTGTGGCCTAACCCGACTGCACCGACGAGCTCGCGCATAGCAAGAGCAGGCTGTTCCAGGAACAGCGCCGACGCGGCAGTGACGTCGCACCGACCGGAACGGATCCAGCCAGTCCAGCAATCCGCGGTTTTTCGTTCTCTCGCCGCGAAACGAGAGGAACCGCGGATTTCGCGGATTCCGCGGATTGCGAGTTTGCCGGTGTCCGGGAGCTGTTCGAGCTAGGAGGCTGTTGCAGAATGACGCGAGCGGCTCGTCGAGACAGCGTCGTGCAGGCCGAGGCGCGCGGCCGAGGGAACCCGTCTGGCGTTCGCGAGGCCGCGGAACGAAGGCCTGCGCGGCGATGTCCGGCGAGACGC
>JAJDCQ010000212.1 GCA_029260755.1 Planctomycetota bacterium | reverse complement strand
GCAATGGCTCGGCGACGCCCGAATCAATCCGTGCGATCCGCGAAATCCGCGGTTCGGTCTGTCGGCGTTGAATCGGTGGGAACCGCGGATTACGCGGATTGCGCGGACTTCGAGTTGCCGGGTACGGGTTCATTGCCGTTGAGCGAGACCCGTTCCAGGAACGGACGAGGCGTCACTCGGGAGGCGACCTCCCACGATGGAAACCGCCCGCGCGGAAAGACGCGCGGGCGGAGGCGATCGAGTGGTGTCGAGGCGGCTCGGATCAGATGCCGTAGTACATGTAGAACTCGTACGGGTGCGGTCGGAGCCGGAGCTCGTCGACCTCGGTCTCGCGCTTGTACTTGATCCACGTCGAGACGACGTCCTCGGTCATGACGTCGCCCTTGAGGAGGAACTCGTGGTCCTCGGCGAGGGCGTCGAGCGCCTCGTCGAGGCTGTGCGGCGTGTGCGGCACGTTGGCGAGCTCCTCGGGCGGGAGGTCGTAGATGTCCTTGTCGAGCGGCTCGCCCGGGTGGATCTTGTTCTGGATTCCGTCGAGCGCCGCCATCAGGAGCGCGGCGAACGAGAGGTAGGGGTTGCCCGTCGCGTCGGGGAAGCGGCACTCGAATCGCTTCGCGGCCGGCTTGTGCGAGTACATCGGGATCCGGATCGCGGCCGAGCGGTTGCGCGAGCTGTAGGCGAGGTTGACCGGCGCCTCGAACCCGGGGACGAGCCGCTTGTAGGAGTTGGTCGTCGCGTTCGTGAACGCGGTGAGGGCGGCGGCGTGCTTGAGGATCCCGCCGATCGACCAGAGGGCCTGGTCGGAGAGGCCGGCGTAGCCCTCGCCGAAGAAGAGGGGCTTGTCGGCCTTCCAGAGGCTGAAGTGGGTGTGCATGCCCGAGCCGTTGTCGCCGTAGATCGGCTTGGGCATGAACGTCGCCGTCTTGCCGGCGAGGCGCGCGGTGTTCTTCACGACGTACTTGAAGATCGCGAGCTGGTCGGCGCACTCGACGAGGGGGCAGAAGCGGAAGTCGATCTCGGCCTGCCCGGCCGTCGCGACCTCGTGGTGCTGCTTCTCGACGATGATCCCGCACTTCTCCATGTTCGCGACCATCTCCGTGCGGAGATCCTGGTAGTGGTCGGTCGGCGGGCAGGGGAAGTAGCCCTCCTTGTAGCGGGGGCGGTGGCCGAGGTTCGGGCCCTCGTCCGTTCCGGTGTTCCAGAACCCCTCGACGCTGTCGATCGAGTAGAACGCCTCGTTGCTCTCGGCGCCGAAGCGGATCTCGTCGAAGATGAAGAACTCGGGCTCGGGGCCGTAGTAGGCGGTGTCGGCGATGCCGGTCGACTTCAGGTAGCTCTCGGCCTTGCGCGCGACGTTGCGCGGGTCGCGGCTGTAGTCCTGCCGGGTGATCGGGTCGACGATGTTGCCGATCAGGACCAACGTCGGGTGCTCGGTGAACGGGTCGATGAACGCGGTGTCGGGGTCGGGCACCACGCACATGTCGCTCTGATGGATCGACTGCCATCCGCGAATGCTCGAGCCGTCGAAGCCGAGGCCCTCCTCGAACGCGTCCTCCTCCATCTCGTGAGGCGGAACGGAGAAGTGCTGCCAGAGACCCGGGAAGTCCATGAAGCGGATGTCGACGGCCTCGATGGCATGTTCCTTCATCATCTGACGGACGTCGGCGGGGGTGCGACCCATGGAGGTGCCTCCAGAGAGGGAAGGACAGGGTGAGCGAGCGCGCCGGAGCGACCAAGCCGACACGACACAGCGCGTTATTATAGGCCGAGGCTCGCGAGGCGCAACGGCGCGTCCGATAACGACCGAGTTGCAAGCAACCCCTTGCTGCAAAGCCAGTTGAGAGAGGGGCGTCGCGGAGATCCGACCTGATGTCGCTCTCCGCCTGAAGTTGTGCGGGCTCCGGGCCGACCCGGACGTGGAAACGGTCAGGGCGATGCGCAACTCTAGGCGAAGGGGCAAGATCGAAGGATAAATCGTGTCCAGCTCCCCGCCCTGCCCAGGAGCTCCCGCGGTGGCCCCCGACCCACGACCCGTCCACGGCCGCATCCTCCGCGTCGCGCGGCGCGCCCTCGACTGGGAGGACCGCGACTGGATCGACGAGCGGTTCGAGCGGTTCCTCGACGGCGTCCCGCGGCCGTCGCGGATCGTCGTCGACCTCCGCGACGTCGACTTCATCGGCGAGGCGATGCCGCTCCTGCGCGTGACGCTCGCGCCCGACCGGTTCGGCGCCGACGGCCACCTGCTCCTCTGCACTCGGCTCGGGCGTCAACCCGAGGAGGTCTTCTCGCTCTTCGGTCTCTGGGAGACCGGCGCGCTGGCGAGACTCCCCGACGGCCACTGCCCGATCTGCGAGGAGCCCGGCCTCGACGCCGAGACGAGCGCGTGCTCGCGATGTGGGCCGTTCGAGGTGGTCGTCCTGGCCGAGCGCACCGCCGACCCCTCGAGCGGAGAGAGCGTCGAGTGACGGTGGACGACTACCGCGCCCGCTACCTCGACCTTGGGTGAACGCCCGAGATCAGCTCGGGAGCAGGTCGCCTCGTCCTCGACCCGTCGCCGCCGCCTGCCTCGCATCGAGCCGGTCAGGTTCGATCCGCGGTCGGCGCTCTCGACCGAACCTCGGATCCCACCGCTGCGAGCCAGCCCGCGGGGGCAAGAGTACGAGTCCCTCCCGCGGGCGTGGCGTCCGGAATGCCATCCACTCACGGTCGCCCGCGACCCGCGCCGTCTCCGTTGCGCGGCGCAACGACC
>JAJDCQ010000211.1 GCA_029260755.1 Planctomycetota bacterium | reverse complement strand
CTAGCCCGCATTATTCACGAGCCTCGGCTGCGGTCGGCTGCGAGCCCACTGGGCTGCGTCCTCGGGCCGAAATCGGCGCTCGCAGGCCAAAACAGGCCAGCTCGGCCGATTTCGGCCCTGCGTCCTTGCCCAGCGGCCTCTCGCTCGACCTCGCCATGATGCTCGTGAATAATGCGGGCTAGTCGATCAGACGGTAGGTCCCGCCGTTTTCTTCGGCGAGCTTTTGCATGAACTCCTTCGCGAGCTCGGGGAACTCGACCACCTTGGCGGCCCGGGCGTCCATCTTGTCGCCCGCCAGGAAGCAGATGGCGTCGAGCCGGATGTTCCGGCCAGCATTCCACTTGCGCACGGATCCGAGGATCTCGTCGACGTCGACGGGCTTGCCGTCGGTCGGCGTCCCATCCGACAGGAACACGATCGTGTCTGCGCCGCTGCTGGCGAAGGCCGCCTCGAGCGCGCCCGCCGTGTTCGTGCCGCCGCGCGGCGCGAGCTTGCGGACGAACTTGCTGGCGGCCGCCCGGTTCTTGTCGGTCGACCGGACGAGCTCGGCCTTCCAGACGCCGATCTTGTCGTCGAAGATGATGATGTTGAAGATCGCCGCGTCCGAGAGTTGCTCCTCGATGACCGTGACGAGCTCGGACTTCACGTAGTCGAGGCGGCTGATCGGCTTCATGTCCTCGCGGGCGACGCCGACCTGCATCGAGCCCGAGATGTCGACGACGAAGACGACCTTCTCGCTCTCGACCGTCCCGAAGATCGGGCTCTCGGGACGGGTCGAGACGCGTCGTCCGCCGCGATCCTCCGGCGCGTCGTCGCCGCCGTCGCGATCGCCCTGGTCGGCCGCGGCCCGGGCGGCGTCGAAGTCGAACCCCTCGCGTCGCCCGGCCCACCAGCTCTCCCAGTCGGCCGGCTCCCAGATCCCGGTCGCGCCCGTCCACGCCTCGAGGACGCGGCGACCCTCGGCGACGATGCGTCCCCGGCCGACCTTCTTCATCCGGGCGATGACGAGGTCGACCGCGCCGAGGTCGGGCCGATGTCGCGCGAGCGCGCCGAGGGCGGCGGCGACGACCGCGTCGTCCTTGCCCTTCGCCACCACGCCGAGGAGCGTCGAGCGGGCGCCCTCGTGCCCGCCGTAGGCGCCGAGGATCCGGCACGCGATGACCGCGGTCGCCCCCTTCGCCCGCTTCGCCTCCTTCGCGACGAGGTCGCGCGCCTTGGCGTCGGTGATCGACTCGAGCCCGGCGAAGGCCGCGTCGGTCACCTCGTAGCCGACGTCGGTCCCGCCGAAGACGGCCTTCAGGATGACCTTCGCGGCGTCGACGTCGTTCGCCTCGGCGAGCGCGCGGACGGCGGCAGCCGCCGCGGACGCGTCGCCCGACTGGAGGGCCGAGCCGTACTCCCTCTGGAACCGGGCGACCGCGGCCTTGTCGCGGGCGAGGGCCGGTGACGCGAGGAGAGACGCGCCGAGGAGCGCCCCCGTGACGGCGACCGAGACGAGGGCGGCGGGGACGGAGCGGGCCATGGTCGACCTCCGGGTCCGAGGGCGCGGCGGAGGCCGCGCGGGTCGGGCATTATACCGGCACCGGCGGGCGCCGACCGCAGCCGTCGCGTCAGCTCGTGGTGTCGCTCTCCGGGCTCGGCGGCTCGGGCGGCATCTCGAGGATCGTCGTGTCCGACTCCTCGACCGCCTGCGGGATGACGCCGCGCCCGATCGCTCTCTTCGATCCGGACGCGCGTTCGAGGTCGGCGAGCGCCTCGGCGGCGCTCGCGTAGCGTTCGGTCGGCTCGCGCCGGGTCATCTTCCAGACGACCAGATCGAGCAGGACCGGCACGTCGGGGACGATGCTGCGGAGCGGAGGCACGTCGAGGTTCAACCGGTGCCGCAGGTTGGCGACGGCGCACCGGAGGCGGCGGCTGCTGCCGGGATCGCGCCGCCGCGGCTCGTTCCCCTCGGCGACCGTCGCGTCGGGGTCGTCGGAGTCCTTCGCCGCGCGGCGCGCGCGGGCGAGGTCCTCGAGGTCGGCGTGCTTGCCGCCGGGGAAGGGCAGGCGACCCGACGCCGCCCGGAAGAGGACGAGGCCGAGCCCGTAGAGGTCGCTCGCCGCCGAGAGCTCGACCTCGCCGCGCGCCTCCTCCGGCGAGAGGTAGTCGGGGACGCGCCGGCCGGCCAGGCGCCGTGCGGCGAGCGGCGGATCGCCGCCGGCCTCGGCGGCGCACGCGGCCCCCGCGAGGAGGAAGCACGGCGGCAGGAGGCGCGGCCGATCCTCCTCGTCGATCAGGATCGTCGACGGGCGGATCGCGCGGTGCCGGATGCCGGCGCGCTCGAGGGCGCGGAGGACGCGGAGGCAGCGGATCGCGATCGCGGTCACCTCGCCCGCGGCGACCTGACGGCCCGGGCGCCGCAGGAGCTCGGTCTCGAGGTCGCGCCCGACGATGTGCTCGGTGACGGCGAACGGGAACCCGCTGCTCGTCCCCGCGGCGAACGTCGGCACCAGCGCGCCCGAGGGCTCCTCGACGGCCGCGATCCGACGGACGGCGGCGAGGAACCCCGTGACGAGGGCGGGGCCGCCGGCGCCGGGCTCGGTTCCGCCGAACAGCGGCGCGTAGACCTTCACGCAGCGGCGAGCGCCATCCGCCTCGTGGGCGAGGAAGACCGCGCCGGCGCCGCCGTCGCGGTCGGGATAGCCGTCGATCCGCCCCTCGAGCTGCCGCCCGGCGAGCGAGCCCGGCTCACCGACCGGGCTGGCGGTCGGGTAGAGCGAGGCGGCGGTCGGCGTCGCGGCCACGAGGCCGGCGAGGACCGACGTCGAGAGATGGCCCTCCTTGAGGGCGAGGTGGAGCAGATCGATCCGCACCCCGCGCTCGCGAAGGCGCGCCTGCTTGAGGCGGAGCGATCGCTGGAGCTCGGCGGAGATGAGACCGCGAACGATCGCGGCCTGGTAGAGCTCCTCGGCGGTGCTGGCTTCCACCCCTCGCCGGCGGCCTCCCGATCATCACACGCTCGAGCGGCGACGCGCGATTCAGTTCCTGTAATCGAAGTCGTCGTGGAGGATGTCGATCCCGAAGAACCCGAGGAAGAGATCGACGAACTCGGCGAAGTCGATCGCGACGCGCAGTCCCCCGAACGCGTGGGCCTCGATCGAGAACTCCCAGTCCGGTCGACACCAGCGGTTCTTGTTGTCGCTCTCGGTCGACCACGGACCGGCGGCCAGGCGCCAGTGGCCGCCCCAGCGGTAGGCGGCCCGGCGGCGGCCCTCCCAGGCGAGGCCGGCGTCCCAGTAGCCGATGGCGCCGAGCTGGATCCAACGGGTGATGCGGATCTCGAAGCCTGCGCCCGGGCCGAGCGTGCCGCCGAACCGCACCCACTCGGTCAGGTCGACGAGTCGATTCGGAAGGTAGAGGAGGTCCCGATCGAAGTCCTGCATGTGCCGCTGGCCGGGATGGCGATTGTCGCGGAGCGGGTGGATCTCACGGTAGGCCGGCCCGGTCTTGCAACCGCTCGCCGTGACGAGGGTCGCGACGACGAGCGCCCCGGCCCAGATCCAGCGCCGGCCGGGCGGCGCGGGGCGTCGGGGGAGGGTCGGGGCAGGCTGGGGCATGGATGGACCGATCGTTGTCGAGAGCCTTGCGAGGCAGGGAATTATAAGGACGCGCATCGGGGGGATCAAGGTTGGTCCCCGCTCGAGCGGCCGGGACCCAGGAACCGGACCGCGGGCCGGTTGCGCCGGCGCTCGGATTGGTGGAAGATTTCTGTGATTCCGTAGTTACCGCGCCGCCGAGGATCGCGTGTCCGGGCATCTTCACATTCTGGAAGGACCCGACAAGGGCGAGCAGCACGAGCTCCGCGGTCGCGTGACCCTCGGGCACCACCCGAGCAACACGATCGCGTTGCAGGATGCGGCGATCGACGACCACCAGGCCGAGATCGAGGGCGACGGCGAGGTCTTCCGCCTCCGGAACCTGGCGGGGTCGATCGAGCTCCGCGTGAACGGCGAGCTCCTCTCGGGCGAGGGCGAGATCGTGCTCCGACATGGCGACCTCATCGAAGCTGGAGCGACCATCTGTCAGCTCGATGTCGGCCGCGGCCTCGAGGGGGAGCTCGACGGGCCCGACGAGGCCGTCTCGCCGGGCGACGACACGCGTCCGATGCCCGGACCGATCGCGGCGAGCGCGCCGACGCCGGCGAGGGCGCCGACGCCGGCGCCCGCCGCCGCGTCCGCGACCGCCGAGGCCGCCGAGCGCGAGCCCGAGCCGGGCGAACCGCCGAGCGACCCGGCGGGGGACGAGACGCCCGATCCCGAGGCGGACTCCCCGGACTCGGCCGCGAGCCGCTCATCGAGCCGGACGGTCACGATCGACGGCCACGAGGTCCGACTCGAGGAGCCGCCGCGGTTCTCGCTCTCGCGGCGTCCGTTCGCCAGCCACGCGAGCTTCGTCGACCATCTCCGCCAGGTCGATCGCCCCCACACCTGGCTCGAGGTGCTCTACCGGATCGGGGTGCAGGTCTCGCGCGAGACCGACGCGCGCCTCCTCTTCGCCCGCGTCCTCGACATCCTGATCGCCGAGACCGACGCCGACCGCGGCGTCGTCCTCTACCGGAACGACGGCGACGGGGGGAGTCTCCGAACCCTCGCGGAGCGCGGCGGCTCTCCGTCGGGCGATGGCCTCGGCGACGAGACCGACCGGGCGGACGCCGACGCCCTCACGATCGCCGTCCTCGAGAGCGGCGAGGCGGTCGTCTGGAACCGGCCCGCTCCGGGCGGCGGTGACGGCGCTGACGACGACCGGGGCGGGCACGCCACCAGCCTGCTCGCCGTGCCGCTCCTCCACACCGGCACCCCGCGCGGCGTCGTCCAGCTCCACCGAACCCGCCCGGGGCGCCCCGCGTTCTCGGCCCGGCAGCTCGACCTCGTCGCGGGGGCGGCCCTCCAGCTCCAGGTCGCCGTCGATCGGATCGACCGGAGGCACCTCCGGCGCGGCGCCGGGATCGAGGAGGAGCTCCGGAACGCCGAGCGGATCCAGCAGTTCTTCCTGCCCAAGCGGATCCCCGAGATCCCGGGCGTCGAGATCGTCTGGCGGAGCTTCCTCAGCCACGGTCTCGGCGGCGACTACTACGACCTGATCGAGCTCGAGAACGGCCGCGTCGCGTTCGTCATCGGCGACGTCTCCGGCCACTCGATCGGGAGCGCGCTCGTCCTCGCGAGCGTCCGGACGCTCATCCGGCGCAACGTCTCGGCCGCCCTGAGCCCCGCCGAGGCGCTCGCTGCCACGAACGACTTCGTCAAGCCCGAGCTCCCCCCGGGGATGTTCGTCACCCTGTTCCTCGGGATCCTCGACCCGGCCGACTACACGCTCGTCTACAGCAACGCGGGGCACAACCATCCCCTCCTCTACCGGCGAGCGGAGGGAGAGGTCGGCGGGCTCGTGAAGGGCGGTCTCCCGATCGGCGTGCTTCGAGGGAGCACCTACGAGGAGGAGGCGCTCCAGCTCGGCGAGGGCGACGCGCTCCTGCTCTACACCGACGCCCTCGTCGAGAGCAAGGACGCCGTCGGCGCGCCGTTCGGGATCCGCGCCGTCCGATCGCTGTTCGAGCGCCTCGCCGAGCGGAGCGGACAGGAGGTCGTCGACGGCCTCTGCCAGCGCTTGCTCAACTACCATCTCGCCGGGAAGCTGGACGACGACCTGACGATCCTCGCGCTGCGCGTCGATCACGTCCGCCGCAACTACCGCTTCCGCTTTCCGAGCGCGACGACCGAGGTGACGCCCGCGGCCGAGCGGGTGGCTCGGATGGCGAGCGAGCTCGGGTTCGTCGGGACGCGAGGGAAGGCGAAGGTCCGGCTCGCCCTGATCGAGCTGATCGCCAACGCCGTGGAGCACGGAAACCGATACGAACCTGCAACGGGTGTGACGATCTCGGTGAGCGCCTCGGCCGCGGACCTCCACATCAAGGTGCGCGACGAGGGCGCGGGGTTCGACGTCGCCAAGATCCTGCGACGGAACCCGTCGATGGCCGACCTGGTTCAGGATCGGGGTCGCGGCTTGATCATCGTTCGTGAGATGATGGGAATGCCGAGGTTCAACGAGACGGGCAACGAGGTCACGATCGTGATCGACCGGGAGCACCTCAAGGAGTGAGGTCGGCACCGGCGAGGGGACGAGCATGAAGGTCAAGTTCTGGGGCACCCGCGGCTCGATCGCGACTCCGCAACCGGAGCACGTTCGCTACGGCGGCGACACCTCGTGCGTGGAGGTCCGGACCTCCGACAAGGGGACGCTCCTCATCCTCGATGGCGGCACCGGCATCCGGCGTCTCGGGATCGACCTGTTCCAGGACAAGTCCTGGAACCGGAAGGGCCACATCCTCCTCTCGCACGCCCACTGGGACCACATCCAGGGGATCCCGTTCTTCGGGCCCGCGTTCGACCCGAAGAACGACTTCACCTTCTACGGGCAGTTCAAGGTCGACGGCCGCCTCGAGGACGTCCTGCGCGGGCAGATGGAGTACAACTACTTCCCCGTCCGCCTCGGCGACATGGGGGCCGGGATGAAGTTCGTCGAGCTCGTCGAGCAGACGATCACGATCGACGACGTGGCCGTCACGACGTGTCACCTCCCCCACCCCCAGGGCTGCTTCGGCTACCGGATCGACGACGGCCAGGCCGTCCTCGTCTACATGACCGACAACGAGCTCGAGCCCGCCGGGCTCTCCGAGAAGCACATCAGCCTCGCCCGCGACGCGGACCTGCTGATCTTCGACACCATGTACACAGAGGAGGAGTTCGCCCGGAAGCGCGGCTGGGGTCACAGCACGTGGCGGGTCGGGATCGAGCTGGCGGAGCGGGCCGGCGCCAAGCAGCTCTGCATGTTCCACCACAGCCCCGACTACGACGACGGGAAGATGGACGACCTCCTCTCGCTCGCCCGGAAGCACTTCCCGAACGTGATGGCGGCGACCCGCGACCTCGAGGTCGAGCTCCACGGCGAGGGAAGCGGGGCGAAGCAGCCGCAGAAGGCGCCCCGGAAGAAGGACGAGGTCTCCGCCGACTACACGATCAAGGAGGACAGCAAGAAGATCCTCGGCGTGATCGCGGCGGCCAGCGTCGACAAGTTCAAGTCCGAGAAGTTCCGCAACACCGTCCTCGGCGCGATGCACTCCGGCCTGCGCGCCGTCTACGTCGACCTCGACGCCCTCCCCGAGATCGACAGCCTGGCCCTGGGGACGCTCGCCACGTTCATCGACAAGGCGCGCGACCTCGACGTCCACGTCTGCGTCAAGGACCCCTCGCCGCTCGTGAAGGAGGTGCTCCTCATCACGCGGTTCGATCAGGTCGTCGAGTTCGTGAGCTCGAAGGGCGATGTCCCCCCGAAGAAGCGGACGAAGGCGAAGTCGAAGGGGTAGGGGAAGCGCTCGGGGCCCGTCGGAACCGCGCGTCGATGTGCGCTGGTACCGACGTCGATCCACAGATTTCACAGATTACACAGATCACGGGTTGCCGAAGGCGGGCGTCCCCAGAGCGGCGCCGCCATCGTGCCGAGGGCGGGAAGAGCCCCTCGAGTGCGCCAAGGACTCGGCCGAGCCCGCGGCTATCCGTGTAATCTGTGCAATCTGTGGATCGTTCGTTTCACGGCGACGGCAATCGCGCCTGACTCGAAGGACGAGGGCGAGCCCTATTCCGGGGGGCGATCGCCGCCGCCGATGATCCGACGAATCGCCTCCACGTCGCGCTTGAGCTCGCCGAGCTCGCGCTCCTGACGATCCTTCGCCGCCTTGAGGTCGGACACCTCGCGCTTGAGCGCGTCGAGGTCGGCCTTGCTTCCGTTGGCCTTCCGCTCGAGGTCGGGCAGCTCGCGCTCGAGCCGGGCGCGCTTCTCCTCGAGCGTCTCGATCCGCTTCTCGTTCGCGCCCGCCTTCTCGCCCGCGGTCGCCGCCGTCTCGGCCGCCGCCGCCGCCTTCTCGCCGGCGGAGCCGACCTTCGTCTCGACGGTCGTGATCCGCTCGCCGTGCTTCGTCAGGGCGCCGGCATGCTCGGCGATCTTGGTCTCGGCGGCCGTCAGTCGAACACCGTGCTCGTCGATCGAGGTCCCGTGGGCGTCGAGCTCGGTGCCGTGCTCGGCGAGGGTCGACTCGTGAACCTCGATCATCGCCTTGTTCTCGCCGATCCCCTGGAAGGCGAGCTCCTGGATGAGCTGACCGCTGAGGGCGAGCGCGATCACCCCGCCGAGGACGAGGACGAAGCCGAGGCCGATCAGGTTGCGGGCGAGGTTGCTCATGGACGAGCCTCGAGGGAACGGGGTTTCGGACCCGGGCCGGCCCGTCGCCGACCGCTCCGCCGATGATAGCACCGGCGGGCCGCCGAAGCGCCCCGCGGGTCCAGGTTTGGACGATCGGGTGTCCCGGGCCTCACGCTCCAACGACCGCGGCGGGTGTCAGTAGCGTTCGTCGGGATCGGGGTTTCCGCCGTCGGGATCGCGGAGGCGACGTTCGATCGCCTCGCGGATCCGCTCGGCCGGCCCCCAGGCGAGCTTCATGTTTCCGCCCTCGCCGAAGACCCGGCGGGCGACGCCCGCCGTCGCCCACGGGACGAGCTCGCCGAGGCGGTCGAACGCGGCCGTCCGCACGCCGGGCTCGCGGTCCTGGAGCAGCTCGGACAGGGCGAGGGCGTCCGCGGTCGTGGTCGAGAGGCGCGCGAGCAGACGCGCCGCCTCCGCCCGCACGACCGCCGGCGGTCGGGGCGAATCATCGGTGCGACGCCGGGCGACGAACTCGCGGAGCGGCGCGAATGCTCGTGCCCCGAGCGGCAGCACCGTGGCCGCCGGATCGGGAGGGTCGCCCGGTCGAGCGAACGCCTCGAGGTAGGCGAGGACCCGGTCGCGCGCGACCGAGCCCTCGTTGCGCTCGCACGCGACGACCCACGGCGCGGCGGGCGGCGCGGTCGGAGTCTCGCGGATCGTCAGGGGCGGCCCCTTGACCATCTTCATCGGCGGGAGACGTCGCGCCTCCCAGCCCGGCTCGAGGCGGCGCTCGAGGACCGAGTCGCCGGCCGTGCGGCAGGCGAGGTCCGCCGCGCCGTCGGTCACGGTCCAGAGGGTGCCGCTCGCCCGAAGGCGGACCCGCGCCGAGGCGCCCGGGGCGAGGACGATGCGGTCCTCGGCCGTCGCGATCGTCAGGGTCGTCGCGGGCGGCGCCGTCGCCTCGAGCTCGCCCGAGAGCAGCTCGACCGAGTCGGACGAGGCGACGACGAGGCGCGTCTGCTCGTTGCAGCGAATGCGGGCGCCCGCGGTGAGGGCGACCGAGGCGAGCGCGCTCTCACCCGTCGTGAACCGGCAGCCGGTCGGCAGACGATCGCCCGAATCGCACCCCTGGGCAGAGGCGCTGCGCGGCGCCTCGACCGACACGTCGCCTCGGGCGGCCAGCACCTCGCCGGCGAAGAGGGCGAGGGCGAGCGCGCCTGCCGCGGACGGACGGGCGGGACCGGCCGCGCCCGTCGACGACGCCGGGCGCGGGAGCGCGGAGGGGGAGCCGGCGAGCCTCGGTCCGGCGACCGGCGCCCGCAGCGGCTCGGGGACCTGCGCCCGCGTGGGCTCGGCGTGCGGCGCGGCGCTCGCGGCGTCCCCGGCGGCGCCGCCGCCGGTCGGGCCGAGAGGTCGCGGGCCGCGCGCGATCGCGGGGGCGGGACCCGACGGTCCGGGGAGATGCCCGCCGGCCTCGAGACCCGGAGAGGGGCGGCTCCAGCCGCCCGGGTCGCTCGCCATGCTCGCGGCGAGGAGGGCCGCCGCGGCGGCGGTCGCCATGGCCGCGGCGAAGAACCAGCCGCCCAGCCCGCTCGGCCGGCTCCGACGCTCCTCGGACCGGGTGGGAGCCCGCGCCGGGCGGGCGAGCTCGACGGGCGCGTCGCCCGCGGTCGGGGCGGGGGGAAGGGCATCGAGCACGCGGGCGGCGATGATCTCGGGCGCCGGCGCGAGGTCCGCGTGAACGCGATCGAGGCGCGCGTCGAGCGAGCGGAGCGCCTGCGCCTCGGCCCGGCAGGCGGTGCAGCTAGCGAGGTGTCCCTCGAGGCGCGCGGCCGGCGCCGGCGCGAGCTCGTCGTCGATCCAGGCGTCGAGGTGCTCGAGCACGAAGAGGCAGGTCTCGGAGGCGCTCACGCGTCGTCCTCCCTCGATGGCGAGTCGACCGGCGACGCCCCGCATCGCTCGAGGCACTCCCGGAGGAGGCGCCGAGCCTTCTGGAGGCGCTTGTTGACGGCCGGCACCGAGATCTCGAGAGCGTCGGCCATGCGCTGGTAGCTGAGCCGCTCGGTGTACTTCAGGACGATCACCTCTCGGTGGATCTCGGGGAGCGCGTCGATGCAGCGGGGCAGGGCGTCACGCACGTCGGCCTCGTCCGGCTCGGGGTGACTCTCGGTCCGCGCCGCGGGCTCGACGCCCTGCTCGGCGAGGCGGTCGAGCGATCCGGGGGAGCGCGCCCGCCGCCGGTTGGCATCGCCGGCGACCCGGACGGTGATTCCGCAGAGCCAGCTCACGACGACCTCCGGATCACGCAGCTCTCCGAGCCGCTCCCAGGCCCGGAGAAAGACCTCCTGGGTGACGTCCTCGGCCGCCGCCCGGTCGCGGGTCCGCGCCATCGCGAGGGCGAAGACGGTGCCGCTCGCCTCCCGGACGAGCTCGGCGAACGCGTCCCGGTCGCCCGCCGCCGCGGCGAGCACCCGATCGACGAGGAGCGGGCCTCCCCCGCGAACGGGGCGACGCCCGGCCGTCGGCGCCCGTGCGCCGGCGGTCCCCGGGTCGGCGGTCTCGGGACCGGTCCGGGTCACGGTGATCATGTTCCGGGGGTGAGTCGTCCGGGGTGAGGGATCGGATACCGGTGTTCCTGGAACGGCCCGCGCAACGGCAATGAACCCGTACCCGGCAACTCGAAGTCCGCGCAATCCGCGTAATCCGCGGTTCCCACCGATTCAACGCCGACAGACCGAACCGCGGATTTCGCGGATCGCACGGATTGATTCGGGCGTCGCCGAGCCATTGC
>JAJDCQ010000022.1 GCA_029260755.1 Planctomycetota bacterium | reverse complement strand
AGGCCGCTGGGCAAGGACGCAGGGCCGAAATCGGCCGAGCTGGCCTGTTTTGGCCTGCGAGCGCCGATTTCGGCCCGAGGACGCAGCCCAGTGGGCTCGCAGCCGACCGCAGCCGAGGCTCGTGAATAATGCGGGCTAGGTCGGGGGCTACTAGGAGCGACCAGGTTCGCCGAGGTGATCGCCCAGACGAGGGTGTCGATCGGCTCCGCGCTCGTCGCCGGGCGCCCGCCGAGCGGGTCGAGCGACTCGGGCGCGGCGCCGATGACGCCGGTGAGGTCGTCGAGCTGGAACCGGGTCAGGAGGTGGTGCCGGCCCGGGATGAGGAGCGTCGCCATGACGCCAGTGTCGCATCCCGGGCGGGTCGAGGCACGAGGCTCAGCCGGGCGTCTCGCCCTGCTCGGCGAAGATGACGAGCGTGCCGCCCGGCTCGCGGACGCCGAGCTCGGTCGCGCCGTAAAACGTCGTCCGCCGGGGCACCTCGAGCTCGAGGCCCTCGAGGGCGCGCTCGACCTCGTCGATCCCCTCGACGTTCAGGTAGAGGACGTTCGTCGGCGTGTAGGCGCCCTTGGCCAGCTCGGGGAGGTCCTTCACGAGGCTGGCGCGCGACTGATACATCACCTGGACGCCGTCGCGGAGGAGCAGGACGAAGCCAAGGCGGTCGCCCTCGTTCACCTCGACGTGGCGCTCGAAGCCGAGGCGCTCGGTCCAGAACGGGAGGCAGGGCTCGATCTCCTCGACGAGGAGGTTCGGGCTCAGGATCTTCATCTTCATCGTCGTCGTCTTCCGGGTGAGAACGTCGGTCGTGGTGGTCATCGATCGCTCCTTTCGTGGTTGCGAGAGGAGCGTTCTACCGCGCCGGGAGCGCCCGGTCTTGGAAGAATGGAACCGGGCCGTCAGGCGGAGCGCGCGGCGAGGTAGGCGGTCGGCGTCACGCCCATGACCGCCTTCCACTCCCCGACGAGATGCGACTGGTCGCAGTAGCCCGCATCGTGGGCGAGGGCACACCAGTCGCGCCGCCCCGCCCACACCTCGTCGAGCACGGCGCGCAGCCGCGTCACCCGCGCGAAGACCTTCGGGCTCGTCCCGACGTCTCGGGCGAAGCGCCGGGCGAGGTGCTGACGAGTCACGCCGAGCTCCTCGCAGAGAGCGGCGATCGTGAGCCGGCCGTCGCTGCCGCGGATCGCCTCGACGGCCGCGGCGATCATCGGGTCGGGACGAGCGGGCGTCAGACGCGCGGCGAGCGCGCGCTGCACCCGGGCGACGGCGTCGCGAGGCCGCCCCTGGGCGAAGGCGGCCGTCAGCGCCTCCCCGTCGTCGACGAGATCCTCGATCGGCACCGCGTCGTCCGCGAAACCGGCGAGCGGCGCCGCGACGAGGGCGGCCAGCCCGCCCGGCCGGAAGCGAACGCCGAGGTAGCGCGTGGGCACGGCGTCGGCGACGAGGAGCGCGCGGGTCATCGTCCCGACGACCTCGCCGCGGACGCCGGCGCCGGTCTCCTCGAAGACGAGGTCGGCGCACCCGTCGGGGGCGACGAGGTGACTCGAGCCGGGCGCGGATGCGGAGGTCCAGAAGCACTCGACGAACGACGCGAGAGCGGGGACGGGGTCGTGCTCACGGTAGGGGGCGCCCATGGGGCGTCCATTGGAGGCCCCCGCGCGAGAGCGGTCAATCGGGATTTTCGGGAACGACGTAAGTCCTTGCTGAAGGGTCGCCCGCCCGGCGCGGATCCCGGTCGCGGTGGTCGAGGGGTAAACGGGCCGGAGGATTCGCGCAATGGGAGTGCGGGAACGGCAGGCGAACGGGGGAGCACGATGGGCAAGACCAGGGTTCGGGAGACGCTCGGCGACGAGCTGATGCGCGTCGAGACGAAGGGCTGGCGGCTCCGCGTGCACGAGAAGGGGCTTCGCGCCGAGGTCGGCGAGGAGCGGTTCGCCGGGCCGTTCGGGGCGCTCGCGCGGATCCTGACGCAGAACAGCGAGCTACGCGTTCATGGCGTGAAGACCCTCGACGGCGGCTTTCTCCGCCTCGAGACCCGCAAGGGCAGGACGCTCGCCCTCTCCACCACCCACGTCCTCGGCGACATGCGCGACGACGTCCGCGCGGCGTTCGCGCTCGTCGACGAGCTCTCCACGCCCGCGATGGGGCGGCGCATCTGCCGGGACATGCGTGATGGCGGCACGGCCGACCTCGGCTGGGTCCGCCTCACCGAGGAGACCCTCGAGGTTCGCAACGCCCTCGGCCGCTGGCGCGCCCTGCCGCTCGCCGAGCTCGCAGGCTTCGCCGTCCGCGAAGGACACCTCTTCATCGACCACGATCCGCGCCGACCGAGGCTCTGGAGCGAGACGGTCCTCGGCAACGTCGCGAACAAGCACGCGCTCCTCGACGTCCTCGCCGAGCTCCGACCCGACGCCGACCTGCGCGAGCTCGCGAACGTGGAGCGCGCCGAGCGGCTCGTCTCGAAGCTGCCCTGGGGGCCGCCGAACGCGCTCACCCGGCAGCCGGGCACCGCGACCGGCCGCACCCGCTGCATGATCCTCGGCGCGCCCCTCCTCGCCGGCGCGCTCTACCTCCTGGCGGCGGTTCCCTTCGCCGCGATGACCAGCGCCCACGACGTGCGGCAGTTCGAGCGGCTCGGCGCGGTCGCCGCCGTCGGCTCGACGGCCGCCGCGGCCGCCGCGGCCGCCCCGGGCGGCGAGGGCCCGGCCGAGCCGCTCCCGCTCGAGAAGCTCCAAGACGCGGGGCCGCTCGCCTGCTACCTCGTCGCGTCAGGCGACGAGGATCGAGCGCGTCTCCTCGCCCGCGGTCGCGGCGGCCGCCTGGAGACCTGGAGCACGCCGCCCAACCTCGCGGAACGTCCGTACGGCCTGTTTCAGCACTACAAGCAGCACGTCCTGACGACGCCCGATCGGTGGCTCGGCGCGCCGGAGTCCTACGAGCCCTGGGGGCGGCCGCACGTCGAGAGCGCGCGGCTCCTCGCCGTCGTCGAGCTCGGCGCCGAGCACGCCGTCGTCCGGGTCGTCCGCCTCCCGGACGGCGAGCCGGTCGCCGCCGGTCGCGTGGCGCTGCCGGCCCTCGATCGGGAGCCGCGCTTCGGGATGCCGTCCGAGCCCGAGGAGGCGCTCTACCGCTTCCTCGCCGGCGAGGAGTGACCACCCGAGTCCGGGCCGCGATGGCGGCGAGCGTGCGATCACTCGCTGACCGCGGTGGCCACGCAGCCGACCGCCTCGCCATCTCCCGCGATGCCCGATGACCCATCCCGCCGAGGAAAGACGATCCACTAAAAACCTTAGCTCAAACGAGACACGGCGACCGCGCATCGAGACTGCCCGGCTCGATGGAAAGGCAGGCCGTCGAACTCTTCGAGCGACGCGGCGGGTGCTGGTGTGATTCCTGTGGTGTGATTCCTGGGGTCAGGTCCAGGATTCACACCAGTGGGGCCAGGTCACCGGAGTGGTTTGGACGGATCGCTAGTGTGATTCCTGGACCTGACCCCTTCGACTCACACTAGACGCTGGGCCGAGCTGCGGGTCGAGGTAGCGGGCTTCTTCGTCCCACCCAACGGCCGGCCGGCCCTCCGTGCGCAGCCTCCCTCGGGGTCACGCGGTTCGCTCACTCCGGTCGTCCATCGGTTCGCTCATGGAGCGGGAGGGCCGATCCACGTGCGGACCGTCGGGCGAGAGTCGTACCGTCCTGTGCCTGCCGTCCCGCGGAG
>JAJDCQ010000210.1 GCA_029260755.1 Planctomycetota bacterium | reverse complement strand
CGGCGTCTCGCCGGACATCGCCGCGCAGGCCTTCGTTCCGCGGCCTCGCGAACGCCAGACGGGTTCCCTCGGCCGCGCGCCTCGGCCTGCACGACGCTGTCTCGACGAGCCGCTCGCGTCATTCTGCAACAGCCTCCTAGGCGTCGTCGGCGTTCCGCATGTGGGCTGCGACCTTGGCGAAGCTCGGAAGGAGGAAGCGGCGCGCCTCCTCGTCGGCGACGACCTCGTGGATGGCCACGCTCATGCAGGCCATCCACTGCTCCGCCTCGGCGTCGGCGATCGGGAACGGCAGGTGGCGTGCCCGGAGCCTCGGGTGGCCGTACTTCTCGACGTAGAGCTGCGGACCGCCCATCCAGCCCGACAGGAACTCGAAGAGCTTCTCCCGGCTCGAGGTGAGGTCGGCCGGATGGAGGTCCCGGATCGGACGGGCTTCCGGCGCGGCGTCCATCTCGTCGTAGAAGCGGTCGACGAGCCGCCGCACCCCGCCCGCGCCGCCGACCCGCTCGTAGATGTCGTTCATGAGAGAGACACTGGCTGACTAGCCCCCGCCGACGGCGAGGACGATCGACAGGAGGTCGCCCTCGTTCACCGGGGAGTCGGCGCGGGCCGTCTCGCCGTTGAGGAGCAGCGTCGCGTTCGCCTCGACCAGGGCGACCACGTCGTCGCCGGCGGCCTCGGCGACGCTGCGGACGGTCCCTCCCGGCGCGATCGACAGCTCGTCGAAGCAGTAGACCATCCGGCCGCCGCGCGTCATTCCCATCGCCTGGAGCGAGACGAGCACCTCTAGACCGTGGCCGCGGCGTCGTCGAGCGCCTCGTTCACGAAGCCCAGCCCGATCGCCTCGAGGCGGTCCTTGCGGGGGCGACCGGTCTCGAGGTCCCAGCCGAGGTGGTTGAAGAAGTCCTGCTGCATCGTCTCGACGTCGACCTCGATGCCCTTGAGGGGGCCGGTCTTCAAGGGCGGGCGGCCGAGGACGCGGTCGGGGAGACGGAAGTCGGCGGGCCTGATCCCCTCGCGGACGTTGTAGGCGTGGCGGATCGTCTCGATGCACTCGCCGGTCCGGAGGAGGTCCTCCATCGTCCACTCCCAGCCGGTCGCCGCGTTGGTCCACTCGAGGACGGGCGCGTCGCCGGTGAGGAAACCGAACTCGCACAGACCGAGACAGTTCGCGACCTGGACGTAGCGCGTCGCGAGCGCCATGACCGTCCCCTGACCGGTCGGGTCGTACTTCGACTTCTTGCGGTAGAGCGGGAGCGAGGCGGCGCGGACGCCCTCGATCTTCCGCTCGAGGCCCATGAGCTCGACGTAGGTCTGGGACACGATCGTGTGGCGACCGGGCGTCGGCTCGGAGCTGTAGGCGAGGGCGAAGGTCGGGTCGTAGCGCGTGTCGTGCATCGGCAGCGCCTCGCCGCCCGCGTGCATGGCGCACTCCTCGCACCCGAGCGTCTCGGACGCCTCCTTGATGCCGTTCGCGAGGATGTCGCCGATCCCCTCCCGCGCGATCGTCTTCTCGACGAGCCACTCGAGCGCCGTCGTGCTGCCCCACTCGAGGGCGACGCCGTCGGTCTGGTCCGGACCGATCAGGCCCTTCTCCCACGCCTCGAACGCCATCGCCGCGATCGCGCCCATGGTGATGCTGTCGACGCCCGCGTGGTTGAGGCGGTCGTTGAGCTTGAAGATGAGATCGATGTCGTGGACGAGGCAGTTGGTCCCGAGGGCGCAGATCGTCTCGTACTCGGGCTTGTGCCCCGCGTGCTCGCCCTCGGCGCACTTGTTGATGCCGCCGCACCCGAGCGGGCACTGCGAGCAGAAGTAGGGCTTGGCCTCGCGCTCCTTGACGAGCGGGCCGTCGAGGTGGAGGGCATGCGTCTTGAGGGGGAAGTCGTGACTGCCCGAGCCCGCCCAGTTCTTGACCGGCGAGTCGCCGACCTCGGCCGACATCGGGGTGAGGCCGCAGGTGCCGAACTGCTTGAGGATGTGCTTGAACTGGATGCCCTCGCCCTTCACCTGGAAAGGCGCGACCCGCAGGAGCGGCGAGAGCTTCGAGAGCTTCCTGACCAGCCACTCGTTGACCTTGTCGTAGCGGGTGTCGGCCTTGGTGTAGTGGTTGTAGGCCTTGGTGAGCGCGGTCAGCACCTTCTTGTCCGACGGCGGCGTCTTCTTCTTGCCGCGGGCGACGACCGCCTTCAGCTTCTTGCTGCCCATCACCGCGCCGAGCCCCGAGCGCGCCGCGATGCGTCCGCCGTGGTTCACGATCCCGGCGAACCGGACCAGCCGCTCGCCGGCCGTTCCGATCGCGCAGACGTGGACGCCGTTGCCGAGCTCGGCCTCGAGCGCTCGCTCGGTCTCGGGCGCGTCGAGCCCCCAGAGCTCGCCCGCGGGACGGATCTCCACCTCGTCACCGTCGATCACGATCACCGAGGGCTCCTCGGCCGCCCCGTGGATCGCGAGGAGGTCGAGGCCGCAGGAGCGCAGGGCCGGACCGAAGCGCCCGCCGCAGTTCGCATCGCCCCACCCGCCCGAGAGCGGGCTCTTGGCGGTGACCATGAACCGCCCGCCGTACGACGTGCCCGTCCGGTTCAGGAGCCCCGGGCAGAACGAGAGGATGTTCTCGGGGCCGAGGGGGTCGATCCGCGTCCCCTTCTGGCGGGTGAAGGTGTACCACGCGCCGAGGCCGTAGCCTCCGACGAACTTCCGGACGACCTCGTCGTCGATGTCCTCGAAGTGATGCTCGCCCGTCGTCAGGTCGACGACCAGGATCCGCTTGAAGTAGCACATGGCAGCCCTCCCGGCTGCCGCCATGATACCGCCTCGGAGGCGAGCCGTGGATGGGGCAGCCTTCGAGCTCCGCGAGGTCTCGCTCGCGACGCCGCGCCCTCGAACGTCCCCGCGAAGCGTCGCGTCTCCGGTCGCGTCCGCGTTATCCTCTCGCCCCGATGAACCTCATCAGCCCCGAGCCGACCCCCTACGATCCCCTCGAATGGGAGCGGCTGCCTCACGCCGAGAAGGTGCGCCTCGCCTGCCAGGCCTGGTGCGTCCAGGGCTACGGGACGCCGCTCGCGATCTACCTCGTCTACGCGCTCAAGGTGGCGCTCTACGTCGGCGCGTGGGCGTTCTTCTGCTCCTTCACGCCGGGCCTCGGCGATCCGCGCTCGGTCGCGTCGTGGTGGGCCGAGCCGGTCGCGTTCCAGAAGGCGATCCTCTGGAGCATGCTCTTCGAGGGGCTCGGCCTGGGCTGCGGGAGCGGACCGCTCACCGGCCGCTACGCGCCGCCGGTCGGCGGCTTCCTCTACTTCCTGCGGCCGGGCACGACGAAGCTCCCGCTCGTCCCGGGTCTACCGATCGTTGGTGGCCACCGCCGCACCTGGCTCGACGTCGCCCTCTACCTCGCCCACGCCGTCTTCCTCGTCCGCGTCCTGGTCGCCCCCGAGATCACGCCGGCGCTGCTCCTGCCGACCGTGATCCTGCTGCCGGCGCTCGGCCTGTGCGACAAGACGCTGTTCCTCGCCGCGCGCGCCGAGCACTACGGGATGACGGCCCTCTGCTTCCTCTTCCCGGGATGGCTCGCTGGCAGCCAGATCGTCCAGGCGGCGCTCTGGTTCTGGGCCGGCGTCTCGAAGCTCAACCACCACTTCCCGGCCGTCGTCGCGATCATGACGAGCAACAGCCCGATCCTGCGCTTCGGCCGGATCCGGCGACGGATGTATCGGGCCTACCCCGACGACGTGCGCCCCTCGACCCTCGCCGTCGCGATGGCGCACGCCGGCACGAGCCTCGAGCTCGGCGTGCCGATCATCCTCCTCGCGAGCGGCGGCGGAACGGCGACGGTCGTCGGCCTCGTCCTCATGGTCGCGCTCCACGGCTTCATCACGAGCAACGTCCCGATGGGCGTCCCGATCGAGTGGAACGTCATGGTCGTCTACGGCGCCTTCTTCCTCTTCGGGGCGAACGCGGGGGTCGACCTCTCGGCGATCGACCCGCTCCTCGCGGCCGCCCTCGTCGTCGGCGTGATCGCCGTGCCCGCGGTCGGGAACGTCGCGCCGCGCCTCGTCTCGTTCCTGCTCGCGATGCGCTACTACGCCGGCAACTGGGCGTACAGCATCTGGCTCTTCCGCGGGGAGGCTCACCGCAGGCTGGACGAGCGCCTCGTGAAGAGCTCGGCCTGGCCGATCGACCAGCTCGCGCGCTTCTACGATCGCGGCACGGCCGTCGGCCTCGTCGGCAAGGTGGTCGCGTTCCGCGCGATGCATCTCCAGGGACGCGCCATCCAGCTCTTGTTGCCGAAGGCGGTCGACCGGGTCGAGGACTACGAGTACCTCGACGGCGAGCTGGTCGCGGGCGTCGTGCTCGGCTGGAACTTCGGCGAGGGGCACCTCCACGACGAGCAGCTCCTCGCCGCGGTGCAGGCCCAGTGCGACTTCGACGAGGGGGAGCTTCGCTGCATCCTGATCGAGTCGCAGCCGATCCACCGGCAGGCCCAGCGCTGGCGAATCCACGACGCCCGGACGGGGCTGATCGACGAGGGCGAGGTGCGCATCGACGAGCTCCGCGCGCTCCAGCCGTGGGCGGTCGGGGAGGGGGACCCGCCGCCTGGCGACCCCGTCGTTGACCGCGTCTCGGACTCCTGTTAGCTTCCCGCGCGATGAGTGGTACCCGGTCCGTCATTGTGATCGCCCTCGCGGCGGCCCTGCTCCTGGGCTCCGTGGCGCCCCTGGCCCACGTCGCCACGGCCGATCACCACCATCTCGGCTCCGCCGCCATCGCCGCCGCCTCGAGCCCGCACGGGCACGCCGGGCACGCCGGGCACGCCGGGCACGGGCACGGGCACGGGCACGGGCACGGGCACGCCGCGGGGCACGGCGTTTCCCGGCCGGATGCTCCCTCGAATCCGGAGCCGTCACACTCCCCGCGCGATCACGACCTCGCCCCCGCGCTCGTCTCCGGCGCGCGCTCGACGCCGGCCGAGGCGCGCGCTCGCGTCGAGATCGTCGCGGTCCCCGACCTCGCGGCGTCGCGGCCGACCCGGTCGTTCCCCCGGCCGGTCCGCGCGACGACATCGTCGTCGCAACCCTCCCTCTCCTGGCTCGGCGCGGCGCCGAGCCGCTCCCGCGCTCCTCCCCACGCCTGATCGTCTCGGCGAGCGTTCGCGGACCTCGGTCCGCGGGTCGCTCTCCGTCCGCGCCGTCCGCTCGGCGTGGACCTCGGTCTCGTGTGGAGGAGCTCTCCGGTGCATCACCGACTCGCATCGCCCGCCGTATCCCGGACGCGCGGTCTCTCGATCGTCCTCGTCGCGCTCGGCGCCATCTCCACGCTCGCCGCGGGCTGCGACTTCCGGGACGCCGGCGGCGGCCACGGCCACCCGCACGGCCCCGGCGGCAGCCACGCGGCGGACGATGCCCACGCCGAGGACGGCGCGCATGCGCACGGCCCCGCCGGGCGCTCGGTCGCGGTCACCGTCTGGAGCGAGCGGTTCGAGGTCTTCCTCGAGCACGAGCTGATCGTCGTCGGGCGGCCGGTCCGCTTCGTCACCCACGTCACGGATCTGCAGACGCTCCAGCCGCGGCGCGCCGGGCCGGTCACGTTCGTCCTCGACGCCGGGAGCACGCCGCTCGAGCACGTCGAGCCCGCGCCGGCGCGCGCCGGGATCTACACGCCCGAGCTCACCTTCACCCGCGCCGGGCCCTGGAACGTCCGCCTCCGCGTCCCGCTCGCCGATGGGGGCAAGTCCGACGTCGAGCTGGGCGCCTTCACCGTCTACGCCTCCGCCGACGAGGCCGACGCGGCGGCCCTGCCCGCCGAGCCCGACGGGGTCGCCTTCCTCAAGGAGCAGCAGTGGAAGATCCCGACGGCGGTGGCGACCGTCGCGCGCCGGCCGATGGTCGAGCGGATCGTCGTCTCCGGCCGGGTCGAGGTGCGCGCCGCGGGGCGGGCGGTCGTCAGTTCGCCGGTGGCGGGTCACCTCGCGCGGCCGGCCGACGACGCCGCCCTCCCGTCGATCGGCGAGCGGGTCGAGGCCGGGCAGGTCATCGCGCAGGTCGTGCCGCCGCTCGCGGGGGCGGACCTCCTCGCGTTCGAGTCGAACCGCCAGCAGATCGCCGCGGCGCGCCTCCAGCTCGCCCTCGCCCGGACCGAGCTCCTCGCCCGCAAGGCCGAGGCCGACGCCGACGTCGCCCGCGCCCGGGCGGCCCACGAGGCCGCGAGCCGGCGCGAGGCGATCACCCGGGGCCTCGTCGAGCGGAAGGCGCGCGCGGCGCGCGAGCTCGTCGAGGCGGAGCTCGCGAAGGAGGCGGCCCGCGTCGACCTCGAGGCGGCCCTCGCCACCGCGGCCTCCTACGCGCGGTCGGCCGAGCGGCTCCCGGAGGTGCCCGACGGGGAGAGCTTCGACGGCGGGCTCCCGTCGGTGTCGCTCCGCGCGCCGATCGCCGGCGTCGTCGTCGCCCGCGGCGCGTCCGTCGGCGAGCTCGTCCGGCCGGAGACGGCCGTCATCGAGATCGTCGACGCATCCGAGGTCCAGATCGTCGCCCGCGTCCCCGAGACGGACCTCGCGCGCATCGGCGAGGCGCCGTCGGTCCTCGCGGCGGTCCCCGGCGAGGCCCGGCTCCGGCCGATCACCGGCGAGGGCGGGGGGCGGCTCGTCGCGCCGGGCCTCGCCGTCGACCCGGCCACGCGGACGGCCGGCTTCGTCTACGAGGTGCCGAACGCCGATGGCGCGTTGCGACCCGGCCTTTCGCTCCCCGTTCATGTCGAGACGACCCACGCGAAGAGCGCCCTCGCGATCCCCGCGTCCGCCCTCGTCGAGGAGGACGCGCGTCCGGTCGTGTTCGTCATGCTCGCCGGCGAGACGTTCGAGAAGCGCGACGTCGTCCTCGGGGTCCGCGACGGCGGCTGGGTCGAGGTGACGAGCGGCCTCGAGGCGGGCGAGCGGGTCGTGACGAGCGGCGCCTACGCCATCCGGCTCGCGTCCGTCTCGACCGCGATCCCGGCTCACGGGCACGCGCACTAGGAGGCTGTTGCAGAATGACGCGAGCGGCTCGTCGAGACAGCGTCGTGCAGGCCGAGGCGCGCGGCCGAGGGAACCCGTTTGGCGTTCGCGAGGCCGCGGAACGAAGGCCTGCGCGGCGATGTCCGGCGAGACGCCGCGAGTGAA